>JAUNDN010000069.1 GCA_030526045.1 Bacillota bacterium | reverse complement strand
CATTTGGCCAAGAAGGTTGACAAACCTCGAATTTTTGCCTACAATCATGGTACAAGTCCACGGAAACAAAAGGACAAAATAAACTGACACGGCGAGGAAGAGGATTAGTACAAAACAGGAGCCTTCCAGAGAGAGAATCCCCGTAAGGGAGCTGCAAGATTCTTAAGAGGAATGTTTGGAACCTGCCTTGGAGCCCTGTATGAAAGGCGAGCAGCAAAAGTACAGCGTAGCACCGGCGATAACGGTAAGAAAAGAGAATGTTTGATGCATTAATTAGGGTGGTACCGCCGGATTCCGGTCCCTTATGGGGTGGATAGGTGTACCGCCCTTTTGTGATTATTTTTTGAAAGAAGGAGAAAAAAATGGCTGAGAAAAAATTAGTGGAAGCAATCACATCCATGAGTGAGGACTTTGCACAGTGGTATACGGATGTGGTGAAGAAGGCAGAATTGATTGACTATTCCAATGTGAAGGGCTGCATGGTAATCAAGCCCGCAGGATATGCGATCTGGGAAAATATCCAGAGACAGCTGGACGAGAGATTTAAGGCAACGGGCGTAGAAAATGTCTATATGCCGATGTTCATCCCCGAAAGTCTTCTTGAAAAGGAAAAGGATCACGTAGAGGGGTTTGCACCGGAGGTTGCCTGGGTAACACACGGCGGACTCAATCCTCTCCAGGAGAGAATGTGTGTCAGACCGACCTCCGAAACGCTGTTTTGTGATTTCTATAAGGGAGATATCCAATCCTACCGTGACCTTCCCAAGGTATATAATCAGTGGTGCAGTGTAGTCCGCTGGGAAAAGGAAACAAGACCCTTCCTTCGCTCCAGGGAATTCTTGTGGCAGGAAGGACATACCGCCCATGCCACAGCCGAGCAGGCGCAGGAAAGAACAGAGCAGATGCTGAATGTTTACGCAGACTTCTGTGAGGAGGTTCTGGCAATTCCTGTTGTAAAGGGGCGTAAGACAGAGAAGGAGAAATTTGCAGGGGCAGAGGCGACCTATACGATCGAAGCACTGATGCATGACGGAAAAGCACTGCAATCGGGAACCAGCCATAACTTTGGGGACGGATTTGCAAGAGCATTCGGCATTCAGTTTACCGATAAGGATAACCAGTTAAAGTATGTTCATCAGACCTCCTGGGGTATGTCCACCAGAATCATCGGTGCGATCATTATGGTTCACGGTGACGATTCCGGACTGGTGCTGCCTCCGAAGATTGCACCGACGCAGGTGATGATCATTCCGATTCAGCAGAAGAAGGAAGGTGTTCTTGAGAAGGCTTACGAGCTCCGTGATAAGCTGGGCAGCTTCCGTGTTAAGGTGGATGACTCTGATAAGAGTCCCGGATGGAAGTTCTCCGAGCAGGAAATGCGCGGTATTCCCATGCGTGTGGAAATCGGTCCGAAGGATATTGAGGCAGGCAAGTGTGTCATCTGCCGTCGAGATACCGGAGAAAAGATGGAAGTAGCATTAGATCAGCTGGAAGCGAAGGTAGGAGAGTTGCTTACGCAGATTCAGTCAGATATGCTTACAAGAGCCAGGAAGCATCTGGAGGAGCATACTTATACTGCTACCACCAAAGAGGAGTTCCAAGAGACTTTTGCCCAGAAAGCCGGCTTTGTTAAGGCAATGTGGTGTGGAGAGAGAGCCTGTGAGGAAGCAATCAAGGAAGAGATGGCAGTTACAAGCCGTTGCATGCCCTTCCATCAGGAATGTCTATCCGACAAATGTGTATACTGCGGTAAGCCTGCGAAAAAGATGGTTTACTGGGGCAGAGCATACTAAGCGGTATACAGAGCGTAAGATAAAGATGCAAAACAGTTGCGAATAAATCATGTTTGGGATGGAGAAGCTTATGAATATCTTAGTTATTAATTGCGGCAGTTCGTCTTTAAAATATCAGCTGATCAACAGTGACAGCGAGCAGGTTCTTGCAAAGGGACTCTGTGAACGAATCGGTATTGACGGCAGTGCAATCACGCACCAGAAGGCAGGTGGAGAAAAGCAGACAACGTCTGCGCCCATGGCAGATCACACTCAGGCAGTTAAGCTGGTGATCGAGAAGCTGACAGATTCAGCTGTGGGAGCCGTGAAGTCTCTTGACGAAATTGATGCCGTAGGACACAGAATTGTTCATGGCGGTGAAAAATTTGCAGACTCAGTTCTGCTGACTGAAGAGGTAATGAAAGCAATTGAAGAATGCAATGACCTTGCTCCGCTGCATAATCCTGCCAACCTGATCGGCATTAATTCCTGTAGGGAGATTATGCCGGGGGTTCCTATGGTAGGCGTATTTGACACGGCTTTTCATCAAACCATGCCAAAGAAGGCATATTTGTACGGACTTCCTTATGAATATTATGAAAAATACAAGGTAAGAAGATACGGATTTCACGGAACCAGCCATGATTTTGTCTCAGAGCGTGCTGCGCAGATTCTGGGTAAAAAGAGAGAGGATTTGAAGATCATAGTCTGTCATCTCGGAAACGGTGCTAGTGTTTCAGCAGTGATGAACGGCAAGAGCGTAGATACCTCCATGGGTCTTACACCTCTGGAGGGACTGATCATGGGAACCAGAAGCGGTGACATGGATCCGGCAATCATTTCCTTCCTGATGGATAAGGAAGGAATTTCTGCACAGGAGATGATTACTATCTGTAATAAGAAATCCGGCGTATTTGGTTTATCCGATGGCCTTTCCAGCGATTTCAGGGATCTGGCGGAGGCTGCTAAAGAGGGTAATCAGAAAGCGGAGGATGCGCTTGAAACCTATGCGTACCGTGTAGGAAAGTATATCGGTGCCTATGCAGCGGCTATGAATGGAGTTGACGTAATTGCATTTACTGCCGGAGCCGGTGAGAATAATGCAAAGGTACGTGAGCTGATCGGTCAGTATATTGGCTTTTTGGGAACCAATATTGATCCTGAGAAGAATAAGCTTCGCGGGGAAGAAGTGATTCTTTCCGATGAGGGCGCCCGCGTGATTACGATGGTGGTTCCCACCAATGAGGAGCTTGCGATTGCAAGAGCGACCTGCAGACTGGTAAAGGGTTAAGTGCTGCAACTGCTTTTGGAAGGAGCAACCGAGCAGAAATGCAGAATAAAGGACTGAATTGGTATGATACAGCTGCCTGAAAAAGTAAAACGGATCATACAGACGATTACAGACGCCGGCTACGAAGCATATGCAGTAGGCGGCTGTATTCGTGATTCCATTTTAGGGCGTGAGCCGGATGATTGGGATATTACAACCTCTGCTATGCCCTATCAGGTGAAGGAACTTTTTCCAAGAACCATAGATACCGGGATTTTACACGGAACAGTAACGGTAATGTTGGATAAGGAAGGCTTTGAGGTCACTACTTATCGGATTGACGGAGAATATGAGGACAGTCGTCATCCCAGGGAAGTCACTTTTACACCCAGCCTGATCGAAGATTTAAAGCGCAGAGACTTTACGATTAATGCCATGGCTTATAATGATGAGGCAGGGCTTGTAGATATCTTTGATGGGATGAGGGATATTGAGAAAGGGCTGATCCGTTGTGTGGGGAATCCGATGGAGCGATTTACGGAGGATGCCCTCCGAATGATGCGGGCAGTGCGTTTTTCGGCACAGCTTGGCTATGAGATTGAAGAGCAGACCTGCAAAGCAATCAGACAGCTTGCCCCAAATCTATGTCATATCAGTGCCGAGCGGATTCAGGCAGAGCTTGTAAAGCTGGTTATTTCACCTCATCCGGAAAATTTGCGGATTGCATGGGAAACCGGAATTACGGCAGTGATTTTGCCCGAATTCAATGACTGTATGAAAACACAGCAGCATAATCCCCATCACTGCTACAGTGTGGGAGAACATACCCTGAAGGCGATGGAGGCGATAAGAGCGGATAAGGCGTTGCGCCTTACCATGCTTTTTCATGATATTGGAAAGCCGGAAAAGCTTATTACGGATGAAAAAGGGATTGATCATTTTTACGGCCATCCCGCTTTGTCCGAAGAAATGAGCAGAAATATTTTAAGGAGATTAAAGTTTGATAATCACACAATTCATCTGGTATCCAGGCTTGTGCGCTATCACGATTATAAGGTAGAGCCGGTTCAGAGGAATGTCCGCCGTGCAATCATGAAAGTCGGGGAGGATATTTTCCCTTATCTGTTTGAGGTCAAGCAGGCAGATATCGATGCACAGAGCGATCATTTAAGACAGGAAAAGCTGAAAAATCTTGAAGATGTCCGCAGAATTTACGAGCAGATTATTGAGGAACAACAATGTGTTTCCTTAAAAACACTGGCTGTAACGGGAAAAGATCTGATTGAAGCAGGAATGAAACCCGGAAAAGAGCTGGGTGAGGTTCTGCAAAGGCTTCTTGATTTTGTTGTGGAGGATCCTTCAAGAAATAAGAAGGAGCTCCTCCTTAAAGAAGCGTTTGAAATTTCTTTGTAGAACGCAATAATCAAAGATTTTCACAGTAATACTTTATAGCGGTTACTCATAAGATAGGATATGACACGAATTGGGGGTAACCGTTGTGAATGACAGAAGCGTCAGTTTACTGGACAAATATGATATAGAAGTGCTTCGTACCTGGAAAGGACGGGGCGCTGTTCTTTGTGAGGCAAAGCAGGGAATTTTCGTTTTAAAGGAGTATGCAGGGCACATGGAAAAGGCTGCTTTTCAGGATGCACTGCTTCATATGATACAGGAAAAGGGCTTTGATCAGGCAGAAAGTATTCTGAGAAATAAGGAGCAGGAGCTGCTTACACAGGATCAGGACGGAACAAATTATATCCTTAAGACATACAAAGAAGGCAGAGAGTGTAACATCAGGGATATGGAAGAATGCATGCAGGCTGTCAGAGTGCTTGCTGCTTTTCATAAGGTATCCCGCCCGGAGGAAACATTTCCGGGTATATTAATACCTCATTGCGCCTGTCAAGAATTTGAAAAGCATAACAGGGAGCTACGCAGGGTAAAAAAGTATCTGAAGGAAAGAGGCCAGAAGACAGATTTTGAGATCTGCCTAATGCACTGCTATGACTATTTCTTTCACCTGGCGCTTCAGGTTACGGAGGAACTGAAGGCCTCTCAGGATGGTCAGAAAAACAATCTGATCTGTCACGGAGATTATCAATACCATAACCTCATGGTTGCCGACGGTCAAATGTATATCATCAACTTTGAGAAGTGCGTCTATGACAGTCCCGTCAGAGATTTGTATCTGTTCATGAGAAAGCTTCTTGAAAAGAGCGGATGGGCAGAAAATGTGGGATTCGAGCTGATGAAGGCTTATGAGAAGGTAAGTGCGCTGGAAAAGGAAGAATATCTCCAGCTTTATTATCGATTGGCGTATCCGGAAAAATTCTGGAAGATTGTGAATTTTTATTATAATTCCGGAAAGGCATGGATTCCGGGAAAGAATCTTGAGAAATTGAATAAAGTAATCGATCAAGAAAGGGATAAACTGAAATTTCTTGATAAATTGAAAAGCAGATACGGTCTGCCTTAGTTCTTTCTTTATTTGACAAGGCATGTTATACTTGAAGGACAAAGAGGCAGTTTGTGTTTGAGGAAAACAAAATGATGAAAAAAGATGATCTACAAAACCGGATAAAATGCATTATTTGCGTCTGTGCTCTTTTTCTTACAGGATGCAGCAGTATCGGGCTAGCCCAGGAAGCAACCTTCGAAAGTGCTTATGACAATGAACCTCAGGAGGAGCCTGTGAATATATACACCTCACAGGCAACTGCTATCATTGAAGCGGTAGACCCGGAAAACCAGACAATCAGTGTTTATCTGACAGACAGAAACGAGAGCAGGACCTTTACTTATACCGGCTCTACGCTGGTAAACGATAAATACGGAGCTTCCATGAGCATGGTACAGCTTGCGGCAGGAGATATTGCCGAGCTCCAATATAACAGTGAGCTTGAGGAGGCGGGAAGTATCAAATTGTCAGAGGATGTCT
Organism: Bacillota bacterium; assembly: GCA_030526045.1. Taxonomy (GTDB): domain Bacteria; phylum Bacillota; class Clostridia; order Lachnospirales; family Lachnospiraceae; genus Suilimivivens. Next base: position 1,023 of record JAUNDN010000069.1, on the reverse strand, counting down.
GGAGCTACGAGGATGTAACGAAGTATGCATTTGACGAAGGCAGCGGAAGTGCATCTGTCGGTGATGAAGCCTTCCGGCTGGACGGAAATGTCCGGATATTTTCTAACGGAAAGGAAATAGAACTTTCTCAGATCATTAAGCAGGATGTGCTTACCTTTCAGGGGAAGGGTCACACCATTATGAGCATTACCGTGGACAAGGGTCATGGATATTTGAAGCTGGTTCATGATGAAGCAGTCCAGGGCGGATGGATAGAGATTGGTCAGACGATTATCTCAAGGATTGCACCTGATATGCTGATTACTGTACCGGAGGGAAGCTACAGTGTCAGATTGTCCGGTGCCGGAGTGGAGGAAACCCGTGAGGTGACCATAGAAAGAAACCAGGAAACCCTTTTGGATCTTGGTGATATTGAAATTCCTGAGCCGGAAAACGGCCTTGTGACACTTAAGGTAACACCGGAAAAGGCACAGGTATTCATTGATGATATAGAGGTAGAGACGGTATATCCTATCAGACTTGATCTGGGTATTCACCGGATTACTGCCAAAGCAGAGGGCTATGATACTGTTTCTGAATACTTTGAGGTAGGGGAAGAGGGCGCTGCGGTTAAGCTGGAGCTTTCGGAAAAGAAAGAGGTATCGGGGAATAGTGTCTCCTCGTATCAGGAGAACAGGACTCTTACGATCAGTACACCGGTTGATGCAGAGGTTTACCAGGATAACCTTTATATGGGAATTGCACCTGTCACCTATTCAAAGACGGCCGGAACACATACCATTACACTGCGAAAGGAAGGCTACATTACCCGAAGTTACAGTATAGAGGTTCCTGATGATGGTAGGGATGTTACCTATTCCTTCCCTGATCTGGATCCGGAGAATAGTGAGAGCACTGTAAGTGGTAATACCGTAAGTGGAAACTCCGGTAATTTAAGTTCTGAGAGTAGCACTGCTACATCAGATAATACCGTAAGCGGGAATACGGTAAGCGGCAATTCCGTAACGGATAATACCGAAGATA
>JAUNDN010000068.1:416-7200 GCA_030526045.1 Bacillota bacterium | reverse complement strand
ACTTGCTCTTATTAAGTATATTGCAGATGAAGATAAACTGGAAAAGGTACTTGAGAATCCGCAGGTAATTAAAACACCAGTAGTAAGAAATGGAAAGCAATCTACACTTGGATATCAGCCTGATGTATGGAAGGGATGGAATTAATGGTAAAGAAGATAATGCATGATCCGCTGTTTCTGGCACAGAAGTCAGTGGATGCAACTGAGGCAGATAAACAGATTGTGACTGATTTGCTTGATACACTTAGGGCAAATTTAGAACACTGTGTTGGTATGGCTGCCAATATGATTGGAGTAAAAAAGAATATCATTGTAGTAACAGCCGGACCATTTCAGTTTGCAATGATAAATCCGGTAATAACAAAGAAATCCGGAGCATATCAGACTGAGGAAGGGTGCCTTTCTCTGAAAGGTGTAAGACCATGTACGAGATATCAGGAAATAGAAGTGGACTATCTTGATCAGAACTTTAAGAAACAGCATGGAAAGTATTCAGGCTGGACAGCACAGATTATTCAGCATGAGATTGACCATTGCAATGGAATAGTAATATAGGAATCAGGCAGGTGGAAAAGATGTATTTAATCAAAACGGTAAAAGGTGATATTACGAAAATTACAGATGTGCAGGCAATCGTAAATGCTGCTAACACCTCTCTTTTAGGAGGAGGCGGTGTTGATGGTGCGATACATCGTGCGGCGGGACCGGAGCTTTTAGCAGAGTGTAGGACACTTCACGGATGTGAGACCGGAAAGGCTAAGATTACAAAGGCATATAACTTACCATGTGATTATGTGATACATACAGTAGGACCGATATGGAATGGTGGAAGAAACAGGGAAGAAGAGCTTCTTGCAAACTGCTATTTTCATTCAATGCAGCTGGCTTTAGAGCATGGAATAAGAAAGATTGCTTTTCCTTCCATATCAACCGGAGTCTATCACTTCCCGGTTGAACTTGCGGCGAAGATAGCAGTAAAAACAGTAAGCCGATTCCTAAATGATAACCCTGATAGCTTTGACCTTGTTGAATGGGTGTTGTTCGATTCAGTAACTGAAGGAATCTATGAAACGGAAGTTGATAAGTTATATGAGAGCTTGAAATAAACAGTAGATTTCATCAAATATCATGTAGAAAAGAGGTGTCATAAGTGCCGTTTAAGATTATAAGGAATGATATAACAAAAGTTAGAGCTGATGTAATTGTAAATACTGCAAATCCAAAACCAATTTATGCAAGTGGCACGGATCTGGCAGTTTATCAGGCAGCTGGAGCTGATGACCTTCTTGCAGAACGAAAAAAGATTGGATATATAGAGCGTGGCGATATTGCAGTAACAGATGCCTATGCACTAAATGCAAAATATATTATCCATACAGTTGGACCGGTATGGGTGGACGGAAAGCACAGGGAGTTTGAAACACTGGAAAGCTGTTATGAGAAGTCCTTACAGAAAGCATTAGAGCTTGGATGTGACAGCATCGCATTCCCACTCATTTCAACCGGAGTTTATGGATTTCCGAAGGACAAAGCATTGCAGATTGCGGTATCTGTGTTCAGCAGATTTCTCTTGGAAAATGATATGCAGATTATTCTTGTGGTTTTCGATAAGAAATCATTTCAGCTTTCCGGACAGCTTGTTGGAGAAATTGATTCCTTTATAGATGCGAACTATATCAGACAGAAGCGGAAAAGTGAATACCGGGGAAGACCGTTTCGGAGCAACATAATAGAAGCTGATAGCCCCTATGATTCGGAATTATATGAAGAGTGTCGCTGTTATTCGACGAAAGAGGAGACGGAGCCGGATTTACTTATGTCTGTTCCAATGCCGGAAAAGGCGATGTCATTGGAAGAAGAACTGGAAAACATCGGAATGTCTTTTCATGATAAATTGTTTGAACTGATTGATAAGTCCGGTCTGGATAATAAGGATGTATGGAAACGGGCAAATCTTGACAGAAAACATTTCTCAAAGATACAGTGTGATGAAAACTATCATCCTAAGAAAAAAACGGTGATGGCTCTTTGTATTGCACTGAGACTGGATTTGGAGGAAGCAAAGGATTTGCTGGCAAGGGCAGACTGGGCGTTTAGTCCAAGCAGTAAAGTGGATTTGATTGTTCAGAAGGCAATCATTGACAAACAATATGATATATACCAGCTTAATTTGGTGCTGTTCCAATACACCAATGAGATACTTGGAATGTAATGCAGTACTGACAGGAAGGAGTGTCAGGATTGGTAATTGAGGATTTACTAAAGAATGTTGAATTGCCTGCAATTTATAAGAGAGAAGGTAAAGACTGCTATTATGATACTTATCGGAAAAAGCTGATTGAAATTACTCCGGAGGAAACGATTCGTCAAAAGGTGGCAGCTTTGTTTGAACATCAATACGGAGTTCCCAAAGATATGATATTACTGGAAGTACCTATGTCTTACTATGTGGAAGGCGCTTCTGGCAGAGCAGATATTGTGATTCATATGTATGATGAAGAGGAACAGTGTCTTTATCCTGTAACTGTGATTGAATGTAAAAATGAGAAGGTGTTTCTCACAGATAATGTATCTGAGCAGGCTATCGGATACTCTGATACGATAGGTGCAAAATATATAGTTGTCACAAATGGAATCGACTTAAGAATTGCTGCGTATGATGAAGATACAGATCAATATGTCTTTTTGGATAAGATACTTACATACGGACAGATGCTTAATAAGGAATATACATTACCGGAATACAAAGAAGAAAAGGAAATCCGGTTTACATTGGATGAATTACAAAATCAGAAAATGTTATGGGATTACAATGAATCCGGGAACTGGATTTTTGGAGAAGGAACTCCTGGAGTACTCAGGTCATTTGCGGTAAATATGTATCAGGCATTGCTTGATACAGAGCACAAACTGCCCATAGTTAAGCGGAAGAATTTTGAACTTCTTGAAGACCTCGGGTTAAGATTTATGGATTATGGAAATGCAGGAGGCGGGCACTATAATGGAGTGTATCGGGCATTTCTGGTAAATGACAGATTTGGAGAAACACAAATTATATCTATTTCTTTATTTGGAACAGATGCCGGATTTCGAGGTGAAAAGCGTAACAGTTATACTTCTATGACAGTAGCCATCGACCGATTTAAGACAAGCCATAATTCACTTCAGTATAATGTTGACAGGTTTGTGAAACTGTTGCCGGATGGGAAAGCAGAGTTCGTACATAATGGTCAGATAAGCAGTATAAAAAGCGATGAGATTCTTACTATGGTTTCACGATATGGTGACGGACTTCAGGTGGGAACATCAGGAATTGAATTGGGAATAATAGATATAAGCAAGTTGCTGTATCTTGATGATGAGGATGTTTCTGAACTGATTTATCATTTCATCGAATATGCTCTTTTGAGAGAAGAGGTTCGCAGACAGAAGAAAAGTGGGAATAGCTAAATGATTGAATGCGTCAGTATTTATGATACTGGCGTTTTTCTTTTGCCTGAAAGTGTCGCCGGCTCAGCGACCGAATTTGTTGGCTGCGCCTATATAATGTAATTGTAAGAAAGAAACAGATTCAGAGAACCGGAAATGAACGGGGATAGGAGGAGTGCCATGTACGGAGCAATTTTAGGTGATATTATTGGAAGTCCGTTTGAGTTTGACAGAGGTGATAAGACAAAGGACTTTGAACTGTTTACAAAGGGGTGTCAGTTTACGGATGATTCTGTAATGACAGTTGCAGTTGCAGAAGCCTTAATAGCAGTAGGACCGGATGCAACAAAAGAAGAAATTGAGGATGCAGTGTCAGCGAATATGCAGGATTGGGGAAAGCGTTATCCTTATGCAGGATATGGAGGAAGATTTCGATACTGGCTTACTTCGCCCAATCCGAAACCTTACAATAGTTACGGAAATGGTTCTGCCATGCGGGTGTCTGCGGTTGGCTGGCTGTATCCGACACTTAAGAGAACCAGAGAGGTGGCAGTATATACAGCGGAGGTGACACACAATCATCCCGAGGGTATCAAAGGGGCAGAGGCTACGGCAAGCTGTATCTTCCTTGCAAGACATGGTGTAAACAAAGACGGAATCAGGGATTATGTTAGTAAGGAGTTTGGGTATGATTTGAATCGTACTTTGGATGACATAAGACCTACTTATCATCATGTGGAAAGCTGCCAACAGACGGTGCCGGAAGCCATCATTGCATTTTTGGAGTCTGAAAATTATGAGGATGCAGTAAGAAACGCAGTTTCTCTTGGCGGTGATACGGATACCCTTGCAGCGATAACGGGAAGTATTGCCGAAGCATACTATGATATGTCTGCCATTTTGAGAGCGGAGTGCCGAAGCCGTGTGAGTGAGGATATCTTAAATGTGATGCAGTTATTTGATGAAACCATTGGAAGAAGGGTATATTGCTCAGAGGAACATGAAGACCTGTCCGGTAACGCTGCCATTGAAACGGCAATTCATCAAATGTATGAAAAGGACGACAAGGAAAGCTTTATGTTCTTATTTACAATGCTTTGCTCACGAATGAAAAACAAAGGTCATGTTTTAGTGCCTTTTGTAACTGTAGGTGAGGATATGTTTTCTGATTTGGATGTGTATCAGCTCAAGGAAGGAGATACACTTACACTGGATCATGATGTCAGATTACATATGGATACAGTGACGGAAGGAAAGGATGCGGAATGGTTTTACTTCTTCACAGGGGAGGAAGAATCAAGGAGGCAGCAATGTGGAAATATCATAATGTCAATTCCGCTATATGACATGATGGAGATTGCATACAAAAGTGAAAAAGTGCAGGGACTGGTGATAAATCCCTTTGGAAAATATGTGCGCTTAACAAAAGAACTTTTGGGATTTCTGATAAAGGAATTTACAGATAATTGGAAAGAAGATTAGGAGGAATTGCTATGGAAAGAACAATCAGAGTAACAGGTAAGGGAAATTTGTCAGTAAAACCGGATACAGTCAGACTGATTATGACTATGGAAGGAATGAAGGAAGAGTATGATGCAGCTTTGGAAGAGTCTACGAAGATGACAGAGCATCTGAAGCAGATGTTTTCCGACTTAGGCTTTGACAGAGAGGATATAAAAACCCTGAGTTTCAATGTAAGTACCGAGTATGAGAGTTATCAGGCAAAGGACAAAAGCTGGAAAAGAAGATTTGAAGGATACAAATATGTACACCGTATGAAAATTGAATTTCCTGCTGACAATAAGCGGCTAGGCAGGACTCTTTATAAGCTGGGGCATTCTCCGGTTAGACCTGAGTTTCGGATAGAATATACAGTCGCAGAGCCGGAGAAGTGTAAGAATGAACTTCTGGCAAATGCAGTGACAGATGCAAAAGCCAAGGCGGAGGTGCTTTCAAAGGCAGCAGGTGTAAATCTTGGAGAGATTCGTGCCATAGATTATTCATGGGGAGAAATAGACTTTGTATCGAGACCAATGGATAATCTGATGCTGGAAGAGTGCTGCTTGAGAAGCTGTGAGCCGGAAGCTGCTTATGACATTGATATTAACCCGGATGATATTGATGTGACAGATAATGTCACGGTCGTGTGGGCAATAATTTGAATATGCAGTTCCGTATTTCTGTGGTAAAATACTTGCAGAAGAAAGATTATTTGTATTTTACAAATTGTGAATTTGGGTGAATAAAAATGAGCGATATGATAAAATTTAAAAATACTATTTCAACAGCAGTTTATATAAGGAGATCGTGAAAATGGATATTAAATATAAAAGACTTACAGAAAAAGAACTGAATACGTTTATTCACATGAGGATAAACCAGCTTAGATAAGAAGGCGCTAAGGAAGAGATAGATTTGGTTCCTGCATTGAAGGGATATTATACTCGACATATGGCGGATGGAACATTTGTATCTTGGCTTGCCATTGATAAGGAAAACATTATTGGAACAAGTGGGATGTCATTTGTAGAGAAGCCTCCCTATTTTGGATGCCCAAGCGGAAAGATAGGATTGTTATCCAGTATGTTTACTGATCCAGAATATAGAAGAAGAGGTATTGCAAAGGAGCTGCTATCTCGTGTTATTGCTGATGCCAGGGAATATGGCTGTGGAACAATACAGATTACAGCGTCTGATATGGGAGTTAAATTATATACGGATTTTGGATTTGTACATAATGATAACTTCATGCAATATAAACTTTAACGGCTATAGTACTTCTGATTATGAATATATTGCTGGATATCATGCATGGGACGGCGAAATCTATAAAAAAGATGAAACAGATTGACAAATTCCGATTTGTTGAATTAGTAAATCTCAAGTTTTGGAGGTACAAAGAATGATAAATCTAGTAGCACTTCCGTGTTTATGTGTAGATGTTTTTGATGGAACTGATGAACTATATGCTGGGGGTGAAGCCCTTAATTTTGCAGCCCATGCATCAAAATTTGAGGAGTTCAATGTTTCGATATTGGGTGCGGTTGGACAGGATTCTTACGCAAAATTTATTATGGATTCTATTTCTGATAAGAGAATAGATATAAGCCATGTAAGAGTAGAAAAGGATAAAGTAACTGCGAATAATCGTACATATCTTACAGCTGGCGGTGACAGATATTACAAAGATGATTCGTGGACGGGTGATATTGTTGATAAAATGATATTGGACCATGATGAATTGGAGTTTATCAAAAAATCAGATGTTGTATTTGTACATTTTTGGGCAGGCTGTTTTGGACAAATTATAGATTTAAAAAAGAATAATAACTTCAGATTGGCAGTCGAGTTTGTA
>JAUNDN010000068.1:0-406 GCA_030526045.1 Bacillota bacterium | reverse complement strand
GAGATGGAAAAATATGCACCATATATAGATTATTTCATGATTAGTGGAGAGAAATCAATTCTCCCAATATTTGAGGCGTTTTCAAAGAAGTATAAAGGACTATTTAATGTGTCTTTAGCTGATAAAGGAAGTGTTACATATCATAATGGTGAAAAGTATTTTGTTCAAGCTAATGAAGTTAAAGAAGTAATTGATACTACAGGTTGTGGAGATAGCTACCATGCAGGATTTGTATGTTCACATTTGATAAATGGGAATATTTATGAGGCTATGAGAGTTGGGACAGAATTAGCAACAGAGACTCTGTCTCATTATGGTGGATTTTAACAAATTCCAGTTTTTAGAGATGGATGGATAAATCGAAACTTGAGCAATGTTGATTATTACTTTGGTCTTTGCTCTTGTA
>JAUNDN010000067.1 GCA_030526045.1 Bacillota bacterium | reverse complement strand
GATATATTTAAGATGATAAAAGAAGAAGTTCCTAAATTTCCGGTAATTATTTTGACGGAAGTTGTAGAAGAAAGTACGGAACCAGAATTTGTTGATGCGGATAAGGTTTATAAGAAAAAGGATTTTTACAAAATCGAAAGCGAATACTCGAAAGAAAAGGTATTCAATATTTTTGATAGTATGAGAAAGTATATCGGTCAAAGAGATAAACTGCAATTAACAATAGATGATTTAAAGCAAAAATTAACGGAAGGTAGTTTGGGACGTGAAGCAATAGGGAGCATATTGGCATTAGAAAGTCAGTTAGATGATTTTGTCCCTACAGATCAGTCGCAGATTGATAAAGTTTTTGATGAAAAAAAGGCTAAAGAAATAGTTGCACTTATAGAAAAAGCAAACGAGCTGTTGGAGTAACAATTATGAAGAGAACTTTTCGAGATTTTAAAATTACTAGAACATGCACAAAAAAGTATGATGATTATCATTCATATACGAGATTTTTAAGAGAAGATTTTAACCATCGATGTGCTTATTGCAATTTGCTAGATACGCAAATTACAACACCATATGAGGTGGATCATTTTATTCCAGAGGATGTATTTAAGGATTCATGGCCTGAGTTAAAAACTCTATATGGAAATTTAGTATATTCTTGTAAAAAATGTAACGGTGCCAAAAGTAATCAGTATGAAGGCGATATTAGTAAAAGGGAAATAAAGAATGATTTGTTTTATGAGCCAGAAGAAACGGATTATGGGACTGTTTTTTATCGCGGTGATGATGGTGGGATTCAGTCTGATGATGAAAAAGGTCGAGATATGATTTCAAAATTGAAATTGTATCGACCAATACATAATCTCGCATGGATATGTGAAATTACCAAAAGTACATTAGACAAGCTTTCTGCACAGATAGATGCTGTAGGAAAAGATAGTGCTAAAGGGAAAAAACTTCAAGAAGCAAAAGAGCAATTACAGGATTATTATGAAGATTGCATGGCGGTTTTCCTTGCGAATTATAATAACAACAAGTTTGCTCTCTAGATTGAGTAGAATATATGATGAACAATATTGGGGAGCGAGTTTATACTCAATCCTCAATAAATAAGCGGATGGCTCGTGGAGCCATCCGTTTACAACTATATGGAGTGATGCGTTTAAATCGCTTCCAAACTATCCTCTGCATCCACCCATGCCTGCATCTTGCCATTCAGCGCAAGCCGGGCATATCCCAGCGGATTATCAATTGCCAGTGCGTTAAGGCATCGCTGAGAATTGGGCGTAGTCCTTATCCCGGATTCAGCCTGATTACAGTCGATCCGGAGGATGTAGCCGTTATAGTGGTTAATGTCGATGCTGTTATGCATCGGGTTGTATTCTGCGTGTATCAATTTCATTGTTATCAGTCCTTTCATTTGAATTGGAGGTAAAAAGCCCATGGGCTTATTTTGGACTTGAAAAACTTTCGAAATAGATACAATAATCACAAAAGTGACATTTTATAAAACAAAACATTATCAGAAATATTTAGAATAATACAAGTTGTGATATTAACAGTCGTGTTGCTACAATCATCGAGTAATTTTTAATTTTTTGAAAAATGTTTATCATTTCCCCTATCGGCAAAAACAACAGAATTTCAGTATTGGGAGATATATATATTGCCGATAATGCGGTATACTATATTCAGACAAAAAGAAATCCAAACCATAATGGAGGGAAACCTATGAGATATCTATCGGTTGCTCAAATCGCAAAAATATGGGATGTGTCTGAGCGTAGCGTGAGAAACTACTGCGCCAACGGACGCGTAAATGGAGCATTCCTTACCGGAAAAACATGGAATATTCCGGAAGATGCCAAGAAGCCGGAACGTTCCAATCAGAAGAAAGAACAGCCCCATACACTTTTGGATATCCTGAAGGAGCAGAAGGCAAGTAAAAATTCGGGCGGTATTTATCACAAAACACAAATTGAATTAACCTATAATTCCAATCACATGGAAGGGAGTCATCTGACCCACGACCAGACCAGATATATTTTTGAAACCAATACAATCGGAATTGAAAATGAAGTAATTAATGTTGATGATGTGATTGAAACAGTAAATCATTTCCGGTGCATTGATATGATTATCGAGAACGCTAAAGCTGTATTGACCGAGAAACGAATCAAGGAGCTTCACTTGACTTTAAAGAACGGTACCACAGATTCCAGTAAAGATTGGTTTGCTGTTGGCGATTACAAGAAATTGCCCAATGAAGTTGGCGGAATGGAAACTACCCTTCCGGAAGATGTGCCTAGAAAAATGAAAGTGTTGCTGGCAGAATATAATGCTAAAGAAGCTAAGAACTTGAATGATATTTTAGAATTCCATGTAAAGTTTGAAAAGATACATCCTTTTCAAGATGGCAATGGTCGCGTGGGAAGACTGATTATGTTCAAGGAATGTCTGAAATATAATATTGTACCATTCATTATTGAGGACAATTTGAAATTGTATTATTATCGTGGCTTGAAGGAATGGAATTGGGAAAAGGGCTATTTGACTGACATCTGTCTGGCGGCACAAGACAAGTATAAAGCCTATCTTGACTACTTCTGCATTGAGTATGACGAGTAAAAAGTGTCACAACCTGAACGTGACAACCTGAACGGCAAATTTGCATTGCAAAATAAAGATATTTATTATATAATGTCAAAAACAAGTTGAAGAAGCGAGTAGACTATAACAGATGTTACAGAGAATTGGTGGCAGGTGAGAGCCGATGCAAAAGTCATAGTTGAAAATCCCTTCTGATTGGCAGTCCGAACGCAAAGACAAGTAGAGGCTGACGTATTTCCTACGTTATCGGGAACGCATATGATGGTATGACGTAAATAGTTAGAAGAAGACAGTCTCATTCTATTTGCGAATGAGATTTTTTATTTCTGATGGATCCCCCAAATGAAGGAGAACAAAAAATGATTACAGATACGTTTGATAATAAAACCGAAGAAATAATAAAGGTATACCGGAATGAAGAGGCACAGAAAGTGGATGTGTGCATCGTTACCTTTTCTCACGAAATCCTGCAGTATGTTTTAGATAACTACGAATGTACATTAATAGGTAATTTATATTCGTCAAACGGAGCAAAACCGGTGTATCGATTTGAATATGAAAATAGAACATTTGCAGTGTATATGTCATATGTCGGTGCACCCGGTTGTGTTGCAGACATGGAGGATATCTTATCACTGATAAATTCAGATAAGTATGTTGTATTTGGCGGAGCAGGTTGCCTGGACAAAGAGATTGCACGTGGAAAGGTTATGGTTCCAACAGCAGCCTATAGAGATGAAGGAACATCCTACCATTATTCTGAAGCATCCGACTACATTACGGTTAAAAACGCAGATGTTGTTGCATCATTTATGGAGACAGTCGGACTTCCGTATGTGAAGGGAAAAACATGGACAACGGATGCATTTCATAGGGAAACCAGAGGAAACTTTGAAAAACGAAAAAATGACGGATGTATTTCAGTCGAGATGGAATGTGCCGCTGTGCAGGCTATGTGTGATTTCAGAGAGTTGAATGTTTATTTCTTTTTTACATGTGGAGACCTTCTGGATGCCCCGAAGTGGGATACGAGAATGGAAAAGAACCAGAAGAAGGGTACACAACATGATTCCGGATATTTTAATATTGCATTGGAACTTGCACGATATGTTGCAGAGTGAGGTAAAGAGCGAGGTAAAGAATGATTAAGGTCGTTTTTATTGATATAGATGATACCATCTTTAGTTTTTCGGGATTTGTTAAGAAAACAATGCATGATGGTTTCGAGAAATTTGGGTTGAAGCCCTACACGGATGAAATGTTTCCAATCTTTGAGGAAATTAACAGCGAATTGTGGAGGCGTATCGAACAAAATAAGCTGACACTTCAGCAATTACGTAAGATACGTTGGAATATGGTCTTCAAAGAATTGGGTATAACATTTGACGGTACTTTATTTGAAAACTATTTCTGCACCGAACTGCGAGAAAGTGCTATTTTTGAGCCACATGCGTTGGAGGTCATTAAATACCTTAAAACCGGATATGTTTTGTGTGTAGCGAGTAACGGTCCGTATGAACAGCAATACAATCGACTAAAAATCGGTGGTATTGATACATACTTTTCACACTTTTTCATATCATCGGCAATAGGAGCAGGGAAGCCTGATAAAGCATATTTTGACTATTGTTTTGCAGAGCTTCGAAATAACGGTAATGAGGGACTTATGCCGGAGGAAACGATTATTATCGGTGACTCACTTACTTCGGATATTGCAGGAGGAAGAAACTACGGCATGAAAACATGTTTTTATACGAAAGGAAAGAAATGCGAACCCGATAATAAGTTGGCGGATTATATAGTTTCTGACTTATCGGATATTATGCAAATACTGTAATCGAATTTTTAGTAAGAAGGGGAGAAATTCAACTAATAGTAGAATATTGTTTCAAAACTAAACAGGCCGGTTATAGCTTTTTCGATATGCAGAGGATAACATATATATATGGAGGATGGTGCATATGAATATTGGAACAATTATTATGCGTAAAAGAAAGTCACTGGGCTTTACGCAACAGGCATTAGCTGATAAGCTAAATGTCTCATTTCAGGCAGTATCAAAATGGGAAAATGGAACTTCGTGTCCCGAAATTGAATTGCTCCCTATGTTAGCCAATGTTTTAGAAACCAGTGTTGATTCATTACTGGGTTACGAAGCAATTATGAATTCTGATTATGAAAATCGATATAAGTCAGAGGATTATTATTGGGGACTGGAGCCTAATCAATTGTGTTATGAAATAATGAAATTAAAACCTCCAACAAAACCATTAAAGGTGTTAGATATTGGATGTGGAGAAGGAAAGGATGCAGTTTTCCTAGCCAGAAACGGTTATGTTGTTTCCGCCTTGGATGCTACAGATAAGGGAATTGAAAAAGGAAAATTATTGGCTGAAAAGTATGGTGTATCTGTAGATTTTTTCAAGGCTAATATTGAGGATTTTCGATTAAAGGAAAAGTATGACATAATTTTTAGCAGTGGGGTTTTGCATTTTGTAAAGCCGGAGTACAGGGATGATATATTTCAGAATCTGAAAGAATACACAAATAAAAATGGCATTCATGCAATGAATGTTTTTGTGGAAAAGCCTTTTATAGCGTCACCGCCTGATAAAGTTCAAGGAGAGGATAGATTCAGGTGGAAGTCCGGCGAGCTGTTTACGCATTATCATGATTGGCTGCTTCATACCGTAAATGAGTTGATTTTTGATTGCAATAGTGGTGGGGTGCCACATAAACATTGTATGGACATTGTGATTGCAGAAAATTTGGAGGCAGTGTTTTAAAGTTAAGAATATTGTATGATGCTCCGATATATGTATTGTAAGAAGCAAGGATGCGCACTGATTATGATGGAAGGATTCCATTAGTCAGTGCGTTTTCTATTTGAGAGGGTTATGGAAGGGAGTAATATGGAAGTAAACACACAGGTATCAAGCGGATTTTATACAGCACATCAATCGACTGCCACAGCTTCCAAAAGGGAGGCATTTTCCATGCAATCCAGGGTAGAGGATGGTACGAGTACGCAGCAAAACTACTATAACAGTACAGCTACTGAAACAAGAACGACTAGGGAATGTTATCTGGAAATGAGTGCTTATGGGGTTAACAGAGCATTGCTAAGCGTAAGACAACCGGATCAGTTCAAACCCATAGGAGTAGGATTTCTGTTTGTAGGGGATATGGGATATGGTATGTCTGCAAGCCAGGTAATGAACAGTGAATCAGATGATACCGTAATCAGAGTTAAGATTTCTTTGGGACAGAACAATTATGAAACATACGACATAAATTTGTCTGAGATAGATCCCGGCAATGCTACAGCGATTGAAATGTTTGCCTTCTGTCAGTACGCAGATGCAAACGGAACAGGTGTAAATAATACATTCGGAAGCTGGCATGCGCTAAAGTCTTTTATAGCTCCTGCCGGTGAGCTTTTATCATTTAGCTCATTAGAGGAAGCAACAACCCAAAAGATGAATTGGAGCAGGGCTCTTTCAAAATCGACACTTATACTTGAAGAGGAGAGTACCGGTGAATCCTTAAATGCGTCAGACTTATTAAAAATGATAAAGGAAACATTGATTGAAGCGTATAAGCAGAAAAATGAAAAGCTAAGCAACCAGGATGATTGGCGTGAAATGTCTGATGAACAGTGGGATAAACTGCTGGAGGGTATTGATAAGTACATAGAATACTTCAAGGAAGAACTGGAAAAGAGGAAGGAACTGCAGGAGGAAGCGGCAATGAAGGGGGCAGCGGATGCACCGGCTGACCGGAAGGCATCTGCTGCATCCGAAGCGGCACTGATTGCGGCAGCGAATGGTATAGCAGGTGAGGCGGATGAAGGAGCAGATCATTTGGAGAAGCTTAGCTGGACATATGATCTGCAAACAGAAGACCAGACTGTACGCGCCACAGCAAAAATGGCAAATGCATTTGCATCATCCATTTTATCTAAGACCCAGGAACTTATACTTACCGGAGATACTACAGCGGGAATCAGCGAAACAGAAGGCATAAAGGAGTGTGCTACTCCTAAAGAGGATGAGAATAAGAAGAAAACCTGGATTATTACCGCTTTTACAGAGCAGGGAATTATATGTAATGAAAGCGCAGATGGAGTGATGAAAGAACTCTGGAGAATTGATTATAAGAATCCGGATGACTATAAAAAGGTGTGGGATTTTCTTGGGAAGTTTGATAAGGATGCAGATTTGAAGTTCTCCGGAGAAAAGAGTTTTTGGGAGGATTTTTTGTCAGATAAAATAGATGTGGAAGAAGTTTTTAGGGAATATGGAGTCCTGTAATTCCGGTTTTGGATAGGGTTTTATGTCAACCGACAGATAGATTAGATATTAAAGAGATCTTTCGAGTAATTGAAAGGTCTCTTTTTATGTGGAAATGTATCTTACAATACTTGAGGGTTTACAAATAAATCTTCTCGTGATATTATATTGAATAATGGTTCATTGAATAAATATTCAACTAAATAAGGAGATGAGCATAGAGTGGAGACGAGAAAAGAACAGAAGGAAAAACGGAGGCAGGAAATCATCTGCGCTGCGTTGGAGTTGTTTGTGAGCAAGGGCTATGCGGCTACGAAGGTGACAGATATTGCGGAGCGCGTCAACATGAGCACCGGGCTTTTGTTTCATTACTTTGAATCAAAGGAAAAATTATACGAAGAACTGGTTCGGATGGGGCTTGAGGGGACTACGTATCCGGCTGGACAGAAGTGTGAGCATGCGATTGATTTTTTTACACAGTTTACAACCCAGCTGTTTTCTTATATGAAACAGCAGCCTGTGATGGCAAAGCTGTTTGTTCTTATGGCGGAAGCCCAGAGAAGTGAGGCAACGCCGGCGCATATCAGAGAGATTGCCCTAAAGG
>JAUNDN010000021.1 GCA_030526045.1 Bacillota bacterium | reverse complement strand
AAAAAGAAGCAGGAGCAGGAAAAATACAACGATGCATCCGGCAGGGTGGATACGATCCAGTCGGATGTAGATGAGGTCGCAGGTGAGATTGAGGAGATCGATGCGGCACTGGTGGAGACACTTGCAAGCGTGGAGCTGATTGAGGAAGACATTGACGAGAAGGAAGAGCAGATCGTGGTTACCACTGCTGATTATGAGGCAGCAAAGGTAACCGAGGAGGAGCAGTATGAGGCAATGAAGCTCCGGGTTAAGTTTATGTATGAGAAGGGGGATACCACCTACCTTCAGCTTCTTCTGGAAAGCAATGGCTTCAGCGATATGATCAACAAGGTGGAATATATTGAAAAGCTTTACGAATATGACAGAACACTGCTTAACGAATACATGGACGCGAGAATAGCTGTTGAGGAACTGAAGCAGCAGCTGGAAGAGGAGATGGCAGAGCTGGAAGCGCAGCAGCACGAGCTGGAAGAAGAAAAGGCAAGCCTTGAGATCATCCTTGCCGAGAAGCAAAAGGCCTACGACAACTATGAGGTGCAGCTGGCTAAGGCCAAGCAGGAAGCAGCAGTTTATAAGGCGAATATCAAAAAGCAGAACGATGAGATTAAGAAGCTCGAAGCAGCATCCGCTGCAAAGCAGTCTGAGATTGATGCTGCAAAGAAGGCGGAGGAGGAAGCCAGAAGAGCACAGGAGCTGGCACTTCAAAAGCAGTCGGAGTCCGGCTCTTCCTCGGGCAGCTCTTCCTCGGGAGGCAATAGCAGCTCGGGCAAAAGCTATGCATCGGCTTCCAGTTATTCGGGGTCGGGAAGCAAGGGACAGCAGATTGCCAATTATGCCTGCCAGTTTATCGGAAATCCTTATGTGCCCGGTGGAACCAGTCTTACCGAGGGTGCAGACTGCTCCGGTTTTGTGTGGAGGGTTTATAAGGATTTTGGATACAGCGTACCGAGAACCTCTTATTCTTTGCGAAGCTATGGAACAGAGGTAAGCTATGCAGATGCACAGCCGGGCGATGTGGTCTGCTATGCCGGGCATGTCGGAATTTATATCGGAAACGGGCAGATCGTCCATGCAAGTACGCAGAAAACTGGAATTAAAATTACCCATGCCACATACAAAGAAATTTTGTCAGTGAGAAGAATTGTTTAGAAGAATTGTGCCACTTTGGAATGGAGGAACGTATGTCAGATTTTGACGAGAAGGATATCAACGAAAAGGATACTGCTGAAGCAGAAGAAAAGGACAGCCGGGCGGCCGTTGAGAGCGATGATAAGAAGGAAAGCGACTATGAGGATGTCTGCTTTATCTGCCGCCGGCCTGAGAGCAAAGCCGGGAAGATGTTCAAGCTTCCCAATAACATCACGGTATGCAATGACTGTATGCATAAGACAATGGATACGGTCAGCCAGTTTGACTATCAGGGGATGCTGAACAATCCGGCTTTCATGGATGATCTGAATAAGAATATGAGCGGGCAGGGCTTTCCCAATATCCGTTTCGTGAACCTTTCCGATCTGCAGGGTGAGGGCGGAATTCCGAACAAACAGCGGATGAAAAAGAAAAAGCCGGGAAAGGAAAAGGAACCCGCTCTTGACATCAAGAATATTCCGCCTCCGCATAAAATCAAGGCCCAGCTGGATGATTATGTAATCGGTCAGGAGCATGCCAAGAAGGTGATCTCGGTCGCCGTCTATAACCACTATAAAAGGGTGGCTACGGGCACTATGGATGATATTGAAATTGAAAAGTCCAATATGCTCATGATCGGACCTACCGGCTGCGGGAAGACCTATCTGGTTAAGACTCTTGCAAAACTTCTGGATGTTCCGCTTGCCATTGCAGATGCAACCTCCCTCACAGAGGCGGGCTATATCGGCGATGATATTGAAAGCGTGCTTTCCAAGCTCCTGATGGCAGCGGATAACGATGCAGAAAAGGCAGAGCGCGGGATTGTCTTTATTGATGAAATTGATAAGATTGCAAAGAAGAAGAATACCAACAGCAGAGATGTCAGCGGTGAGAGTGTGCAGCAGGGGTTGCTGCGCCTTTTGGAGGGAGCTGATGTAGAGGTGCCGGTGGGAGCCAACAGCAAAAATGCCATGGTTCCGCTTACCACCATCAATACGAGGAATATTCTGTTTATCTGTGGCGGTGCGTTCCCGGATCTTGAGGAAATCATTAAGCAGAGGCTGACGAAGCAGACCTCCATCGGATTCAATGCGGAGCTCAAGGATCGATTTGATAAGGAAAAGGATATCTTAAGCCGGGTTACAGTTGAGGATTTAAAGAAATTCGGCATGATACCGGAATTTCTGGGAAGACTTCCCGTCATTTACACGCTTGCGGCGTTGGATAAACCGATGATGATCAAGATTTTAAAGGAGCCTAAGAATGCGATTTTAAAGCAGTATCAAAAGCTTCTTGAACTGGACGAGGTAAAGCTTGAGTTTGATGAGGGGGCACTGGAGGCCATTGCAGACAAGGCAATGAAGAAGGATACCGGCGCAAGAGCACTCCGCGCCATCATAGAGGAATTCATGCTGGATATTATGTATGAAATTCCAAAGGATGATAATATCGGCCGAGTGACCATCACCAGGGAATATATCGAAGGGACAGGAGGTCCGATCATTGATATCCGCAGCATGAGTGGGGAAAATCCCGATCATCTGATGGCAATTGAGGATAAGAAGACAGAACAGGCATTACCGGATAAGGATGCTTGATCAAAAGAAACAGCAATTATAGAAATGAAAGACAGTGCAGGAACCCCGCACTGTCTTTTTCATATAGTAAGAAAAAGAATTGCAGGCTTTTTTATGACAGACAGGGAAAAAATAGTATCCAATGATTATTATGATCTGATTACGGATTTCGTGCTTCCCGGAGGGGTGTCCGGAAATCTGCGTGATGCCGTATACCAGCCGGTGAGCGGGGAAATTGGAATTAGTTATGTAAACCAAAATGACGTTCCGCCTATGAGCGTCAGTAATTTTACTTATCCCATTATTCCGAGTCTGTACGGACTGATGCAGATCGCGGAAAGCTTTGACCCGACCCCCCTGATTCATAGCGGCATCACCCAGATACAGGGGAGCGCACTGGCTCTGACCGGAAGAGGCGTCGTCATCGGGTTTCTGGATACGGGAATCCGCTATGAAGAGGAGGTCTTTCGGAATGAGGATGGCAGCACCCGCATCCTGGGGATTTGGGATCAGACCATACAGACCGGTCAGCCGCCTGCCGGTATTCTTTATGGGACGGAATACCAAAGAGAGCAGATCAATGAGGCACTTCAAAGTGAAAATCCAAGACAGATCGTGCCCAGCTATGACGAGATCGGCCACGGAACGGCACTTGCAAGCGTGGCGGCAGGGAGTTCTTTGCGGAACGGATTGGGATTCCTGGGAGCAGCGCCACAGGCAGACATTGTGATGGTGAAGCTTAGACAGGCGAAGCAGCATTTGCGGGAGTTTTATCTGGTAGACGAAAATGTTCCTGCTTATGCGGAAAGCGATGTTATGGTTGCTATCAAATATCTGGAAAGCTATGCAGTTTCTTTAAACCGGCCGTTAATCATTTGTATGGGAATCGGAACCAGTATGGGAGATCATGAAGGGCATTCCACTCTGGCGACCTACTTAAATCAGATTGCTACAAGACGCAGCCGGGTTGTGATTGTATGCGGAGGAAATGAAGGAAACAGTGCACATCATTATGTGGGAACCTCCATAGAAGGGCTCAGGGAAACGGTGGACAATGTGGAGATCCGGGTAGACGGAACCCAGATCGGGTTTACCGCAGAACTTTGGGGCAGTGTTCCGGCAAGACATTCCATTGCTATCCGTTCACCGGGGGGAGAGATTACGCCCACTGTGGATTTCAGAGAGCAGGAGAGCAGAAGATTCACCTTTATCTATGAGAGAACCACAATCGAAGTGGATCATATTTTGGTAGAGCAGGGCTCAGGGGAGGAACTGATTTTCTTTCGCTTTATTGCGCCTACTCCGGGAATATGGACGATCCAGGTCACCATCAGTGAAAGCAACGGGGAGAGCAGCTTCCATATCTGGCTGCCACTCACACAGTTCCTGCAGAGCAATACCTATTTTCTGCGCCCTTCACCCTATATTACGCTGACCGAGCCTGCTAATATCAGGGAAGTGATCTCTGTCACCACCTACAATGATGTAAATGGAAGCTTCTGGGCAGAATCGGGAAGGGGATTTACACGGCTTGGCAGGATCAAGCCGGATATCTGCGCACCGGGTGTGAACATCAGCACCATTCTCGGTAAACGGACAGGGTCAAGCATGGCAGCCGCATTAACGGCAGGGGCAGCTGCTCTGTTCATGGAGTGGGCTGTGGTGAGAGGAAATCAGACCCGGGTGGAGAGCCGGGAACTGAAGAATTATCTGATACGGGGCGCTGACAGATCGACCGAGATCGACTATCCAAGCAGGGAGTGGGGATACGGCAAACTGGATCTTGCGGGAACCTTTGATGTGCTGGCGGGGGTGTAAGATTTAAACCAAAAAGTTAGTGCATAAATTTAGATTACTGATTATAATAAAGAGGAATTTTTTGGTTTGAGAAGAAGGATATACTAAATGAACACAAAAGCAGTAATCTTGGAAGAAAACCAGCTTGTAAAGGATGAACTGTCTGCGGAGTTTATCACAGAAAAACTGAAGGAGCGTGGGATTTTTCTGGCAGTGCAGGTAGAGAAAACAGTGGATTCCACTAACAATGTGTTAAAGGGCTACGCGGCAGCAGGAGAAGAGCGTGATATGGTTCTCCTTTCAGGAGAGCAGAGCGCGGGGAGGGGGCGCAGAGGGCGGTCCTTTTTCTCACCGGAGGGAACGGGAATTTACTTAAGCCTGCTTCTACATCCCAAGGTATCACTAGGGGAGAGCACCATGCTGACCACACTTACAGCGGCGGCCGCCGCCGGGGCGATTGAGACTGTTACGGGAGTGGAGACACAGATTAAGTGGGTGAATGATGTCTTTGTGCGAGGAAGGAAGATTGCCGGAATCCTGACGGAAGCCTCGCTGGTGCCGGGGAGAGAAGTCCCGGAGTATGTGGTTGTAGGGATCGGGTTCAATCTTTACATGCCGCAGGGGGGCTTTCCTGAGGAATTGCGGGAGGTGGCAGGCTCCATTCTGGAAAGAGGCAGGCGTCTTTATAATTTAAGAAACCGTCTTGCATCGGAATTTCTGATCAGGTTCATGGAATATTACCGGACATTTCCGGGCAGGAATTATCTTGAGGAATACAGAAGGCGCTGCTTTGTCATCGGCAGGCGTGTGCGGATACTGGAACCGGAGGGCGCACCCGGGAGAAGTGCTAAGAGAGCCGACCATGGCAGGGAATACGCAAAGGTGCTGGGAGTTGATGATGAATGTCATTTGAGGGTACAGTATGATGACGGCACCGAGGAACTGCTTTCCGGCGGAGAGATCAGCATCAGGTTGTAGGAAGCGTTTCGGGATGGAGGAAGAAATGGAGTTTTATTTTGCACCCCTTGAGGGAATCACGGGTTATGTGTACCGGAATGCGTTTCATGAGGCCTTTGATTGTGGGATATCCAAGTATTTTACGCCTTTTATTGCGATGAACCGGAACGGGCTGACCAAATCCAGAGAGCTGGAGGATTTGAATGCGGAACATAACCGGGGAATGAAGGTTGTTCCGCAACTCCTCGGAAATAACGGAAAGGAAGCAGTCTTCTACCTCCATCGGTTGAAGAAAATGGGATACCGGGAGGTTAACCTAAATCTGGGCTGCCCCTATCAGACGGTGGTTTCCAAGGGAAAGGGGGCGGGACTTTTACAGGATACGGACAAGCTGAACAGGTTTCTTAAGGAGGTCTTTGAGGAGGCTGACATTGCGGTTTCCGTTAAGACAAGGATTGGCATGGAAAGGCCGGAGGAATTTGAAGAAATTCTGGAGATCTATAATTTATATCCCTTATCGGAGCTGATCATTCATCCAAGAGTGCGGGAGGATTTTTACGGGAATCACCCCGATATGGAAGTATTTCGTATGGCGGTGGCAAAGAGCAGGGCTCCGCTTTGCTATAACGGGGATATTTTTACGGTAGAGGATTATCATACCTTTACAGCTGCTTTCCCGGACATCCAAAGGGTCATGCTGGGGAGAGGGCTGATTGCCAATCCGGGGCTTCTGTCGGAAATCCTGACGGGAAAAGCAGCTGACAAGGAGACACTTCTGGGATTTCACGACAAGATTTTTGAAGATTATCAAAGAATCATGTCGGGGGATATTAATACCCTGTTTAAGATGAAGGAGCTGTGGAATTATATGCAGTTTCTGTTTGATGGCAGCCAGAAGCACATAAAGAGGATCCGTAAGGCGAGGAACGGTGCAGAATACCGGAGCGCGGTGAGCGCATTGTTTGCGGAATGTCCATTGAGGGTGTATTGAAGAAACAGAAATTAAAATTAAGTGCAACCTTTTGCCCCTTTCAGGGGTATTATAGGTATAAGCTAAAAATTGAGAGGATGGAGAGAAGCAAATGAAAAAATTTCAGAAAAAACTTTACCTTTGTGTAATGATGCTTTGCATGGCAATGATGTTTTCCGCATGCGGCAGTGCCACAGACATAGTAAAGGAAACCATGAAGAAGCAGACGGAAGACAAAGAGGATCAGGAAGAAAAAACAAAAGAGGCTGAAGAAGGTGAGGAAGCCAAAGAGGAAACCGAAACTGCTGATGGCGAAGAAAAAGCAGAAGCCAATAGCACGGAAAAGGGAAAGAAAGGGGTTCCGGTTCTTGGTCAGGAAAATATCAAGGACTATGAAGGATTCACCTATCTGTATTGTGAAGAATTGAGAACACAGTCTGAGGAGAATAAGGATACGGGCAAGATGGAGAATAAGACACTTCAGGTATTTATTCCTCAGAATGATTATGTGTATGTTAATATGGAATATGCAAATGTAGAGAAGCTGGGTGTGACGCTCAGAGTGGAATTGGAACCGTCAATCCGTTATGATGCCGAGGATTATCTGGCCTATGAAAATCTTCAGTATTATGTGGAAAGTAAGTTTGATCCTTTCTACTCAAATCAGTATAAGGATGTTGTGATGAGCGAGGTGGAGGAAATCGACAGAGACAATGCGCGCATGACCGTAGAAACCTGTTACTATAACGAATATGATAACAGCTACAGCCCTGTCTTCAATACCTACTATTTAAAAACACTGGAGAATGACTGTACCGTACTTGTGGAAGTGAGCATTAACGGCGAGGACGTTACCGGAAAGACACCGGAGCTTTTGGAGGAACTGCAGGCATTCTACGAATTTGAAATTGACTGGGATAAGGAAAGAGCCGACAAGAAGGTTGAGGATTTCCTTGCATCAGGCGGTGACAGTGTGGTTTCAACAGGCTACATTATGTTCGAGCTTCCTGAGGGTTGGAGCAAGGATACGGAGCTGAGTGAATATGATGCCCCTGTATTTGCACCCGGCGGAGATGCTGAGTTTGCAGGCTGCTTTGTATCCCTGCAGGAGGAATATGTTGGCTATCAGGCATTTAAGGGAGTAAAGAACAGCACAGATGAGCTGGTAGAAATTGTTCAGTCCTATCTTGATGAGGAAGGTCTGAAGGCTGAGGTCAGCAGCTACGGCGAGACCTGCCTGGGAACGGCACTTCTTTCAGTTGTGGAAGTGAAGGAAGGAAACGATACAGCAGTTCTCCACGTATACTGGATCTTTGATGACAGTAATATGTATAGAATTACTGCTGCGGCAATCGGCGATGCGACAGAGAACCCGTTTGCAGTTGCAGAAGGAATTTTAAAGAACGGACAGGTACCGAACTAGCCAAATACCTCCCTGTCATGTATAATATTATAATATAGTTACATGTCGGGGGATTTTTGGATGACAAAAGAGGAACAAATTACAGCGGACGGTGCCATTGACCGGTACGCAGATATGGTGTATCGGCTGGCACTGTCCCAGATGAAGAACAGATCGGATGCAGATGATTTATTTCAAGAGGTTTTTGTGCGTCTGGTCAGTCACATACAGGAACTGCAGTCATGGGATCACGTGAAGGCATGGTTGCTTAAGGTGACTGCAAATTGTGCAAAGAAGCATTTTGAACAGTATTGGAATAAGAATGTTTCCTATATAGAAGAACCGGAAAGGACGGTGGAGAGCGGCAGTAGCTATGAGATGCAGGAAGAACATCCTGTACGGACTGCTGTCAGATTACTGCCGCCTAAATACCGGCTGGTGATACATCTTTTTTACTTTGAACAAATATCGATTGCGGAAATAGCACAGATGACAGGCCAGAAGGAAAGTACTGTCAAATCGCAGCTATTCAGAGCGCGGGAGATGCTCAAGGAGACGTTAAAAGGAGATCCCGATTTATGATAGAGCAATACCGAAAGGACGTATCGCAGATTCATGCATCATCTGAGCTGATACAGAGGACCAGAGCAGCAATGAAGCAGGAAGAAGAACGGCTACAGGAAGAGGAAGAAGTGCCCGGGCGAAGGAAGTCCATGAAATGGGATTTGGTTCATTATCGTGCGGGAAGGATCGCGATTCCCCTCGTGGCTGCGGCAGCAGCATTGCTTCTGGTGATTGCCCCGGGTGTTATTCAAAGGAGCATTCCACAGGCAGATACCAAGATACAGATGCCCGGTAAACTGGGGCAGAAGGGAGAAAATTATCCTGTAATTCTGAAAAACGGAGACAATCAGACGATTGAACTGACAGAAACAGCAAAGATGCCTGCAGAGTTTGCAGACGCAGAAAAAATAGAAATGAACGGAGCAGTTTACTATGTTCTTCCGGGAGAAGCCTCTGGTGAATGGAAGGCTTATGTGGAGATGGAAGGAAGGAATTATCTGCTCTGTGGCAGAGCCGAGGAGGAAGAGGATTTTCTGAATCGAGCAGAGGCTCTGCTTTTGAAACAATAAGGATTTTCAGACAGGCGGACAAAGGAAACTTTCGTACCGCCTTCTGATTTGTTGGAGGAATTTACAAAGTACAATGAAACAATTATGGAATGACGGATGGACCTTTTTGAGAACGGAGACCGGAGCCCACCCGGAACAGGTTCTTGCAAGGGAGGAGAATTTTCGGGCGGTGGATATTCCCCACGACTGGCTGATCTATGATTCTGAAAGACTTTATGAGGACGGCATGGGCTGGTACCGGAAGCATTTTACCTTTCAGGAAACAGGAAAAAGAGTATTTCTGATCTTTGAAGGAATCTATATGGACAGCACGGTCTATGTCAATGGGCAAAAGGCCGGAGAGTGGAAATACGGGTATTCCTCCTTTGATCTGGAGATAACAGAGCTTTTGCAAGAAGGCGATAATGAGATATTGGTAAGTGCCTGTTTTATGAGTCCTAACAGCAGATGGTATTCCGGAGCAGGGATTTACAGGGATGTATGGCTTAAGACCACAGAGAAGACCTATATCGAAGAAAACGGCATTTATGTCAGTACTGTGCCCAGAGGAAAGGATTTCGGCCTGTATGTGGAAACTGCTGTACAGGGCGCGGAGCTACAGAATCAGGACGGAGAAGGTAATGTGCCGGATGGAAGCGAAAACGTTCGGGTTGCGCACCGGCTGTTCCGTGATGCAGAGGAAATTCAGATGCAGACAGTGAGCGAGAAGGGAACACTCGCTGAATATCTGGTGGAAAAACCGGAGCTGTGGGATGTGGAGAATCCGGTACTATATACGTTGCATACAGAACTGCTTGTGGATGGTAAAACAGTTCAGACAGAGGTTAACAGGATTGGTTTTCGCTACACGGAGTTTCGTCCGGAGGAGGGCTTTTTCCTAAACGGCAGACATCTGCGGCTGAACGGAGTCTGTGAGCATCACGATCTGGGCGCGCTTGGGGCAGCCTTCAATCGCGCCGCTATGAAACGAAAATTTTCCATATTGAAGGAGATGGGTGTGAACGCAGTGCGCGGAACCCATAACATGATGGCTCCGGGCTTTGTGGAGCTGGCAGATGAAATGGGGATTCTGATGATATCAGAGGCCTTTGACATGTGGGAAAGACCCAAGACGGACTATGATTATGCGCGATTTTTCAAGGAGTGGCACGAAAGAGACGTAAAGAGCTGGGTGTGCCGTGACAGAAATCATCCCAGTGTGATCATGTGGAGCATCGGAAATGAGATCTACGATACCCATGTGGATGAACACGGTCAGGAAATCACCGGGCAGCTGAAGGCTCTGGTGGAAACCTATGATCCCAGAGGGAATGCTGCTGTCACCATCGGCTCCAATTATATGCCCTGGGAGAATGCACAGAAATGTGCGGATCTGGTCAAGCTGGCAGGCTACAATTATTCCGAAAAGTATTATGAGCAGCATCATGAGCAGCACCCGGATTGGGTGATTTACGGGAGTGAAACCTCCTCTATCGTTCAGAGCAGGGGTGTGTATCATTTCCCGCTGAAGGCAGGAATCCTGTCTGAGGATGATGAGCAATGCTCTGCTCTTGGAAACAGTATTACCAGCTGGGGAGCAAGATCCATGGAGGACTGTGTTACGGTAGACAGAGATACGCCCTTTTCCATGGGACAATTTCTCTGGACCGGTTTTGACTATATTGGCGAGCCTACACCCTACCATACAAAGAATTCCTATTTCGGTCAGATTGATACGGCGGGCTTTCCGAAGGATTCCTATTACGTCTGGCAGGCTGCATGGACTGATTACCGCAAAAAGCCGATGGTGCATCTGTTCCCCTACTGGGATTTTAATCCGGGACAGCTGATTGATGTGAGGGTCTGTTCCAATGCGCCGGAGGTAGAGCTTTTCTTAAATGGGGAAAGTCTTGGACGGCAAAGCCTGTCCAACAAGCCGGGAAGCGGGAAAAAGATTCTGGCGGATTACCAGGTACCTTACCGGGAAGGGTGTCTTAACGCGGTTGCCTATAACGAGAAGGGGGAAGAGATTGCCAGACAGGAGCGCCGTTCCTTCGGAAATTCTTTTGCGATTGTTCTGAATCCGGAAAATCCAGTTGCTGCAGCAGACGGAAGGGATTTATTCTTTGTGGAGATCGGAACCGTGGATGCCCAGGGCAATCCGGTGGATAATGCCTGTGACCGGGTGCGGGTGGAGGTGACCGGCAAGGGGAGGCTGATCGGTCTTGATAACGGGGACAGCACCGACTATGACAGCTATAAGGGCGTAAGCCGCAGGCTGTTTAGCGGCAAGCTTCTTGCAATCATTCAGACAAATACGGATCCGGGAGAAATCCGGATTCGGGTCACTGCCAAAGGCTTAAGGAGTGCAGAGCTTATGCTGCAAAGTGTGGCATCTGCTGAAAGCGAAGCTACGGAATGCGGACGCAGCACACTGGAGGCAAACTGTGAGCGAAAGATTGTGACTGGTTGTTCCGGGGAGATTCCTGTGCGGAAGATCACTCTCTTAGCAGAGAATGGACAGTACTTTACACCGGATAAAAAGGAGCTTACCGTTCAGGCCTGTCTGGAGCCGGCTGAGGCAGAGAATCAGGAGGTCCTTTTCCGGGCAGTGAATGACGGTGGTGTGCCTTCCAACCTGGTGACGGTGAGACAGGAGGGAAATAAGGCCATCATGACAGCGCTTGGAGACGGAAGCTTCCGGCTGCGCTGTGTGTCAAAAAGCGGTACGTCCGGGATAAGGCTGATTTCCCAGTTGGAATTTTCCATAGAAGGACTTGGGCAGGCTTATCTTGATCCGTATGGTTTCATTTCGGGAAGTCTGTATACTTATTCCAGAGGGGAAGCCGGAAACGGAAATGAGAGAGGAGTTGCCACTGCAAGAGACGGGGAGACAGTGGTTTCCTATGAAAATATAGATTTCGGCAGGATCGGATCAGATGAAATCACGGTTCCGATTTTTGCCCTTGACAGCAATCCCTACCCGATAGAGATCTGGGAGGGGATTCCGGGGGCGGATGGAAGTGAACTTCTGGCAGATGTGGTCTATCAGAAGCCTTCTGTCTGGAATGTATATCAGGAGGATACCTGGAAGCTTAACAGGATGGTAAAGGGAATTACGACCATCAGCTTTCTCCTTCGCCAGAAGGTACATATCAAGGGCTTTTCCTTTACCCGCTATGAAAAGGCATGGACCGGGCTTTCGGCAGCGGACGCTGATGCAATCTACGGAGACAGCTTCCACATGACGGAAGATGCTGTGGAAGGGATTGGAAATAATGTTTCTCTTGAATTTAAAGATATGGATTTTAAAGAAGAGGGCGCTGCAAGCCTAAAGATCTGCGGAAGGGCACCGAAGGGGAATAACACCATTCATGTCCGTTTCTTTGACGGGCAGGAGGAGAGTAAACAGATCGTAGAATTTACACAGAGCGATGTGTATGAGGAGCAGAGCTTTGCAATCACACCGGTTAAGGGCAAAGCTACGGTAACCTTTGTGTTTATGCCGGGCAGTTGCTTTGATTTCGGGTGGTTCCGATTTGAGAAGGCCGGTAGAGAGCCGCACAAGATGTGAGCTTACCGCTGATCCTTTGTGTTCAGGTTCTTATATTCCGAAGGGGTACAGTTCTTGGCCGCCTTGAAGATCCGGTTAAAGGTAGACAGACTGTTAAAGCCGGAGCGCATTGCTACCTCGGTAATAGAGAGGTTGGGCTCGATCAGCAGACGCTCTGCATGGGCAATCCGCTTCTGTGTCAGATATTCGTAGCAGGACATGTTGGTAAACTGCTTGAACAGGCGGGCAAAGTGGAACTTGGAAAAACCTGCCAGATCAGCCAGCTCCTCGACAGAAATGTTTTCCGTGCAATGGTCGGTGATATAGTTGCAAACCATCATGAATTTTTCAATATATTCATGCTGCTTGTTATTGGTAATGCCGGGAAATCTGGTGTCGGCATTGAAACTGGTGCGCCCTAAGGTGACAAAAAAACGGATCATGAGAGAGTAGACACAAGCCTCGGTAAACGGAACCGGATTGTCGTATTCACGGATTACTTCATTTAAATAGTATTGCAGTTTTTTGTTCAATTCGGGATATTCTTCCCTGGTAATCAGGGTATAGGGATGGAGGGTATGGAGCATGGAGTCCATACCCTTTACATTACAGATCAGACTATAGTCAAAGAGCATGATGAGACGTTCTCCGGCAGGCGGCGCAATCAGCTGATGGAGCGTGCCGGGAGGCGTAATCCAGATGTCGCCCTCGTGAAAAGTATGAGGTGTGTCGTCAATAATGACAGTGTATTCCTCCTTGAAGGGCATAATGATTTCCAATGCTGTATGCCAGTGGATCGGATAGTTTTCAGCCTCTTTGTTGTGATACAGCTTAAGACCGTGAAAAGCGTCGTATGCAACTGTCTCGTGAATTCCGTTCAGTATTTTAATCATGTGCACGATTCCTTTGTTATCATGAGCAATTCTGATATTTTATATACTAATTCGAATCTCAAATTTTGGCAAGCATCAAATCAAATATTGCTAAGCAAAAAGATGAGCAATATGTACAATAAAAGAGTGAGAATTAAAGAATAATTGCGTAAAATGCAAAGAAAACCGATGGATTTCATCTTAAAACAAATAAATGAAGGAAAAATTTGATGTTAAAATAGCAATATTAGGTTGAACAATAGTGTCAAAAAATAAAAATTAGCAATATATGACTAATTTAAAACAAGAAATAGGAAGAAAAGAAAGGCGGTTTGAAATATACTTTGAGAATGAAGATGGCGTAAGTATGCAAATTGCCTAAAAATAATATTTAACGATTCGGGAGAGTATTTATGGAGCTGGTAAAGAACGAAAAAAAGACAGAGGAATTCAGAGAGCGTGCACGCAAACTGGTTGCACAAATGACATTGGAAGAAAAGGCTTTTCAAACAATAAACGGGGCACCGGAAATTGAAAGGCTTGGAATTAAGGCATATAACTGGTGGAATGAGGCTCTGCACGGCGTTGCAAGAGCCGGTGTTGCGACAGTATTTCCACAGGCTGTTTCCCTGGCGGCAACTTTTGATGAGGATTTCATTGAGAAGGTAGCGGATGCGATTTCCACGGAAGGCCGTGCAAAGTTTAACATGCAGCAGAAATACGACGATACCGATATTTATAAGGGACTTACCTTCTGGTCTCCCAATGTAAATATCTTTCGTGATCCCAGATGGGGGCGGGGACATGAAACCTTTGGAGAGGATCCCTACCTGACCTCAAGACTCGGGGTAAGATTTGTGGAAGGTATTCAGGGACATGACGAAAATTATATGAAGGCAGCTGCCTGTGCAAAGCATTTTGCAGTACATAGCGGTCCGGAGGAGCTGCGCCACAGCTTTGACGCAAAGGCAAGCAAGCAGGATATGTACGAGACCTATCTTCCGGCATTTAAGGCATGTGTACAGGAAGCAAAGGTTGAAGCTGTTATGGGCGCTTACAACCGCACGAACGGTGAACCCTGCTGCGGAAGCAAGACACTGCTTAAGGATATCCTGAGAGATGAGTGGGGATTTAAGGGGCATGTGGTTTCCGATTGCTGGGCAATCAAGGACTTCCATGAGGGACACTGCGTCACAAGCGGACCGTTAGAATCGGTTTCTCTTGCTATGAATAACGGCTGCGACTTAAACTGCGGGGAACTGTTCCTTTATCTGACAGAGGCAGTGAAGCAGGGAATGGTCTCTGAGGAAAGACTGGATGAAGCTTTGGTAAATCTGTTTACCGCAAGAATGAAGCTGGGCGTATTTGATGAAAAAGGAAGCACTCCTTATGACGATATTCCTTTTACGGTAGTTGATTCCAAGGAAATGCAGCAACTGAATCTGGAAGCGGCAGAAAAGTGTATTACACTTTTGAAGAACGAAGATCATCTGCTTCCGCTTGATAAAAATAAAATTAAGACCATCGGAATTATCGGTCCGAATGCAAATAACCGAAGAGCGTTAGTTGGTAATTATGAGGGAACAGCATCCCGCTACTATACGATTTCAGAAGGAATCCAGGAATACGTGGGAGATGATGTGCGTGTACTTCTTTCGGAAGGCTGTCATCTCCACTTAGACAGCATCAGCAATCTGAGTAAGGGAAGAGACCGCATTTCGGAGGTGAAAGGTGTTTGTGCCGAAAGTGATGTTGTGATCCTCTGCCTGGGCCTTGATTCCGGTCTGGAGGGAGAAGAGGGAGATACAGGGAATCAGTATGCAAGCGGCGACAAGCCGGATCTGAATCTTCCCGGCAAGCAGCAGGAAATACTTGAAGTGGCTTATGAAAGCGGTAAACCGGTAATCCTGATTCTTCTTTCGGGAAGTGCGCTTGCTGTGACATGGGCAGATGAACATATACCGGCTATCATTCAGGGCTGGTATCCCGGTTCCCAGGGCGGCAGGGCAATTGCCAAAGTTTTGTTTGGTGAAAAGAATCCGGAAGGAAAACTGCCGGTAACCTTCTATCGCACCACACAGGAACTTCCTGATTTTACTGACTATTCGATGAAGGGAAGGACCTATCGCTACATGGAAAACGAAGCGCTATATCCCTTTGGATACGGCTTATCTTATACAAAGTTTACCTACAGTACTCCTTCTGTATCGACAGATACGATCAGTGAGGATGGGATCACGGTTAGTGCGGTGCTGATGAATGATGGTGACAGAGAAGGCACGGAGACTGTGCAGGTATATGTCAAGGCATTAAGGGATGGAACACCCAACGCACAGCTTAAGGGGATACGGAAGGTGACCTTGAAGCCCGGCGAGAGCAGTGAGATTTCAGTCAAGCTTCCGCTCAGTGCGTTTGCGCTGTATGATGAGGATGCGGTGAATCGTGTGGAAGCCGGAGAATATCTTGTATCCATCGGCGGAAGCCAGCCTGAGAAACGAAGCGAAAAGCTGACAGGAAAGAAGGTGGCAATGCTGAGGGTAAAGGCAGAAAAGGAGTTTATCCTTTAATTTGCATTTGCAACAGATGAATTACAATAGACAGGGAGGAGAACGCAACATGGGTTTTGAGCAGGCATGGCTTTCTTATCAAAGAAGGGAAGTCTGTGGAATTGCCGAGAATATTACGGGAATCTATGCACCGCTGCAAAATCCGGTCATTAAGAGCGGAGCAGAAGAATTACAGACAGCGTTTGCAAAGATTGTGGGAACCCGGCCCGTGTTGTATTCCGATTCTGAGTGTGGGCACAACAGGGGCAGTATCAGGCTCATGATGAAGGAAGGCCTGCCGACGGAGGGATACCATATTTTTGAAGAAAAGGGTATGATTACCGTAGAAGCTTCTGATGCGAACGGAATTCTTTATGGGGCCTTCGAACTGATCAGATGCCTTCAACTTGGGAAGAATCTTGAAGGAATCAATTTGACGAAAGAACCTGTAATGCCTCTTAGAATGTTGAATCATTGGGACAACATGGATGGAAGTATTGAAAGAGGCTATTCCGGAAATTCCTTCTTTTTTGAAAATGATGAAATTCTTGTAAATGAAAGAATTGTTACCTATGCAAGACTGCTGGCATCGGCGGGAATCAATGCAACCGTGATCAACAATGTGAATGTCAAGGACAGTGCTACCAGGCTGATCACGGATCAGTATTTTGAAAGCTTAAACCGGCTTTCGGAAATTTTTGCAAGATATGGAATCAGACTTTTCCTTTCTTTGAATTATGCTGCTCCCATGGAGCTGTTAGAGCTTGACAGCGCAGATCCGCTGGACGATCGTGTAAGAGCCTGGTGGAAGGCTAAAATGAAAGTGGTCTTTGAAGCGGTTCCGAATCTGGGGGGATTCTTGATCAAGGCGGATTCGGAAGGCCGTCCGGGACCGTTCACTTATAACAGAACCCATGCAGACGGCGCCAATATGCTTGCAGAGGCAGTAAAGCCATATGGGGGATTGATCATTTGGAGATGCTTTGTATATAACTGTAGACAGGACTGGCGCGACAGGAAGACAGACAGGGCCAGATCCGGATATGACAATTTCATCGGACTTGACGGAACCTTTTTGGATAATGTGATCCTGCAGATTAAGAACGGGCCGATGGATTTTCAGGTAAGGGAGCCGGTGCATCCGCTTTTTGGAGGCCTTACCAAAACCAATCAGATGCTGGAGGTTCAGATTGCGCAGGAATACACAGGACAACAGAGACACGTGTGCTATCTGATCCCTATGTTCAAAGAAATTCTGAACTTCCATACTTACGTGAAGGGTACAGATGACACGGTGCAGGATATTGTGTCGGGAAGAACCTTTCACCAGACAAAATGCGGCATTGCTGCGGTAGCAAATACCGGAAATGATGAGAACTGGACGGGACATGATCTGGCAGCAGCAAACCTCTACGGTTTCGGAAGACTGGCATATGAACCGGATCTGACAGCAGAGGAGATTGCGGAAGAATGGATTACACTAACCTACGGGAAGGATGAGGAGATCAGGAAAGAACTGCTCTTTATTCTCATGAATTCCTGGCCGGCTTATGAGAAATATACGGCGCCCCTTGGAATTGGGTGGATGGTAAATCCCAATTGTCATTATGGACCCAGCGTGGATGGGTATGAATATGACAGATGGGGCACCTACCACAGGGCAGATCATCTGGGAATCGGGGTTGACAGAAGTCATAACGGAACAGGCTACGCAATGCTGTATCGTGAGCCGAATGCCCGCGCTTATGATACACCGGAGACTTGTCCGGAGGAGCTGCTTTTGTTTTTCCATCATGTACCTTACAGCTTCGTGCTTAAGAGCGGCAGGACTATCCTGCAGCATATCTACGATACCCATTTTGAGGGTGTGGAGTTGGTTGATGAAATGGTATCCCGCTATGAAAGATTGAAGGGAAAGCTTCCTGAACGGATCTATGAGCGGACAATGGAGAGGTTCTTACATCAAAAGGAGCATTCCCGTGAGTGGCGCGATCAGATCAATACCTATTTTTACCGGAAAACAGGTATTGCTGATGAGAAGGGCAGAAGAATTTATTAAGTCATGAAGGAAATGGAGTCCCTGCGCCATTAAGCGTAGGGACTTTTTGTGTGGTGGAGAGGGATTGTGGAACATGAAATGGTTATGGAAAGTACTGGAAGAAAAAATTAATGACTACAGTATCAGAAAGAAGCTTCTTTTGTTTTATCTCTGTTGCGTCCTGTTTCCTCTTTTTATTACGGACAGCGTGATTTTAAGCATTTTATACAGGGGGGAGATCACTGAAAGAAACGCTGAAATGAAAAATATTGCCGGTGCAGTGGAGGTGGAACTGACTCATACCTTTCAGGAAGCGGTAAAATTAGTGAATAACATTTACATTAATCGTTCCGTTAATGAATTTTTAGACCAGGAGTACGCCACCGATTTGGATTTTTATACGGCAAGCACGGAAATCGATGAGAAGAATTTCTATGAGACCGGAATTGGTACCGGTATTGCCGGAATCGTCATGTGTGCAGATAATGAAACGATTGTAAACGGAGGTCATTTTTACCGGCTCTCTACGGTAGAGGATGAGGAATGGTGCCGAAAACTTTTGGAATCCGGTCATGATATTGCTGTTCAGCTTTATTATGTGGGAGACAAAAATCCCTCCGCAACGATCAGCAGAAAAATATCTGTTATCAGAAAACTGAATTACTACAAGGACTTAAAGAAGGAAAAGCTGGTAAGGCTGGATCTGGATTACAGTAATCTGGCGATTAAGCTTGTAAATATGCAGTACAATATGCCGTTTTATATCTGTTCCGGTGATAAAATCATTTTTTCCAACGGAGGCTATTCCAGCACCAAAAAGGATTTTGACCGTTTGACGGGACAGGAGAAAATCGGCTACAAACGGGAATTTACAATTTATGGGGAGACCATTACGATTCTTGTTATGGAGCCGGAAAGCGATCTTTTGGGTGTCATCCGGCAGCATATGCCTTTGATTGCGCTGATGCTGGCTGTGAATATTCTTTTACCCTGCTTTATGGCAGTAGTTTTTAACCGTTCCATCGTTTCCAGACTTGAGCTCTTAAATAATGCCTTTGACAAGGTGGAGGCAGAAAGCCTTAAGGAGATTGAAAACGTCAGAGGGAAGGATGAGATCGGCAATCTGATGCGAAATTATAACCGTATGGTAGTAAGATCCAGGGAACTGATCAAAACGGTATATAAGGACAAGATGGAAAAGCAGGAAATGGATATTGCCAGACAGAATGCAGAGCTTTTGGCACTGCACAGCCAGATAGATCCTCACTTCCTTTTTAATGTACTTGAGGGGATTCGTATGCACAGCATTATCAAGGGCGAAGAGGAAACAGCCGGAATGATCGAAAGACTTGCGATTCTGGAAAGACAGAACGTAAATTGGAAAAGAGATATCATCAAGGTGGAGGAGGAACTGACCTTTGTGGAGGCTTATCTGGAGTTACAGAAGTATCGTTTCGGGGAGAGGTTGTCCTACCGGATTGAAGCAGAAAAGGGCTGCTTAGGCTATTTGATTCCCAAACTGACGCTGGCAACCTTTGTGGAGAATGCCTGTGTACACGGAGTAGGAAAGAAAGCGACAGCCTGTTGGGTTTATGTGAGAATTTACCGTAAGGGAGAATGGCTTTATCTGGAGGTGGAGGATACCGGTGCAGGTATGACTGAGGAAAAGCTGAAGCAGCTTAGGCAGGGTATGCAGGTAAATGATATTGAGACCCTTCGGCACAACGAACATGTGGGATTTGCAAATGCCTGTTTAAGGCTCAGAATGGTGACGGAGGGAAGGGCTGAGTTTGAACTGGAAAGCGAACAGAACATCGGAACTTTTGTTGTGGCAAAGGTTCCTGCTGACAGTCTTTCCATGAGCGAGGAGGGTGATGAGGAATGAAGCTTAAGGTGATGCTTATTGATGATGAACCCTTTATTTTACAGGGGCTTACTCTGCTGATTGACTGGGAAAAAGAGGGCTGTGAAATTGTCAGGACGGCTGCCAACGGAATGGAAGCACTTGATTACTTAACGGAGCATACCGTGGATCTGATACTGGCAGATATTGAGATGCCTGTTATGACAGGTCTTGAACTGCTTGAAAAAATCAGGTCGGAGAATATTTCCGATGCGTATTTTGCCATACTCAGTGGCTATAATGATTTTTCTTATGCCCAGAAAGCAATCAGATACTCCTGTATGGAATATATATTAAAGCCTGTTTCACGGGACAGTCTCCTTGAGCTGATCAGGAAGGCGGCAAAACAGAAGGAGCTGACCGATCGGGAGGAGGAAAAGAAAAAAACTCTGCAGAGAAGTTACCTTATCCGGAATCTGGCAGCCCTGATGCATGGGAAGACGCAGGAGGGGGTGCTTGAAAATGTGCGGGAGCAGCTTCCCTTTTCTTCGGGAGTACGATATGTGCAGATCTTACTGGATGGAATGGAGAACCTGGAGGAACTGGAGGATCAGAAACTGCGTGGCTTGCGAAACCGTATGATTGAAAACTGCAGACTCTTCCTTGACCGGGACAGGGAGTATTGCATTAAGGATATTTTCGGCAATGAGGATGAATATGAGTTCAGCTTTCTTTACTGTACGCGGATGGCAGAGGAAAGGGGACTTACGCTGGAGACTTTCATGGAGCAGATGCTTTCTGCCGCCGGATGTGGACTGGGAATGCCTGTTACGTTCCTGGTCGGCAAGGAAGTAGAGGATATTGCCAGAATTTCCAATTCCTATAGCAGTGCCTGTATACTGAAATCCTTTAAGGGCTTCCGGCCTGAAAAAAGTATTTATTATTATGAGAAAGAGGTACAGGTCAATCAAAGCAAGGTGGTGCTGTGCAAGCAAAGCCTTGACAGGCTGATCCGGGCGGTAGAACAGAATGACCGGGGAGAGATCAACTGCAGCGTAGATGATCTTTTTACGGAAATGGAAAAGATGGGGCTGACGGCGGATACGGTTTCCATGAATACCAATTACCTTTTGTTCCAGCTGATTCATCTTGCAGTGGAGCAGGATGAGACCATTGATCAGGAAGAGGTCATGCTTTACATCAGCGATAATGTTTCTGAAGCCGATAGCTCAAGGGGAAGCCGGGCACATTTAAGAAGGTTTGCCTGCGAGTATGCGGAATATCTGATCCAACTGCGGAAAAATGTCTCAAGAGGCGTACTCCTTGATGTGGAGCGTGAGGTGAAGGAGCATTTTGCAGAGAATCTGACCTTAAAGGAGCTTAGTAAGAAATATTACGTGAACAGCTCTTATCTGGGACAGATTTTTCGGAAAAAATACGGACAATCCTTCAAGGATTATCTGAATAATCACAGAATCAGTGAGGCCGCTCAGCTTCTCTTAAAAACTGACAAGAAGATCAGCGTGATTGCAGACGAGGTGGGCTATCACGATACCGATTATTTTATCAGCCGCTTTATTGAGCAAAAGGGCTGTACACCTGCCAGATACCGCAAAAATGCGGGTGAAACAATAAACTAGATTTTTTCGGGGTTTTATATATACTTTTTCCGGTGTTTTCTGTTTGGGAGCTTCTTATAATGGAAACATCAAATATTTTAGGGAGGGAATGTGATGAAATTGAAAAGATTGACCGCATTACTAATTAGTGTTGCCATGACAGCTACCATATTAGCCGGCTGTGGCGCCAAGGAAACTGCTCCTGCAGCAGAGTCCGGAACGAAAGAAGAAGCTTCCGCAGAAAAAGGATCTGATGAAGCAGCACCGGCAGCTGAGGAGAAGACCTCTTATTCAGAAGATGAGATTGCAGACTTTACCATGTTTATTACCATGCCCGGTTCTGAAATCAATGACGATAATGAGATCGCTCAGATCATCGCAGAGAAGTGGGGCGTAAGAATCAAAGAAACATGGCTGACAGGACAGACTGCAGCAGAAGCAACAGGTACCCTGATTGCAAGTGATGAGTATCCTGACTACATCGACAGCGACGAGATGGGTCTTCTTTACGAAGCCGGAGCGCTGATTCCTCTTGATGAGTACATAGACAAGTATCCGGAATTCAAGGAAAAATGGTTCACAGAAGAGGAATGGGAAAAATTCCGTCAGCCTGACGGACATATTTACTGGATCAATCCCTTCGGTAACAGCAAGGGTGAGCCTACTGCAACAACTCACAATGACGAAGCATTCTGGATTCAGGCAAGAGTTCTTGAGTGGGCAGGCTATCCGAACATTGAGACAATGGATGATTACTTCAAGGTAATCGAGGATTATATGGCAGCTAATCCTACAATGGAAGACGGTACACCTAACATTGCGTACACAATCCTTTGTGAAGACTGGAGATACTTCTGCCTTGAGAATGCAGGACAGTTCCTTGCAGGTTATCCGAACGATGGTTCCGTTATCGTTGACAAATCAACCATGACAATCAAAGACTACAATACTTCTGATGATACCGTTAAGTACTTCAAGAAGTTGAATGAAGAATACAAGAAGGGATTTGTAGATCCTGAAAGCTTCACACAGACCTATGACGAATATATTGCAAAGCTTTCTACAGGCCGTGTACTCGGTATGGTAGATCAGTGGTGGGATTTCGCATACACCGTAAATGATGTATTTAAGCAGCAAGGACTTGATCTTAAGGGATGCAACTATGTTCCTCTCGGACTTACAACAGAAGCCGGCATGGAAAACAGATGGCATACCTATGACGATACAGTAAACCAGGCATCCGGTATTGCAATCACTGTTGATTGCGAGGATCCTGAAAGAGCATTCCAGTTTATCGTTGACTGTGCTATGAATCAGGAACTCCATGATCTGAGATTCTGGGGTGTTAAGGATGTTGACTATGTTGTAGATGATGCTGGCTTATATGCAAGAACTGATGACCAGAGAATGAAATGGTCAGATACCGCTTATCAGGCATCTCACCGTTGTCAGTATTCATACCTGCCTCAGTGGCATGGAACCAGTGATGACGGAATCAATGCAAACAAGCCGGAGGAGCAGCCTTCCGAGTTCCAGCACGATATGGCACAGCCGTTAAAAGACTGCTTTGCTGCATACGGTGCAGGCAACTACGTAGATATGATCGGTTCTGTTGTTGAAGATAACGGACCTTGGTTCCCGATGTACAGCTATTCCAACAATTTCACAACCGAAACTCCCGGTGGTGTTGCATGGGCCAAGATGGGTGAAGTGAAGCATGAATGGCTTCCTAAGGTAGTTATGGCTGAAGACTTTGAAGCCGGTTGGGCTGATTATATGGAAGCATACAGCGCTTGCAAGCCTGAAGATTTCTTAAGCGAAATGCAGGCAATTCTGGATACCTTTAAGTAAATCGAGAATCAGGAACTGCATTATTCTGAAATGATTACACAAGAAAAGCAGCAATAGGCATTCCGCAAGAAGACTATTGCTGCTTTTTGACTGTAAGATAGGAGTGATATGATGGATCAGGGTGTAGCCAAGATAAAAAAAGATAAAAAGATCACATGGAAGGAGATCAAAAGACAGAAGTTTCTGTTGATTGTTTCTTTCTTCATGGTAGTTTACGGGATTGTTTTTTACTATTGGCCATTGACAGGATGGCTGATGGCTTTCCAGAATTATAAGCCCAAGGACGGTCTTTTAGGTTCTAAATTTGTAGGACTTGCAAAATTCCAGTTTTTATTTGAAGATGTAACCTTCCTTCGGGTTATCAGAAACACCTTCTGTATGGGAGTGTTGAACCTGGTAACCTCTACCGTTATGGCAATTCTCTTTGCCATCTTATTAAATGAAATTCGTTCTACAATAGCAAAGAAAACAGTGCAGACAATTTCTTATCTGCCACATTTCTTGTCATGGATTATTGTTACCGGTATTTTGCACGACGCGTTGTCAGCATCCGGTATTATCAATGAACTTTTAATGAAGTTTGGTATTATCAAAACAGCAATCGACTTTTTTGCCCATACGGAATATTTCTGGCCCATTGTAGCCTTTGCCAATGTCTGGAAAGAAACCGGTTGGAATGCCATTATTTATCTGGCAGCAATCACCTCTATTGATCCCTGTCTTTATGAGGCGGCATCCATCGACGGTGCAGGAAGATGGGCAAAGATTAAATATATAACACTGCCCGGTATCAAACCTACCATCATGATTCTTTTGCTTATGAATGTAGGAAATGTACTGAATGCAGGATTTGAAGTACAGTATTTATTAGGTAACGGTCTGATTAAGAGCGTATCCGATACGATTGATATTTATGTCCTGACCTGGGGTATCAGCCAGAACGACTTCTCCCTTGGTACTGCAGCCGGTATTTTCAAGAGTGCGGTTAGTATTGCATTGATCCTGGTTGCTAACTATGCTGCAAAACGCATGGGCGAAGAAAGATTATTCTAGGAGGTGAAGACATGAAAAAGAAAAAAACATCTATTGCGGATAAAGCATTCGTGCTTTTTAATACCTTATTCATGATCGCCTTTGTCGTTATCACGCTATATCCGGTATTAAATACACTTGCAATTTCCTTTAATGACGGTATAGACGCTGTTCGCGGCGGAATCTATCTGTGGCCCAGAAAGTTCACTTTAAAGAACTATATGACGGTTTTACAGAAGGAAAATATGTTACGGGGTGCCTATATTACAGTGCTTCGTACGGTGCTGGGCACTATACTTTCCCTGGTAACCAATGCCTTGCTGGCTTTCGTAGTAAGCCGTAAGAGATTCATTTTCAAAGCACAATTATCCTTGTTCTGGGTAATTACCATGTATGTAAACGGTGGTTTGATTCCAGTATTCCTGTTATACAGAAATTTACATTTAACAGGTACCTTCTGGGTATACATAGTTCCCGGCACCATCAGTGCATTTAATATGCTGGTGCTCAGAACCTATATGCAGGGATTGCCGGATTCCCTGGAGGAATCAGCACAGCTTGACGGGGCAGGCTATTGGACGATTTTTTCCAGAATCATTTCGCCGCTATGTAAACCGGTTTATGCAACTGTGGCGCTGTTTGTGGCGGTCGGTCAGTGGAATTCATGGTTTGATGCCATGCTATACAACCGTATGAAAAGTGAATATACAACCCTGCAGTATGAATTGATGAAGCTGTTATCCTCTGTTATGCAGCAGAGCGGCAGCGCGGCAAATGCATCAGCGGCGGGTGCAAATTCAGCTGCAGTAACGCCCATCACGGTTCGTTCCGCAGCAACCATTGCTACCATGTTGCCGATTATCTGCTTATATCCTTTTCTGCAGAGGTATTTTGTGACAGGTCTTACCATCGGGGGCGTTAAAGAGTAGGAAAGTTAAGGAAATTTCATGTAAATGGGGATTAGTTATTGATAGAGCAAAAGGAGCATTCCGGTAGAGGGATGCTCCTTTGCACCTTACGGGAGGGAGTATATGAAGAAAAAGCTGGTAAAAGAGAAGAAGGGTAAAGAAAGCGTGAAGTTGACAAAAGATCATGATAGGGGAGCTGCGGGACGTTTATTTAACATTCGAACCAAAATATTTATCTGCTTTCTGGTGCCGGTGTTGTTTATGGTCATTGTGGGTCTTGCTGCTTATCAGAGGGCAGCATCAGGCATGAAAGACAAGTACCAGGAGTCAACTCTGCAGACCATGCATATGGTGAAAGAATATATTGAAATGAGTAATGACTTTATTGCGACAGAGGCCATGAAGTATGCGTTTGACGACAATTTGAACAAATATGGTCTGGGAATGCTGGATCGGGAAGAAAAGTCAGAAACGGTAGGCACTGTGAAAAATAACATTACCTCGGCTCAGAAGACCAATGCATTTATCAGTAATATTCACATTATTACAAAGTCTGATCAGACTCTCATCACAACAAAAAGCTCAGGTAAGATCGGTGATACAGGAACTGCAGGGTTCTTGGATGAATATCTAGCAGACGTGCCGGCAGATGGAAAAGTACCCAGGAAATGGATTGATTCTCATCCGCTTTTGGACGAAAAGCTGGGACTTGACAGGGAGGATGCAATTCTTTCTTATCAGCTTTTATCAACAAACAAAAGCTTTTGTGTTATTATGGACGTAAAGTCAGAGAGCGTCCGGGTTCTGATGGAGAGTGTTGATCTTGGGGAAGGCAGTATTATCGGACTGGTAACGGAAAACGGAAGGGAACTGCTTTATGAAAAGCTTCCGGAGGGCAGGGAAAGCTCCCTGACAGAGGGCGAGCAGGTTTTCTTCGGACAGGATTTTTTCCCAGATGCAGCGGATGAAGAAAATTGGAGCGGTTCCTCAACGGTAAAATATAAAGGCGGTAAGTATTTGTTTATCTACAGCCGTAGCGAAGTCAATCATGCTACAATCTGTGCACTTGTACCGATCAGAATTGTAACGGGGCAGGCGGAGGGAATTAAGTCCCTGACGATAACTCTGGTCATTATTGCAGCAGTGATTGCATCCCTGATCGGTATCTGGATCACAGCCGGCATTCAGGGGAATATGAAGCAACTCTCCCGGAAATTCGGGGAGGTGGCAAGAGGAGATCTGACGGTAGAGATCAGGGCAAAGGGGAAGGATGAATTTACGGACCTGGCTGCTTCGGCTACCAATATGATTCAAAATAATAAAAAGCTGGTATCCAAGGTAAATACTTCTACGGGAGAGCTTGAAAATTCCGCAAATGAAGTAAGGGATAGTTCAGGAATCATCAGCAGCTGTTCTCAGGATATTGCAAGAGCAATAGGCTGCATCAATGAGGGCATGGAAAAGCAGTCTGATCATGCACGGGTATGTGTAGAAAAGACAGAAGCACTTTCTGCTGATATGCAGCAGGTCAGCAATACTGTTGAACAGGTAGAGATACTTGTCGAAGAAACGGAAAAAATGATTGCTGATGGCATGAGTATGGTGCGGGAATTGGGAGAGCGTGCCAGAGAAACCACCTCTATTACTACACAGGTAGGCAATGACATTGCAGCATTAAAGAGAGAAACCGGACTGATCAACCAGTTTGTTGAGACCATTTCCGGAATATCAAAGCAGACCAATTTACTGTCTCTGAATGCATCCATTGAAGCAGCAAGAGCCGGTGAGACAGGCAGAGGCTTTTCCGTGGTTGCTGAGGAAATCAGAAAACTGGCAGATGATTCTGCTGGTGCAGCAGGCGAAATACAAAGCAATGTGGAGACAATTTCTTTAAGAACCAACAGCACGGTAAATAATGCAAAGCAGGCGGAGGAAATGGTTGCGCTCCAAACACAGGTAGTAGAGAAGGTGACAGAAATATTTAGGAGTATGAGTCTTCAGATGTCTGTTCTTGTACAGGGACTTAAGGCTATTGTGGCAAGTACGGAAAAGGCTGATGCGGAAAGAATGGAGACTCTGGCTTCGGTAAAGAATATTTCCGGTATCATTGAGGAAAATGCTGAAAATGTAAGAGAGGTAAATGAGGTTGCCGACAAGTTGCAGGAAAATGTGGAGAACCTAGACCGTATTTCGGATACCCTAAATCAAAATATGGTAGAGCTAAAGAGTGAGATTGCGGCATTTAAGACCAACTGAAACAATTGAAGGGGACAATTTACCGAGAAAGAAATGAAGACGGAAGGAAAACGGGATGCAGTATTTGACAGCAATTTTGGGTATATTCGGACTTGAATTTTTGGTGAAAAAGCATATAGAGGAAACCAAAACGGAGGGCGTGGATGAAAAAGCATGCGGGGGCGCATTGCTGATCAGAAAACACCATAATAAGGGCGCCTTTTTGAATATTGGAGAAAAAAATCAGAAGGCAGTCATGGTGATTTCGGTGATGCTGACTGTTTTGATGACAGTATTCTATATTATGACCCTCACAAATGCGGGGAAGGGACTTCTTAAATGGGGGCTTACCCTGTTGCTGGGGGGAGCCTATACCAACACCTATGACCGGCTTACCAGAAAATATGTAGTTGATTATGTGAGCTTTAATGTGCCTTTCCGGTGGCTTAGAAGAATTAT
Source organism: Bacillota bacterium (assembly GCA_030526045.1). Classification (GTDB taxonomy): domain Bacteria; phylum Bacillota; class Clostridia; order Lachnospirales; family Lachnospiraceae; genus Suilimivivens. The sequence goes on along the minus strand of JAUNDN010000021.1, from coordinate 17,057 downwards.
TTTCAATATTGGTGATTTCTGTATTATGATTGGAGCCCTGCTTAGTGTGATCGGGTATTACAGATAAATACAGGCAGTCAAGAGCGTGTGAAAAAGAAATTCCTTTCCGGGAATTTCTTTTTCAATTTTCTGATTAGGATACTTGACAAATGTATCCAAAGGTATTATTGTATTAATAAAGTAATACAATGATACAAAGAAAGGATGAGGCAAATGGCTTGGAACTTAGATTCCGATCGTCCGATCTATACTCAGATTCTTGAGGAAATACAGATTCGGATTATTACCGGTCAGTACAAATCGGGTGAAAGAATTCCCAGCGTAAGAGAGCTGGCTGCACAGGCTGGAGTGAATCCCAATACGATGCAGAAGGCTCTTACAGAACTGGAAAGAAGCGGCCTTGTGATGTCGCAGAGAACAAGCGGCCGGATAGTGACGGAGGATTTGGAAATGCTCAGACAGACACGAAATAAACTTGCATATGATCAAATCAATGCATTTATTGAAAGAATGAAAAAGCTTGGATTTGATAAGGAAGAAGTGATGGCACTGCTTAAGCAGGCAGAAGGGGAGAAAAATGAGTGAATTGGTAGAAGTTAAGAATCTTACCAAGGTTTATGAAAAGAAAAAGACTGCACTTAGTCAGGTGAACCTTATGATACCCAGAGGGAAAATTATTGGGCTCCTGGGACCGAACGGAAGCGGAAAGACTACTTTGATTAAGCTGCTCAGCGGGCTTTTAGTGGCAACAGAGGGAGAAATCCTGATTAATGGCTACAAGCCCGGACCTGAAACAAAGAGTATGGTATCTTACCTTCCGGAGAGAACCTATTTTCAAAACAGTATGAGAGTGAAGGAACTGATTGAATATTTTGCAGACTTCTATCAGGACTTCTGCCCGGAGAGGGCAAAACAGATGCTGATGAATCTGAATATTGATGAGAACTCACGTCTTAAGACGCTTTCAAAGGGCACGAAGGAAAAGGTGCAGTTGATCATGGTCATGAGCAGAGATGCACAGCTCTATATTCTGGATGAGCCGATTGCAGGTGTTGATCCGGCGGCGAGAGACTATATTTTGCGGACAATTATCTCCAATTATAATGAAAATGCAACGGTGCTGATCTCCACACATCTGATCTCCGATATCGAGAAGATACTGGATGAAGTGATTTTTATCCGTGACGGAAGAGTCGTGCTTCAGGATACTGTTGAAAATATCCGTGAGCGCAAGGGGAAATCGGTTGATACCTATTTCAGGGAGGTGTTCGCATGTTAGGAAAATTATTAAGGCATGAGTGGAAGGCAGTGTGGAAGGTACCGACACTTTTGATTGGCGCACTGATGGTTGCATCGGTAATGGCAGGAATTCCATTCCTGTTTCCGATATGGGAAAGTGACTGGATCGGACTTCCTCTTTCGGCAGTCATGCTGATGCTGCTTTTCTTTGCAGCAATGATTGCTACAAGCTTTGGAATCGTGATTTATCTGACCGTCAGATATTACAAAAGCATGTATACGGATGAGGGCTATCTGACACATACCCTTCCGGTGAAGGGAAGAGATCTGCTCCTTAGTAAGACGATCGTGATGAGTGTTTGGAATTTGATCTCGGGAATTGCAGTATTTGTGGCGATGATGATCTTTTATGTAATTATGCTGTTTGGGCTGACAACCAGAACAAGTATCTTTACTGCAGAATTTATGGACGCTCTTGGAGAATTGAGAGAACTTTTGAATTCTCCCTACTTCGAAGGAATGTGGGGATTCCTTGCAAGCCTTGGGTGTATGATGCTGACAGGTGCGGTAGGCGGTTCCCTGCTGATCATGGGCGCAATCAACTTAGGGCAGATGGTGCGAAAGCACAGAATATTAGGGGCAATCGGCGCTTATTTTGGATTTTACTCCGTCATGCAGATCATCGTTATGGTAATCATGTTTCCGATGATGCTCAAAGTGGTGTTTGCCGCAAACCATACGGATGCTTCGGAAATGTCTGTCTTTGCACTTTATACGCCGATGTACTTTGTTATTTCGGCAGTTTATGCGATTTTAGCTGTGGGATTGTATTTCCTTAGCGAATATCTGATCCGCAGACAGCTTGAACTGGAGTAAAGGATGAAATGAATATGAATGAGCTTACAATCAGACAGGAAATGTGTGAAATCGGAAGGCGTGTCTATGAAAGAGGCATGGTTGCCGCAAACGATGGGAATTTTTCGGTAAAGCTGAGTGATAAGGAATTTCTCTGCACACCAACAGGTGTAAGTAAAGGCTTTATGACTCCGGAATGTATTTGCAGGATCGATGGGGAAGGGAAGCTTCTTGAAGAAAACGGAGTTTATAAACCGTCTTCAGAAATGAAAATGCATATGCGGGTATACCGGGAGCGCCCTGATGTGCAGGCTGTGGTACATGCCCATCCGCCCTATGCAACTACATTTGCAGCGGCGGGGATACCTCTTGAGAAGCCCGTTCTGGCGGAAGCGGTTCTGACCCTCGGCAGGGTACCGGTGGCGGGCTATGGAACCCCCTCTACAAAGGAGGTGCCGGATGCCGTTGCACAATACCTTCCGTTTTATGATGCCATGTTACTGGCAAATCATGGTGCACTCGCCTATGGATCATCCTTGATGAATGCTTATTACAAGATGGAATCGCTGGAATTTTATGCCCGGATTCTCTACCAGACACATTGCCTCGGAGCCGTCCGTGAGCTGAGCGCAAAGCAGGTGGAGGATATTTACGAGATCAGGAAAAAATCGGGCATGCCGGGGAGACACCCGGCAACGCACCCGGAAGCAGTCAGAACCCCCTGATCCGGATAATGTGGTTTTTATGCGGTAATGACTGTGCCTGCCTTGCCTCTTAAGGCATCACTTACTGCCTCCAGAGAAGTAATCAGTACACTGCCGTCTTTGTTGGCATTCAGGTATGTGATCGCAGCTTCGATTTTGGGAAGCATGGTACCCTTTCCGAATTCGCTTTCTGCGATCATTTTTTGCGCTTCACTTACGGTAAGAGAGGAGACTGCCTGCTGATCGTCCGTTCCGAAGTTTTTATAAACATTGGGTACAGAGGTCAGAATAATCAACTGGTCTGCCTTTAAATCAGCTGCAAGCTTACCTGCAATGGCATCCTTTTCAATGACCGCGGAGGCACCCTTTAAGGCGTGCTTCTGTTCGATGACCGGAATCCCGCCGCCACCGCAGGCGATGACGATCTGATCTGCTTCTACCAGAGCACGGATTGCTTCAATTTCCACAATGTCTATGGGCTTAGGTGCAGCAATGATACGGCGGAAGCCCTTGCCCGGTTCTTCATAAACATAATTTCCCTTTTTGGTTTCAATTTCAGCATCTTCTGCGGACATGTACCTGCCGATGAGCTTGGTGGGTTCATAGAATGCCTCATCATAAGGATCAACGGTTACCTGCGTCAGAATGGTAGAAACCGTCTTGCTGATTCCACGGCTTAACAGCTCTGCTTTCAGGGAATTCTGGATATCATATCCCACATAGCCCTGGCTCATGGCTGAGCAGACGCACATCGGTGCGGGAGTATAATCGATATAGAGGCGGCGAAGCTCGGTCATTGCCTTGTGGATCATACTGATCTGTGGACCGTTGCTGTGCGTAATTGTCAGCTGATAGCCTGCTTCTACCAGATCGGCAAGTGCCTTTGCAGTAAATTTAACAGCATCCCATTGCTGCAGGGTTGTATAGCCAAGTGCGTTATGTCCCAGAGAAACAACTGCTTTTTTGTTACTCATTATGATACCCCTCTTTCTATGATAATTAGAATCAAATCCATACAACAAATATAGATTAGTATAGCAAAATCGTCGCGCTTTGTACAGTATGAAACGGTTTCCTGCATTGCAAGGGTTTCGGCTTTATGTTATGATAAATAAGCACAAGAAAGACAGCTTAGAAGCGTATATTGAGAAGAAATGAGGTTATGTGAATAATGGAGACAATGATTCAGATTAAGGATGTCACAAAGACCTTTGTGGGCAAGGACAACACGGTAGAAGCCCTGAAGGGAATTAACCTGGACATCCATAAGGGAGAAATATATGGAATCATCGGTATGAGCGGTGCGGGGAAATCTACGCTGGTAAGATGCCTGAACTTCCTGGAGCGCCCCACAAGCGGAACAGTTCTGATAGAAGGGAAGGATTTATCTACCCTTAAGGACAGCGAGCTGAGAAAGGTGCGTACCCAGATTTCGATGATCTTCCAGCATTTTAATCTGTTGATGCAAAGAACTGTGCTTGACAACATCTGCTTTCCCATGGAGATTACCAATACACCAAGAAAAGATGCTGTTAAGAGAGCCAGGGAGCTGCTTGAGATCGTAGGACTTACCCAGAAGGAACTGGCATATCCGGCACAGCTTTCCGGCGGACAAAAGCAGAGGGTGGCGATTGCAAGAGCCCTTGCCACCAACCCGAAAATTCTTCTTTGCGATGAGGCCACCAGTGCCCTGGATCCTACGACAACCAAGGCGATTCTGGCACTTCTTAAGGAAATCAATGAAAAGTACGGAATCACCATTGTGATCATTACCCATGAGATGACTGTTGTACAGGAAATCTGCAGCCATGTTGCCATTATTGATGAGGGAAGTCTTGCAGAGACGGGGACGGTGGAGGAGGTATTCTCAAGACCGAAGAGCAAGGCAGCCAAGAAGCTGGTGTTCCGGGGAGAAGGAAAGCCCTATGAAGAGATGCGGGGAAAGAGATGCATCCGAATTGTATTTTCCAGCAATTCATCCTATGAACCGGTGATTGCCAATATGGTTCTTGCCTGCAATACACCGGTCAATATTCTTCTTGCCGATACACAGGATATCGGTGGCGTGGCGCATGGACAAATGATCCTGCAGCTGCCGGAGGAGGAAGCAGTCGCAGAAAAAATGATACAATATTTGAAGAACAGAAAACTGGAAGTGGAGGAACTTGATAATTATGTGGGATAGTCAGACAATTATGATGATTGCGGAAGGCACAGGGGTGACGCTCTATATGACACTGGTATCCACCCTGATTGCCTATGCGCTTGGGCTTCCGATGGGAATTATCCTGGTAGTTACAGCACCGGGAGGACTGAAGCCGAACAAAATTGTATTTAAGATACTGGACGTTGTGGTAAATATCGTAAGAAGCATTCCTTTCCTGATCTTATTGATGCTGATCATTCCATTTACCAGGCTGATTGTAGGCAGGAGCTATGGTGCAACGGCAACGATCGTACCGCTTGCAATTGCTGCCGCACCTTTTGTGGCGAGGTTGGTGGAATCCTCCCTTCTTGAGGTGGATCATGGTGTGATCGAGGCGGCACAGAGTATGGGGGCAGGACTTGGTACCATAATTTTCAAGGTACTGCTTGCAGAGGCGCGCACATCTCTGATCGTGGGGGCAACCATTTCCTTAGGTACCATTCTTGGTTATTCCGCGATGGCAGGTGTTGTGGGAGGTGGCGGTCTCGGTGATATTGCCATCCGCTACGGATATTACAGGTATCAGGCAGATATCATGATTGTGACGGTCGTACTCCTGGTAGCCCTGGTACAGATCTTACAGATTATCGGAACCAGACTTTCCAGAAAGCTGGATCGGAGAATTACCGGCTGATCATCCATGACGCATGTTTTTTGCTTATTATTTAGCAATTATTGAGTAGTATCGCGAGCGTGTTTTTTATACAATATTTTTATAGTGGCTATGCAGTACATATTAAAGGAGGGTTATCATGCTGTACATAGGTGTTGATTTGGGTACCAGCGCAGTAAAACTGCTGCTGATGGACGGAGAAGGTAAGATTAAGAAGATTGTCTCAAAGGAGTACCCAATTTATTTTCCGAATCCGGGCTGGTCGGAGCAGAAGCCGGAGGACTGGTTTGAGCAGACAATGGCCGGGATCAAGGAACTGATTGCGGAGGCAGACAAGAGTCAGATTGCCGGTATCAGCTTTGGAGGGCAGATGCACGGACTTGTCATTTTGGATGAGAATGATAATGTTATCCGTCCGGCTCTTCTTTGGAATGACGGAAGAACCTTTGAAGAGTGTGACTATTTAAACAATGTAATCGGAAAGGATAAGCTTTCTGAGTACACTGCCAATATTTCTTTTACCGGATTTACCGCACCCAAGATTCTGTGGGTAAAGAATAAAGAGCCGGAGAACTTTGCCAAGATTGCAAAGATCATGCTTCCTAAGGATTATATCGCCTATAAGCTGACAGGAGTTCACTGCACGGACGTTTCTGATGCTTCCGGTATGCTGCTTCTTGATGTGAAGAACCGCTGCTGGTCAAAGGAGATGTGTGAGATCTGCGGTATCAGTATGGATATGCTGCCGAAGCTTTTTGAAAGTTATGAATGTGTCGGAACAATTACGGAAGAAATTGCCGGTGAGCTTGGCATTCCCGCAACGGTCAAGGTGGCGGCAGGTGCCGGTGACAATGCGGCGGCAGCTGTAGGAACCGGGACTGTTGGAGAAGGAATGTGCAACATTTCCCTGGGTACAAGCGGAACGATCTTTATTTCTTCCAAGAAGTTCGGTGTGGATAAATTCAACGCCCTGCATGCTTTCGCACATGCAGACGGTAATTATCATCTGATGGGCTGTATGCTCAGCGCAGCATCCTGCAACAAGTGGTGGATGGAGGATATTATCGGTACAAGCGAATATGCGAAGGAACAGAAGGATATCACAAAGCTTGGTGAGAACCATGTTTACTTCCTTCCGTATCTGATGGGAGAGAGATCCCCTCACAATAATCCGAATGCGAGAGGAACCTTTATCGGCATGACGATGGATACCAGCAGGGCAGATATGACCCAGGCTGTACTGGAGGGTGTGGCATTTGCACTTCGTGATTCCCTGGAGGTTGCAAAATCCCTGGGCATCAAGCTTGAGCGAACGAAAATCTGTGGCGGCGGTGCCAAGAGTCCCCTGTGGAAAAAGATGATTGCCAATATCCTGAATCTGAAGGTAGATGTGATCGAGAGCGAGGAAGGTCCTGCACTTGGAGGCGCAATGCTGGCAGCAGTAGCATGCGGCGAATATGAGAACGTTGAGGCAGCAGCGGCTAAGATTGTTAAGATTGTTGATACTGTTGAGCCCGAGCCCGAGCTCGTGGCGAAATATGAGGAAAGATATCAGCAGTTCAAGGAGATTTATCCCGCCTGCAAGCCTTTGTTTGAAATCATTAAGTAAAATATTTAAGAAAGGACGACAGAAATGAAAGTTTACAGTGTAACAGACGACCGTTTTAAGAAGTACGGAAAGATTGTAAAAGGCATTGATTTTTCAGAGCTGGTCGCCAAGATGGAGGAGTGCACGCCTCTTCCCGATGGCGTAGACTACGTTCCCGGTCTTCCGGAGCTCGAGGCCCTTCCGGTAATGAAGGAACTGTCTTCTAAGGCTTACGGGGAGATGCCGATTCAGATCGGATACTGCAACGGACACAATTCCATGTTGAATGCGCTTGAGTATCACAGGGATTCTGAAATCAATGTAGCAGCTACCGATGCCATTCTGATGCTGGGAAGCCAACAGGATATCACAGAGGACTTTACCTATGACACTTCTCTGGTTGAGGCATTTTTGGTACCCAAGGGAACTGCGGTAGAGGTGTATGCAACGACCCTTCACTATGCACCCTGTGGCGTGAATGGTGCAGGCTTCAAGGTAGGAATCGTGTTGCCCAAGGGAACCAATTTAGCGCTTGAGGACTCTCACCAGGGTGGTGAGGACAGTCACATCACCGCTAAGAATAAATGGCTGTTGGGACATCCTGAAGGAGGACTCCCGGCAGGAAGCCCTATGGGACTTGTAGGAAAGAACCTTTGCATCAATGAGTAATAGGTACCAAAATGATACAGAAATGAAATTTAATATAAATAATTACAGGAGGAACATCAAATGAACAATTTACCCAAGGTAAAAATCGGAATCGTTGCGGTAAGCCGTGACTGCTTCCCGGAGTCTCTGTCCGTCAACAGAAGAAAAGCACTTGTAGAGGCTTACAAGGCAAAATATGATGCAGCAGACATTTATGAATGTCCGATCTGTATCGTAGAAAGTGAAATTCACATGGTTCAGGCTCTTGAGGACATCAAGAAAGCAGGCTGTAACGCACTTTGCGTTTATCTCGGAAACTTTGGTCCTGAAATTGCTGAAACCCTTTTGGCAAAGCATTTTGACGGACCTTCCATGTTCATTGCGGCAGCTGAGGAATCTCAGAATGATCTGATCGGCGGACGTGGTGATGCTTACTGCGGTATGCTGAATGCAAGCTACAACTTAAAGCTTCGCAACATCAAGGCTTATATTCCTGAGTATCCCGTAGGAACTGCAGCAGAATGTGCTGATATGATCAATGAATTTGTACCGATTGCAAGAGCAATCGTTGGATTAAAGAGCCTGAAGATCATCAGCTTCGGTCCCAGACCGCTCAACTTCCTTGCATGTAACGCTCCTATCAAGCAGCTTTACAATTTAGGCGTTGAGATTGAAGAGAACTCTGAGCTGGATCTGTTTGAAGCATTCAACAAGCACGAAGGCGATGAGAGAATTCCTGCCAAGGTTAAGGAAATGGAAGAAGAACTGGGTGCCGGAAACCAGAAACCCGAAATCTTAAGCAAGCTTGCTCAGTATGAGTTGACACTGCTTGACTGGGTAGAAGCACATAAGGGCTATCGTGAGTATGTTGCAATTGCCGGCAAGTGCTGGCCTGCATTCCAGACACAGTTCGGTTTTGTACCCTGCTATGTAAACAGCCGTCTTACCGGTATGGGAATCCCTGTATCCTGTGAGGTTGATATTTACGGATGCTTGAGCGAGTTCATCGGTACTGCTGTAAGCAACGATATTGTAACTCTGCTTGATATCAACAACTCCGTACCGGATGATATGTATGAGGAATCCATCAAGGGTAAATTCGATTACACACATCAGGATACATTCATGGGCTTCCATTGTGGAAATACAAACTCCAAGAAACTGGCATTCTGCAGCATGAAGAACCAGATGATCATGGCAAGAGCACTTCCCGAAGAGGTTACAAACGGTACACTTGAGGGAGATATTGTTCCCGGTGAAATTACCTTCTACCGTCTCCAGTCTACAGCAGACTGCAAGCTGCGTGCTTACATTGCTCATGGTGAGGTTCTTCCGGTAGCAACCAAATCCTTCGGTGGAATTGGTGTGTTTGCTATTCCTGAGATGGGACGTTTCTATCGCCATGTTCTGATTGAAGGCAACTATCCTCATCACGGCGCAGTTGCATTCGGACATTACGGAAAGGCTCTGTACGAGGTATTTAAGTATATTGGTGTAGAGCTTGACGAGATCGGCTTCAATCAGCCTAAGGGAATGCTTTACAAGTCTGAGAATCCTTTTGCATAAGATAGAAATATACGCTTTTTGAAGCTGTTTTTACTATTAATTATGAGTCCGCGTGATTATACTCTAAATGAGTTTTTACGCGGGCTCATTTTTTTAGGAATATCATGCAGGATGTACTGCTTGCGGAAAGGAAGGATGATCGTATGGCAAAAGGAACAACGAAGGATATGACCGTGGGTTCTCCTATGAAACTGATTCTGGGATTTTCGCTGCCGCTTTTGTTTGGCTTTTTGTTCCAGCAGTTTTACAGCGTGGTGGATACCATGATCGTCGGTCAGTTTTTGGGTATGAATGCACTTGCCGGTGTGGGAGCGACGGGCTCGATCAATTTTATGATCGTTGGTTTCTGCATGGGTGTGTGCAGTGGCTTTGCAATTCCCGTAGCACATAAATTCGGTGCCAGGGATTATTCGGGAATGCGGCAGATCGTTGCAAACTGTGTGTGGCTGTCCTTGCTGTTTTCTGCTGTTATGACGGTTATTGTCGTGTTTTTATGTGATGACATTTTGAGATGGATGAATACGCCTGAGGATATTTTTGAGGATGCTTACAGCTACATTCTCATCATATTTATAGGAATTCCGGCGACTTATCTATACAATATGCTTTCGGGAATTATCCGCTCCATGGGAGACAGTAAGGTACCCCTGTTCTTTCTGATACTTTCCTCTGTCTTAAATATCGGGCTGGATCTTTTATGTATTGTGAACCTGCGGATGGGTGTAGTCGGTGCAGCGATTGCAACCGTGGTGTCTCAGCTGATTTCGGGCGTGCTGTGTCTTTTCTATATGATAAAGAAATATGAGATCCTGCATATTACGAAGGAAGAATGGAAGATCAACACGCATCATATGAAGGTGCTATGCGGTATGGGAGTTCCCATGGGATTGCAGTACTCCATTACAGCGATCGGTTCCGTCATCCTGCAGACTGCGGTAAACGGTCTGGGCTCGCTGGCGGTTGCTTCCGTGACTGCAGCCGGGAAGGTGAGCATGTTTTTCTGTTGCCCTTTTGATGCCATGGGTTCCACAATGGCGACCTACGGCGGTCAGAATGTGGGTGCAAAGAAGCTGGACCGTGTAGGAAAGGGGTTAAGATCCTGTGTGCTGCTTGGATCGGTTTATTCTGTGATTGCATTTGTGATTATTTGCCTCTTTGGCGCAAGTCTTGCCTCTCTTTTTGTGGATACGGCAGATCCGCAGATGCTTCAGAATGCAAGGCTTTTCCTGATGGTAAATGCAGCCTTCTATATACCGCTTGCATTGGTAAATATTGTGAGGTTTTTGATTCAGGGAATGGGATTTTCCTCCTTTGCCATTCTGGCAGGTGTGTTTGAAATGATTGCAAGAACCATTGCAGGATTGCTTCTGGTTCCCCGGTTCGGTTTTATCGGGGCATGCTTTGCAAGTCCTCTTGCATGGATCTTTGCAGATGCCTTCCTGATCCCGGCATACCTTCATGTACGCCGGAAATTGGAAAATTTGTTAAGATAGCAGCTTGTTGACCTTCCGGTCGTAGGTGAGGATTCCGTTGACCTCCTCCTCTACGTCGGAAAGCTGCGTATATACAGCACCGATAAGTCCCTGCGCCTGTAACGGAAGCAGGGATTTTTCTATGAGCTCATGATAAGCGGTTTTGAATTCCTCCAGGGTATCGAAGCGCTTATAGCCAAACACCCGATCTACACTGGTATGCCCCTTCAGATGACAGGCAAAGCCGCCATACTCGGACAGAAAATAGGCACGCTCGCCCCATTTTTTGACCGGAACAGAAAGAGGGCGGAAATAATTGTGCTCGCTGATAAAGTCACCGCACCCCTGATCGAACCAACCGCTTGCAGAGTCAATTAATCTGGAAGGGTCCAGGGTACGGATCATGTCGGTGATGCGCTCAGAATCAAACTGTCCCCAGCCTTCGTTAAAGGGAACCCAGATAGCAATGGAGGGGAAAAAGCTGAGATATCTAACGGTTTCCCGGCATTCCTCCTCCCAGGCCTGCCGTCCCCTTTCATCCTTGCGGGAGAGCAGGGAATAGTGGCGGGTATCCTTGAAACGGGAAGAAAGAGAAGGCAGCAGCGTGGGAAAATAGCTGATGACAGGCATGTGGTAGCTACTGCCGCCGTTTACCATGTCCTGGCAGACGATCATGCCCAGCCGGTCACAGTGATAATACCATCTGGCACTTTCTACCTTGATGTGCTTGCGCAGCATATTAAAGCCCAGTTCTTTCATAGACCTGATATCATAGAGGAGTGCCTCGTCGGAGGGAGCAGTATAGAGTCCGTCCGGCCAGTACCCCTGGTCCAGAACCCCCATGAGAAAATAAGGCTTGTGATTCAGGCAAAATACCGGTTTGCCTGCAGACTTTTCAATGGTATAGCAGCGCAGAGCAAAATAGCTCTTAACCATATCATTGTCAAAAGTAATTTCTGCATCATACAGGAAGGGATCCTCAGGGCTCCAGCTCCGGAACCATTCCTTTCCAATAGTGAAGGAGAGGGATGCAGTTATCTTTCGGAAAGACGCTTCCACCAAGGCTGGTGCAGCTTTGATGGTAAGTGATTGTGCGGTAATCTCCTGCCCGGCGCAGAAAATACGGATACCGAGCGTGCCAAGCTCCTTTTGACTGCAGGCATCGATATGCGCAGTTACCCGGCAGGCATCGTAATCGGTTTCAAACCGGAGATTCTCAATGTGAGAAGCGGGGACCTGCTCCAGCCAGACGCTTTGCCAGATGCCGCTCTGTGCAGTGTAAAAGATGCCGCCACGATGAAGGGTCTGTTTTCCTCTTGCCTGATCCTGAGAATCCGTCCGGTCCTGAACTTTAAGGAGAAGCTCATTGGAGTCCTCCTTCAAAAATTCTGTGATATCTGCAGAGAAGGGAAGATAGCCACCCTGATGAGAGATGACAAACTGCCCATTCACATAAACCTCGGCTAGATAGTCTACCGCACCAAAATGAAGGAGAAGCCTTTGCCCTGCAGCTGAATCGTCCTTCCATTCGGGAAGAGTTGTCCGGTACCAGAGAAATTCCTCCGGCTGCAGCTGCCTTTGTACGCCGGAAAGCTGACATTCGGGAGAAAAGGGAACCAGAATTTTTCCGTCATAGGAAGAAGGAAAGGTCATCGTCCCGGTGATCGCATAATCCCAATAGCCGTTCAGACTGATAAAGCTGTCCCGTTGCATCTGGGGACGGGGATATTCCGATAACGGATGCTGCACATCAAGTGCTTCTCCCCAGATGGTGGTGAGGGGAGTAAGGTGATCATCCTCATGCGGTTTGATAATACTTTGCACAGCGTCTTTTATGTTCATAAGGTTTCTCCTCGCGGTGTTTCTTTTAAGGCTATTGTACCAGAGAGGCGGCCTGTCGTGTATAGAATGTAAGAAATTTTAAATATAATTCAGCTGCCAGAAATCGGAATTGGGTCTGCGGCTGTTTTCGTAAGAGAGAAGCTCGGTAAAGGAATCGTGAAAAGAAGAGTATTCTTCCCATTGTCTGTCTATGTGTTCAGGCTCCGATGCGGTAATTTCCTTTTCTGTCTGGGACAGGTGTCGCTTTGTTGTTAAGTGTTTCTGCATGATGATATCCTCCTATCCTTTTAATGTATTCATTGTATGCTTTAATTGTGACGTACCAATGAGCATTCCCTAAAAATAATCATATGATTCTTATAAATAAATGACTCATTTATAAAAATTGCCTAAAGTCAAACGTAAGGATATGTGATATGATAGAAAACGTGTGGGATAGAGACTAAGGGAGATAAGGGGCATGGAGACAGAGGAATTTCAAAAAAAGCGATTCAGGGAGCTTGCACAAAAGAGCTATCAGAATAATCTGTATACCTTTACGGGTTTTCTTGGGCTTGCTGACGTTTCCGGTTTTTATGAGCTGGAGCGGGAGCTTTCCTATGTGCCTTATACCATATGGGGTGGAAGGGAAGGCGCAGAGCGTGTGATGATCCGCTTTGGGAGTGAGGAACTGTTGGGCTACACGCAGGATTTCCCAATCACGTGTTTACAAATAGGACCGCTTGCGGAAAAGTTTGCGGATGCTCTTACGCACAGAGATTTTCTGGGAGCATTGATGAACCTCGGTATAGAGCGCAGCACCATTGGGGATATTTTAATTGATGACAAAACAGCGTATCTGTTCTGTTTAGAGAGCATGACGGATTATATTACAGAAAACCTGACCCGCGTGAAGCACACTCCGGTTCTGTGCCGCATCACGGAGAAGGTACCTGAAGTGGACGGCGGGGATGCGGTTGAAATAAAGATTCAGGTAGCTTCCGAGAGAGTTGACGGAATCGTTGCAAAGGTATGCAGACTGTCAAGGAGTGAAACGGCAGTGCTCTTTACCCAGAAAAAGATTTTTATCAATGGAAGGCTTTGTGAAAACAGCAGCCGAATACTTGGAAGCGGTGATGTGGTGAGCATGAGGGGATACGGAAAATTTGAATTGCTTGAGGGCATGAGCCTGAGCAAAAAGGGAAAAATGAACCTGACGGTTCTTTATTACGGAAAAAGATAAACAAAGGAGAAGATGATGTTACTTTTCAGTCAGATGGTGGTCCTTTTTATCCTGATGGGAATTGGCTGCCTGTGTTATAAAAAAGGAATCATAACCGATGAGGTGAGCAAAAAGCTATCTGCAATTGTAGTGAATATTGCCAATCCGGCTATGGTGCTTACCGGGTGTATGGGAGATGAAAAAATTGAAGGAAGAGAGCTGATGATTACCGGTGTGATCATGGTGCTGGTCTATGCAGCGCTTCTTCTGCTTGCGTTAATCATTCCGATGCTTTTGCGTGTTGAGAGGAAAAGCCGCGGAACCTATCAGGCGATGACAGTCTTTTCCAATATCGGATTCATGGGATTCCCGGTGGTAGCAGCACTTTACGGAAACGGAGCGCTTCTTTATGCAGCGCTTTTTACCATCCCCTACAATATCCTGATCTATACCTACGGCGTATCCGCCATGTCAACGAAGGAGGATAAGGGAGAGAAGAAAAGAAGCTTATCTTTAGGGAAGATTTTCAATATCGGTGTGATTGCCTGCATCATTACCGTTGTTGTTTATTTCTTTCAGATACCGGTTCCGGCATTTGTCAAATCAACGACAACGCATCTGAGCAATCTGACAGCACCCTTAAGTATGATGGTAATCGGTGCCTCTCTTGCAACCATCGATCTAAAGAAGCTTTTTTCAGACGGCAATCTGCTTCTTTTTGCAGCGATCAAGCTGCTGATCATTCCCGTTGCCGGGATGCTGGTCATCAGAGGATTTGTCACGAATGAAGTGATCTGTGGTGTGTGCATGGTAATGCTGGCAACACCGGTGGGAAGCATGACAGCCATGCTGGCACAGCAGTACGATGGCGATTACGAAATGGCATCCAGAGGTGTGGCGCTTACGACAATTCTTTCGGTGGTAACTATGCCGCTCGTATCAATGATAGTTATGTGACAACCATCCCCCGTCATACACTGTAATAACAGTTATGACGGGTGTTTTACTATGAGGGAGTACATAGACAAAATTTGCAGAAAATTTTTCCCGGAAAAAGAAGCCGGGCTAAGCAGGGAAGAGTATTACAAACAAAATGCGATACTGTCCATGAAATATGGTGTCCTTGCACTTGCCGCTTTTGCAGTTTTGAAGGGCGTTCTTGCTGTCACCGGTGCGAATGTTACGGTAAGCAACAGCGTAAACGGAAGACAACTGCCGATTTACTGTGTGGATACTGCAGAAAAGAAGATTGCACTGACCTTTGATGCAGCCTGGGGGAATGAGGATACCGGACAGATTCTGGAGATTCTGAAGAAGCATGGTGTGCGGGTGACCTTCTTTATGACGGGTGGCTGGGTGGAGAGCTATCCCGATGATGTGAAGGCGATCCTGGCAGCAGGGCATGACCTTGGAAATCACAGTGAAAATCATAAGAATATGAGTCAGCTTTCCGACGCGGAGAAGAAGGGAGAGTTGATGAAGGTTCATGAGAAGGTGCGTACTCTTACAGGCTACGAAATGTTTCTGTTCCGGCCACCCTATGGAGACTATGACAATGCTGTGGTGAATGTGGCGAAGGAAAACGGGTATTACACGATTCAGTGGGATGTGGATTCTCTCGACTGGAAGGACTACGGCGTGGATTCCATCATTAAGACGGTAACCCAGCATAAGCACCTGGGCAACGGCAGCATTATCCTCTGCCACAACGGAGCAAAATACACCGCCAAGGCGCTGGATATGCTGATTGCAACCCTGAAGAATGAGGGATATACCTTTGTGCCGGTGTCGGAGTTGATTTATAAGGATAATTACCATATGGATCATGAGGGACGGCAGATTAAGAACTGATAAGTGGGGCAGAGGGGCAGAGAAATCTGCCCCATATTTTTACTTGATATGTATCGCTATAGAGATATAATTGCGGTATTAATAGGTTATCGCGCGGACGATTCGCGATATGGATCCGGATAAATATTTCAAAGTGTTTCTTGTCTCTCCCATATCGACGCAGTTTGAAAACGGGAATCCGACCTATGTGGCAGGAAAAACAGGATGCGAGATTGTAAAGGAAGTGATCAGGGGAAGCGGCTTTAAGGAACCGAAAACGGAAGAGATCATGTATCTGGACAAATCACCGGAATACTGGAGCGGATATGTGCTGGCCTATTATCAGTGGTATACCGCAAAAACATAAGCGAGCAGAAACAGAATATACTTACTCTCAAGCAAGGGAGACATTATCTTTGCACAAAGCAGTACACCTTCAGAGAGAATCTACGATATTCATTATGGAAGTGTGGCATTGTATGATAGTTATGGCACTGACCATGAGGTCAAAACATTCTGAATGCCTATACCTGAATTCCTTTATAAGATACGTATTTTATTCCGAGGAAGGATTTTAGTCCAAAGGTAACGGTATCATCAATTTTCAATCTGAAAGGGGGAAGGAGAACTTCCCCTTTTTCTGTCTTTATACCCAGATATCTCTGCCGGGATTTGAAATTCTCAGCTTTCTTTTCATCAATAAGGTGCACATGCAGCTCAGTGATCTCAAAGTCTGAATTGTTGCTTGTGATCTCTTCCACTACAATGGTGTTTTTTCCTTTTTTCTGCATATATGCAAGCAATGCCGGTTCATATACGAAATTCATAGGTTTCTCCTTTTGTATCTGGATAATCCTATGATAAAGGTTTTCCGTCTTTTTTTCAAGTTTACTGTGCGCCGCAGAATATTAGAAAATTCTTATGGAACCCGGTAGCAGGAAGGTACTATAAGGACTATTGAAAAATGGATGAGCGCGTAATAGTATTGTAATGTAATAGTACATTGTGAATATTAGAGGGGAGATTTTGAATGAAAAAGAGAATGATCGGGATTTTTGGACTGATGACAGGTTTATCGCTGATCATAGGTGGTGGGATTTTACTGAAGGCAGAAAATACAGGTGATTATGGACAGGCAGCTGCAATGGCAAATAACACAGAGGATGCGGGAATGATTCTCATTGAGGAGGAAGAAGTACCTTTGGCGGCAACGATTCCTTCAGGAGAGGACGAGCAGCCCCTGGCGACTGCTGTTCCGGCAGAAGATGGTAGGGCTTCGGAAGAAGAGGCTTC
>JAUNDN010000020.1 GCA_030526045.1 Bacillota bacterium | reverse complement strand
GATAGTGGCAGTACACAGATCAATAATCAGTAAAAATATCGGAAAACCGCATAAAAAGTGGAGAAAAGGGCAAAATTTTCTTGACAAATATAGTCAAAAACGATATATATTAATATAGGCGTTTCAAAAGAGACATCTAGGAAAAAAACACTCATATAAAGAGGAGGAGTTCAAATGAACAAAACAGAATTAGTAGCAGCTATGGCTGACCAGGCTGGCTTATCCAAGAAAGATGCAGAAAAGGCCTTAAAGGCTTTCACAGATGTTGTTGCAGCTGAATTGAAGAAAGACGGAAAGGTTCAGTTAGTTGGCTTCGGTACATTCGAAGTATCCAAGAGAGCAGCAAGAGAAGGAAGAAATCCTCAGAGCGGCGCAGTTATGAAGATTGCAGCTTCCAAGGCTCCTAAGTTCAAAGCTGGTAAGGCTTTAAAGGATTTAGTAAACGCATAGGTGTGAATGTCTTAAGGACCTGTATCTACAGGTCCTTTTTACATCATAGGAGAATTATATGAGATTAGATAAATATTTGAAGGTTTCAAGGCTGATCAAGAGAAGAACAGTAGCAAATGAAGCCTGTGATGCGGGCAGGGTTCTGATTAATGACAAGATTGCCAAGGCTTCTGCTGATGTGAAGGAAGGTGACATTATCATCATTGCATTCGGAAATAAGGAAGTGAAGGTTGAGGTCTTAAGTGTACAGGAAACCGTCCGCAAGGAAGAGGCGAAGGAGCTGTTCCGGTATTTATAGGATTCATTTTTATAGAATATATCATGATATCTCCTAATATAATCTTTTATAGAGATTGTATCAGGAGATTTTTTTATGGAAGAACTGACAAATGTAAATAAACGGACACATAAGCTGATCCTGAATAATAGAAGGACATGTAATCTCACAGGGATTAATGATGTCCTGTCCTTTGATGAAAATGAAATTATTCTGGAAACGGAACAGGGAATGCTTATGATTAAGGGAAACGAGCTCCATGTGAACAGACTCATGCTGGATAAGGGCGAGGTGGATGTGGACGGGCGCATTGACAGCTTTACCTATTCTGAACAGTCAAATATGGCAGCCAGGGGAGAGTCTCTTCTTGCCAGATTGTTTAAGTAGGTGCATATGAGTCAGAATATTATTGCTGAGGTTGTGTTCCTTTTTCACTCCTTTTTATTGGGTATTGTTATCACCTTTGTGTATGACGGCTTTTTGATACTGCGCAGACTGATACCGCATAACCTGTTGCTTATTTCGCTGGAGGATATGATTTTCTGGATTGCCTGTGCCATTGGGGTTTTCTATATGCTGTATGAGGAAAATAACGGAATTCTCAGATGGTTTGCTGTGTTTGGTGCTACCCTTGGCATGCTGGCATATAAAAAGAGTATCAGCCCATTGTTTATTGATATTATGTCAACAATAATTAAGCGCGTATGTCATATTTTGTACTATATTTTGCAATTTTTATTACGTCCCGTTCGATTTTTGGGTCAGAAAATGTGCTGTATTTTACGGGTTTCTGGTAGAAAGGGAAGGAAAGCGGGGAAATATGTGAAAAAAAAGTTGACGCGAGGGTTTAAATTACTTAAAATAACATTATGTAAACATAAATCATAGTACATAATACAAAAGTCGAGGGGTTTGGTATTATTATGGCAAGAAGAGTCGCATACAGGAAGAAAAGGCAAAACCGTTTCGGCATGTTTCTGGTTACGATTGCAATGCTGATGATGCTGATCGTAGTGGCTGTCAGCAGTGTAGAGCTTCGAGAAAAGAAGGCAGCCTATCAGCAGAAGGAGCTGGCGCTCAAGGAGCAGATCGAGGCAGAGGAAGAACGTGCGCTTGAAATAGAAGAATATGAGAAGTATACACAGACCAAGAAATACATCGAGGAAGTGGCGCGGGATAAGCTTGGACTTGTGTATGAGGGTGAAATTTTATTTAAGGATGAGAACTGAGCAGGCGTTTTGAAGGCGCCTGCTTTTTTTGTCAAAATATTTTACCGGTTTGATGTCAGAGTTTGACAAATACTGCTTCCCACCTTTTGTATAATAGTCCTTTGCAGGAGGAGGCGGTTGTATGAGAAAGCAGATTTTGGACCAAAGAGAAGAATTTAACAGCATACTTCCGGAATATGGCAGGAGAAAGCTGCTCACCTATGCGGATTCTATCAGGGAACTTGCAGGCAGCTTTAAGGAAACAGAGAGCAATCAGGAAATCCTTCTAAAAAAGGAGCCGGCGGATCGTAAAGATTACATATGGCAGAAGCGTCTTATGGAGAACAAAGAACTGATGGTGGCACACCTTCAGGAGATGGCACAGATCATGACCGGTCTGGCAGAGGAAACCAGAAGGTGTGTACCTATGGGTGAGCGGAGGTTTAAGCAGATTGCTCATGCACTAAAAGAAGTGGATATTCAGATCAGAAATCTGTATTTGATAGAAAATGAAACGGGGCGCATAGAGGTGTCTCTGACCATGAAGAATATCAAGGAAAATCATCTTTCTGCCGAGGATGTGGGGGATCTTCTTTCGGTGCTTCTGGGAATGCATCTGGTGAGTGCACAGGACAATGCCTTTTTCATTGGGATGGACTGGCAGACCTTTTATTATGTGGAGGAGGCAAAATTCCATGTGCTGACAGGTATAGCAAAGGCAGTGAAGGAAACAGAGAGAATTTCCGGGGATAACTATGCTTTTTTTGAGAAAGACACGGGAAATCTGACGGCTGTGCTTTCTGACGGTATGGGTTCCGGGGAAAAGGCCTGCGCGGACAGTACAATGGTGGTAGAGCTGATGCAGAAATTTTTGGAAGCCGGCTTTCAGATGGAGGTGGCAATTAAGATGATCAACAGTGCATTACTTGGTGAGGGAGAAAATGCCAATATGTCTACCCTTGACCTTTGCAGCCTGGATCTTTATAACGGGGAATGCCGTTTCGTAAAAGTAGGAAGTGCCAGCTCCTATATTAAAAGGCAGCATCTGGTAGACCGGATCTCTTCCGGGAATCTTCCGCTTGGTATTTTCCAGAAGCCGGATATGGAGGCAGTTTCCAGAACACTGATGGACGGAGATTACATCATCATGGTTTCGGATGGCGTGTTGGATGCCTTGTCCCAGGGAATCGGGGAGGATATGCTTTCGGAGCTGATTGGCGGGAGCAACCTGGAGAATCCCGGTGAGATGGCAAATGCTCTGCTGAACTTTTGCATTCATCAGTGCAGAGGACATATCCGGGATGATATGACGATCCTTGTGATCGGAATCTGGAAAAAGAACGACTGATACTTTCTTTTTCCTTAAAGTTCCGCTATATTATATAGTATGATAAAGAAAGTGATGGACTATTGCAAAAAGTATCATATGATCAGACCTCATGATACCATAGTGGCCGGAATTTCAGGAGGCGCAGATTCTGTCTGCCTCCTTTTTGTACTGCTTGAAATGCAAAAGCAGATTCCCTTTCAGCTTAAAGTGGTGCATGTCAACCATGGAATCCGGGAGGATGCAGGAGAGGACGCGCGTTTCGTGGAAGCGCTCTGCTCCCGCTATGAGCTGCCCTTTTATCTGGTGGAAGAGCAAGTGAGGGAAAGGGCGAAGCAGTCCGGGGTTTCCGAGGAGGAGGAGGGACGCCTGGTCCGTTATCAGGCATTTGAGAGAGTGCTTGGCGAAACTGAGGGCAGGATTGCTGTAGCACATAACAGCAACGACCGAGCAGAGACCATGCTGTTTCATTTGTTCCGGGGAACCGGGCTTACCGGGGCATCCGGAATCCGTCCTGTCAACGGGAAAATTATCCGTCCGCTTCTTTGCGTGACTAGGGAGGAAATTGAGGCATGGCTTTCGGAAAAAGGAATTTCCTTCTGCCAGGACAGTACCAATGCGCAGGATCATTACACGAGAAATCGTATCAGACACCATATTCTGCCTTATGCGGAGGAACAAATCTGTCAGGGTGCGGTGGTCAATATGAACCGGGCGGCAGATGATCTGCTGGGCGCAGAGGAATTTATCAGCCGCAAGACAAAGCAGGGCATGGAGCGGTGTGTAAAGGAGAAAGGGGAAGGTGAACTCTTAATCGACCTTCGGGCATTTGCAGTAGAGGATGATTATCTGAAGGGAAGAATTCTTCTTTCCTGTCTGGGAAAAGCAGCAGGCTCAAAAAAGGACATCACAGCAGCGCATATCCGGGCGGTGGAAAAGCTTTTTGCGGCGACGGGAAGCAAACAGCTGCAGCTGCCTTATGAAATCATGGTTTATAAAAAATATGATCTGGGTATGATAAAAAGGAATGTCAAAGGTGAGAACATTGTCCCTGCAGTAGAGGAGAAGCAGCGGGAATATGCGGTTACCATTCCGGGTGAAATTATGGTTCCGGGTCTTGGAAGAGTGGAATTTGCGGTGTTTTCGGGTTTAAAATCTCAAAATATTCCAGAAAAAACATATACGAAATGGTTTGATTATGATAAAATAACTTCGTCTGTGGTGTTTCGGACGAAAAGACCGGGCGATTATCTTACCATCAAGAGTAAGGCAGGAACAGGGCATAAATCCCTGCAGGACTATTTTGTAAATCAAAAGATTCCCAAGGATAGAAGATCAGAAATCTTTATGCTTACAGAGCAGTCTCATATCCTATGGATACCGGGCCACAGAATCAGTGAATACTATAAGGTAAGTGAAGCTACCTGTAATATTTTGCAGGTTACCATACCTGCTATGGAAGAGAAGATACAGTAGGAAGAAAGGAGTCATGATAATGGCTGAAAAAATCAGAGTAATGCTTTCGGAAGAAGAAGTGGACGCCAAAATTCAGCAGATCGGTGAGCAGATCAGCAAAGACTATGCGGGAAAACAGGTTCACCTGGTATGCGTGCTCAAGGGCGGAAGCTTTTTTATGTGTGAGCTTGCAAAGAGGATTACCGTACCGGTTTCTCTGGATTTCATGTCTGTTTCCAGCTACGGAAGCGAGACCAAATCCAGCGGAGTGGTCAAGATCGTGAAGGATCTGGATGAACCTCTTAAGGGCAAGGATGTAATTGTGATTGAGGACATTGTGGATTCGGGACGTACCCTGAGTTACCTGATGGAAATGCTCAAGGACAGGGGACCTGCAAGTTTGAGACTGTGTACTTTGCTGGATAAGCCGGACAGAAGAGTTGTGGATGTACATGTGGACTATACAGGATTCCAGATCCCCGATGAATTTGTGGTAGGCTACGGACTGGATTATGACCAGAAGTACAGAAATCTGCCCTATATCGGTGTGGTGGAGTTGGACTAATAAGCGAAGCCGGTAATTGTTCCGGCAAGTGAGGTATTGAGGTTGAATAAGAAAAATCGAGGTTTTAATGTATACTTTGTGCTCATTTTTCTGCTGATGGCTCTGCTGATCATTCCAAGCCTTTTGGATAATAATCAGGTGGAGTATACCAGAGGAGAATTGATTGAGGATCTTGAGGCAGGTAAGATTGTCTATGCGGTGATTACACCAAGCCGCGAGACGCCTACCGGTGAGGTTGATTTTGCAATCAACAATGAACCCAGTAGGACATTATATGTAACAGATGTAACAGAAATTGAAGAGCTGCTGATCTCCTACGGAATCGATCCGGAAGTCAAAAAGGTGGAGGAGGAAAGCTGGTTCCTTACCAGTGTCTTCCCGGTGCTTCTGGCAGTGGTAGTGATGGTGTTCTTCTTTGTGATGATGAACAGCCAGAACGCAGGCGGTGGCAGCAACAAGATGATGAATTTCGGCAAGAGCCGTGCAAAGATGTCTATGGGTGACGGAAAGATTACCCTGAAGGATGTTGCAGGCCTTAAGGAAGAAAAGGAAGAGCTGGAAGAAATTGTGGAATTCTTAAAGGATCCTGCCAAGTTTACCAAGGTGGGTGCCAGAATTCCCAAGGGCGTTCTCTTAGAGGGTGCACCGGGTACCGGTAAAACGCTCCTTGCGAAAGCAATTGCAGGAGAAGCGGGCGTGCCGTTCTTCAGCATCTCCGGCTCCGATTTCGTGGAAATGTTCGTCGGTGTGGGTGCTTCCAGGGTCCGCGATCTATTTGAGGAAGCAAAGAGACATGCACCCTGTATCGTGTTTATCGATGAGATTGATGCGGTGGCAAGGCGCAGAGGTACCGGTATGGGCGGCGGCCACGATGAGAGAGAGCAGACGCTGAATCAGCTGCTTGTGGAGATGGACGGTTTCGGTGTGAATGAGGGAATTATCGTACTTGCAGCGACCAACCGTGTAGATATCCTAGATCCGGCTATCATGCGTCCCGGACGTTTTGACCGCAAGATCAGCGTGAACAGACCGGATGTAGGTGGCAGGGAGGATATTCTGAAGGTACATGCCAAGAATAAGCCCCTTGCGGAGGATGTTGACCTAAAACAGATTGCCCAGACCACAGCGGGATTTACAGGAGCAGACTTAGAGAACCTTTTAAACGAGGCTTCCATCATGGCAGCAAGAGAAAACAGAAGCTATGTAATCCAGGAAGACATTAAGAAGGCGTTTATCAAGGTGGGCATCGGTGCTGAGAAGAAGAGCCGTATCATCACCGATCAGGAAAAAAAGATCACCGCATACCACGAGGCAGGTCATGCAATTCTGTTCCATATATTGCCGGATGTGGGACCTGTTTACACTGTGTCCATTATCCCTACCGGACTTGGGGCAGCAGGCTATACCATGCCATTACCTGAGAAGGATGATATGTTCATCACCAAGGGCAGGATGCTTCAGGATATCATGGTTTCCCTGGGAGGAAGAATCGCAGAACAGATCATCTTTAAGGATATCACAACGGGTGCTTCCAGTGATATCAAGAAGGCGACCAAGGCTGCAAGAGATATGGTGACCAAATACGGTATGTCAGAAAATATCGGCGTGATCAATTATAATAGTGATGATGACGAGGTCTTTATCGGAAGAGATCTTGCTCATACGAAGAGTCACAGCGAACTGGTAGCGGGCGAGATTGATAAGGAAGTCAAGGAGATTATTGACGACTGCTACAGAAAGGCAGAGGAAATCATCCTTAATCATATTGATGTGCTTCACAAGTGTGCAGAGCTGCTGCTTGAAAAGGAAAAGATTGGCAGGGAAGAGTTCGAAGCACTGTTCGAGCAGAAGAATACCACGCCGGAAGCTTTCTTCCAGAGCTAGATAGTTTAAGATCGTTGGATTGTTTGGTGAAAATGCACAAAAACAAGTGTAGCAAATTGTAATATTTGTGAATCGTGAGTATTTACGCAAAAGGGGGCGTATGCTATTATACTACTTGTAACCCCCCCAATACATTATATAGTTTTTTGCTATACCCCATAAGAAAGAAATACCTTCTCTAAAAAGAACAGTACTTGTACTGTTCTTTTTACTATGCAGAATTATTTGGAAGTACGCAAAATCTGATAATGTGCAAGCAAAGGATAGGAAGAAATTGGATGCTATGTATTGTAAACTATAGGTAAAATTAGTATGGTTAGAGGGTATTTCAATGAAAAAACAGGCTTATAATCCTTACCTGCCGTCATGGGAGTATATCCCGGATGGAGAACCCTATGTATTTGGTGACAGGGTATATGTATATGGCTCCCATGATCGCTACAACGGTCATGTTTTTTGTCTGGGGGACTATGTCTGCTGGTCAGCACCCATTGATGATCTGGGGGATTGGCGGTATGAGGGAGTTATCTATCCCAAGACAGCAGATCCTTTGAATCCGGAAGGGAAGATGTGTTTGTATGCACCGGATCTGACAGTTGGACCGGATGGAAGATATTATCTGTACTATGTACTTGATAAGGTTGGTGTAATGTCTGTGGCGGTATCGGATACGCCTGCAGGCAGATATGAATTTTACGGCTATGTGCATTATGCAGACGGAACAAGGCTGGGGGAGCGGGAAGGCGACGAGCCCCAGTTTGATCCGGGTGTTCTGACGGAGGGGAATAAAACATATTTGTACTCCGGATTTTGCGGTAATGGTGATAAGAGTCGAACCGGCGCTAAGGCATGTGTGCTGGGACCGGATATGCTGACGCTGGAGACGGATCCGGTGGTGGTGGTTCCGGGGGATGCCTATGCGGCAGGAACAGAATTTGAAGGGCATGCCTTTTTTGAAGCATCATCTATTCGTAAGATTGGGGATACATATTACTTCATTTATTCATCTGAAGTCATGCACGAGCTTTGCTACGCTACCAGCAGGAATCCTCTTGCAGGCTTTTCCTATGGCGGTGTGCTGGTGAGCAACGCAGATCTTCATATTGATACCTATAAGCCGGCTGAGATGCCTGCTGCTTACGGCGCCAATAATCATGGCAGCATGGTGCAGATCGGAGCAGACTGGTATATCTTTTATCACCGCCACACCAATGGAACCTGGTTTTCCAGGCAGGGCTGTGCTGAGAAACTGACAGTTCTTCCTGACGGAAGAATTCCGCAGGTGGAGATTACCTCCTGCGGGTTAAATGGTGGTCCGCTTATTGGAAAGGGCGAGTACGGAGCATATCTTGCATGCAATATGTTTACGGATACGGAATCTCTTTATGTGGGAGATCAGCGGTTTCCTAAGATTATGCAGGATGGTCGTGATGGGGATGAGGAGCCGGGTTATATTGCTAATATCAAGGACTCTGCCACCATTGGATTTAAATATTTTGATTGCAGGGATGTACATGAAATCAGCATTAAGACAAGGGCATATTTTCATGGCTGCTTTGAGGTGAAAACCAGCTGGGATGGCGAGGTGCTGGGCAGGATTGCAGCAGAATCCTCCAATGTCTGGGAGACTTATTCCGCACCCATATCCATACCGGACGGTATACATGCAATCTATCTGACATACCGCGGAACAGGAGAAGCAAGTCTGTTGTCATTTAAACTTTCATAGCTGAAAATAATCAAAATAATTAGAAGGGGAGAAATTTTATGAGTATAGATCAAAGAGGTCCGGTTGCACCTAAGGACCCGACGGTAAAGCGCCCGGGCTTTTATATTATGAGAGGTAAAAATATCAGCGCCGCACCACGGGAAGACGGTACGGGAGTCTGTTTTATTTATGAGGACAACGGAAGGCTGGAAAGCAGTGCAAGGCTGGTAGGAAATGTGGAAGAAGAACGTATCCTGCAGCTTATGGGTACCGTGCAGGGACTGCGCAGTCTGGTACACAGTATTGGCGTCAGCGTTAAAGCGAAGGACAGCAGAGAGCCTGTGCGTTTTGCATTTCAGATGTACGGAAAGTCCGATCCATATGTCTCCGGGACAACGCTTGTGATGGATGTGCCTTCTGACGGTATGGAATATGTGTATGAGCTGGATGGGGCAGACTGGTCGGAGGATGACAATGTGCCCGGTCAGATTCGTTTTGAATTTGCCCGGTCAGGGATATTTGCCGAGGTATCGGTGATTCTTTACCTGCGGGACGGCTTTGAGGCACCTCTGCAGCCGGAAGAGAATCCGGTAGATTTCTCATCTGAAAATTATCAGAGAATGATTGAGAAATCTCTCATTCAGGCGGGAAATAATGCCAGATTGAAGAGAGCAATCAAAAAAGCCAGAAACGGTGAGGACGTTACAATGGCTTTTATAGGCGGTTCCATTACACAGGGAGCCGGAGCAGTACCTATCAACACGGCCTGCTATGCTTACCTGACCTTCGAAGGCTTTTGCAGGCAGATGGGCAGAGGGACGGATGAAAATATCCACTATGTAAAGGCAGGTGTGGGAGGCACACCCTCTGAGCTGGGAATGCTCCGCTATGAGCGGGATGTGCTTTCTGACGGAGAGATCGTGCCCGACATCGTGGTAATTGAATTTGCGGTAAATGATGAAGGGGATGAAACGAAGGGTGAGTGCTATGATTCGCTTGTCCGTAAGGTTTACAATGGCCCCGGCGCTCCTGCGGTAATTCTTCTTTTTGCAGTCTTTGCCGATGACTGGAATCTGGAGGAACGGCTGGGGATTGTGGGGCAGACCTATCATCTTCCCATGGTCAGCACCCGCCAAAGTGTAGTGGAGCAGTTCTATCAGACAAAGGAGCAAGGAAATGTGATTTCCAAAAACCAGTTCTTCTATGATCTGTTTCATCCTGCTAATGCAGGGCACCGCATTATGGCAGATGGTATTTTGTATATGTTGTCCTGCGCGGATGCAGCCGGCGAGGATGAAGAGTACTCTATTTCGGATGTGAAACCGCCCATTGGAGGGGATTTTGAGCAGGTTTATCTGGTTGACCGCAAATCTGCCGGGAATGATCTTGCAATCTGTCCGGGAGATTTTACGGATATCGACACGGATATTCAGTATGTGGAACGAAATCTGGACCTTAAGGGCAGCCCGGAGTTTGGTGAGAACTGGATGTATAGAGGAACAGCAGGCAGAGAGGCTAAGAGCTTTCAGCTGGACGTAACCTGCCGTGCACTGTTGGTGATTTTTAAGGACTCAGCATCTGTTCAGGTAGGAGAGGCTGAGGTTTATGTAGATGGAGTGCAAAGGCTGACATTAAATCCGCATGAGGTGGGCTGGACCCACTGTAATCCTGTGATTGTATTTCGCGGGGAGGTCTCTGGGCCGCATCACGTGGAAGTAAAGATGAAAGAAGGAAGTGAAGACCGGGATTTTACCATTCTGGGCTTCGGAATTGTTAAATAAGATAATATGGGGGATAAAATGCAACAAATTAATCCAATACTTCGTATGGACTATCCTGATCCGGATGTAATCCGGGTAGGCGATGTTTATTATATGGTCAGTACCACCATGCACTTTTTCCCGGGTGGTGTGATTCTGCGTTCTTATGATCTTGTACATTGGGAAATTGTAACCTATCTGTTTGATCAACTGGATAATACGCCGGGAGAACGCCTGGAAAGAGAGATGGTTAATTATTCCGGTGGTATGTGGGCTCCCTGCCTGCGCTATCACAACGGCACATTTTATGTGATCTTTGCCAGTCATACCGATGGAGGAAGGACTTATCTTTTTTCCTCATCCCGGATTGATGGACCCTGGGAGAGAAAGGTGTATGATCAATATTATCATGATTGTTCCCTTCTCTTTGATGAGGATGGAAGGGTGTATCTGACCTACGGAAATACAAAGATTCATTTATTAGAGCTTAAGCCGGACTTATCCGGACCCAAAGAGGGCGGTCTTTCCCGGGTTATTATTCAGCAAAAGGCTGTGAACGGACTGGGCTATGAGGGTTCGCATATTTACAAACAAAACGGATATTATTATGTGTTTCTGATTCACTGGCCTAAGGGCAGTATACGTACGCAGACCTGCTATCGAAGTGACTCTCTTAAGGGAAGCTTTGAAGGGCGCGATATCCTGCAGGATGACCTTGGATTTTTTAAGCAGGGTGTGGCGCAGGGAGGAATAGTAGATACACCGTCCGGAGAGTGGTACAGTGTTTTGTTTCAGGACACCGGTGCAGTGGGAAGGATTCCGGTGCTTTTACCGCTACATTGGGAAGATGACTGGCCTGTTTACGGGGAAAACGGCAGAACTTCCAAGTATTTTTCGGTACCATCCAATGATAGGGAATATTCTTATGAACCTGTATACACTTCGGATTCATTTTCTTATGTGCCAAAGGAGGATGGCAGCTATGCATTGAAGCTCCAGTGGCAGTGGAACCATCAGCCGGATCAAAGGCTTTGGGATATCCTTCCTGAAGGAGGGCTGGTTCTGAGGACGGATAAGCTTGCAATCAATGTGACTCATGCCAGGAACTGTTTGACCCAAAGGATGCTTTATCCCCGCTGCATGGCAGCGGTCACGGTGGATGCTTCCGGTCTGCATAACGGAGATGTGGCAGGAATCTGTGCACTGCAAAGCTGCTATGGCTTTTTAGGCATTTCGAAGGTAGCCGGTAATTATTACCTTGTGAAGGTGATACGAACGGAGGATAAGCTGAAACACAGTCCCTGTATGGGCGACTGTATGCCGGGAGAAGTTGTAGAGAAGATCCGTTTGTCACAGTCACGTATCAGACTATGCCTGAAGGCAGATTTTGAGAATCTGAAGGATAAGTTGGATTTTTACTATAAGAAGAATGGACATCTGGTTAAGGTGGGTACATCACATAAGCTTGTGTACCGGCTGGATCATTTTACCGGGTATCGATTCGGATTGTTTGTTTACTCAACCCAGGAGACCGGCGGAGAAGCGGTCTTTAAGGATTTTACATACCTGCCGGACTAATAAAAACCTCTGCATGAATTGATAACGTTCATGCAGAGGTTTTGCATCATGTGCGCTTTGCTGCGCAAGTTTCTACATTCATGAAGAACGGGCAGAATGCTTCTTGCGATATTCGCTGGGTGTGATCCCTTTCCGCTGCTTGAAAATGCGGTTAAAGGTGGAAATGCTGGAAAAGCCGGAGTTTAAGGCAACCTCGGTAATGGAATAGCTCGTATCCCCTAATAAATCTTCTGCGGCTTTGATGCGGCGAATACAGAGATAATCACTGAAGTTATAATCTGTATATTGCTTAAACAATCTGGAGAAATGATGCTTACTGAAGCCGATCTGGTCTGCCAGATACTCCAGAGTAATATCTTCCGCATAATTCGTGTCAATGTATTCCAGAGCAGCATTAAAACGCTGTATGTATTCATGCTGTTTCGCAGGCCGGGATTTGGAAAACAGATCCTTTTCCTGACTTCGGTTTTCTCCCAGCTTGACGAACATATTTAAGAGGAGTGACTGAATGGTCAGCTCGGCAAATTCGTTTTCGTTGAAATATTCAGAACGAATCTGTAATAAAATATTGTAGATATCATCATATATTCTGGGATAGGTTTCAGCGGTCAGGTACAATGGTGAAGACAAAATCGGCTGTATCCCGGAAAAACTCCTAAGCTTGGAGATTGATGTTATGTTCATCATATAGACAAACCGAATACCGACGGGGGGAGGCATTAGGATTTCGTGGATATCACCGGGAGGAATAATCAGAATCTCATCAGGCTCCAGATGATAGAGGGTATCTCCCACTATTACCTCATAGTAGTTCTCAATGGGCATAATAATCTCCAAGGCAGAATGCCAGTGGGATTCATAAGGAACCATAAGGTCATTCATCCAGATCCGGTGCATGGATTTGGCGCGAAATTCTACCAGTTCGTGAGAACCCTGCAGCTTCCTGGTGCCTGTAAAATCCAAGTTGGCCTGCCAGTAATTGAAGTCAGGATTATTTTCAATTGTTTCAGAAGAATAATTGTTTTTTGCCATATTTCTCACTTTTGTGCTTCTATGTTATCAAGAAAATTATAACACAAATTGTGCATTTATGTTAGAATAATTGCATAAATCTTCTTTTTTTTACTGATTGTGCATAGAGAGAAGAGCTATTTTGATATTTTGCACGGACAAAATGTAGCAAAACTTGAGGAGTATAACGCATTGATTGGGAAGAAAATCAATATAGAAATTATTAAGATAAAGATATAAAACGAAAAAGTGCTGAATTTGTTTTAAATGTAGAAAAATATAAAATAGGATATTAAATTTATGAGTTCTGCAATGAAGGCGGCTAAAAGAATACTTGTTCTCGTCCTGAGCTGCTATATCGGAATATCAGTTTTGGGGTGTTCTTCCGATGCGGGCCAGGTACAGGAGGAGGTATCTGCCAAGGAAGCAATTCCGCAGAACACGGCTGATGATACGTCTGCTCCCGAAAAAGAAGAACAAGCTGAAACAGAAACAGAAACGGAGACGGAAACGGTGGAAATTCCTATTCTGAGTGACTGCGTAGAAGAAAAAATGGGCTGTATGGCCGGTGCGGCGGTTACGGCGTCGGAAATCGAAGATGAGAAGGTATGGGAGATTATCACCACTCATTTTAATTCCGTAACCTTTGGCAACGAATTGAAGCCGGATGCACTTTTTGATTATAGCTGCAGCACTTGCCCGGGGGTGACAACAGATACTGTAAATGACCGGGAAATAGAGGTTCCGGTTCTTGACTATTCCCGTGCAGAGAAAATGCTGGATAAGATACTTGCCTGGAACGAAGCAAATCCCGACAGGATGATTAAGGTGAGAGGTCATGTATTGGTGTGGCATTCCCAGACCCCGGAATGGTTCTTTCATGAAGATTATGATAAATCAAAAGAATATGTAGATAAAGAAACCATGAATCTTCGCCTGGAGTGGTACATCAAGACTGTGCTGACCCATTTTACCGGGCAGGAGAGCAAATACCGTGATCTGTTCTATGGCTGGGATGTGGTTAATGAAGCAGTCAGTGACAACGGAGGAAAATACCGGACAGATAACGAAAATCCTTCAGAGTCTCTCTCAGAGGACAGACATGGAAGCAATTCCAGCTGGTGGCATATTTATGAAAGCGAAGAGTATATTATCAATGCATTCCTGTATGCCAATAAATATGCACCGGAAAGCCTTGATCTTTATTATAACGATTATAATGAATGCAATGCTGTAAAGAGAAGCGGCATTATCAAGCTGTTAGAGGCGGTAAAGGAAAGAGAAGGGAAACCAGGTGAGGGCACCAGAATCAGTGCCATGGGTATGCAAGGACATTACGGAATAGACAATCCTTCTTTTTCGGAAGTGCAAAGCTCGATTGAAGCCTACGGTAAGGTTGTAGGCAATGTGCAGATTACAGAGCTGGACATTACTGCAAGCAGCGATTATGACGGAAGTGATGCGGCAAAGGAGACAGAATACGAGAAGCAGAGAAAGCGCTATAAAATGCTTTATTTTGCTATGGATGCCGCAAATCAAAAGGAAGGGGTCAATGTGACCGGAATTACCTTCTGGGGGACGGCAGATCATTATTCCTGGTTGCAGAACCGTTCAAATGTAGGTGGTGGCAATACAACAGGACTACCCCAGTGTCCGCTTTTGTTTGATGAAAATTATGAACCCAAGCCCTGCTTCTGGGTTTTTGTAGAATGACGATTTGTATTCGGAGGTCAAAATGAACAAGACAGCCAAAAGAGTAACCATTTTCATAGCTGTTATTGCTGTTATTACAGCAGTATGCGTTTTGTTGTCTATGCGTGAGGTGCCGAATTTCAGGGAGAAATACGCGGGCACGGATTTGACGACAGACATAGCAGGCATGGAGAGGGTTGGAGCCTATACGGGTTATCTGGATGAACATCAGGAGGCGAAGGCAGCAGAGTCTACGGTAGAGATTGAGCTTTTTTCATATACGGTGGACGAAGGAGAAGCCAGTGTATGCACTGATTATGAGGGAGCGACGAAGGCTCTTTTGACGGAGAGTAATTCGCTTGTAACCTGGGAAGTAGATATTCCGGAGGCCGGTTTTTACAATTTGTATATGGAATACCTGATTCCGGAGTCAAGAGGTGTGGCAGCAGAACGGGCTGTCTACATCAATGGCGAGATTCCATTTGAGGATGCCAGAAGTATTGCGTTTTCACGTATCTGGGAAGACGGCGGAGTTGTCCGGGTGGATAATCAGGGAAATGAAATCAGACCTATGCAGGTTGAGGTATATGATTGGCAGGCTTCCTATTTTAGGGATGATATGGGATATGTTGTAGAGCCTTATCAATTCTATTTTGAGAACGGGAAAAACACCATTTCTCTGGGGGCTGAAAATGAACCGCTGGTATTAAAGAGCCTAAAATTGATGCCAATCAGCAAAAGAGATACCTATGAAGAGTATCTGGCAAAGCAACCGGCAGTATCCGGCGGGAAAGACTACCTACAGCGTATTGAGGGAGAAACCTCAACAAGGCGGTCAGAATCTTCTCTTTACGCAAAGTATGACAGGTCTTCACCCACCACTTATCCGAACAGTGTTACCAATACAGTGCTGAATTATGTTGGAGGGGAAACCTGGCGGAGCTCAGGACAATGGATAGAATGGGAATTTGAGGTACCTGAGGATGGTTATTACAATATCATGATCAAAGGCCGTCAGAATTACTCCCGGGGAAGTGTATCCAATCGAACTGTGTATATAGACGGGGAGATACCTTTTGAAGGATTGGAAGAGATTTCTTATGCTTATGCGAATGACTGGGAATGCAAGGATCTGGCGGACGAAAACGGAGAACCTTATCAGTTTTATCTGACCAAGGGAGTACATACAATCCGGATGGAAGCAACCCTGGGCGGTATGGGCGAAATTCTTGAGGATTTAGAGGATTCCACCTATCGCTTGAATCAGATTTACAGAAAGGTATTGGTCTATACCGGCGCGACACCTGACCAGTACAGAGATTATCATATTGATACTACCTATCCTGAAATCATGCAGGCCATGGATCTGGAATCCAGACGATTATATAAGATCGTGGATGATATGGTGGACTACAGCGGACAGAAGGCTGATCAGATTGCAACTGCACAGACTGTGGCACAACAGCTGGAGCGCTTCTGTGAAAAGCCCAATAAGATAACAACCGAGTTTGTTTCCTTCAAGGATAATATTACCGCGCTGGGTACAGCATCCCTGAAGATGAGCGAGACGAAGCTGGATGTGGATTATCTGGTGGTTTCGGGAGTGGATGTGAAGCCTGAAAAGGACAAAGCAAATTTCTTTTCCAAGCTATGGCATGAAATTAAATCCTTCTTTGCTTCCTTCTTCGTGGATTACAATGCTGTCGGTGATGTATATGAGGATGACGAAGAAGTTGTTAAGGTATGGGTGCTGACAGGTCGCGATCAGGGTACTATCTTAAAGACCATGGTAGATGATACCTTTATTCCACAGTCGGGAATCAAGGTCAATGTGGAAATTGTGGATCCTAGTGCATTGTTAAATGCCGTATTGGCAGGAAGAGGCCCGAATGTGGTTCTTTCCGTTGGCGCCGATCAGCCTGTCAACTATGCTTTGCGTAACGCGGCAGTGGATATTACACAATTTGAAGATTGTGAAGAGGTTCTTTCCCATTATTCGGAAAGCTCCTATGAACAGTATAGGCTGGATGATCATATTTATGCCATACCTGAGACCCAGACCTTCAATGTGATGTTCTATCGTAAGGATGTCTTGGAAGAACTGGGATTGGGAATTCCGCAGACATGGCAGGAACTGATTGAGATGTTACCCACGATCCAGGGCAATAACCTGTCTGTAGGACTTCCTACTGCAGCAGGAAGCAGTACTACCGCAACAGCGACCACCGCGGTTATGTCAAATGTACCGGACTTATCCATGTATTTCTCGTTACTGTATCAATACGGTGGCGATATGTACAATGAAGCAGGCACTAAAACTACGGTAGATGATGAAGCCGGTATCAAGGCATTTGATGATTACATCCGTTACTTCAACGATTATGGCATTCCGACGGTTTATGATTTTGTCAGTCGTTTCCGTTCGGGTGAAATGCCTATTGGTGTGGCGGCATACTCAACCTACAATACATTAATGGTATCCGCACCGGAAATCCGTGGACTTTGGGATTTCACACTGATTCCCGGTACAGAGTATATCGATGAAAACGGTAATACCTATATTGATCGTTCTGACTTTATTACAGGAAGTGCAACCATGATGATAGCCACAGAGGATGAGGAATTGAAGGCAGCCTCCTGGGAATTCATGAAATGGTGGGCACAGCCGGATACCCAGATCCGGTTCGGACGTGAAATCGAGGCACTGCTTGGTTCTTCAGCACGATACGCCACTGCAAACAGGGATGCGTTCTCCAATTTGTCCTGGAGCTCTGATGATATCGAGGTGCTCAATGCACAATGGGATCAGACAGTCGGCATTCGCGAGGTTCCCGGCGGTTACTATACCGGACGTCATATCTCTAATGCAATCCGAAAGGTAATCAATGATAAGGACGATACGCGTGAGACCATTATCGACTACTCCATCAAGATTGATGAAGAAATTACTAAGAAACGAAAAGAATTCGGCATGCCGGTTGATGAATGAGAGGGAAGTGCTTAAATGACAGAGTATTTAAAAAAGTATGTTGCCCTGCGCAAGCATAATGCACAGGTTGCCTGGAAAAAGGCAAAGAGGAGCAAGAATTGTTATCTCTTTCTGGCTCCCTACGCAATCCTGTTTACCATGTTTTTTATTTTCCCGGTAGTGGCTTCCATATTTTACAGCTTTACTTATTACAATATCCTGGAAGCCCCTAGATTTATCGGACTTCAGAACTACATAGCGTTGATCCTGGAGGATGATATTTTCCTGACCAGTATCAAGAATACATTCATGATAGCAATCGTGACAGGTCCGTTGGGATACGTTTTATCCTTTCTGTTCGCATGGCTGATCAATGAGTTGCCCAGATGGATTCGTTCCATCGCGGTTATTGTATTTTATGCACCGTCAATAGCCGGTAACTGTTACGTAATTTTCTCTGTATTCTTCAGAGGCGATGCTTACGGTTATGTTAATGCATTCCTGATCGATCTGGGAATCATTAACGCACCGATTTTGTGGTTGATCAATCCGGACTACATGCTTCCAATCTGTATGCTGGTTATCCTGTGGATGAGCCTTGGTACAGGCTTCCTTTCCTTCGTTGCAGGTCTGCAGGGCGTGGACCGGTCACAGTTTGAAGCGGGATATATGGATGGTATCAAAAACCGTTGGCAGGAGCTCTGGTTCATTACTCTGCCGAATATGAAACCCATGCTAATGTTTGGTGCGGTTATGTCTATTACCCAGGCCTTTGGTGTCTGTGATGTGACTATGGCCCTATGCGGGTATCCCAGTACTGACTACGCGGCACGAACCATTGTAACGCACCTGTTTGACTATGGTTTCTCCCGATTTGAAATGGGATATGCATGTGCAATCGCAACTGTGTTATTCTTAATTATGATTCTTTGTAATAAAGCAATCCAGAGCCTGTTGAGTAGAGTAGGTACCTGATATGAGTAGAAAAGCCAAAAAAGTTGAAACTGAAAAAGTATATCGGAAAAAACTGATCAAAAGAAGAAAACCGAATCGTTCCATTGTGGGAGATATCTTCCTGTATTTGTTTTTATTGTTTATAGCATTTGTAATGGCATTTCCCATTATTTATGCAGTCAGCTCCGCGTTAAAGCCGCTGGATGAGCTGTTTAAATTCCCGCCTAAGGTATTCCCTCAGAATCCGACGCTGGATAACTTTTCGGATCTGTTTGTTACCATGGGGAAATCTTGGGTGACCTTTTCCCGGTATTTATTTAACACTGTGTTTATCACTGCAGTAGGAACCATCGGACATCTGATTATAGCTTCCATGGCAGCATTTGTCCTTGCAAAATATGATTTTCCGGGAAATAAAACTTTCTTTAAGACAGTTACGGTTGCCATGATGTTTACCGGTTATGTAACACAGATTCCCAACTATCTGATCCTGAATAAGCTGGGCTGGATAGATACCTACTGGGCAATCATTATTCCGGCATTTGCTTCTCCCATGGGTCTGTTCCTGATGAAACAGTTTATGGAAGGATTACCCACCTCATTGATTGAGGCAGCTAAAATAGACGGTGCCGGTGAGTGGAAGGTCTTTGCAAACATCGTTATGCCAAATGTAAAGCCTGCCTGGATGACATTGATCATCTTTTCCGTGCAGGCTCTGTGGAATAACAAAGCATCCACCTATATTTATTCGGAAGAACGCAAGACACTGGTATATGCGTTACAGCAGATCCAGAGCGGCGGTATCGCAAGAACCGGTCAGGGTGCGGCAGTACTGGTTGTTGTTATGATCGTACCGATTATTATATTCATTTTATCAGAGAGTCAAATTTTGGAGACAATGGCGAGCTCCGGTTTGAAAGATTAAACAGGAAAGGAAAGCGTATGAAGGCGAAAATAGCAAAAATAAGCGCAGTCATGATGAGCATTCTGATCCTGATGATTCCCATGACAGCGTTTGCGGAAGAAACAAGTTATACCTATATATATGACTATTGGGGTGATGTACAGGACAGTCCGGATCTGTATTCCGTATGCAGGGTTTTTACTTCCTCGGATCTGGGTCTTGATGTCATGCTGAAGAACCCGCAGAGCATATATTGCTATAAGGATCTTATCTACATTTGTGACAGCGGAAACAACAGAATTGTTGAAATGAAGAGAACAAGCACTGAGACAATGGAGGTTGTTCGGATTATTGATTCTTTTCAGGGAGGAGAGGGACCAAACACCTTTTCAAATCCCACGGATATAGCTGTCTCTGAAGAGGGTGAGTTCTTCATTGCAGATCAGGGAAATGCCAGAATCCTGAAACTGGACAGTGGGCTCAACTATATGATGGAGTTTGTAAAGCCGGTGGATAATACTTTAGACAAGGATCTGGTGTTCCAGCCTAAAAAGCTGGTAATTGACACAGCGGGCCGCGTGTATTGCATTGCAACCGGTATCAACAAGGGTCTTGTAAAGTATGAAAGCGATGGAACATTTTCCGGATTTATCGGAGCTACGCCGGTTGATTTTGACTGGACAGATTATGTGTGGAAAAAGCTGGCAACACAGGCACAGAGAGCCCTGATGGAATCCTTTGTTCCGACGGAATATGACAATCTGTTCATGGATCAGGAAGGCTTTATCTATGTAGTGACAGGTGCACCTGATGATGCAGATCTGAAAACGGGAGAAGCGGATGCAGTTCGCAAGCTGAATTTGATTGGTAATGATATTCTGGTCAGAAACGGGGAATGGAATATTGTCGGCGATCTGTATATGGGTTCCGGCGGCGGCTATGATGGGCACTCCTATTTTGCAGATGTGACGGTATTGGATAATGATATCTATGTATGTCTGGACCGCAACAGAGGCAGACTTTTTGGATATGATGATCAGGGAAATATGGTATTTGCCTTTGGAGGTGCCGGTAACATGGACGGATATTTCAGACAGCCTGTTTCACTGGAGCACAGCGGTTATGATCTGCTTGTCCTGGATCCTTTGGATGGTGCCATTACTCTGATGATTCCTACGGAATACGGCAAGCTGGTATATCAGGCAATTGATCAGTTTGATCAGGGAGATTATACCGGATCCGGAGAATCCTGGGAGCAGGTTATGCAGATCAACGGCAATTATGATCTAGCGTATATCGGCATCGGCAGGTCACTCTTAAGACAAGAGCGGTATCGGGAAGCAATGGACTATTTCGAATTGAAATATGATGACGAAAATTATTCCAAGGCTTACAAGCAATACCGAAAAGAGTGGGTAGAGGAACATATTGTGATCATTGTGATCGTCATTCTTGCACTTTTCCTGGTGCCAATGACAGTGGGCAGGATTAAGGCAATCAAGCATGAGATTGACACAGATGAATTTTTCACAAGGAGAAATTAGGATAACGTATGATTTCAAAGATTACACAAAACAAAACTTATCAGAAATATTTAGATTCTCTGAAGTTTGCCCTGTACTGTATATCTCATCCATTGGATGGATTCTGGGATCTTACACATGAGAAGCGGGGAACTTATGCAGCGGCAAATACCATATTGATTGCAACACTGCTCATGCGTGTTTTGAAATTGCGGTATACCAGCTTTATCTTCATGAGGGTATATTGGGAGGGACTGAATATCTTTCTGTATATTGCCAGCGTGCTGTTCCCGTTTGTTCTCTGGGTTATCGGAAATTGGGCGCTGACCACGTTGTTTGACGGTAAAGGAAGGCTTGGACAGGTATATATGGCAACCTGTTACGCGCTTGCACCCTATCCGCTGGTGCAGTTTCCTCTGATGATATTCAGCAATTTTGTTACTGTGGATGAAGCTGAGTTTTACATGGTAATCAGTGCACTCAGCCTGATTTATGCAGCTGTTCTGATTGTGGTTGCCATGGGACAGATCCATGAATACTCAGCAGGAAAGAATCTGCTTTTTACAGTAGCGACACTGTTTGCAATGTTAGTTATGATTTTTATTCTGATGATATTTTTCAGTATGATATCACAGGGTATATCATATTTTGTTTCGCTGGCAAGAGAGCTTTTGTTCAGGCTGTAATATAGGTCAGTAAGAAGCACAAATAACGAACTGGGAGCAAAGGAATGGGAAGAAGACCGGTAAGTAACGAAATAAAAACAGAACGCAGAAATGCAATGATCAGTACATTAAAAAGCATGATTTTTCCGGTTGTGCTTTGCGCGTTGATTGGTATCGGCATTTTTGTTATCATTAATTATCAGAATAAGCAGGAAGAAGAGGAAATCATTCCGATCCACACCTATGATCCGATAGACTCAGACGTGGTCATGGAAAACGATTCCTTATTATTTACGATGAACCCTGAAACAACACAGTTCACCGTACTTGATAAGAGCAGCGGGCAGGTCTGGTATTCCAATCCGGAGGAAGCGGAGAATGATTTGCTGGCATTGCCGGAGGAGAAGAACAAGCTGCGTTCGACCATTTTGATGTCCTACGCTATTACTTCCGGGCTTGAGGTTACCTATAATTCTTATGAATATAGTGTGAAAAACGGTATTTATGAGATTGAAAGCGATGAGGATTGCGTAAAGGTTCATTATTCACTGGGTAAGGTGGAGAAGGAATATGTGATTCCACCGGTAACGACCAAGGATCAGTTTGATGCCTGGACTGAAAAAATGGATACAGATGGAATCAATCTGGTTCAGCAGTATTACAAAAAGTATAACATCAAGAAGCTGGGAAAGAAGGATGATAAGGAACAGCTACTGGCGGATTATCCGATTCTGGCAGATGAAGTGATTTACGTTCTCAGAGATACCACTAAGGAAAATGTCCGCAAGAAAATGGAAGAGATTTTTGCCGGTGCAGGATATACCTATGAGGACTATCTGGCAGATAAGGAATATGACAATTCCTCGAAATCATCTGACAATCCGGTATTTAATGTTACCGTTGTATATCGCCTGGATGGAGATGACTTCTTAGTTGAGATTCCCATGAGCGAGCTGGAGTACAAATCTGATTATCCGATGTACAGTATTACACCGCTTCCGTTTTTTGGAGCAGGCGGTACAGATGACAAGGGCTATCTTGTTGTCCCGGAAGGTGGAGGAGCTACCATTAATTTTAATAATGGCAAGACTTCCCAGAACAGCTACTATGCAAGTATGTATGGCTGGGATATGTGTATCTCAAGAGATGCTGTAGTACATAGTACCATGAACTATTACAATCTTTTTGGTATCGCAAGGGAGAATGCTTCTTTTGTTTGCGTACTGGAGAGCGGGAAGGCTTATGCGGCTGTACAGGCAGATATCAGTGGCAAGAACAACAGCTATAATTACGCCAATGCAATCTATAGGTTATGTCAGAGAGAAAAATATGATGTGGGCGATATTGCCAACAGTGATATTTACGAATATATTTCCAAGCTTCCGGATGAGACAATCCGTCAAAGATACAGATTTGTTGATTCCGGGGACTATGTGGATATGGCAAAGAATTACGGAACCTACTTGAAGGATCAGTACGGAAGCTACTTAACTCTGAATGAGGATACCGAAGCTCCGGTTAATATTGAGGTGGTAGGCGCGGTTGATAAGGTAAAGCAGATTGTGGGTGTACCGGTATCCAGACCTTTAAAGCTGACTACCTATGAGGAAGCGGAGGAGATGATTTCACAGCTGTCTTCAGAAGGTTTTAAAAATATGTCGGTGAAGCTGACTGGTTGGTGTAATGGTGGTGTTAAGCAAAAGCTCCTAAAGAAGGCAAGACCAATCAGCGATCTTGGAAGCAAAAAGGATTTACAGCATCTGGTAAATACAAGCAATGATCTGGGTATAGATTTGTATTTAAACGGTGTTACCCAATACGCATATGAGAGTACTCTTCTAAATGGCTTTTTCTCGTACAGGGATGCAGCAAAGTTCATTAGTAAGGAAAGAGCGGAATTACTGGAATATAGTGCGATTACTTTTACACAAAGGGATGACTTGGATCCGTATTATTTGCTTCATACCGAGCTGGCGCAGCAAATGGCTGATAATTTGATCAGCACTGCTGATTCCTACGGAGCAGGTGCTTCCTTTGAAGATAACGGAGAGGATCTTTCAGCAGATTACTATCGGAAGAAACCCTATTCCCGTGAAGCAGTATTACATCTGCAGCAGGATCAGCTTCAGAAGGCGGATGATGCCGGAACGAAGATCATGATCAACATGGGGAATGATTACGCGATGCCTTATGCGGATATGGTCACCAACATGGATTTGAGGGGTAGCGAATACACAATCCTGGATGAATGTATTCCGTTCTACCAGCTGGCATTACATGGCTATGTCAATTATACGGGTGAATCCTTAAATATCTGCGGAAATGAGGAGGATGAGCTGCTTTATTCCGCAGAATACGGTGCAGGTCTTTCCTTTACATTAATGTATGAGAGCGCATTTGCATTACAGAAGACCTTGTATACAGGATATTATGGTTCTGCTTATGAATCAGCACATGACAGAGTGGTAGAGATCTATAATCGGTATAATGATGAATTGGGACATACCTTTAATCAGGAAATGACTGGTCATAAGAACCTTACATCGGAACTTTCCTGTACGGAATATGCAGACGGTACAAAGGTATACGTTAATTACGGATACAGTGAAGCTGTGACGGAAGACGGGACAGCAGTTCCTGCCAGAGATTATGTTGTAGTCAGGTAGTGAATCTGCAGACAGTATTGGTTGAAAGGATAACAATTATGAAGAAACAGAAAAATAAATTAGCGGGGCTTCAAAAGCGCAAGGCAATATCCGGATATCTGTTTATTTCACCGTTTATTTTTGGATTCCTTGTATTTATGCTGAAACCACTTCTGCAGTCCTTGTGGATGAGTTTTTGCAATGTGGAATTGGGTGCTGCAAACTTTAATCCGATTTTTGCAGGAATCGTAAACTATACTTATGCGTTTACCGTCGATCCCGAGTACAACAGACTTCTGGTTGAGGAAATTGCCCGAATGATGGTGTATTCTCTTGCCATTATTGTATTTAGTTTTTTTGTCGCTTTGATCTTAAACCAAAAATTTAAAGGAAGAGCCCTGGTAAGAGCCATATTTTTCCTGCCCGTTATTCTCTCATCAGGTGTTATACTGGGACTGGAGACAGACAACCAGCTGATGGCAGCTTTGGAGCAGACCATTGAGCAGACGACCTCCAATATTAGTATTACAGCGACACTGGAAGACATTCTGCGTACTGCAGGTGTCGGTGTGAGAGCCTTTGAGAAGGTTTTTGAAATTATTGATAATATATATGATGTGGCAATCGCCTCCGGTATCCAGATTATTATTTTCCTTTCAGGACTGCAGACGATTTCCTCGAGTATGTATGAAGCGGCTGAAATTGAGGGCTGTACAAAGTGGGAAAGTCTTTGGAAAATTACATTTCCGATGATCAGTTCTCTCTTCCTGGTAAACTGGATCTATACAGTCATTGATTTCTGTATGCGTTCAGACAATGAGGTCATTGAAAAAATTCAGGATGTTATGATCTCACAGATGAAATACGGACTTGCCAGTGCCATGTCCTGGGTTTACTTTGTACTTATTTTGGCATTTATCGGAATCAGTTCATTGATCATCTCAAGGGGGGTTTACTATTATGACTAAAGCAAAGGCGAAGGAGCAGAAAAGCTTTTGGGAAAAGAACAGGCTCTCCGGCGGATATCTTCTGAAAAAGAAGTTAATGAACATTGGTGTCAGCATCTGCAGATTTATCCTGCTGTTTGGTATGTGTTTTTTAATTTTACAGCCGATTTTGAACAAAATATCTGTCAGTTTTATGACGGAGGAGGATCTGTATAATCCTATTGTTGTTTCGATTCCGGAACATTTTACCACAGCAAACTATCTGCTGGCTGCAGAATTGATGAACTACAGCAAGGCGCTTTTCAATTCCTTTGTGGTTTCTCTGACAATTGCGATACTACAGATTTCTGTTTGTACATTGGTTGGATATGGTTTCGCCAGATTTGAATTTCCGTTTAAGAAGTTTTGGTTTGCCTGCGTAATTCTGGTGATCCTGATTCCGCCGCAGACCATTTCCAGTTCCCTGTTTCTTCACTTCAGATTTTTTGATGTTTTTGGGATTTTTAAGCTGATCAGGGGAGAAGCCATTAACCTTAGAGGATCGGTCCTTCCGTATTATCTGATGAGTACAGGGTGTATGGGACTGAAAAATGGTTTATATATCTTTCTGATCAGACAGTTCTTCCGCAACATTCCGGTTGATATGGAGGAGGCTGCATATGTGGATGGCTGCGGAACGCTGAAGACATTTGTGCGAATCATGCTGCCGGAAGCAAAACCGATATTGACATCCTGCTTTTTGTTTTCATTTGTATGGCAGTGGACGGATGGCTTTTATTCCAAGATGTTCCTCGGAACTACCACCTTGGTGAGCACCAGTCTTGCACGACTTGTTGACAGTCTGGGGGCATACATTCAGAGAATTACCGGTACCTTAACAACTGTTTCTGTTGCTTATTCTAACTGTATTCTTGCAACAGGTACACTGATGATCATTGCACCGTTGATCATTCTTTATCTGTTTGCACAGAGAGCATTTGTAGAGAGTATCAGCAGCTCAGGTATCAAGATGTAAATCGTATCTTACTATTATGCATAAAGCTGTGGCTTAGGATTACCGGAAAATTCTTTGTTACAGTTTATGATATAAAGCATTTAGAAAACCAAAACATGTGGAGGGTAAAAAATGAAAAATCGTTTGGTTCAAAAAATCATTGCTCTTGCTTCCGTAACTGCAGTTGCAATGACAGGCTGTGGAGCACCTGCTGAAACAACAGCTCCTGCTGCAGAAGCAGACAACGCAGAAGCAGAAAAAACTGAGGAAGCAACAAAAGAAGCAGAGGCAGAAGCAGAGGTTGAGGAAGAAGAAGTAAGTCCTTATACCGTTATCACTGATGAGAATGGTGATCCCATTGATCTTGGTGGTGTAGAGATCATTATCCGTGACTGGTGGT
Organism: Bacillota bacterium; assembly: GCA_030526045.1. Lineage (GTDB taxonomy): Bacteria > Bacillota > Clostridia > Lachnospirales > Lachnospiraceae > Suilimivivens. The sequence continues at coordinate 19,752 of JAUNDN010000020.1, read as the reverse complement.
CAGGAGATCCTGCAGAACCTACCAATGATTATGAGGAAGCTCGTGACGAGTATCGTGAGTGGATTCAGGAAACCTACAACTTTACCATCAAGCAGACTGCTATTTCTGACTGGGGTTCAACTCCTGCTGATTTCGTAGATTATGCTACCACCGGTGGTGATGAATATTATGCATTTGTTCTTCGTGATGATCCGGCTATCACATCTGCAATGGCAACCGGTCTTATGTATGATCTGTCTACATTAGACTGTCTGGATTTCACGGATGCAAAGTTTACAAGAAACAAATTGCATGAACAGTATGCTAAGGGAGATGCAATTTATGCTATGTATGCCGGCTATTCTGAGGCACGTACCGGTGTTTACTTCAATAAGAGACTGTTGACCGAGGCCGGAATTGATCCTGAGACTATCTATGATATGCAGGCAGACGGAACCTGGACATGGGATAAATTTGATGAACTTATGAATACCGTTCATCGTGACACAGACAACGATGGTGTGATTGATGTGTATGGTCTCACGGTTAACGAAGGAAACATGACAACTGCTGCAATCTTCTCCAACAATGGATCTTATGTTGGCAAAAATGCAGATGGATATTACTATAATCTGGAAAGTGCTGAAACTCTGGAAGCATTAGAATGGACTGTTGAGATGTTCACCAAGTATGATCAGCATGATCCTGAGGGTGCTGAGTGGGATTACTATAAAGAAGAGTTTGTCAACGGACAGGCTGCATTCATGGTTGAAGACGAGTACGCTGGTACTCCCGGAAACTTCCTGCAGGATATGGAAGACGAAGTTGGTTTCGTAATGTTCCCTAAGGGACCTAAGGGTGATACTTATATTAACGTATGGAGCAACAATCCGGTTGCAATCCCTGCTTGCTATGATGCAGAGAAGGCATGGAAGATTGCATTTGCTTGGAACCTTTATACAGATCAGCCCGCAGGCTATGAGGACTACATGGATCTGTCCAATGCCCGTGCAGGTGTCTTCGATTCAAGAGCTGTAGACGAGACCATCACCATGATGATGAACCCTGAGCATGGTACGATTGCTTTCCACGGCTTGATTCCTAACCTGAATCTCGGACCTGATTTTGTATGGAACATTGTACCTAACTGTGTAGTTTCTGAGCAGATTGAAGCAATCAGAGACACTTGGAAGGCTTATGTGGATGAAGCTAATCAGTAATCTTTCGGATTAGCGGAATTGATAATTATTTTGGGTGGGATGGTGTTTTCCGGGCATCGTCCCACTTTAAGTATAATATAATAGTAATATGAGGATGTTTATGCGTATGTTTATGAAGAAAAACAGAAGAATACAAAATTTCATAGCAGCAGAAGTCATTCTTCTTTTTTTCTGCGTAGGCTGTGGGCAGACGTCAGAGGAGCCTCTGGTGATCGTGGATACGGAGGAAGAGACAGGTATTTATTCTCTTGTTCCCTGTGAACGGGAGGATGTGGTATTGACCGCCAGTGTGAGTTGTGAGTATGTGCAGGCGGCGCAGCAGGAGGTTGTACTGCAAAGCGGCGGAAGAAGAATTGAACAGGTATGTGTACGGGAAGGTGATCAGGTTAAGACCGGGGATGTACTGCTTAGGTTAGCTGATGACAATCTGGAGGAGCGTATCGAAAATCTTTCTTATCAGATTTCACTTAACGAGTTACAGCTATCTTATCTGGAGACGCAGGAGAAATTTGCCTTGGATGAGACTTATTACGGTTATGTATACGGATCCGGGCTTGAGACGGAAGAGCAGCTGGAGGCTTATGAAAAAAGTGTAGATCAAGTGGAACAAAACTATCAGTATCAAAAGGAAGATTATCAGGATGCGCTGGAGTTTGACAGACTCGAACTTGAAAAGCTGCAACAGGAGCTGGCACAGAGCCGGGTTTATGCGCAAATAAACGGAATGGTCTATAAAATCGAGGATGACCTGCAAGGGGCAACTACCCGGAAGGATCAGGTGATCATGACAATTGTAGATGAATCAGAGGGGTATTTTGTCACAGAAGACGCTGATGCAATGGGCATCTGTGGCAGTGATACGATCCTTAAGATGAATATTACCTATGGGGAAGCAGCAGGTGATTATGAACTGACTCCTTTTCAGATGGATTCCTGGGCGGAGAAGCAGTATCTGGAAATCCTCACTGAACCGGAGGAAAGCATTCTCAGCGTAGGGACAAAGGGTACCATTGAAGTACCGATTGAAAGAAAGGACGGGGCTTTATCCCTGCCAAACGGCTGTGTTCATACAGCGGGGGAAGACAGATATGTCTATGTGCTGGATGAGAATGGCATGAAAACAGTACAGTATGTAAAGACAGGATTGGAAGGGAATGACCGGACAGAAATCCTGGAGGGACTTTCTGAAGGGGAAATGGTAGTAAAGAAATAATGGGGCGTATGAATTGGAATCATTTCAAAAGAGGGATAAGCATTCTGCTGGTTGTGGGATTGCTCAGCGGCTGTGGGATCACGTCTGCAAACGGTAATGGGGTTTCTGATAAGAATGAGGCAGATGAAGAGCTGATTGATCCCGTGGTAGGGATACCGGCTTATGATGTGGCTGCTTATCGGACACTATATGATGCAGAGGTTTACCCGACTCTGGTTTGTCCTGCGGTAGAGGAATATACTTATGAGACGGAGCAGGCCTTCGGAAGCTATGGTAAGCTTCCGGGCGAAGCGGTTGAAACAGGAGATGTTCTGCTGTATGGAAATACTGAGGACATTGACGAGCAGATTGAGGAACTGAATAAGAGCATAAGAGAAGAAGAGGTTGCCTACGGGGAAGATCTTGCAGATTATACGCAGGATCTGGCAGAGGCGAAAGAGAAAGAGGGATTATTGGGAACAGACCTGAATGCAATACTGGCAAACGGGCCTGAGCCGGAGAGCAGTGCCTATGAAGGGTTCGCAAAAATGGTAATGCCTCAGGAGGGAGCCTATAAGAAGGCTGCGCTTTCCAGCAGAAGGATAGAGCAGCAGATAAAGGAATTAAGGGAAACCTATGAATTGACTGCAGCCCACAATCAGAAGCTTCTGGAATTGCTTGAAAAGGATCGGAATGATGTGGTCGTCAAAGCTGACAGTCCGGGCAATGTTGTTGCCGCCGGTCTTTATGCTGCAGGGTCAGCCATTGCACAGGGCACCAGCGTAATGGCTGTGGCAGATTTAAATACACGGCAGTTTCAGACGGAATTTATTGATCAGAGTATTCTGAAAAGGGCACAGGACATTTATGCGCTGGTGGATGGTGTACGTTACGAGGTAACTCCGGAAATCATTGATAAGACCCAGTACCAACGCCTGCAGGCTCAGAACGGAGTCGTGTATACCACTTTTCATGTGGAGAACGGAGAGGATCTTCCGTTAGGGCAGTATGGCGTGATTGTCATCGTTGCGGAAATGAAGGAGGATGTACTGTGTGTTCCAACGGATGCGGTAAAGAAGGAAGGCTCTGCCTATTATGTGAATGTTTATGATAACGGAGATACCATTCACACAGAGGTTAAGATTGGAATGAGAGATGGCCTATACACGGAGATACTAACGGGAATTGCCTCCGGTGATAAGGTCTTGTCCGATCAGTCAGTACCTACGGGAAAGACTGTGGAAAAACTGAAAAAGGGTTCTATCACAGGAGAGTTCTCTGAAACGGGATTTTTGTTTTATCCTTGTTCGGAATGGATCAAAAATCCGGCAAAAACAGGAACCTGCTACTTAAAGGAACTCTGTGTCAGCGATTATGAACAGGTGGAGAAAGGACAGGTTCTGGCCAGAATTGAAGTGATACCGGATACTGTAGAGATAGGACGTCTGGAGCGCAAGATTCAGCGTGAAAAGGAACGTTTGGCCCAGCTTGAGGAGGAAAAGAGTAAGGATTACAGCGAAAAGATCAATTATACCAGGGAGCGGGCAATTCGTGCCAGGAATAAATCCATAACGAAACTCAATGAACAGATTGATAAATTGCAGCAGTATGCCGGAATTCAAGAGATTACAGCACCCGGTGCGGGCATTGTCATGGCTACCACTGAGCGCGAGGAGGGAGATCTCATAGAAAACAAGGAGGCATTGGCAGAGCTGTGCAGCTTCAGTCAGTGCTATATTCTGGTGGAGGACGGTGATGGTCGTCTCAGCTACGGAAATGAGGTAACCATCACTTATAAAGATGCTGTTTCCATGAAGCAGACTGCCCGTGGCCGGGTGGTTAGTGTTAATCAGATGAGTCTTAGCAGTGAATTGGCCATTGGTTACGCCCTTGTGGCAATTGAGCCGGAGGACTTAGAAAGCATGGTTATGTCAGGAAGCGGGAAAAAGAATGATTCGGGATGGTACCGCACCCGCTTTACGGTGGAAACAACAGTCAGAGCTATGGAGAATGTAGTGTTGGTACCCAAGACGGCTGTAAAGGAAGTAAACGGAAGCTGCTATGTCCGCGTAAAGAGCAAGGAAGGTGTATCCTACAGGAGCTTCATACCGGGTGGTGCCGACTTAGCTAATTATTGGGTTGCAGAGGGCTTGACGGAAGGGATGGAGATATGTTTGGATTGATGCTTCAAAAAATGTGGCATAAAAGATGGATGAATCTTTGTCTGTTTCTGGGTATTACCCTGCTGGTGGCTACATTGGTCAGCTTTCCTCTGTATGAGCACGCTGCCTATGACCGGATGCTTCAGGATGAGTTTGAGACCTATCTGGCTAATGAGGGAAAATGGCCTACAAGTAATACCATGGTAACCTTTTCCAAGAGAGATAAGAAGGGTACCACGATTGAGAAGATGGAGAAATTTGTGACAGAGCTGGCCGATACGCTGGGTGTAACCGAAACCCAGTCGATTGCCTGCTATTCCCTGACAGCTTCTGATATTCATTCAGAGATGAACCGCCCGGATTTAAGCGGCAAGTTTTTGAAACTGGCATCAATGAGTGATTTGGAAAATCACGCCGAAATCAGATACGGAGAATCATTTTCAGACACCGGTATTACGGAGGACGGCGCCATTGAGGTGCTTGTTGAGGAATCCTGCCTTGTGGAAAAGGGACTTCTGATCGGAGAGACCATTATTATGGACACGATCTTAGACAGTGAGGGAAATCCTTTCAGGGTAAAGATAAAGGGTGTCTTTGACACCTCCCGGAATGAAGACTTTTACTGGCAGATCGATAAGCTGGAGCTGATCGGTAGCTGCTTTATGAAAGAAGATCTCTTTCGCCAGATTTTTTTGGGAGAACGTGTGGGTAAATATAATATTACCTGTACCTATTTTCAACTGTTTTCTTATCAGGATATTTCGTATGAGCAGGTATCGGCTCTTCATGAGACAACCCGCTATATGACGGAAAAGAGCGCGTACCGAAGTGTTTTCCGCAATCCGCCATACCAGGAGATCCTAGAGGAATACCAGAGCAAGCAGACCAGGATTGCTGGGACTTTGAGGATTCTGCAGATTCCGGTACTGATTATGCTGGCTGCCTTTTTGATCATGATCTCAAATCAGATGTATGAGCTGGAGAAAAATGAGATTTCTGTAATTAAGAGTCGTGGCAGCTATCGCCGCCAAATCTTTTTGCTCTATTTATATCAGAATCTGCTGCTGACAGCAGTAGGCGGACTTGCCGGAACCGGTCTGGGAAAACTTTTTGCTTCCGTACTGGGTGCCACAAGAAACTTTTTGTCCTTCAGTGGTGAGTCAGCTTTTTCCGTTTCATTTCATAGACAGGGATTTCTGTTTGCCCTGGCCGGTATGATATTCAGTCTGATTTGTCTGACACTGCCTGCAATTTCACACAGTGGTATCACCATTGTAAACCTAAAGCAAAAGAAGAACGCAGGCAGAAAGCCATTATGGCAGAAGCTGTTTCTGGATGTGATCCTTTTGGGAGTTGCGCTTTACGGCTATTACAGCTTTCACAAGGACTTGACATCCATCAGCAATACGGTGCTGTCAGGAGAAAGTCTGGATCCGCTCCTGTATATCAGTTCCGCGCTGTTTATTCTGGGGGCAGGACTTCTTTACCTGAGATTACAACCCTGGCTGGTGCAACTGATCTATCTGACCGGTAAAAAGCATTGGGGGCCGGCAGGCTATATTTCCTTTATGGAAAATCGTAAGAATGGCAGAAAGCAGCAAATGATCATGCTCTTTCTGATCATGACGATATCATTGGGAATGTACCATGCAATCGTAGCCAGAACAATTTTGGATAATGCACTGGAAAACAGGGAATATCTGGACGGAGCAGATGTAGTCCTGATGGAAAAATGGGAGCAGATAAGAGATGCGGATGGTATAGCAACAGGCGCATATAGAGAGCCGGACTACCAGAAGTATATGACGGCTGATTTTGTAAAGGATTGCACCCGGGTTTACTATGACGATGACGCTTACTATTCGGAAAACAAAAACGACAGGCAAACAATCACGGTAATGGGTATCCATACCAGGGAATTCGGAAGCCTTACATCGCTCTCTGACACACTGAATGAAAAAAGCTATCATACATATCTGAATGAACTGGCACGTTCTGCTGACGGGGTGCTGGTTTCCTCAAATTTCCGTACGAAATACGGACTGGAAATCGGAGATACCATCTATTACCGGTCGTCCGGCGGAACACAGGCTTCCGGAAAAATTGTTGATTTTGTGGATTACTGGCCGGGATTTGCCACTTCAAGAAGCAGTCTGAAAGCAGACGGGACAGCCTATACGGAAGAGGGATATCTGATTGTGACGCATTTTGAACTTTTACGTAAGGCATGGCAAGGATTACCCTATGAGGTATGGATGACCACTAAGGATGGATATGATTCCGGCGACGTTTACGATTTTATTGAGGATCATAAAATACAAATTAAAAAGTATGTGAATAAGTCTCAGGATATCAGGAGCGTACTGGAGGATCCTTTGCTACAGGGAACGAATGGTGTCTTGACATTGGGATTTGTAGTGACGATCCTGCTTTGCGTCATAGGTTATCTGATCTATTGGATTATGTCGGTTAAAGAACGTGAGCTGGTTTTCGGGGTTCTGCGCGCGTGTGGTTTTCACAGAGAAGAGCTGATATCCATGCTGTTTAGTGAGCAGCTGTTTGCAGGCCTGTTTTCCTGCCTTGCAGGTGCGTTGATCGGTGGTTTAACTTCAAGACTGTATATACCGATATTACAGTATGCTTATGCTTCAGCAGACCAGTCTCTCCCTATGCGAATGATTGTTGACCGAATGGACATGTTAAGGCTTTATGGTGTAATCGCCTGTGCCATGATGATCTGCCTGGTAGTTTTGATCTGGATCCTGCAACGAATGAACATAACAAAAGCCCTGAAGCTTGGAGAGGAATAATGGATACTGTTGTAACCCCAAAAAAAGAGCAAAATCAATTGATTCTTGTGAAGGATCTTACCCGGGTATTTCCTGTACCGGGGGGTGAGTTTACGGCGCTTAAAAAGATTAATCTGGAGATCCCGGAGGGAACCTTTGTCATTCTGAAAGGGCGTTCCGGCTCCGGAAAGACGACACTGATGAATCTGATCGGCACGCTGGATGACCCGACGGAGGGAAGTATTTGGCTGGATGGCAGGGAAATCGGAAGGATGAGTGAGAGGGAACGGGAAAATTTGAGAAGGAAGGAACTGGGCTTTGTGTTCCAGTCTGTTTCATTGATTCCCTCTCTTTCTGTAATACAAAATGTGGAATTTTCTCTGCGTCTTGCAGGAGAAAAGGATCAAAAAGTATTGAGAAGCCGTGCGGAGGAATGCATAAAGCATGTGGGTCTTGGCAACCGTATGGAGCACATGCCTGCGGAGTTGTCCGGTGGTGAACAGCAGAGAGTAGCCATCGCTAAGGCAATGGCGCATCGCCCCAGGCTGCTTCTTGCAGATGAACCTACAGCAGAGCTGGACAGCGCCATGGCGGCTGCCGTTACGGAACTATTTAAAAAGATGTCTGCAGAAGAAGGAGTCACAGTGCTTATGACAACTCATGATGCGGGACTGATGGGAGCGGCAGATATGCTGATTGAACTGGAAAATGGAGAGCGGATCAATGGCTGAATATGCAGAACAGAATGCAATGATTCTGGCAGAGGGACTGGTCAAAATCTACAAGACGAAGACTACCGAAGTATTAGCACTTCAAGGACTGGATCTAAAGGTGAGTGAAGGCGAACTGACAGCAATCATCGGAAACAGCGGGAGCGGAAAATCCACATTTTTAAATATGATCGGCGGTCTGGACCGTCCCAGTGCAGGGTCTCTGCTTGTGGACGGTAAAAATCTGTTTACTCTTTCCGAAAAGGAGCTTGTTCTGTATAAGCAGAATACCGTCGGATTTGTCTGGCAGAATAACGGTCGCAACATGCTACCGTATTTATCTGCTCTTGAAAATATTATGCTGCCTATGCAGATTTCCGGCGGCAGAAGGAAAAGAGAAAGAGCACTGGAGCTGCTTGAAATGGTGGGTCTTGCTGCGAAAAAAAACAGCCGTATGAATATGCTGTCCGGTGGAGAACAGCAGAGAATAGCCATTGCCATTGCGCTTTCCAATTCCCCGAAGCTTCTGCTGGCAGATGAGCCTACCGGTAGCGTAGACCGGAAAACAGCGGATTATATTTTTGATTTGTTTTCAGAGCTTAACCGGAACGGACAGACAATTCTGATTGTCACTCATGATATAGAGCTGTCCAAAAAGGTAAATCGTGTGGTCGCCATCAGGGACGGAAAGATCAGCAGTGAGAGAGTGTTGAAGGAGCAATATGCAGATCGCGTCAAGGAGAGCGGAATCAGCTTCCTAGAGGAGGATACTCAGGACGAATATGTGGTTTTGGACCGTGCAGGGAGACTACAGATTCCGTCACAGTTGTTGAAGGATTTAAATTTGGAAGATAATAAGGTGAAGGTGTCTGCCAGAGGCAATGAGATCATTGTCAGTAAACCGGAGTAGACAGAAAGGAGTATATTATGTCAGTAACAGCTAAAAATCCTATTCTTGCGGGATTCTATCCGGATCCGTCCATTTGTGCCGTTGGGGAGGATTATTATCTGGTCAATTCGTCATTTGCTTATTTTCCCGGCCTGCCTATTATGCACAGTAGGGATCTGGCGCATTGGGAACAGATCGGAAATGTACTGGATCGGGCATCTCAGCTGCCGCTTGGTGAAACAGGTCATTCCAGAGGTCTATTTGCACCGACAATCCGCTACCATGAGGGAACTTTTTATGTCATCTGTACCAACGTATCCTTTGGGGGTAACTTTATTGTTACAGCTAAGGACCCGGCTGGTCCATGGTCTGAGCCGCATTATCTTGAGGGGGCAGACGGCATTGATCCCAGCCTGTTCTTTGATGATGATGGGAAATGCTATTATATTGGGACCCATCCGAATCCTGACGGCTGCCGCTATGACGGTGACTACTTTATTTGGATTCAGGAGCTTGATCTGAATACCTTTACACTGGTGGGAGAGGTTCATAATGTGTGGAATGGTGCCCTGCGCGGTGTCCATTGGCCGGAGGGTCCCCACCTGTATAAGATTGATGATTACTATTATATTATCCATGCAGAGGGCGGTACCGGACCGGAGCATGCGGTCAGCGTAGCGCGTAGCCGTGCTGTTTTTGGCCCTTATGAAAATAATTTCTGCAACCCGATCTTTACTCACAGGCATCTGGGTACGCGTTACCCTGTCAAGTATGTGGGGCATGCAGATTTGTTTCAGGCAGCAAACGGGGATTGGTATATGGTAATGCTGGCGGTCCGTCCGGCAGGCGGCTATACCATGATGGGGCGTGAAACCTTCATGGCCAGAGTCATTTGGGAAAACGGCTGGCCGGTTGTTAATCCCGGCTTGGGAATTCTGTCGGACAAGCTGATCATCAATCTGCCGGAATGGCAGCCTGAGGAAGGTGCAACGATTCCGGGCGTTAACAGACTTTACAAATTTTCGCAGATGGAGAAGTTAGGACCGGAATTTTTATATCTGCGAAATCCCAAAGAAGATGCTGCAGAGCTGGTTCCCGGAGAGGGATTGAAACTGACCTGCCGGAACGTAAAGATGACGGAGGAAAAAAGCCCGTCCTTTGTAGGTATCAGGCAGGACTCTCACGTGTTTGAAGCATCTGCCGTGCTTGACACTTCAAACCTGTTTGACGGGGCGAAGGCAGGTATTGTTCTTTTGCAGAGCAATGAATTTCACTTGCGTCTGGAATATGCAGGATTACGCGGTTATGCGATTCTTTGCAGGAACGGAAAGGAAGAGATACTTGCTTCTGAGTTAATGCCGGAGGGATTGATTTCTCTGGTGTTACAGGTTGTGGGAACCAAGGCGACACTTTTGATGGGCGCGGGAAAGCTGGTAAAGCCAATTGCCACCGGTATTGACATTTCCGCACTTTCCACCGAGGTAGCCGGTGGATTTGTGGGTTGTACACTGGGAATGTACGCGACAGATGAAGAGGTCAGAGAGGATCCCGTTAAAGCAGTCTTTAAGCTCTTTACCTACAGGCGCATTACTCCCGAGGAGGCGGCAGGCGTGGAAAAAGGAGAAAAATAATATGGCAACTGCAAGATTTCATTTACCCGGATTGCGGTATAACTATCCCCTGAACATGTTCTGGATCAATATGCTTAAGCAGTATCCCGAATATTTTCGTGATGTGGAGATTGGCTCCTGCTTTGGTGAATTTCCCATGTCTTTATGGAACGGCGGGCGATTTAGCAATCATGACCAGTGTGATGAAAAGTTTATTCGGATGGTGGTAAAAAATATCAACGACCAGGGGGTTCCCATTCGATATACCTATACCAATCCATTGCTGAATGAAAATGATCTTGAGGATCCTTACTGCAATTTCTGTATGCAGGTTGCAGACAATGGCATGAATGAGGTCATGATCTTTTCTCCTGTTTTAGAGAAATATATTCGTGAGAAGTATCCCTCCTACAAACTGAACAGTTCTACCTGTAAGGAGATCAAGGATATAGATGCTCTGAATGAAGAAATTGAAAAGGACTACAAGTACGTGGTTCTTGACTATAATTTAAATAATCAATGGGAATTCCTACGCCAGGTTAAGAAACCGGAGAAACTGGAGGTATTAGTCAATACCCTATGTATACCCAATTGTCCCCGAAGGGGCGATCATTACAAAAATATAGCAAAGAATCAACGTATTGCCTTAATGAACCGCAAGATGCCCCCGGACAAGCAGATTCCTATCGTTCCCTGGCACTGTGAGTATGGAGATAAGAATTGTGTACATACCATTCAGGATTATCCCACTTTTATCAGTCCTGATGATATCTGGGAAAAATATATTCCCATGGGTATTACCAACTTTAAGATCGAGGGAAGAACAGCAAATTTGTTTTCACTGATTGATACGTACTGTCTGTTTATGATGAAGCCGGAATGCATCGGTGAGGCAAGATTACTGCTGATCAACAATCTGGTACGGGCAGGTGTGATCAATATCAGCAAGCCTCGTCCGTCTAAATGGCCCTAAAAGGAAAAGGAGGGTTACAGCCATGGCAACAACTGTGTACTGGCATCTGCCGGGTTTTTGTTATTTTCGCAGTCTCAATCATATATTAATTGATTTGATGCGTAAGAATCCTGAATGCTTTCATGAAGGTTATCGTATCGGCAGCGTATACGGAACCTTTCCGGGAGCAATCTGGAATGGAGGCAGAACTGTTCTTGGATTTACACCCAAAAATGATATGGAGAAGATTCTTGGCAGCTATAATGCCAAAGGGGTTCCTGTACGCTTTACCTGGACAAATTCCCTCCTTACGAAGGAGCATCTGCAGGATACCTATTGTAATCTGATCATGCGGCTTTCGGATAACGGGATGAATCAGGTACTGGTTAATACGGATGTGTTGGAACAGTACCTTCGTCAAAGGTATCCGGGCTATCAATATATTTCTTCGACAACCAAGCGCCTTCTTGATCCGGAGCTTTTGCAGGAAGAAATGGAAAAGGACTATTTTATGGTAGTTCTGGATTATGACCTGAATCATAACGAAGAAGTACTAAGCGCATTAGCTCCCTGCGCAGACCGTGTGGAGATTCTGGTAGATGAAATTTGTTTTCCCGGGTGCCCGAGACGAGTGGAGCATTACCGGGATGAATCTCAAAAGCAGCTGGAGTATGAAATAGCGGCACCCTTTCCCTGCCAGAACCGTCAAAACATTCGGAGCTTTGAGGATTGCAAAAAACGTCCTGCCTTTATTTCAAAGGATGAAATCAAGGCCTATGTGGAAAGAGGTTTTGTGAATTTTAAGCTGGTCGGAAGGGGACTGCCTCAGCAGATGGTAGAGGATTCCTATATTTATTATCTGGTCAAGGAAGAAAAACAGGAATATATCCGGGACTGTATTCACAAACGTCTGCAGGAATTGGCGCAGGCAAGGAAAAATATAAGAAAATAGAGCAGGAATGAAAATGGAATATATTATTTCAACTGAAAAATTAAACCATAAAGAGTGTAAAATGCTACTGGATGGCAATGCACTGCCGGGAGTAAAAAGAATAGCAGGGACGGTTGCTCATGACATGGAGCTGGTGTTTGGCACAGCACCGGAAATCCTTTTTCGTGACATAACGAAGCAGCCTGATCTTAAGGAGATCATTTCGGTGCAGGGAATTATGATAGGAACCCTGGGACACAGCCGGATGCTTGAGCAAATAGAGAGTCAGGGGCTGTTATCCTTTGAAGAGATTCGAGGAAAACGGGAGGTCTATGCATTTTTGTTGTTGGAATGTCCTGAAGGAGGCAGTGCACCTTCCTTGGTGATTGCAGGTTCCGATAAACGAGGCACCATTTATGGATTGTTCCATTTATCGGAGCTGCTTGGAGTATCACCTCTTGTAAAATGGAATCAGGTACGGCCTGTAAAAAGGAGCCGCGTGTCTGTCACGGAGCGGGATCAAATCATATCCCGGGAGCCTTCCGTGCGGTTCCGCGGCTTTTTCATTAATGACGAGTGGCCCGCCTTTGGGAATTGGTGCAATCGGCATTTTGGGGGATTTACAAAGGACTGCTATGCAGATATTTTTGAATTGTTACTTAGAATGAAGGGGAATTATCTCTGGCCTGCCATGTGGTCTTCCATTTTTTCAGATGACGGACCGGGGCTTTTAAATGCAGAGCTGGCAGATGAACTTGGGATTGTGATGGGGTTATCACATCATGAGCCCTGTCTGCGCCATGGAGAGGAATATAAGTATCTGCGCGGAAAGGATTCTGTTTACGGGGATGCCTGGGATTTTTCGAAAAATGAAGCCGGAATCACTCGTTTTTGGAAGGACGGGCTGATTCGCAGCGGAAAGTATGAAAATGTGATCACTGTGGGTATGCGTGGGGAAGCGGACTCCACAATTATGGGAGAGGACGCGACCCTGAAGGACAATATTGATCTGTTGCGAAAGGTCTTAAAATGTCAGAATGATTTGATTCGCAGCTATGTGAACCCGGATCTTGAAAAGGTACCCCGCATGTTTGCTCTTTATAAAGAGGTGGAACCCTTCTACTACGGAGATGAGAAGACGCAGGGCTTAATGGACTGCCGGGAGTTGGATGGTGTAACACTGATGCTTTGCGATGATAATTTCGGGAACCTACGTACAGTACCTACAGAGCAAATGAAAACCCATCCCGGTGGTTTTGGTATGTATTATCATTTTGATTATCATGGCAGCCCCATTTCTTATGAATGGGTGAATTCCTCCTATCTTCCCAAAATCTGGGAGCAGATGACAAGTGCTTATGAGTTTGGCATCAGGGAACTGTGGATTGTTAATGTGGGAGATCTTTTTAGCATGGAATATCCCTTATCCTTTTTCCTGGATCTTGCGTATGACTATGATACATGGGGAATCAACAATCTGAATGCTCCCAGAGAATATACAAAGCAGTGGGTAGAAAGACAGTTTGGTGAGCGTATGGAAAAGGCAGATTTGCAAAAGACAGAGGATCTGCTCATGAGCTATACCAAGATTGCCGGTACCAGAAGACCTGAGGCCATGAATGCCGAAGTGTATCGCATTGCCTATGAGGAAGCGCCAAGACACGGTAAGCTCTGCGCTGCATTGATGGAAGAATGCAGAAAGCTGAGGGAACGTTTGCCAGAGATTTCGGATTTCCCTTTCTTCCAGCTGGTATACTATCCGTTAATGGGAAATCTGAATATTCATAAGCTCTGGACGGATGTGGCCATAAATCATTATTTAGCCGATATTAAGGCAACAATTGCTGCATCCTATGCAGAAAAAGTACGACGGGCGCTCGAATTTGATAAAGAACTGGTGGAAGAGCTGCACACCATAGAGGGTGGCCGCTGGTATGGTATGGGGATGTCGGAGCATATCGGTTTCCGGAATTGGAATGAAGAGGAATGTCAGTATCCTGTCCTGTATGAATTTGCACCGGCAAATAAGAAACGAATCATTGTGGAAATCCCGGGAACCGGACAGCATACGGAGGGTGGGGACTGGACTCGCAGAACATTAAGGATGAAGGTATTTCAAGACCCGGATGTATCGGAAGCAGTCGTGCATCTGTATTCCGGTTCTATGCAGGATGCCGCATACAGTATTTCCTGCGAGGATACCTGGATTTCGTTTGACAGCAAAGAAGGCATCGTACCTGCCGGCGGAGTTGTTGTATTAAAGGTTCAAATTGACAGAACTGTTGTTTTGACAGAGAAAAAGGGAAGTTTTACTGTTCATACACAAGCAGGCGGAAATGTGCAGGTCGAAGTGTCGGCTGCAGCAAAGGGTACTGTAAGCGAGCAGGAATACATTGTATTTGAGGCGGCTGACTATTCGCAGAAGCTGGATACCTCCGAGGGGTGCTTTAAAGAATTGCCGGAGTATGGAAGAACCAGATCGGCAATGAAAGCATTTCCCGTCAATCGTTCCTTTACACCGGGGAAGGGACCGTCACTTTGCTATTCCTTCTTTGTGCCAGAGGTATCCGAATATGTGGTGACCCTGTATATGTCCCCCTGTAATCCGGCATTTACGGATCAAAAGCTGTTGTATGGCTTTTGCCTGAACCAGGATGAGCTGAAAATCTGTAATGCGGTGCCGGAGGGCTATCGTGTGGAGAACGGTCAGGAATGTTGGCAAAGGGGTGTCCTTGATAATATACGTATCAATCAGATACAAATAGAGTGCAGAAAGGGAGAAAACAGTATTACTCTGCAGGCCCTCAGTCCTTCCTTTGTCCTGCAAAAAATTATTATTTCACCTCGAAATATGCCTGTAGCGCAGACCTATCTGGGACCCGGGAAAGGCCGTTTGGAAACGGGAAGTAAGGATAATGTCTATTGATTATGTGTTTTGTATAGTATAAAATATACATGTATTTGTATTTTTTGGAAACGGAGATGCTATATATGGACATTAACCGATTAATGAAAATAGAGCAGGACAGGCAATATATATCAGGCATGCGTCCTGTTTTTAATAGAAAAGCATTGTTCAGTGATACTACAGAGGATTATTTTTCTCCTTCAGAGCCTAATCCGTATTCACAGGTTAAGATCAGGTTCCGTACAGCTATTAATAATGTTGACAGAGTATTTATGGTGAATCAGGGAATACGTCACCTGATGATGAAGGAAAGTCATGATGAGTATTTTGACTATTATGCCTGTGAAACAGAGATTGAGAATGTTGAGTTTTCCTATCATTTTGAAGTGCAGGTAGGAAAAATAAATTGTGTTTATGACTGCAGAGGTGTGGCAAAGGAAGCTTTGCCGGAATATGCATTTCGTGTAATACCGGGATTTAAGACACCTAAGTGGGCAAAAGGCGCTGTGATATACCAGATTTATGTGGATCGCTTTTACAATGGTGATCCTTCCAATGATGTACTTACCTCAGAGTATGAATACATTGGGGATAAATCGGTACATGTGGATGACTGGAACAAATATCCTGCAGTGATGGGTGTCCGTGAGTTTTATGGAGGGGACTTGCAGGGTGTTTTGGACAAAATGGATTACTTGAGGGATTTGGGGATAGAAGTTATTTATTTTAATCCATTGTTTGTTTCGCCATCCAACCATAAGTATGATATTCAGGATTATGACTATATTGACCCTCATATCGGAAAAATTGTATCCGATGAGGGTGAGCTGCTTTCACAGGATCAGCATGAGAATCGATTTGCGACCAGATATATTGACAGAGTAACAAATAAGAAGAATCTGGAAGCAAGCAATGAATTTTTTGCAAAGTTGGTTGAAGAGGCTCACAAAAGAGGAATGAAGGTTATTCTGGACGGCGTGTTCAATCATTGCGGATCCTTTAACAAGTGGATGGACAGAGAAAGAATCTATGAGAATGCGCCCGGATATGAGAAGGGTGCCCATATTTGTGCGGACAGTCCTTACCGTGACTATTTTCAGTTTTATAATGAAAGTGCATGGCCCTACAACACAAGCTATGACGGCTGGTGGGGGCATGACACCTTGCCTAAGCTCAACTACGAAAAGTCAAAGGAGTTGTTTGACTATGTGATGAGAATTGCTGCCAAATGGGTTTCACCACCGTATAACGCGGATGGATGGCGATTGGATGTGGCAGCAGATTTAGGTCACAGCCCGGAGTTCAACCATTATTTCTGGAGGGAATTTCGCAAAGCGGTGCGGAATGCAAACCCGGAGGCGATTGTTCTTGCGGAGCATTATGGAAGTCCAAGAGACTGGCTGAACGGTAAGGAATGGGATACTGTCATGAACTATGATGCGTTTATGGAGCCTGTGACCTGGTTTCTTACCGGTATGCAGAAGCATAGTGATGACTATAGAGGTGATCTGTATGGTAATGCCGATAACTTCATGGGAGCAATGAGACATCATATGGCAAGCTTTACAACACCTTCCCTGCAGATTGCAATGAACGAGCTGTCCAATCATGATCATTCCAGGTTTCTTACAAGAACCAATAAGAAAGTGGGCAGAATCAACACCTTGGGACCGGAGGCAGCAAACCAGGGCATCAACAAGGCGGTTATGCGGGAAGCGGTAGTGATTCAGATGACCTGGCCGGGAGCGCCTACGATTTATTACGGAGACGAGGCCGGTGTGTGCGGCTTTACCGATCCTGACAACAGACGAAGCTATCCCTGGGGAAGAGAGGATCATGAGCTGATACGGTTTCACAAGGAAATGATCCGCATTCATAAGGAATATGAGGAAATCCGCACAGGATCTTTGAAGTATATTGACGGGGACTATAATATACTTGGTTACGGAAGATTTAACCGGAAGTCTGTTATCGTCGTAATGATAAATAATAACGACCACGAAGTAACGCGGGAAGTAGCTGTATGGCATCTGGGCATTCCCAAGGAAAGCGTGCTTAAGAGACTCATGCTCACGAGTGCAGATGGATTCTCAACGGAATTGCATGAACACCCGATTGTGGCAGGTAAGCTTAATATTACGTTACCGGCAACATCGGCAATCGTTCTTCACTACGAGAGGAAGGAGCCCAAAAATTTCTTGCTTTTTAGGTAGCGTTATGATATAACTTAATATGGTCATGTTCAGAGGCATGCTTCTGATCTGACATATGGATGGATTCCCGAGTGGCCAAAGGGGACAGACTGTAAATCTGCTGCAAATTGCTTCGGTGGTTCGAATCCACCTCCATCCATTTCATCTGCTTTGCAGATGAAATGAATGATGCACACAGTCCTTCGGACTGGCGCATGATACCCACCAAAGAGCGTGAGACGAGGACGTACTTTTGTACGCCGCTAAAGAGTCGCTGCGCTCCTTATTTATGCTGGTGTGGCGGAATAGGCAGACGCAAGGGACTTAAAATCCCTCGGGAGCAATCCCGTGCCGGTTCAAGTCCGGCCACCAGCAGTATTAAGAGTAGAGAAAACACTGATAAATTCAATGTTTTCTCTTTTTTTATGTGGTGAAAATGTATGTACATACATGTTATCTGATTTATGCAAGAAGTTTTGTGTATCATTCTATGCAAAAATAGAGATATTTGCTATAATGCCAGCAGAAAGACGAATTAGAATTGACCGAGCCCTTTAGAGCGAGGGATGCTTCTTGTCCGGAGGGCAATATGATATACCGGTGTCGGAAAATAGTTATAGAATACCAGTTACTGCCTATAAAAACCTTACGTAACGCACAGGCAGTAAATAAGTGAGGCTAAAGGATATCCATATCCAAGATATACTGCTTAAGCAAGATAAATGAAAAGACTAAGCCGTAAACACAAGCCTCCAAGCTAAAAACAACAAACAAAATTACTGCTCGAATCATAGGAAATGAAACATAAGCAGTAGGCAACTTGAGCTACGGGAGACTCAACTACTTTCGACTTATAAACACCAATTGCAACCAGTGGAACTCGACAAACCTTAATTTAAGGATTTCTTTTGTAAAATAACAGTTGATAATAATACTTATTCAGATTAGTATAAAATTAGAAAAGGGCACTACCGATAGAAGGCTAGTCCACATATTAATAGTCGAATAATCGCCTACTTGTTTAGCTGACAGAGGCGATTATTTTTGTGATTTATTACCAATTGTATATCCGAGACCGAATGCAGTAAGTACGAGACTTACAACAGCAATCAGACCTTCAATTACAAGGAGTTTTATTCCATCATCATATGCAAAAATAGTTATAACTGTTATAATAAACTAAAAAACGTAAATTGAAGGAGAGATTTTATGCCAATAATCAAAGGTTTGGAATGGACATTTGATACGGTTGCGAGTAAATACGAAAAACTTCGTCCGGGATATACAGATGAGCTCTATAAAAAGATTTTTGATTATATTACTATTGATAGTTTATCTAATGTTGTTGAGGTTGGAATTGGAGGCGGACAAGCAACATTGCCAATTTTGAAAACCGGATGCACCTTAACGGGGATTGAACGTGGAGAAAACTTTGCAAAATTGTGTGAGGAAAAGTTTAAGGAATATGGGAAATTTTCTGTTATAACAGATAAATTTGAGAACGTGACTTTTGCTGATTCTAAGTATGATCTGGTATATTCTGCATCAGCATTTCATTGGGTGCCGGAGGAAATTGGGTATTCAAAGGTGTATGCTATGTTGAAACGTGGAGGAGCTTTTGCAAGATTTGCAAATCACCCATATCGTGATAAGGGGAATACAGTCCTTTCGGAAGAAATAGATAAACTATATTCTAAGTATTATTATGAATACTATGGCATAGATATAAAATCCGAAAAAGAATATAGTGAAGAGCGTGCTGTACAGAGAGCTCAAATTGCTGAAAAATACGGTTTTATCGATATAAAGTATGCCTTATTTTATAGGACGAGAACTTTTTCTGCTAAAGAGTATATCGAATTACTGGGAACATATTCAGATCATATTGCTATTGAAGAAAGGATTAGAACTGAATTTTTTTCAAAAATAGAAGAGAAAATAAATCAATATGGTGGTTCATTTACATTATATGATACTATTGATTTGCAGCTTGCACGGAAACCTTGAGCGTTTTTGTGCTACCCGATAAATGATTAGTCCAAAATAGTTATTAGCAAAAATACAGATGATTGCTATAGCAAATTGAGGATCGGGATTTGAGGAGATAAAGGACAATGGATTTTAGAAAAACCTTTGACAAAATACCTGAAAGCTTTGACAAATATAGACCGAGATATTGTGATGAATTGTTTGAAGAATTGATAATAAGATGTGAATT
>JAUNDN010000066.1 GCA_030526045.1 Bacillota bacterium | reverse complement strand
CGCACTGATGATGGCAAGGCGACCGTCAGCCGCTTCGATTACCTCACCTCTGTCAACTGTCCAGAACCATGTTCCGTCTTTTCTCGGCATCCGATAGGTGGTCTCATACTTCTTTCCCACATAATAACGATTCCCCAAATCAGCTGTTACCTGGAGCAGATCGTCCGGGTGAATGGTATTCACTACCTTCCGGTCAATTCCTTCTTCGAAATCCTCTCTGCTGTCATAGCCAAGCATTTCAATCATGCGCTCATTCACATAGTACACCGGACAATCATTTCTTGAATTACCTGCAATAGGACAGTGCGGGCAGGGAGTATCACGTTTCATCGTTGCCTGATAACATAGGTCTCCACACTGAATTCCTTTATATCTGTCCTTTACATTTTGATTGAACTCCAAAAGTCTGAAGTCCTCTGAAATGACATAATAATCTGTATGTATCACTTTTGAACGATTCAAAATGTCACCTGCTCGTATATCGTAGTTTCTCTGTCAACTTAATTATCATCTATTCTTTCAGTATCTCTGCCAAAGCCGCCATAAGTTCATCCACCTTGATTGGCTTGGATATATGCCAGTTCATGCCTGCCTTGTATGCCACTTTTTTATCTTCCTCAAATGCATTTGCAGTCATGGCAACAATGGTAATTCCTGCTTTTTTCTGATCTGAAAGCTTTCGAATCGTCTGGGTAGCCTTATATCCATCCATATTCGGCATCTGGATGTCCATCAGAATCAGGTCATAATAACCGGCTTCTGCTTTCTCCATCATATCGACACAAATTATGCCATCTTCCGCATGTTCCACCAGAAAGCCTGCTTCTTCCAGGATTGTGATTGCAATTTCAGCATTCAGCTCATTGTCCTCTGCAAGAAGAATTCGTTTTCCCTTAAAATGGTTTTCATCAAATGCATGGGCTTTTTCTATAATTGTCTTGGCATCTCCATCCTGTGCAATTCTGTGGGGTAAGGTTACTGTAATCCTGGTTCCTTTTCCTACCTTACTTTCCACTTCAATGGTTCCCTGCATCAGATCAACCAGCTTCTTTACGATAGGCATACCCAGTCCGGTGCCGTTTAACTTACTTTCTGTGCTGGACCGCTCTCTGGTAAACTCTTCAAACAGATGGGGAAGAAATTCCTCGGACATGCCAATACCTGTATCTTCGATGACCGTCTGATACATAGCATATCCCGGTCTGTCGGATGGAATTTCCGTCAGATTCATGGTAACCTTTCCACCGGAAGGTGTATATTTCAATGCATTACTCAAAATATTTAAGAAGATCTCACGAAGCTTTGTTTCATCACAAAGAACATCCGGATGCTTGACCTTATTTGTTCTGGTAAACGTAATTCCTTTTTCCTTCATCTGAGAATCAAATAAGGAAAACAATGTATCATTAAATGCATGGGCATCCCAATAGGTTTCATCCAGGGTGGTCTTACCACTTTCAATTCTTGTCATCTCCAGAACATTGTTGATCAGAGAGAGCAAAAGGTCATTGGAGGTCTGGATTTTCTTTATGTAGGATTTCGCAAGTTCTTTATCATCCAGATGCTTTTCCAATAGCTTCGTAAATCCGATAATGGCATTCATAGGCGTACGGATATCATGGGACATATTGGAAAGGAAATCTGTCTTAGCCTTATTTGCCGCCTCCGCCACATCATATGCCGCCTGCAGCGCCATCTCCTGTTCCCGTTCTTTTTTGATCAGGTCATCCACATTCCGTGTCCCTACTACTGCTACGAATCTTCCACTTGTTTCCTGTACAAAGGACACTCTTGCCTGGAGATACATGATTCCGTGATCCGTTAACTTCTCATACGTGACAGAGTAGTCTTCTCCGTCTGTCCGGATCTGATCCAGGGAAAGCTTTTCCAGAAATTCCCCGCGGCTGGCTTCAGACACCAGTTCATCTGCATATCCCTGCAGCCCCCTTGACCAGCAGTTATGATATTTATGGAAATACGCTGTGATGGCTCGTCCATCCTCATCCTCTGCCCGGTAGGTGGTCACTGTATCCTTATCCGGGTCTACCAGAAGAACGGAGTAATATTCTGAGCCAAGGCCTTCGATAATCTCACGCTGCATTTCCAGTTCTTTTGTCTGCTTAAGCTGGCGCCGCATTTCTTCATCCACATCACGCAGTCCCATAATAAAAGTGACCGTACCGTTTTGGTCCACCGTTTTTACCGTGTTCATTTCAAAGTAGGAAATGACCCCATTCATGTTTCTTTTGTACCCAAGCTTATATAATCCAACCTCCGGTACTTTTTCCACAAGAATGCTAAGTTTTGTTGATTCTCTTATGCGTTTTCGGTCTTCGGGTACAATATATGCATCAATATACTTTGAGAGCACCTCTTCATAGCTACCTGATTCCATCAGTTTACCGAGCCTATCAGATTCCATGCCGATTCCATCGGTACGATAAAGGGAAATCTTTCCTGTTGTTGCATCAATCTTGAACAGACTATGGTATTCCTGACTGAGCGCACCGATTATACGGAACTGTTCTTCCTGAATCGTTCTGTTTTTGCGTTCTTCCTCAACAATCGTGTCAACACAGCGGAAGCCTAAGATGATCTGGCTTTCCTTTTTATTCCGTGAATAAAGACGAATAAAGGAAGCCTGATAATAGTGAATTCCTGTTTCATCGAATAACACACGATAGCTGCAGGAATACTCATCGCTTTGTTCAAGTGCACATTTTACTTTGTCAACCAAAATGGCGGACTTAAGAACTTCTCTGTCCTCTTCATAAACATATTTTGATATATAATTGTCCCAGGTATCATTATAAGAGCGACGAATAGCTCGCTCATCTTCCGGTATTATGCATCCTTTGCGCTTAATGGTCACAGCTGTATCACTTACAAGATCAAGTAATACAACATCGGGGTAATCTCTGCTGAGGGCACCTGCTATATCCGTTTCATCCCGCAGGGTCTCATTTACCTTCTCCACTGCAGCAAGTGCTTCCTCAACCTTTCTCTGCGCGGCAAGTTCTATATTTTTCTCCTCATCCACATTTTTAAAAGCTATGACAAACTCATTCCTTTGGAGATTCGGCTTTACGAGCTGGCACTGGAAATACTGCACCTGATCATTGCGTAAAACACGATAATTGAAGTAATAGGTTCTTTTTTCTTTCAGCATCTCGTTTACACCGGAAATTGTATTTATCCGGTCAAACAGATATCTGTCCTCAATAATCACATCATTTTCGATATAGATATGGATAGCCTGTTCATAATTACCGGCGGCAAGTCTCTGACCATATCGCGACCCCATTCGGTAACAGATGCCCTCACCGGTGTCAGCATTGACTTTATAGATATTGTCATATGGTATTGCAAGGGCCTGAATCAGTGATGTATACTGATTCATTTCCCTCTCAAATATTAATTTATTCTGCGTAACATCATGAATAAATACACAATAAACATCACCATACTCTTTTGTATGTACGAATCGTCCATAATCACGAACGTATTTTTCCGAGCCATCCCTACAAATAATTCGGTATTCTATGTAATCAGTATCATTCTCCTTTTGAATCTGTGATGAAATATTTCTCTCCACCAGGGCAAGATCATCCGGATGTACCATATCTCTAAATGAATTCCCGATAATTGTCCTGAACTCCTCAGCAGTATCACATCCATATATTTTCATAACCTCACTGTTAAAGGTTATGAGTTCTTCCGCCTCATCGGCATGATAAACAAAGAACCCGCCCGGCAGACACTCTGAAATATGATCTGTCATTTTCAGTATTTTTTCTTTTTCGTTCTCCATAAAGCTATACTTTCCCATATCAGTAGTAACAATACCTTCAATGGCATTACTGCCTTTTACAGATTTAATGATTGCTTTCTTTCGCAGACTTTCAAATGTTTCGCTATACTGTAGCTTTCTAAATTCTTCGTATAATATGCTGTCAATGTATATTTTATATTAATTTGAGCACATTATCTCGCATTTTTAAGCACCTGGCCAAGGGTATTCCTCAGTGTTTCTATCTGCACCGGCTTGGAAATATGCCCGTTCATGCCTATGTGGAGGGCTTTTTCCCTGTCTTCCTCAAATGCGTTGGCAGTCATGGCAACGATTGGGATTTCAGCCTTCTGCTTATCCGGTAGTCTGCGAATAATCTGGGTTGCTTTATATCCATCCATATTCGGCATCTGAATATCCATAAGGATCAGATCATAATAATCCGATGCTGCCTTTTGCAGCATGTCAATGCATACGATCCCATCTTCCGCACGCTCAACCAGAAATCCTTCCTCTTCCAGAATCGTCCTGGCAATTTCTGCATTCAGCTCGTTATCCTCCGCCAGAAGGATTCTCTTGCCGGCATAGTCCCCGATTCTATCTTCGTTCGAATACTTGTTTTCGCTCTTCGTCTCCGCAGTATCGGCGATTCGATGCGACAAGGTCAGTGTAAACTTTGTACCCTTCCCAAGCTCACTTTCCACCGTAATTGTGCCCTGCATCAGATCAACCAGCTTCTTCACAATCGGCATACCGAGACCGGTACCTGCCACCTTGCTTTCTGTACTTGTCCGCTCCCTCGTGAATTCATCAAAGATGTGGGGAAGGAATTCGGCAGACATTCCGATTCCTGTATCTGCTATCACCGTCTGATATAAAGCATATCCCGGACGGTCCGAGGGCAGCTCTGTCAACGACACAGAAACACTTCCTCTGGAGGGGGTGTACTTCACCGCATTACTTACAATGTTTAGTATTATTTCCCGTATCTTGGTCGCGTCCACCATGATATTGGGGTGATCAACCTGTATTTCACGGGAAAAAATGATCTCCTTCTCCTTCATCTGTGTATCAAACAGTGCGCATACTGCGTCCCAGAAGGCATACACATTGTTGGACGTTTCATCCAGAATCAACTTTCCGCTTTCAATTCGTGCCATTTCCAGGACGTTATTGATCAACGACAGCAGAAAATCGTTGGCTGTCTCAATTTTTCCGATATATCCTTGTGCCAGCTCCTTATCATCCAGATGGTTTTTCAGAAGACCTGTAAATCCCATAATGGCATTCATCGGTGTTCGAATATCGTGGGACATATTGAAAAGGAAGGTCGTCTTGGCATGGTTGGCATCCTGCGCAGTTGCAAGCGCGTCCTGCAGCACCTTCTGCCGCTCTTTCTCCGCCTGAACCTGGGTATCATTGTTGCAAAAACCTACAATAAACCAATCCACGCCGCTTTCCACACGAACATATTTCGCACGGCAATAGTGAATTCCATCCTTTATCTTGATCCGAAAGTTTATGTCATGTTCGGAAAGTCCCTCCATCTGAGCACAAAGGTTCTCTGCTGCCACGGCCTCTCGAAGCTCTTTCGCATCCTCTTCCAAGACGACTTTGTTCAAAAAGTGCTCCCATGTCTCCGAGTAGGAGCGCTCAACCCTTTTATCCGGGGGAATCATCTTCCCTTCGCTCTTAATGGTGGTGGACACATTCTTTTGGAGATCCGCCAGAAATACATCGACATATTCACTGCTGAGCGCACCGACGATCTTGAGCTGATCTTTTTCCAGCTGGTTTCTACGCTCTCTACGATACAGACGGACTACCATCAGGAGAATACCGCTCAGTAATGAAGCCACTACGAGGCAATAGCAGATACTATAACCGCTCATGCGTCGTGCTCCGGAATTCACAATCTCGTTAATGTGGCTCTCACGCATCACAACAGTGAAGTACAATCCCATGTGCGCAATCGGTCTATAGTATACGTACGTGTTCCCGGCTTCTGCCACGGAATACACCGCATAGCCTTCCCGACCGTTTTCCCAGTCCTCGCGGATGGCTTCCAGACTATAGCCTTGGGCAAATTCTGCCGTTTCCTCCCAAACGTCGAACAAATTCCGACTGTTGGGATACTCAGCGGAAACGTTCAATAGATTCTCTCCGTCCGTGTTGAATAAGCGGCATATTGTCTTGTTATCCGTACCATTGAGTTCCATTGCAGAGACCAGCTTTTCAATTGGAAGTCCGATAAAGCATGACTCTACCGGGATCTTCGCCCCAGTGGGACAGGTAATCGGCGATGCAATGATTATCATGATTTCGTTTTCATAATTTCTTTCCAAGCCTACCCTGGGTTGCGTGATGGGCTTCGATAGAAAGCTGAACTGAGAGCTGTCAGGGAAAACACTGTCCTTCGTATAGACTTTCCCTTGTTCATCTACCAGTGCGAATATATTCAATCCGTTGATCTGCTGCATCGTACCCACAAAATCGCAAATATTCTGCTCACTGTTCAGATCTTCCTGCCTGAGAACGCTCACTGCCCGTTCCATCTGTTTCATCCACTTTTCCAGTTCAAAAATGATAGCCCCGGAGTTACGTTCCGCTATCTCTCCCAGATAGAATCTAGCCATCTCATTGACTGTTCTCTCCGAGGATCGGCGGGTGCTGAGAAACCACCCTGTGGTAGCGCCAACGACGATCACAATCGCCAGAAGTATTGCAGTATAAATATGCAGCCATCCTTTTCTATCGATATTGTATTGTTTTGTGACATCTTTTGCCATATTCCTCTACCTCCCGGGATCTCCTCCGGCAATGTCTGTTTCTTTGTTTCACCTTTATCTTCCAATTTGTATTCTATCCAAGAATACGTGCCAGCTCCTTCATCAGCTCACTGACATTAATCGGCTTCGCAAGATGCCCGTTCATTCCGCAGCGGAATGCTTCCCGCTTATCCTCTTCAAATGCGTTAGCCGTCATGGCAAGGATTGGAATGTTCGCTTTCCCGGAATCATTGAGTGCCGGCTTCTTTCAGAATTTCAATCGCAATCTCCGCATTCAGTTCATTATCCTCCGCAAGGAGAATGCGTTTTCCCCAAAACAGTTCCGTTCAAAAACTCAACAAGGTGCTTCACGATAGGCATCCCAAGCCCCGTACCTTCTATCTTATTGTCAGTCGTGTTATGCTCTCTTGAGAATTCTTCACTGATTCCGATACCGGTGTCCGAAATCGTAGTCTGATAGAGGGCATAGCCTTCCCGAGCAGATGGAATTTCTTTCAGGTACATATGTACACTGCCACCGGGATTTGTATATTTATAAGCATTGGAAAGAATATTTAAGAATATCTCTCTGAGCTTGATTGGATCACAAAATACATAATGATTGTTGACATCAACTTGTCTTGTGAATTCGATATTTTTCTGGACCATCATCTCATGAAATACCGAATAGAGTGTATCATTGAACTGCTCTTTTTTCCGGCTCCTCCTGATGCTTTTCCAGAAGATCCCGAAACCCGAGTATCGCATTCATCGGAGTACGGATATCATGGGACATATTAAACAGGAATGACGTTTTAGCTGCATTTGCTGCGTTTGCTATCTCAAGCTGTGCCTTGGTATCCGCCTTTTCATGCTCCTGCGTTACATCACGTCCGAAGACACTTGTAATCGGTGTTCCTTTATCATCCACGCCCATGAATGCGTTAACTTCAAACCATCTGATGCCATCTGCGGTGACACCGGCATACACCACCTGTCCGATGTGTCCCCTCTGATTCTTTTTACTTCACAAGGACTCCAGTGAGAACAATAGATTCCCCGCAAAAGGAATCGTATCTATTTTGAGCCTCTGAAAAATACTTAAGGCATCACCCTGCGCCGGATGGCAGGTGACCGCGTACTTTCCATCATCTATTTCGGCAAAAACCGCCTCGACCCAGTCTCTGTAAAAGGGATCGTAGTACACAGTACAATCATTTCTTGAATTACCTGCAATAGGACAGTGAGGGCAGGGAGTATCACGTTTCATCGTTGCCTGATAGCATAGGTCTCCACGCTGAATTCCTTTGTATCTTTCCTTTACATTTTGATTGAACTCCAAGAGTCTGAAGTCATCTGAAATGACGTAGTAATCTGTATGTATCACTTTCGAATGATTCAAAATGTCACCTCCA
This sequence comes from Bacillota bacterium, assembly GCA_030526045.1. Lineage (GTDB taxonomy): Bacteria > Bacillota > Clostridia > Lachnospirales > Lachnospiraceae > Suilimivivens. Next base: position 437 of record JAUNDN010000066.1, on the reverse strand, counting down.
AAAAGGGTGAATTTTGCCTATGATATTATATCATTCCTGTCGATAGATAACAATATTCTTACCTCTGATGTATGCGTTTATAAAGATTCAGATAGGAGCTTGCCCACAATCCTGCTGTCTGCTCAATTGCGCAATAGCAAAAGAAACATATAAGAACCTCCTTTGTTCCCCTGATTCTGAGAACATCCCTCAACGCCATTGGCTTTCTTGCTTCGCCAGTCTCTTTATTAACCTCTGTCTTTCTTTTCTTCCAAAGAGGATGGCTGATAAATAGAATCACAGTAAGGGCAATCTGCATTACAGAAACAATTCTGTATCCATTGTTCCAGCCAAGTCCCCCAGTCAGCGCATATCCCTACAGCAACAGACGAGGAAACAAAAGGAACAACTGAAGACATCCTGAAAGGGCTTCGGCCATTTCAAGGTTCGAGCTATCT
>JAUNDN010000065.1 GCA_030526045.1 Bacillota bacterium | reverse complement strand
AAGAATTTCCTGATAGCCAATGTTCTTTTCTGGATCAAGGAATATCATATTGACGGAATCCGTGTAGATGCGGTAGCTTCCATGCTGTATCTGGACTATGGCAAGAGGGACGGACAGTGGGTAGCCAATAAATATGGCGGAAATAAAAATCTGGAAGCAATTGAATTCTTTAAGCATTTAAATTCAGTTGTACTGGGTACTTATCCGGGATTTCTTACAATAGCGGAAGAGTCAACTGCCTGGCCGAAGGTGACCGGTCCTGTTGAGGATGATGGACTAGGCTTTTCATTTAAGTGGAATATGGGTTGGATGCATGATTTCTGTGAATACATGAAGCTGGACCCTTATTTCAGAAAAGACAATCATTATGCCATGACCTTTGCCATGTCTTATAATGAAAGTGAAAATTATATTCTTCCGTTATCTCATGATGAGGTAGTACACCTGAAATGCTCCATGGTCAATAAGATGCCTGGCTACAAGGTGGATAAATATGCAAACCTCCGCTGCGGCTATACCTATATGTTTGGTCATGCAGGGAAAAAGCTTCTCTTCATGGGACAGGATTTCGGACAGGAAAGGGAATGGAGCGAGGAAAGAGAGCTTGACTGGTTCCTTCTTGGCGAGGAGCTGAATAAAGGACTTCATGAATATGTTAAGGAGCTTCTTAAGCTTTATCGTAAGTATCCCTGTCTGTATGAATTTGATAACAGCTGGAACGGCTTTGAATGGCTCAATTGTGATGACAAAGACAGAAGTACCTATAGCTTTTTCAGGAAAGCATCAAGCGGAAAAAATAATCTGCTGTTTATCATCAATATGACGCCTATGACGTGGGAGAACTATAAACTGGGTGTTCCCAAAAAGAAAAAATACAAATTATTGCTAAGCAGTACCGAAGAGAGATTCGGAGGAAGCGGAGCAGCGATTCCAAAGGAGATTACTGCTAAGAAGGGTGCCTGCGATTTTAAGGATTATCATATTACACTTGATCTTCCTCCTTATGCGGCAGCAGTATTTGTTTTTTAAAAGAGTTAAGAAAAAGACGGGTTATGCCGAAATAAAGGGTGAATGCAGTTGGCATTCGCCCTTTTTAACTTCATAAGAAATTCTATGAAGTGAACTTTATTTTTATTGTGTCTGCGATATGTATGAGGATGAACTGAGATATGAATATTTTACCGGAAGGGACTGATTATCATGCAGCCCGAACACATACAAATGTAGACAGGGGAACAACTTCATATTGTACTCCGGATTCAGTGGCTAAATCAGAGAAATCCGGATTTGCATTAGACATTTCTGGCACAGTTATGGATAACAGCGCTTACACAGGTCACGGACAGACCGCAGAAGAGGTTATGCTGGAAGCGGGGCAGATGGATATTACTACCCGGCGGAACTATATGGCAGTTATGTCTAATTCTATGTCAGATGAAGATTTTGCCAGACTTCAGAGAGAAGGCGTGCATCCTGGCAGTACGGATATTGAAACGGTTGTTACGATTGTCGATCATATTAAAACCGCACTTATGAAGGGTGGAACCGAGGTAATTGGTTATACAGATACCATGGACCGTGAGACGCTTAAGGAGATTGCGGGAAGCGAGACCTTTGCACGAGAGCTGGAAAAGCAGTTTGCAGAGCATGACCTCCCAATCACACAGGAAAATGTTACTTCCGTTGTGGAGGCATGGAACAAGCTTTCCCAGGCAGAATATCCTACAGACGGCAGTGTGAAATACATGGTTGAGAACAGTCTTGCTCCCACCTCTGAAAATTTTTATACTGCAAAATATTCTGCGGCGGCAGATGCGTCAAAACAGGGCAGAGGCTATTACGCAGACGGTGAGGTGGCAGGCTATTATGCAAAGAAACCGGAAACCGTTGATTGTGAAAAGCTCCTTCCTCAGATGGAAAAGCTGATTGAGGAGGCAGGTTATGCAGCAACTACAGAAAATTTGCAGGATGCCCGTTGGCTGGTGGAAAAAGGGATTCCGCTTAATGCAGATACCTTTTCTCTGTTAAGGGATATTAAGGGATTGCAGTTTCCTGTTTCCGAACAAGAGTTTTTAAGGGCAGTCACCTGTGCGCTTTCAGACGGAATCAGCCCTGCCAAAGCTGATTTGAGTAAAACTGAAAGCAATCATGAAAAAGCTGCTGTGCTGATAGAACAGACAGAATCCATTCAGAATGAGGCCGTAGATATCATCCTGGCGAAAGAGCTGCCGCTGACACTAAAAAATCTTTTGGCAGCGCAGAATGAATTCCTAAAGGGAGGTCAAAGCCGGGAGCAGGAAGCTTCATCTGTAAATGTGCAGGGAAGAAGACTTTTGGAAGAAGTCAGACTCTCCATGACAGTGGAGGCGAATCTGAGGCTCTTAAGAAGAGGTTACCAGATAGAAACAGCACCCTTAGAGCAGTTGGTGGAAAAGCTGAAGGAAGCAGAAAATGACTGTGCAAAGGCTTTGACAGGTGAAACAGACGAAGCAAGAGCACAGCAAAAGTCGACACTTTATAAAGAAACCCTGGATGTCCTTCGAGAAATTAAGTCTTCTCCGGAAGAGGTATTGTCTGATGTTTCTTATAGAAGCACTCTAAGAGAAGTATCGGCTGCAGGGGCTGCAAGAGCAGCTGCTTATCAAAGAGCGGGGTTAAACTACGAGACATTGATGACAGCACCCAGGAAGGACATGGGAGATTCCATCAAAAAGGCTTTTCAAAATGTGGATGATATTCTGGCAGATCTTGACTTAGAGCTTTCTGATAAAAACAGGCGAGCTGTAAGAATTTTAGGATATAACCGCATAGGAATTACAGAAGAAAATATTAAGGGCATTGCAGAAATGGATGAGCTGCTCACCGGTGTGATCAGGGAAATGAAGCCGGGCAAGGTGCTTCAAATGATCAGGGAGGGCGTCAATCCGCTAAATATGCCGCTTGATGAACTGGAAGAATACTTAAGGCAGCAGGAAGATCCGGCACAGGAGATGGAAAGCTACAGCAAATTCCTCTATAAACTGGAGCAGCAAAAAGGTATTTCAAAAGAAGAGAAAAGCGCTTACATCGGTATTTACAGGCTGGTCCGCCAGATTGAAAGAGCTGATGATGCTTCCGTGGGTGCATTGTGGCAGACGGGTGCAGCGTACACATTGGAAAATCTTCTTGGCATGGTTCGAAGCAGTAAGCATAAAGCAATGGATTACACGATAGATGACAGCTTCGCAGGTGCGTTCGTCAAGGACACGGGAGCAGAAAACATTATCAGCCAGATTTTACAAGGCTTTGAAGCAAATACATTCTCGAATTCCCTGACAGGGGAGATGAACCGATTCTTAGAGCAGGCGGGGGATGAGGAAGCAGGCAGAGAATATGACAGGATGCTAAACGAGCAGATCAGGACCGCTGTCAGTTCAGAGGATGCAGTTCTGAGGCAGCTTTCAAGCTATGAACAGCCTGTTACGGCAGACAATCTTCTTCTGGCCGCCGCTATGCTAAAGTCTCCAAGGGAAATCTGGCAGCAGACAGGGAAGTTTAAGGAAAAATCGCAGGACTCCTCATCACTGGCCGAAGCAGGTCAGAAGCTTGTGGAAGCGTTTGAAGGAAGGGAAGAAGCTCAGAATGCATACGACGGCTTCCGGGAGGAGATACACACGACGCTGGAGGAGCAGGGTGCTTCCGAAGAAAATAATTCCCTTGATGTAAAAGCAATGAGTATGCTGCATAAGCAGATTACCTTTTTAAGCAGGATGGCAAGAGAAGAGAATTATGAAATCCCTCTGGAGATCAATGGTTCCCTCACCTCCGTAAATTTAAAGATCGTACATCACTCAAATGAGGAGAGCAAGGTCTCTATTGCGATGGACACAGATTCTCTTGGGAAAATTGCAGCAGAGTTTCGCCTGTCACAGCAGGGACTTGATGGTTTTTGTATATGCAGTACCAAAGAAGGAACAAACTTACTAAATGATGAGAAGCCGCTTTTGGAGGAAAAATTACAGAAAGAAGAAATCCGGCCGGGAGAGATTTATTTTGCGGCAGGAGAAAATCTTGAACTGGAAGAATTTTCCTTAAGACAGTCAGCTGACAGGCAGCAGGGGCAGGATGCAGGTATTCTTTACAGAGCTGCCAGAGCATTTATCGGCTATATACAGGAAACAGGTATAAAGAAAGGAAATGAGGAGTATGAAAATTAATTTTAATGCATCGGCAGTTATTGCAAATAATGCTTTAAACAGAAATGATAACAGGCTTGCTGAGTCGTTGGAAAGACTTTCCTCCGGCCTTAAGATTGTAAATGCAAAGGACAATCCGTCCGGGCTTGCGATGAGTAAACGTATGAATGCACAGATTGAAGGAATTTCCATGGCAACGCAGAATGCCGGAGATGCTATTTCCGTTATAGAAATTGCTGACGGAACCATGTCAGAAATTCACAGTATGCTGCAGAGAATGAATGAACTGTGCGTTAAGGCAAGTACCGGTGTCCTTACAGATGATGACAGGGAGACGATCAATGCAGAGGTTGTCCAGTTGAAGGAAGAGATTACCAGAATTGCCTCCGAGACAGAATATAACGGGCAGAAGATACTGGACGGCTCCTTTGACCTGAAGGGTTATACGAATAAGGAAAACGTTAAGATTGCTTATTACAGCGATGCGGTGATTGCGGGAAGCTTTGAGCTAACAGGATTGAACGTAGGCTTTAAGGCGGACGGAAGCATTGATCCGGATACAGTTAAGTTAGACGCAGGCGGCGGAATTTTTGGTACGGGTGTCCCCAGTGACTTAAAGATCAGCCAGATAGACGGAAACATTATTACTTTTTCCGGAAGCAGTGATTTTGAAATTAAGATCAGTGTAACTAAGGGCTATATAAAAGAGAATGTAACGATGGATCTGACGGGCTTTGGTGCGATGGATATGCAGATTGGTGCCAATGAAGGTCAGCAGCTGGGAATCCGTATTCCTAAAATCTCTCTGGAAAACATGGGGATCTCCGCCATAGATTTAAGTACGGAAGCCGGGGCAAAGGACGCGCTGTCAAGGATGGGAGATGCAATCAAATATGTATCCGCATCCAGAAGCAGGCTGGGTGCTTATCAGAACCGGTTAGAGCATACCATTAACAGCCTTGATATTTCCAGTGAAAATATGACATCGGCATATTCCAGAATTATGGATGTGGATATGGCAGAAGAAATGACAGAATATACAACTGTACAAGTGCTGTCTCAGGCAAGTACTTCCATGCTGGCACAGGCAAACGAAAGGCCTGCGCAAGTGCTTCAGCTTCTGCAGTGATTGCAGGATAAAGTAAAGTCAGCAGTACCGGATGGGGGAACGCATCCGGCAGAATGGAGAGCGTATGACAAAGGAATTGAAACAACAGTTTACACTTAAGATTTCACAGGCAAACAAGACACAGCTGATTGTTATCTTGTATGAAATGCTTTTAAGTTATTTGGATGAGGCGCAGGAAGCACATCAAAATGGGAACAGGGCAGAATTTCGTGAGGCGATCAGAAAGGCAAGAGGCTGTCTCAAAGAGCTGATGGCGTCATTACATTTTGAATATGAGCCTGCCATGAATCTTCTTCAGCTTTATCTTTATGCCAACCGTGAAATGACAAGAGCCGATATAAGAAACAGTATGGAAGAGCTTGAGCATGTCAGAAGAATCATGACAAAGCTTCATGAGGCATATGAAAAAGTCAGCGACCAGGATACTTCAGAGCCGGTCATGGCGAATATCCAGACGGTTTATGCCGGACTTACCTATGGGAAAAATACATTAACGGAGAACTTAGCCGACCAGGGAAGTAACAGGGGTTTCCGTGCTTAACGGAGCAGGGCGCGTGTTCTCTTCAGGCAGCGGAGACAGCTTCGCTGCCTGTTCCATTAAAAACTTATATCGTTTTAGGACAGAATTTACTTCATAGATGTAGCAGTCGATCAAATCAGGCTCCGTTACATTGTCAAAGCCCGCGTAGGCAACCTCTAAAGCTCTTTTGGTCTTCTCAAGATCGGAAAGCAGGGCATTTCGTTCAATTTCCGCTTCTGACAGAGTACGGTTTACTCTGGAACTCTGACTAAAATACATTTTCATAATGTTCCTCTTTCAATTAGGTACCGCAAAATCACAACGCGGTTATCAATCTCATTACATATTATTCCGGTATTATCCAATAATTACCTCTATGCTATGAGTATGAACAGAAAATTTGCAATTATTCCGTCATGGAATAGAAATTTTCATCATATTATGAAAAGAGAAAGGTGGATGAGCTTATGGATACTTATGTGAGTGTTCTTTTTATTATTGGGGCTTTGGCCGTCGTACTTCTGATCGGCATGCTTAAGAACCGTGCCGAGTGGATTATTAATCTTGCCCTTAGAGGAATATCGGGAATGCTGGGCATTTATTTTTTGAATTTTTTTCTTGCCGGTCGGGTTCCGGGTATCGAAATAGGCTATAATCTGATTACCTTTTTGACATCCGCAATCCTTGGATTTCCGGGGGTTGCAATGCTTTTTGGTATAAATTTTTATCTTATTTTGTAAGATATTCACAAAAATAATTTTTTTGTAAAATAACACTGGACAAGCACACCTCTTTTTAATATAATCGGTTTTACAAACAAGAACGTTCTAAGAACCAACGGTTCTATTTATTCAACTTTTTCAGAAAAGGATGCATAGGGCATCCGGTTCTAAGATTCATTTGGAAGGATTCCTTCCGAAAATCACTAGTTACAATAAGCAACAGTACTTTGACAATTTCAATTTTACAGAAGGAGGTTAATTTTTGGACAAGAAAATCCTTGCGATTTTTGACTGCGAGGAGAACTATGCATATCGATTAATGGACTTTATTGGGGAAAAGATGAATCTACCCTTTGAAGTGTATGTCTTTACAAACGAGGAAAAATTCTATTCCTGTATCAGAATCAAAGAGATCGAGTGCCTTCTCATATCGGAAAGCGCATATAAAGAGGAAGTGGAGACCTTGAAAATTCCACATATCATTATTTTGAGCGAAAGCGGCAAAAATCTGAACAAAACTCTGCACCACATCAATAAATACCAGTCAAGTGAAAATATTCTTCACGAAATCATGGAGTATTATACGGATCAATCAGAGGCAGTGCCTGCTACATTCCGCACAGGACTTAAGAAAATGCAGGTGATCGGTATTTATTCACCCATCAAAAGATGTCTGCAAACAACATTTTCCCTCACCTTTGGACAAATGCTTGCAAGGAAATATAGGACCCTTTATCTGAATTTTGAGTCTTATTCGGGATTTTCTCAAATGTTAAGCAGGAGCTTTCAAAGTGATATTTCCGACTTGATGTATTATTTTGAATGTGCCAGGGAAAAGCTTTCATACCGGTTAGAAAGTATTGTGGAAACAGTGAATGGCCTGGATTTTGTTCCACCGGCGCAGCTGTATCAAAACCTTGCAGGGATAAAAGGGGAGCAGTGGATAGATTTATTTCATGAAATGGACAGAACAACAGAGTATGAGTTTTTGCTCCTTGATTTGACAGAAGGGGTACTGGATCTGTGGGATGTGCTTAGAAGCTGTGATCGTGTATACACTATTTCCAGGGATGACGGGCTTGCAAAGGCAAAGATTGAGCAGTATGAAAGAGCTCTGGAGGCAATGGATTATGGTGACATCAGTGCGAAGACCACAAAATGGAAGCTGCCTATTTTTCAAGAGCTTCCGGCACGATTTGAAGAGCTTACCTATGGAGAACTTGCAGCATATATCAAACGGCAGGTATTCCCTGAACTCTTGGGGACAAGGGATTAGCGTAAAAAGAGGTGTGCAATGAGCAAAGAGTCAGATATAGAATTGCAGGAAAAAATTATCTGTAGAATGGATCTGTCGAGGCAAATGACAGAAGATGAAATCTGGGAGATGATCGATGAGCAGATCAGGCAGGAGAGTAAAAAGCGCTCCATGGAAATTCGCATAAGAGAGCAGCTTCGCAAAAATATATTTCATGCAATCAGACAACTGGGTATTTTGCAGGAACTGATTGAAGATCCTGAAATCACGGAGATCATGGTTAACGGAACGGAAGGCATTTTCATTGAAAAAGATGGAAGATTAAGGCAGCTGGAGAGCCGCTTTGAAACAAAAGAAAAGCTAAAGCAGGTTATATGGCAGATAACCTCCGGCTGCAATCGTGTTGTTAACGAGTCTTCACCGATTGTAGATGCGCGGCTGCCGGATGGAGCGAGAGTCAATGTGGTATTGGATCCGATTGCGATAAACGGTCCCATTTTGACTATACGCCGTTTCCCGGAAAAACCGATTACCATGAAAAAGCTTCTTTCACTTGGGTCTCTGACGGAAGAATGCAAAGAGTGGCTGAGAGAACGGGTTGAGGAAGGCTGTAACATTCTGGTAAGTGGAGGAACAGGCTCCGGTAAGACAACATTTTTAAATGTCCTATCTCAATTTATCCCAAGAACGGAACGGGTAATTACCATTGAGGACAGTGCTGAACTGCAACTGAAGGATATTCTCAATCTTGTCAGTCTGGAAACCAGAAATGCCAATGTGGATGGGTGTAAAGAAATCACAATGAGGGATTTGATAAAGACCTCACTGCGTATGCGTCCCGA
>JAUNDN010000064.1 GCA_030526045.1 Bacillota bacterium | reverse complement strand
TCCGGATTCTACCACCTGCAGACCGGCAATAGCTTCCAGCAATTCTTTCTGTCCGCATCCGGAAATACCTGCAATACCCAGAATTTCTCCGCTTCTGGCTGTAAAAGAAATATCCTTCAGCTTCAGTACACCATCTTCTCCCCGAACACAGAGGTTCTCTACTGCAATTCGGTCTTTTGGATCAGACGGTTCCGAACGCTTAATATTCAAAGTGACTTTATGACCTACCATCATATTGGTCATCTCTGCAGCATTGGTCTCACTTGTCACCATGGAACCGATATACGCACCTTTTCGGAGTACGGCTACACGATCAGAAAGACTCTCCACCTCATGCATCTTGTGTGTGATGATTACGATGGCTTTTCCGTCATCTCTCATATTTCGAAGTACACGGAACAGTTTTTCTGTCTCCTGAGGAGTCAGAACAGCTGTCGGTTCATCCAGAATCAGTATATCTGCACCTCTGTACAGTACTTTAACAATTTCAACGGTCTGTTTCTGAGACACAGACATATTATAGATTTTCTGGTTTGGATCTACTTCAAATCCATACTTATCACAAATGTCCTTAATTTTGGCGGTGGCTTCTTTCAGATTCAGCTTTCCGTCAAGGCCGAGAATAATATTCTCAGCTGCAGTCAATACATCAATCAGTTTAAAATGCTGATGTACCATACCGATTCCAAGAGCAAACGCATCCTTGGGAGAACGAATGACCGTTTCTTTTCCGTTGATATAAATCTCGCCCTCATCCGGAAAGTAGATTCCTGCCAGCATATTCATAAGAGTGGTCTTTCCGCTTCCGTTCTCCCCCAGCAAAGAGAGGATCTCACCCTTATAGATATCCATTGATACATGATCATTAGCGATGATGGGACCAAATTTTTTGGTAATGTTTTTTAAAGATACAGCTGCTGTTTTGTTTTCCAAAGCTTATTCTCCTTCCCAATTCCAGCACCTAATCTGTTTGGTTACAAATTTGTTTCTCTGTAGACTTTTTTCTGTAAAAGGAAAAAGACGGTGTGGCAAATACGCCGCACCGTCCTTTAAATAAACATAATCAGAATGCAAGATCTCCAAGGAAGGTAATTCCATCAATCTGCAGATCAAAGTATGGAGCAGAACGGAAACCTTCTCCAGACTCAGCAAAATAACCGTCAACAATTACTTCATGGTCACCTTCGTATGCTTCATCACTGTCAACGTCTGCCATGTAGCTCTCAACAGTTTCGCCGCCTACAGTAAAGGTAGTGATATCATATACATGAAGTTCACCGGCCTCCATAGCTGTCTTTGCTGCATCAATAGCTTCCTGAGTACCTTCTGCACAAGCTGTACCGAGATCGGTCAGAGCTACTGCACCATCTGCAAGACTTCCGGTCCAGTCAGTAGCAATTGCTTCGCCGCTTGCCACACATCCCATTGCATATTCGAAATACGGAGTCCAGTTAATTCTGGAAGATACAAGGAATGTATTCGGGCAGGCTGCTGCTGTACTTCCGTTGTAGGATACGTTTGGAACACCTGCTGTCTCACATGCAGTAGGAGCACCCATGGAGTCTGCATGCTGGCTGATCAGTACGCATCCGTCTTCGATCAGTTTGTTTGCGCCTTCTTTTTCAGCAGTTTCATCATACCAGGAACCTGTAAAGGTTACTTCCATAGTTGCACTTGGGCATACAGAACGTGCGCCAAGATAGAAAGATGTATAGCCGGAGATAACTTCTGCATAGGTGTAAGCTCCTACATAACCGATTTTAGCCTGTTCTTCGGTAATCTCTCCATTTGCAATCATTTCGTTCAGTTTCATACCTGCTGCGATACCGGCGAGATAGCGTCCTTCATAGATGGATGCGAATGCATTGTGGAAGTTATCCAGACCTTCGGTATGTGCCATAGTACCTGTTGCATGGCAGAACTCAACTTCCGGGAATTCTTTTGCTGCTTCAATCATGAACCCTTCATGTCCAAAGCTGTCTGCAAAGATAAAGTTGCATCCCTTATCAGCCAGATCGCATGCTGCTTCGTAGCATTCCTGTCCTTCCGGTGTATTGGTTACGATCTCATACTCGATGCCCATGTTTTCACATGCTTCTTTTGCAGAGTTGATGAAGTTCAGGTCATAGGTTGAGTTTTCATCATGCAGGCAGATAAAACCGGCTTTAACAGTTGCAGCTTCTGCAAATGCAGGAACGCAGGCAAATGCATTGATTGAAAGAACTGCTGCGGTTGCGATTGCTAACTTACCCATTTTGTTCATTTCCGTTTTCTCCTTTTGAATGTAAAATTGAAAAATGTTATTAAGTTATAATTCATTACAGATTTTACATTCTTCACTTCTCAATGTCAATAAAACTGTTTTAACTTATTTACTTTTTCAGATCAAATTCTGCTTTATTCTCTGTTTCGGAACTGTTGCCGATCCATACGCTGAAAATACCCGGCTCACTTCCCACAGTTCCGTCTGCCCGTGTAAACTGCAGCATGGATTCTGTAACCGCAAAGGACACTTCTTTTTCTTCTCCCGGCTGCAAAGTCACTTTCTGCAGGCCCTTCAGTTCTTTCACAGGTCTTACTACACTTGCGGTCTGATCCTGAATGTACAGCTGCACCACCTCTGTGCCGCTGCAGCCGCCTGTGTTTTTGATTATCGCAGATACAGTAAGGGTCTCATCTGCCTTCATTGTCTCACTGCTTACTTTCACCGGTGAAATTTCAAAGCTGGTGTAGCTTAGGCCATATCCGAAGGGGTACAGCGGTTTGTTTGGAATATCCATATATCTGGACAGGAATTTCAGATTTTCATCTGTAAAGGGGCGCCCTGTCTGATACTCATTATAGAATACCGGAACCTGCCCTACACAGTACGGAAAACTCATCGGAAGCTTACCTGACGGGTTTACCTTTCCTGTCAGAACATCCATAATTGCATGTCCGCCCTCCGTTCCCGGTATCCAGCATGCCAGGACAGCTCTCGCCTCCTGTTTCAGCTCACGCAGATCCAGAGGACGTCCGTGGAACAAAAGCACCACGATATTCTCATTAACCTCTTTTATCCGGCGGAACAGGCGCATCTGTACTTCCGGAACATCGATCATCGCACGGCTGGAAGCTTCTCCGCTCTGTGCATAATGCTCTCCCAGCGGCATCACTACGATATCCGCTTCTTTTGCCGCCTCGCATGCTTCCTCCATCCAGCGAAGCTCCTCTTCTTCCGGTGTTGTTTCTTTCATAATGCCGGTAAAGCTGATGATTTGATTTCCGCTTCCAAGAATCGTACATCCTTTGTGATAAGAGGTTTTTTCCGCACACAGTACTTCTCCCGCAGCTTCTTCTATTGTCACACATGCCGGCACATTTCCTGCGATCGCCCAGCTGCTTATAATGTGCTTTTCGCTTGTATATGGTCCGATAAATGCAACTTTCTTTGTGGTATCCAGCGGCAGAATTCCGTCGTTTTCCAGAAGTACCAGGGATTTCGCGGCTGTTTCTCTTGCCAGCGCACGATGCTCTTCGCAGAGGATAATCTCTTTTTCTTTTTCAGGATCCCCATCCTTATATGGGTTCTCAAAAAGCCCCAGTTTATTCTTCAGTTCCAGGATTCGAAGAACAGCTTCATCAATCAGAGCTTCCGGCACAACGCCCTCTTCCACCAGCTTGAGCAGATTTGCAGAATATACAGATGTCATCATATCAATATCCACACCTGCTTCCAGTGCTTTTACTGCTGCATCGGATGGTGACGCACTGTGTCCATGAGGAATTGTTTCCAGAATAGCCGCATAGTCCGAAATCAGGACTCCGTCAAATCCCATTTCTCCTCTCAGTATATCACGCATCAGCCATTTATTGGTACTTGCGGGAACACCGTTCACTGTGTTGAAGGAAGTCATAACCATACCTGCACCGGCATCAATTCCTGCCTTGTAGGACTTGAGGTAAAAATCACGCAGAGTATGTTCCGAAAGCTCCACTGTGTTGTAATCACGGCCTGCATTCGGTGCACCATATGCAGCAAAATGCTTGATGCAGGCACAGATTTTGTAAGGCTCACTCATATCCTCACCCTGAAAGCCTTTTACCTGTTCCGCTGCGAACAGTCCGTTCAGATACGGATCTTCTCCGGTAGACTCCATCACTCGTCCCCATCTGGCATCGCGCACCAGATCCACCATCGGAGAAAATGTCACATGCAGTCCGGATACAGCAGCTTCTTTTGCCGCAGCACTTGCACACTTTCCTGCCAGTTCAGGCTCAAAAGTGGCTCCCAGCCCAAGAGGAGCCGGAAATACTGTCTCCAGACCATGAATGACATCCAGCATAAACAGCATTGGAATATGATGCGGCTGTTTCTCCATATAAGCTTTCTGGATTGCAATCAGACGCTCGGCCCCTTTTGCACCGAGAATGGAACCTGCCATTTCAATATCCTGCTCTGTAAAACCCATACTGCCTGCAGGTCCGGTCAGTACATCCTCATTGTTTTCCTCATAAAACTGACCATTCAGCTGAAGCATCTGGTCAATTTTTTCCTGGAGAGACATGCTGTCTCTCAGTTTGATAAGCTCGCTTTGCAGCATAATTTCTTTTCCTCCATTTTATTTTTTAATCAGAGAGTCTCTGTTACTTCCAGCTTAATAAGCCTTGGAATTCTGCAAACCTCCGGAAGCGGCAGCTGGTACCAGATGGTATACTCTCTGTACGGAAGCAATTTTCCGCTGTCCCTGTCATATCTTGTAACCGTACCGCTCACCTTCAGCCTGTCCTCCTGGTACACAGCCGCAGGATTTTCAAATAAATATTCACCGACTGACCCAAAATCGCCGGTTCCGTATGCAGCCAGCATATCTCCCTTTTTCATCTGAGCATAACTGCCGGCGTATTGGTTCACTTCTGTCTCCGTGCAGGAACCTGTCAGATCCGTGATAACAGAAGCAAGGTCTGACCTTGTCACTGCATTGTACTCATCACTTGGAGTCCCTCCAAGGACACGCGGATCCTCGGTAAAATGATACTGATACCAATATGCCAGAAATGCTTTATCATCGCTGGTCAGATTCTCATCTGTCAATGCAAAATATGCCTCATCTCTGCCTTCTTTATGGTGCTCATACAGCCAGGTTCCCTCCGACGCCAGATACATCACCAGGTCCTCCGTCACACCATATTCCGCAAGCAGAGGATCTATGTTTGTCCCGCCGGACGCTGAGCCTCCCGGTGTATTACTATGACCGCAGAGATGAAGTTCACTGATACAGGTATCTGTATATTTATATCCACCCCGGACAGATCCGATGGAAAATGTAATCGATGTTGTTTCCACCGGTGAAGGAAGCGTAAACTCGTATCCGCTTTTGGCTGCATAATAATCATCTGCCACTGCACTCAGATCTATCGTAAACTGTTGATCTCCTACTCTGCAAATCAGGGTCTGCGGAGCGCTGTTTTTATAAAACAGGGATTCTTCCTTACAGTAACCGTTTACAATGGTTCCGCCTGTCACAACAGTTCCTTCCGGAAGTGTAAATGTTACCGATTCGCCTTCTCCGTTTCCACTGACGTTTTCCACCCAGGCTGTACTGTTACTGTAATCCACCAGATTCCATGGATCATAATCTCCATAACCGGAAGCCGGAAGAACCGAAGTAGCTGTAACATCCAGGATACCCAGTTCCCCATCCAGGGCCATAACGGTTCCCGGACACAGAATACAGCCTGCAGCTCCTGCCAGAAGCATCCATTTCAATTGTTTATTCATCCTAACCCCCTCCTTATCGAAGCTCAACGGGCTCCCTTAGTCTCCGTTCACGAATTCTATGCATCAAGTCCTTAATAGATAAATCAGTCAAAGTCTGCATATCTCTCATACTCCTTTGATGACAGCAGTTCAGCATCTAATATTTTATAGGATTTTCAGAAAAAATACAATACAAGTTGCAGGCAGACATAAAAAATGCCTGCCTGCAGTTGATTCTGGTGAACCTTTTTTTCTTGTCTGCGCCTGTGGGACCTGTTGTTCCGTTTTTTCTGTCTGCTTCCCTATTCCAGGTTTTCCACATATTCTGTCGTCACAAGTTCCTCATACCTCACACGCTCTTTCAGCTCTCCCGCTTCCTCCAGAATATCCAGCAGAAGCGTAAATCCCTCTTCTTCCAGTTTTAAGTTTTCTTTCCAGGTATCCTGTGAGCGATAACGTTCTGTAATCCGGGTAATCTGCTCCGTATCTGTCTCCGGGAACTGAGGTGCAAGCACATCGGCGATTTCTTCACTGCTGTGCCCTTTTACATACTCCATGCCTTTTGCCAGTGCTCTGACAAATCCCCGGATCACCTCCGGATTCTCTTTCAGATAGCTTTCTCTGGCACTGAAAGCCGTATATGGTACATAACCGGAATCGATACCGAGAGAAGCCACTACATAGCCTTCTCCTGCCTGTTCCAGAACCGTAGCCGCCGGCTCAAATTCCACACTGAAATCTCCGCTTCCTCCGGAAAAAGCAGCTGCCGTCGAACCGAAATCAATACTCTGATCAATCTCCAGATCTGTTTCCGGGTCCATACCATTCTTCTTCAGAATATACTCAAAAATCATCTCCGGCATGCCGCCTGTTGACACCATATTCATGTAAATCTTGGTTATATAATGGTACGGTTGTGTTATCGGCAAGATTATCACAGAAAAAGTTGCTCATAATCTCTTGTAATTCTTCCTTGCTTTTCACAATCGTATATGGTTTCAATGAGTTATCGCTTGGCTCTACGATTCCCATATCCATCATAAGTCCGATATATGGCAATACACTCTTCTTGGATTTAGGATAACCCAAATCGGTCAGCGCCTTTGATAAATATTTTGCAGAGGTGTAACCTCGTTCTTCTTCATAAATGAGTCGCATGGTCTGGTAAATAATTTCGTTTTCACGATGATTCATTTCCTGTGCCGGACTATATTGAATCAGACCAGACAGACCATACTTTAATTCAATTTCCGGAAGTCCTTCTTCATCCACTTCGATACGCTCGATTAAGATTTCAATATCTTTGCGGTCAAGAACTCCCTTTTCAATGATTTTATCAACTACCTGTAATGCATTTTGCAGTTTTTCTTTTACATCCTCATTTTCAAGACTGGTATCATTTAGTTCTTTTAACTGCATTTCCAATCCGTGAATCTGTGAAAGAATATCCTGTTGCAGAGCATCGTAAGTCTCATTGACAATATCTTCGTTGCCATGAGCATTGGATAAATCTCTGACTTTCTGCGTAAAAAGAACCTTTAATTGTTTTTTGCGTTCTGAAATATTGTTTTGAATCTCAGTACGTTTTTCTTCCACAGTTCTTTTTTCAGAATCAAAATCTTTCATATCATAGGTTGCAATGACTTCCGACAAGGCATTACGACACAGCTTAATATAAGTTACAACGTCTTCCATTAAATCCTCTTCTTCAATCAGATGAGCTTTTGAACAGTAACGCTTGCCTTTGGTGTTGTAAGTGGTACAGATATAATACTTGCGTTCTCTGCTGGAAGTGGTTCGCTTGATTGGAGTCAAACGACTTCCGCAGTCCTTACAGAATAGACAACTTCCAAATGGGTTTGGTATTTCAGAACCAATCCACCTACCACGGCTTCCACGATAATTATTCTTTACACGCTTTTCTTTCATATCCTGAATCAGATCAAAGGGGATATATTGGTACATACAAAAAGCAAGTGGATTACGAAAAGACAGAACAGGTAATAGAAAAACAAGAGAACAGCGTGCAGTACGTCGTATCCCAGAGATGGGATACTATCTGGTCGTGACCGATACAGAAGCTACTGAACGCTGTTTTTTCACTGGATTACATAATAATCTTCCAGAAGACACAAAGAAGAAGCTTGTTATCAAGGTCGTGGAGACAAAGACTCAGAATATGATTCAAAAGTGTCTTGAAATGACTGCTTACGAAGCACAATATCGCATTCCGTGGATTGTATTCGATCGTGATCAAGTGCCAAACTTTGATCAGATAATCAAAGATGCTGAGAAAGCTGGAATTAACGTGGGTTGGTCCAATCCGTGTTTTGAAATCTGGATGTTTGCCTATTTTGGTAATATGCCGGTAATACAGGAATCTTGGATCTGTTGCTCAAGATTCGGTGAATTGTATAAAGTAAAAACTGGTCAAGACTATTCAAAAGCTGATTCTGATATGTACAAAAGACTCTGTGAAAACGGAGATGAAGATAAGGCACTTCAGATTGCTGCTCAGAAATATGAGCAGTGTCTGAGAGAAGGTATAATAGTTCCATCACATATGTGTCCGGCAACTACTGTGCATGAGCTGGTGGGTGAAATTAGAAGAAAGGTTAAAGGGTGATTATATGGCTAATTATATGACATTTTTCCCTGTAGGTAATGGGGATATGACATTGATTGAAACAAAGACAAATAAATACATCATGATAGATTGTAACATCAGAAATGCAGAAAATGATGATAAAATTTATGATTGCAATGAATACTTGCAAGATAATCTGCCGATTGATGATGGACAAATTTATTTGGATGCATTTTTCTTGACGCACTCAGATAATGATCATTGTCGTGGAATTAGAGATTACTTTAATTTGTGTGCTCCAGAAGATTCTGACGATGATA
>JAUNDN010000063.1 GCA_030526045.1 Bacillota bacterium | reverse complement strand
TCATGGTATTGCTACCACACGGACCTGAACCGTGCGCGTCTGCCAATTCCGCCATTCCTGCGAACAAATGCTATTTTATCTTCTTTTTCTCCTTCTGTCAACAGTTTTGAAGTTATTTTTTCACTTTTTTGATTTTTCTGACTTTTCGATCTTTTTACGTTGTTTTCTCGAACGAACCTCCTTCTGAAGTTCTCTTCCCTTCTCCTGCAATTCAGCTGTTGCAAGTTCCCGCGTGATCTCAAAAAGAGAACGAATGATCTTGGCAATTGACTTTCTGGTAGTCTCATCCAATTCCTTAGCTGCTTCAAAAACACTCTGTGTACACTTTTTCCAGTCAGCTCCAAACTCAAATACATTGGATGCTTCCGAAGCTGCTACCACATCATATAAGGTATCAACAAAGGCATGAATTTCCGAATCAGACAGGGAAAGAATCCATTCATTGAGCGCCGCATCCCGCAATAGTTTACCGCTTTTCATACTTTTTGCACGAAGGAAAGCGCCGTCCTCAATTTTCCAGCTGTAGGCATTATGCTGGAGCATGCCGACTCCTTTACTCTCAATCAGCTCATAGTCATCCTGATCCTCCAGAATGGTCCCCACCAGAGAAGAACGGGGGATGTACTTTATCATTCTGCCTGCAATTGCCTCATAATGTCCAAGCTGCCGGATTTCCGGCCGAAAGCCCGGTCCATCATTATTGAACACCTTTAGCAGGCTTTCTCTGGTTTCCGGTTTGCAGTTCATTGCCGCATAGACTGCCAGATTCCCGCCCTTGGAATGTCCTCCGGCATAAAAACTGCCTCCGATATAGCCAGCTACCCTGTCCATATACTCCACTGCAAGTTGCTGACTGTGTAGCGGCTTGGAAAATGCCAGATTTAAGTCCTCCTTCCAGCCTACGATCGTTGCATCTGTTCCCCGGTAGGCAATATAAGCATTCTTGTCCTCCAGAATGTAGGTCATGGCAGAAAACTGGGTCTGGGTCTCCTCATTGATGATATTCACATAGTAATTCATTTTCAGATTGCCAAAACGTCTGGACTGCGCTGCCGATGCAAAAAGCTCCTTGTTATTCTCACGATACCAATAGTCGTCAAGGATCCGATCCCGATCCGGGTGCACATAAATGCTTTGAATGCCCACAGGCACATTACTTTCCTCAAAGCCCGGTACAAATTCCTTGTAATTAAAATAGATCATCTGGCAAAGCACCAGACTGTCCACTTCATTGAAGGGCTTTTCGCTCAGACTGTATTTTCCCCACTCTTTCACATAATCAATAATGTTTTCCATACCAAGCTCCATCTTCACTAATACAATATGCCATCATAGTATTGCAGCAGAAGCTTCACTACACGGCTATAGCTGACTGTTCCGTCTGCAACACCATTTAAGGTCAGTGTGGTGTTCAGAAAGGTATCTGCTGCCTGTTTTACCGTTTCCGTGCTGACCACTGCCTTTTCCTCCACCTGCTGCCATGCTTCCTTGGTTAAAAATTTTTTATCCTCTGCTGTCAGATCACTGATTTGCGGATGCTCCAGATAAATCTGGACGTCCTCACCGATTGCCTTGATAAAGTCCCGATCCAGATATCCGATCACGCTTAAGTAAGCGCTATAGCGGAAAAAGGGATCTTCAGAATCCACGCAGGAAAGATAGCCGATAAAATTGGCTTCATCCTCCAAAATAAACCCCTTCAGGTGAGATAATTCATGACACATGGTTACAGGCATATTGGTCACATACATCTGTCTGTTATAGTTTGCCTCCATGGAAAAAGGAAAATAATACCCCATGATGTATTGCTGACTGTAAAAGCCGGACGCGAACAGTTCCTTCGGCATAGGATAATAGCCTGCCAGATTGGGGATTTCCTCTCCCAGCTTCTGCATCCGTTTCACCGCCTCCGCCTTCATATCTCCCTCATAAATAAGATAGCCGTTCTCATCTCTTTTAAACTCAGTAGAAAGTGCATTTGCCTGCTCTACCACATAGTCCCGCAAAATGGTAAGCTCCTTAGTGCCGTAATCTTCCTTAGCTCCTGCTCCGATCTTGAATCTCTCCGTAATCGGTGATGCCTGATACAGAAGGAAACAATTCAGGGTCATGATCACACAGACAACACCGAATACCCAGTATAGGAAAAATGCATAATTTTTGTAACCTTTTCTCCATTTTGAGAAAAAAATGCTTTTCGGCGAGCACCTCCATAGCAACAAAGAAGCAAATCCCCCAAGTAACAACAGCACTATCAGGAGCACTGCGAGATAAAGCATCCATTCTCCCACAGAAAAAGGGAATAGGCCCGTAACTCTTCCGTAGGTCTCCACCCATAAAGGGAATATTTGGTTTACATAATAATCACTAAACGTTCTGCTCCATCTTGCTATGATATTAAGCAATACCGACAGAATAATCAGAACTGCCGGTGTTATTCTTTTCCATTTCTTCAAGTATATACTCCTGCTTTTCACCTAAACCACTCATAACCGTTACATTCCCCTACTATATTTATAATAAAGTGTCCTATGGTTCAGACCTGGTCAGGAGAAGTATGCAGCCGGTTCTTACTTTCATTCAGTCAATCAATCAATTTTTGTGGAGCGGTCCGCTCTTATTTCTGTTAATGGGTACGCATTTATATTTTACCATGAAACTTCATTTTCCGCAGAAAAATATTTTTCATGCAATCCGGTTATCCGTCACACCGCAAAACACAAAAGGCAGTGCAAATCTCTCTTCCTTTGCCACCCTTGCCACAACCCTTGCCGCCACTCTGGGAACCGGAAATATTATTGGGGTTTCAACTGCAATTGCTCTTGGCGGTCCGGGCGCCATCTTCTGGTGCTGGATCACCGGCATCCTTGGAATGGCAACTGCTTACGCCGAATGTTTCCTAAGTGTACGCTTTCGCAGCCAAAGTGTTGACGGCTCCTATCAGGGCGGCCCCATGTATGTATGGCAAAACGGTTTACATAACTCATTCATTGGAAAGCTGTACGGACTGCTCACACTGATTGCTGCTTTCGGGGTAGGCTGTACCACCCAGGCAAATTCCATCACCCAGACCACCTCGGTAAGCTTCGGCCTGAATCCGCATATTGCCGGAATTCTGGCGGCTTTTCTTGCCGGTCTTGTCATTGTCGGTGGCATTCGCTCCATCGGGAAAGTATGCATGAAGCTGGTTCCGGTTCTGGCATTTCTCTACACCGGAAGCTGCATTCTTTTACTTTTTCTGAATCGGGAAGCGCTTCTTCCCGCTATTCGCCTCATTCTCACCCATGCGCTGGCGCCACGGGCAACGGTGGGCGGCGCTGCCGGTTCCTCCTTAATTCTCACAGCACGCTATGGGATTGCCAGAGGTCTGTTTACAAATGAAGCCGGGATCGGTACTTCTGCAATTACAGCCGCAGCCTCAGAAACAGAAGATCCCAGAAAACAAGCCTATGTTTCCATGACGGCTGTTTTCTGGGATACCGTTGTGATGTGCCTGTTAAGCGGTCTTGTAATCATTACCAATATGCTGCTGCATCCGACCTCCACCATCTCAGTAAATGAAGCCGGTCTTACCGATGCTGCCTTCTCCTATCTTCCGGTTATGGGTAATGCTTTTCTCTCCATATGCCTCGTGGCTTTCGCCATTACCACTCTGATTGGATGGTCCTATCTTGGAGAACAGGCCTACTGCTATGTTACCGGCAACCGTGGACTCTTTTTATATAAGGTTGCTTATATCGTGATGATCTACATTGGTGCTGTCATGCCGCTTAACCTGGTATGGGAATGCACTGACCTTATTAATGCCCTCATGATTCTTCCCAATGTGGCAGCACTGTTCCTTCTCAGCAAATATCTCCACGCCTGATTCACCTGACTGAATCAGCAAAAACCGCCTGCCTGTTCCTATAGCAGGAACCCGGCAAGCGGAAGTAAAATTGCAAGAAATATCACATTATAGAAGCTAAATAATAAGAGATATCTACCCTTCCGGGCATTAGGACTGTTTGCATAGAACTTATAGGAAATCAGGCTCGCCAGTGAGGCAATCAGCGTTCCAAGCCCTCCCACATCCACACCAAAAAGCAACGCCCTATAATTGTCTGTAAAACCGGACAATAGCATTGCTGCGGGCACGTTGCTGATGATCTGTGATGCTCCTACAGCCACCAAAAACTCCCGTCCCTTCAAAAGCTTTTGCAGCTGCTCACTGAGATAGGTTATCTTCTGCATATTACCGACAAAGATAAAAAATCCCGCAAAAGTTCCAAGCAGACAATAATCTACCTCTTTAAATAATTCCCTGTAACAGATCAGTCCGACACCCAATACAATACCAAAACTTAACTGCCACGGAACCAATCTTGCGACTGTTCCAAGACAGATAATCAGCAGAATCACAAGACCTGCCAGCTTTTGAGGATGAATTCCGATTTCAGAAGCCAATAATACCCTGGCTTGAATCTCTTCCTTTCCGCTCTTCCCTATCATGACTACAAAAATTATCAGGGAAGCTGCTGTAAGCGGAAGCATCAGCAGAATAAATTTTCTCATACTCATATCTGCAAGCGAATACAAAAACAAATTCTGTGGATTTCCTATCGGCGTTAGCATGCTGCCCAAATTGGCTGCAATCGTCTGCAGCACAACAACTCGAATGAGCCTCCCGCTCATACCGGTTTCCACCAATAATTCAATCGTAAAAGGCACAAAGGTAATCAAAGCAACATCATTGGTAATCAGCATACTTGAAAAAAAGCAGAGCCCTACCAGCACCAGTTCCAGCTGTCTGGTACTTCTTACCCTCTGTATCAATTTCTCCCCAAGCAGGCTGAATATCCCCTGCTTTCTGATTCCGGCAACAATCAGCATCAGACTGAAAAGCAACGCAAGAACCCTATAATCCAGGTAAGTAAAATACTCCATCGACGGAGGAACAATTACTGCTGATAGGACTGCTAATAATACTGCAACTATAAAGACTGTTTCATTTCTGCAAAAATCCCAAATATTTTTTGTTATGTTAACCATTTTTCTTTTCGTACCGCTTTCCTTTATTCTGCAATCTCCCATTTTACACGGTACTTTTTGATTTAGCAATACAAAAAATACATAAATTCTTAATGAATGTTATGCCAGACCACTCTTTTTGTATGCATAACCAAACAACACGGCGGCCAGAACCACATTGAAGGCAATTACAACAACATTCGTGCTCTCAAGCTTCATATTCTCCACCTGACTGATCAGGAGATTGATCTGCTGAGAATAAGTAAATTTTGCCACCTTGGCAATGGTTTCATTAAACATGGACAACATAGGAAGAAACGCAAACACCATCATCACAGGAACTGTGATGGATGTTGCCATCATCTGGTTTCTGCTGAAGGTACCAATCACCGCTCCTATCAGCAAAGAGGCCAGAATTCCTACTGCCATCACCGCAAGGAATATCCAGAAAGCCTTTCCTTCATATTTCCCCGTCACCGCAAACACGATTGCTCCCAGCATGCAGATCAGCCAAATGTAGCTGCCTGTTCCCGTCAGGTACTCCGCAGGCTTTACGTTAGAAAGCATGAGTACCCGCAGGGTATTCTTTTCCTTTTCCTCTGCAATGATTGCCGCCATGCTAATTAAGGGTGCCATGCCGATATACATAGTTGCAAATAGTGTTACAAAAAAGCGTTCCGGCATTCCTTCAATGTTGATGGCATTTTCCATGATGATTGCAATCACAGGAAACAAAATAAACTGGATCAATATTTCCTTATTCTTAAAGGTATCCTTCAACTGCTTTTTTAATATTGCTAATATATTTGTCATCCTAAACCAATCTCCTTCCCGTAAGTTCCATAAAAACCGTCTCCATATTGGGCTCTGTGGAGTGTATGGTCTCAATTTCACCCTTCTGTAATAATTCCATGACCTGTCTGGCAGAGGCCTCTCCGTTGATCAATTCCATCTTTTCCCCATTTGTGAGGCGTATCTGTAATCGGTTCTCATGGTTGTACCTGCGGCAGATTTCTCCCGGCTCCCCATACTCCACAATGCTGCCCTCATGTAAGAGTGCCACATGATCGCAGAGCTTCTGCGCTTCAAACATGTTGTGAGTCGTCAGAAAAATTGTGGTTCCTTTCTCTTTTTCCTCAAGGATAAGCTGATGAATACCTTCTGCGGTTGCCGGGTCAAGTCCGCTTGTCGGTTCATCCAAAAACAGCATCTGTGGTTCACTTAAGATTGCTCTTGCAAATGCAAGCCGTCCACGCATCCCTTTTGACAGTCCGGATACGGCAAGCTTTCTGGACTCCCAAAGTCCTACTCCGTGCAGTACCTCTTCAATTCTCTTTCTGCTCACGCCGCAGATTTCCGCAAAAAGCTTCATATTATCATAACAGGATAACCGCTCATATAATCCCAGATTATCCAGCATCATCCCCATCCGCTTATAGTCAGCGCTGCTTAACTTCGTTGTGTTTTTCCCAAGGAATTCGGCTTCACCGTCGGTTGGCTTAAGCTGCCCTGTCACAATCTTGATCAAGGTCGTCTTCCCTGCACCGGAAGGACCAAGCAGACCGAAAATTTCTCCGCTGTAAACTTTCAGATCAATTCCCTTAAGTACCTCCTTTACGCCGAAGCTCTGTCTGATATTCTTTAACGTAACAATGTGTTCTTCTCTATTCATTTCTTTTCTTCTCCACCTCATTTTGTTTCTGCTTAATCCTGTTCAACGCCTCTTCCATCTTTCGATTTTCTGCACGTTCCTTCAAAACCATCACTCCCAGACTGATTACAAAGCAAATAAAGAAGCATAGGAGAAACATCAGCCATGGCTCCGGCATGTCTGTGGGAAACCAGTCACACGCGAAAATAAAGATAGCCATCATTCCGATTATGGAAATCACCATCAGTACCGTCCGCATCACAACTGTCATTTTCCTAATGATAGTATCTGTAAAAAACACAAAACGGAGGAAAACAATACTCACTGCAACCAGGAAAAATTGCGCCATCGTTTCTTTCGCGATTCCGGCACCTCCCAGCGAAAACATGGACGAAAGTTCCTTCGCTTCATCGCCGATCCATACACAAAAGATATTCATAATGACTGTCATAATTCCATAGATTAAAAATACCTCTCCCAGATAGTCAAAAATTGTTTTTCTCTCTTCCATCTACTTCACTCCCAATCTCTTCTTTAATTCATCTGCATACTGTCTTGATACCATAAGCTGTTCTCCGTTCTCCAGCGTCACCTTAATCCTTCTGTTGATGTCCATCTTCAGGGACTTAATGTATTTCAGTTGCACCAGACTGGATTTGCCTGCACGGAAAAAACCGTAATCACAAAGCTGTTGCTCCAGCTCATACAGTTTTAAACTGCTCTCATAAACCTCTCCTCTGGTATAGACAAAGGTTTTCCGGTCAATCGTCTCTACATAGATGATTCCCGCTATATCAAGCAGGTAAATTTCTCCGTCCCGGCTGGCTGTCAGTTTCTTATCCATCATACGCAGGGTCGCCATCAGCTTCTCAATCTCAGGTGTCAGCTGTTTACACGCAACAGTAATCTGTGTATCCGCTATTTCCGGACTAATATTAATTTCAATCTTCAAGTTCCCACCTCTCTTCTTTTCCGAAGATACCATATCCTTTTCACAGAAACAACAGCAAGACACGTAAGTTGCCGCTTTCCATGTGTCAAATGCCAAGAAAGAGTCCGTCATCGGACTCTCCGCGCGGACCCTTCCCTATTTCTCGGTCTTATTCTGTAATTTCAATTCTGTTCCCGTCATTATCCAGCACAACACTTTCATAGTAACCATCCCCTGTAACCCTGGGCTTGCCGACAATAGGATAGCCATCTGCATTCAGAAGCTCTGTCAGACGATCCACTTCTTTCCTGCTCCCCACACTGAATGCCAGATGGGTAAAGCCTGTCCGCAGATCCTCCTTCACGCCCTCCCTTAAGTCCGGTCTTTGCATGATTTCCAGCCTCACCTCGCCTTCAAAGGTCAAAAAGTAGGTCTGCAATCCGGTTTTGGGATTATGATATTTGTGATTGGACACCGCCCCGAAATACTTTGTATAAAATTCCCTACTGCTTTCCAGATCAGAAACATACATTGCCAAATGATTTATTTTCATAAATGTTTCTCCCTTGCATAATAGATACACTAAAATTCCTAAATTTCTGCTTGCTTTATTATAGCAAATACGTTATTGTAAATCTATATCTAAGATAGTCTTTTCCAAATCACTATCATTAAGGACAGCTTCCGCTGTCTCATGCTTCCCTTGGAAGCTCCGGCGTTTCGCCATCAACTCAATCTAACTATTTATCTACGAAAGGAGCTTTTGCCTATGACAAAAAGCAGCAAAATCAAACCCAGTGAGCGTGTCTTTCGGAAGCTGGAGGACCTGAATCTCATTGACAATTTCCTGTTCCAGCAGATGTTGCAGCAGAAGGAGGATGGCGAAGAATTTGCCAGGATTCTCCTCAGTACCATTCTCGGAAAGCATATCCGAAAAGTGACGATCATCTCACAGAAAAACATTCTCGGTATTGATACCGACAAGCATGGTATCCGACTGGATGCCTACATCGAAGATCTTTCCGATGAACTTGATTCTAACCTTGCAGATGCCAGGCTCATTCCCGATCTTTC
>JAUNDN010000019.1:1366-48167 GCA_030526045.1 Bacillota bacterium | reverse complement strand
CCGTATCCTCCCAGATATCAATGATCATTTCATCACTTTCAAACATTGCCGTTAAAAGTTCTGCAAATTTATAGATGTTGTGAGTGCCGAAAATCAAATCAACAAAACGGTAGCTCTTTTTAATTTTCTCAATAACAGACGGCTCCTGCATCATACAACCGCACAGCGCAATTTTTTTGTAAGGTTTTTTCTTTTTTAAACTGTTCAAATGACCAAGTCGTCCGTAAACACGCTGATTAGCATTATCCCTTACGGTACAGGTATTGTAGATAACAAAATCCGCGTCCTCATTCACGGTTAACTCATAACCAGCCTGCTCCAATATTCCCGCAAGCTTTTCGGAATCTCTAGCATTCATTTGACACCCAAAGGTAGTTACACAGCAGGTCGGTTTGTGACCAAGCTGTTCTCCGAGCTTTGTCACATATTTTCTTGCTTTTTCAATATATTCAAACTGTCGGGAGGTTTCCTCCGCTCCCGTAAATTTGTCTGTGATCCTCATATTTTATCTCCGTAAACTGTCTAAAATTCAACTACTTTATAAAGGTATGCATTTCCCTTTTTCCCGCATCGCTTAACAACATGCAGGTAATTCAATACGTGAAGCACATTACCTGCAATATCCTTACGCTCGCCGATTGCGCCGGCAAAATCCTTTGCTGTAAAAGGCTCCTCAAGATCATACGGAATCAGCTGAACATAGTCCTCAATCCGTTCGAACCTTACTTCTCCCAAAAGTGTCTTCGGGATCCTGTCATATCTGGATGAACCTTTCTTTTTATCAAGACTCCAGCCATTTAACAGTCTGTACTCTTCTATTTCCAGAATCGGAAAGCACAGCTTGAGATTTTTATCCGGAAGATATTGCTTAATTTTGTACAACTCATAAAAAGCTCTGTAAACAGAGCCTTTCACAGTACTTTTTCTTGGTTTGGAGCATTCTCCGGTTTCTTCATCGATCCATAATAAGTATTTGATTTTGGGAACAGGATACACTATCGTCACAGGATAGTTAGGAAGAAAGCACTCAAGTTTACTGCGCATCCTGTTAAATTGTGCCGTCTGAATTTCTATGATTTCTGTTCCAGTATAGATATCTGCAACATATCCGTCAACAGGTATTTCCTGCATATCCTTTAAAGGTGCATAGTAATCCTTTAAAATAGCATGAAGTGTCTTTTCTTGAAGAGTACCTATACCATACCTTGCCCTTTCAGCGCTTATCACTTTGTCTCTTATTTCTTCAAAGCGTTTCACATCCATCTGCAATTATTTCCTTTCAAGGAAAAGCTTTCTGGAAATAAAGTTATAGATCATTGTAACACCTGTTGCAACGATTGCACTTAACGAAACCATGTTTGATTCTGAAATCATTTCCTGTAAAAGCGCAATGTGCTTATAGGCACCGTCAAAGCATGCATACATGACTGCTTCATTGATCAGAAGACCGAATGCAGATAAAATCAAAAAGACGGAGAACTCCTTCTTCTTGTCCATCTCTTTCTTATTCGTAAATACAAATTTAATACTTAAGAGATAATTCACAATCGCGGATACTACAAATCCAAGAAATTTGGAAATCAGATAATGTACTCCCAAAAAATTTGTAAATCCGGTAGTAATACCAAAATCAATAAAAAAACAAAATACTCCAACGATTCCAAATTTAATAATTTGATTAATTAATTGTTTCATAATATATGCTCCTTACATAAAATAAAAGCGGAATTGCCACATAGTGTATTATACATGACAGTTCCACTTTTTTCATCTATAAATTTATTTCTTTTTTCGCTTAGTTCTTCTGGGATTCCTCACATCCGCACGTTGATCCGGAAAATGACAGGAACGGTCTTGGCTCTAAACGTGATTCGTTTCTGCATCCGCAATCTCTGTCGCGATCTCGATCTCTATCCTGGCATCCACAATCCCTGTCACGATCCCGATCTCTATCCTGGCATCCGCAATCCCTATCACGATCTCTTTCTCTTCCGGAGCAGCCACAGTCTCTGTCTCTTCCCCTGCTGTTGCAATCACAGTCTCTTTCTCTGTCGCGCCTGCTGCATCCGTCATCACAATCATGATGGCATATTCCGTTATTTCCGCAACACAGCAATAATAATACTAAAATCACACAATTCATATGTTTTCACTCCTTTTTATTCTGCTATATCATATGCAGAAATGAAAAAAGAGTTATTCCTAAGACACTATTTATGAAGCACTTCTCGTCGAATATAATTGAAAGTCTCCGACTCTCCCTTTTGGGCCAGCATAGTAAGAAGACTTTCAAGAAGCTCCCTTGTCTTGGGATGAATGGGGGCATTCTCACGCCCCTTGGAATAATAGGTAAGAGGAGCGGCATCTGTATAGTTTGCACCATTATATACCTTGCAGGCGGCAATTCTATCCATCAGCATTTCAACAATATATTTCTCCGGCATAGGTGCAGGTGCCATTCCGCCCTTTATTTCCTTAGTACTGTAATCAATCCAATATTCATAATGATGTCGGTTTCTGCCTTTGTGGTGAAGCCATGCCGAGGAATATCCGATAGCTTCTCTTTCTGCATTATTGGGACTTCTGTCACCCTGATAGTATTTTACCCCAACCAGAAATTCACTGGGACTGTATTTTGAAAGATCATGCAACAGTCCCTGTTTATACAAGCCAACTTGAAAGCAGCCTTTCATAACGAGATATTTATGATATGTGATGGTTTTAAAATGTTTCCACGCTTTCATTTATTCGGCTCTTTTCGCAATTTTTTCTTTTTGATGGTTTCATTCTTTGATAGCTTTAAGGATTGATAAACGGCAATTGTCCTTCCTTCAATTTCAATCAACGTATCCTTCTCAAAATTTTCTGTGACGATGTTCTCATCCTTTTGTTGTGTGTGTAAAGTATCAGTAACCTTTACCCAGGCATATCCTTTCGGAAGCTTTGGAAGTGCAAGTCTATGGGCTTCCCAATGCATGTTATAGACCAGATACAGGGATTCTGCGTCTTTATCAGCATACTGTCCACACAGCATGATTCCCACCATCCTACTGATATAGCTTAAATCTGGTCTCCATGCCTCCGTTCCGTGATAGGAAATGTCCGGATAGCCACATCCTATAGAATCCATTACTTTAAAGGGTTTCTTCATGTGTAGAACCCTGTTTGATTTCCGAAGAGATATCAGGAATCTTGTGTAGGTAAGAATTTCTTTTGAAAAATGATTATGCTTCCATTTGACCCAGCCTGCATCGTTATCCTGACAATATGCATTATTATTTCCAAAGCGTGTATTGGCAAATTCATCTCCACTAAACAGGAAAGGTGTTCCCTGTGATAGGAACAGAAAGGTCAGCGCATTCTTCATCTGCTTCATACGAAGCTCCATAACTGCCTTTTTGCGTGTTTCTCCTTCCACGCCGCAATTCCAGGTATAATTGATATCCGTACCGTCACAATTATCTTCCCGGTTTGCCTCATTGTGCTTTCTCTCATAGGAAACGCAATCATACAGCGAAAAGCCATCATAATCCGCAAAATAGTTGATAACAGCATTCTCTGCGGGATTTGATCGATGAAGCTTCAGCACTTCATTAATTAAGCCCTCATCTCCCTTCAGAAAACGTCGCATCGCATTTCTGAAATTTCCGTTATCCGTTGCAAAATTCCGATACTTTATATCTCCGGCCGTACTTAATTCCTCATCTGAAAGATGACCGATCCAGATTTTCGTACTTTTTAAAGCAGCATCCTCTGCAATCAGACGAATGGGAATTTGAAAGCCGCTTACACGAAATCCGTCAACATGATATTCCTTTGCCCAGTATTTCAGTACATCAAGGATATACATCTGCTCTGTCTGTGGTGGAAAATAAAAATGCATCATGACTTCCAGTCTGTTTTGATGCAGTTCTTTGACCATACTTTTAAAAGAAACAGCCGGTGATTTACCGGCACTGTAGGAAGCCTTGGGTGAAAAATAATTACCTTGACAAAACCCCCAGCAATTGAGCCGAATCGGATCGGAGGTATTCTTGTGAAGTGATGTCTGTTGATTTCCGTTTTCTTGTGTCAGAAAACAGGGCATGCATTCCTCATATTCATAGCATGGCATCAATTCAACTGCAGTAATGCCAAGCCCTTTTAAATATGGAATTTTTTCGATAATGCCTTCAAAAGTACCCTTGTGCTTGACACCGGAGCTTTTATGAGCGGTAAATGCCCTCACGTTCAGTCCGTAAAGAATGGTGTCTGCATAAGGTATTTCCGGTGATTGATCATTCTCCCAGTCAAAATGATCGTTTACAAAACCACCATAGGTCCTTCGGAATGAATCTGACATACATCCCCATTTCTCAAGGCCGTAAATTGCAGTTGCATACGGATCTGTAAATAATTTATCTCCCTGATAGTAATGATATCGGCATTCCGTCAAATTACTGCCTTCTATCTGCATTCCATAAAGAGCTCCTCTTTTACCTTTTGAAGAAAAAGGGAGTTTGGTTTCTGTTCCATCTGGTGTGTATAGCACAATGCCGCATTCCTCACATCCCGTGAAACAGGCAGCAAACTTTATTTTGTTTGACTCGTGAAAAATGCCGGGTACATCCGGTTTAAAGAAGGTTATTTTTAAGTCTGATATCATGAGTCCTCCCGGTAAAGCAGGTTCGCCTTACAAATATATATTATCATAACATAAATCCCTTTGCATGTGTAAAAAACTTATCCTTCATCTTGCAACCGATCCGTATACCTAGTAAAATAAGCTTGTGCAGACATTTTGTGCATATACTTCATAATCAGGAAGGAGACTAAAATGAGCAAAGACAACCGCAAGGAGAATTCAAACGGCTTCTGTCAACAGCCTGAAGAGGATGATGAAGAAATGACTGTAACACTGGATCTTGAAGATGGAACTTCCGTGACCTGCTCCATCGTCACAATTCTAACAGTACAAAATCAGGACTATATCGTGCTTCTTCCCCTTGAAGAAGACGGAGAAAATCATGACGGTATGGTATGGTTCTACCGCTATCATGAGAACGAAAATGACCCCAATGAAGAGCCGGAGCTTGCGTATATTGAAGATGACGAGGAATACGAAATTGTATCAGATGCCTTCGACGAATATCTTGATAACGTTGAATTTGATGAAATTATGGAAGAGGATGATTAATTTCCGAAAGGAAACGTGACAGCTTTCTGTTACGCTCTTTCGTATAATAAATACTAAGTGTATTTCGGGCTCTTGTAATGGCTACATACAAGAGCCTTCTTTCTTCCTCAAAGGCTTCCTTTGTCAGACATTTTTTCCCGGGAATTATGCCCTCATTCACATCAGGAAGATATACATGATCAAATTCAAGTCCCTTAGCTGCATGCATCGTAATCACTGCAACCCCGCTTCCCTTAATATTCCCGACTTTTTCTTTTTCATATCTCTCCTCTTCCTTTCGAACAAATGTATAAAGGTCTGTTCCCGGAATATAATTTCCAAAAAATGACTGTAGTTCATTTGCTTGTCTTAAATAGATATTTCCATTTTCCTTAGTGATTGCCTTTTCCTTTAAATAAGCATCATATCCAAGCTTTTCCCGAAATAATGATATTGCGAGCTGTGGACACAATTTTTCAGCGAGTGAAAGCATTGAGAAAAAACGTTCCAGTACATTTTGCATGTCATGATTTTTTTGGTAATAGTTCATTGGATGATCCCTCGAGACCTTTTCAAACGGGAAAGCCTCCCGAAGGAGAAAACGATTTGGTTTATTCATAAATCCGAATAAATCGGCTCGCTTATGTCCAAGGTAAATGAAGGATAAAAAAGAAATAAAATCGTTAAGGACAACGCTGTTCCATAAATTGGTGCTCTGCTTTTTCCCGTTAACCGGAATCTGTTCCTTCATGAGAAGTTCTTCATATATCAGGGCTTCAAGATTTGTTCGTAATATAATTGCCGTATTGAAAATCTCTTTATTTTCTAATTTCTTCAGGCTGTTAACAAGAGCCTGTTCTTCCTCCGTTCTGTTATCAAAACAGGTACATTCAATGCGACCGCCATCCCTCATTGAAAGAAACTGCTTTTCAAAACGATCTGTATTTCCTTTTATGACTTCCCCTGCAAGATTAATTATTTTACTTCCGCTTCTATAATTTTCAGTCAGCATGATCCGTTTACATCCCTGAAAGTCAGCAGGAAATTGTTTCATGATCCCCGGTGTTGCTCCACGAAATCCATAGATTGCCTGATCATCATCACCCACCACAAATAAATTGTTTTCAGGGTATGCAAGAAGCTTTAATATTTCATATTGGGGGAGGTTAATGTCCTGAAACTCATCGGCAAGTAGATAAGAAAACTGCTCTTGATACCTTTTGCGTACAGAGGACTTGTTTCTTAAGAGTCTCAGGCATTCGGTTATCATATCATCAAAATCAATCAAACCCTGTTCACTTAGGTAATTATCATACTTTCTGATCATGGTTTGAAAATCCACATTTGCGATTTCAATTTTATCCGGCGCTTCACTTTTTACAAGATTCTTTTTTCTACTGATTTCATTTAATATATTGGAAACGGTTTCAAAATCATTTGCAGAAGCTATTCCTTGATTTTGTAGAAGAGTCTGTATGAATCGTCGTCTGTCTGCTTCTTTGATTAGCGAGGAGGGGGTAATTACACCTGCCTTTAGTAAAATGTGGTAACAGATACTATGAAAGGTTCCGAAGTTAACCGGATTGTTTATCGGGAATGATAGATTCTTGATTTCTCGCTCGTAGCGTTCCTTCATCTCCCGTGCTGCTGCTTTGGTATAAGTGATTACGAGGATTTTCTCAGGTGAAATATGACACTGCTTGATTAGATACAGAATTCGATGAATGATCGTGAATGTTTTGCCACTGCCGGGACCGGCTATAATTTCTGCCGGTCCATGCAGATGCATAATTGCCTGTTGTTGAATTTTACTGGGCTCCCTCAAGAATTTCAATGCCCTTTCTGATACGATTTAAGGATTCTTCCTTGCCGAGAAGCTCCATAATTTCCGTAGCCCCTGCCGGAGTCATCTGCTTTCCTGAAACAGCAGTTCTCACCGGCCAGAGCACATAACCGTTCTTGTACCCCTTCTTTTCCGCATAAGAAACAAGGAATTGATAGAGCGCATCATTTGAGTAATCATCCTGTTCTTCAAGAAGCGGTAGAAGATCTTTTAATACCGTGAGAGAAGACTCTTTGTTGGTCTTCATTTTTTTGTGCTCATACATAGAAGGATCATATTCCGGAAGCTCCTCAAAAAAGTCGATCAGTTCCGGAATATCGGGGAAAATTTCAATTCTTGTTTTGACCATTGCAGCTATCTTATGAAGATCCATATCCTTGTGAATTGTATCCTTCAAAAAAGGCTCAGCCTTCTCAAAAAAGGCTTCATCCCCCATAGCTTTAATATATTCACCATTCATCCATTTTAATTTGGTATAGTCAAACACTGCAGGCGACTTTGACATGTGATGATAATCAAAACTCTTTGCAAGCTCCTCAAGGGAGAAAATCTCTTGATTGGAATCTGAAGGACTCCAGCCAAGGAGCGCAACGAAATTCACTACCGCCTCCGTCAAGAATCCCTGGTCGATCAAGTCTTCATAGGAGGAATGACCGCACCTTTTGCTTAGCTTATGATGCTCCTCATCCGTGATCAATGGACAATGTACGTATACAGGAACTTCCCAGCCAAAGGCTTCATAGAGTCTGTTATATTTCGGAGAAGAAGAAAGATATTCGTTTCCTCTTACTACATGGGTAATTCCCATTAGATGATCGTCTACCACATTTGCAAAGTTATAGGTCGGATATCCGTCAGACTTGATCAGAATCATATCATCGAGCTCTGAATTGTCCACAGTGATATCTCCGTATATCTCATCTTGAAAGGTAGTAGTTCCCTCCGTGGGATTGTTTTGCCTGATTACATAGGGAATCCCTGCCTTCAGCTTTTCTTCCACTTCTTCTTTAGAAAGTGACAGACAGTGTTTATCATAAACAGTGATTTCCTTTCCCTCCACAATCTGGGTTTTTAAGCCGGCAAGACGTTCCTTGTCGCAGAAACAATAATAGGCTTCTCCTTTTTCTATTAATTGTTTTGCATACTTTAGATAAATACCGGCCTTTTGTCTTTCTGACTGAACATAAGGTCCTACTCCTCCATCCTTGTCAGGGCCTTCATCATGAACCAACCCTGTCTTTGCAAGGGTTCTGTAAATAATATCGACTGCGCCTTCCACATAGCGTTCCTGGTCTGTGTCCTCAATTCTGAGAATGAAATCTCCGTTTTCATGTTTTGCAATCAGATAAGCATATAGAGCTGTTCTTAAATTCCCGACATGCATCCTTCCGGTCGGACTGGGTGCAAATCTTGTTCTGATCTTTGTCATTTATTTCTCCTCCATATCAGGAATCTTTTTATCGGCCATCGCCTTAAATCCTGCAACTTCTTTCATTGCCTGGGGAATTGGAATATTGGTACCCGCACCAGCTACACAACCGCCGGGGCAGGCCATTCCTTCTATCAGGCATCCGTTTTTCTTACCGGCCTTGGCAAGCATAAGCATTTTCTTACATTCTGTAAGGCTTTCAGCA
Organism: Bacillota bacterium; assembly: GCA_030526045.1. Classification (GTDB taxonomy): domain Bacteria; phylum Bacillota; class Clostridia; order Lachnospirales; family Lachnospiraceae; genus Suilimivivens. The sequence continues at coordinate 39,535 of JAUNDN010000019.1, read as the reverse complement.
TGTTCTATGTTAACATCCACATCAGGATAATACTCCATAATACATTCTTCTATGGCACTTGCAACACCACCGGCAACACCATAGCCTCTTCCGGCGCCGGTTGCATCGTTCATTTTATCGGATGTTTCAATTGCTTCGGGGAGTAGGCCTTTTGCTTCAAACATCCCTGCAAGCTCTTCAAATGTAATAACAAAATCTACATCAGAGCGAACCGTTCTTCTTGAAGCCTCCAGCTTCTTGGATGCACAAGGTCCGATAAAGACCACGCTTGCATCCGGATGATCCTCTTTGATTTTGCGTGCCGTAGCCACCATAGGTGTAAGTGCATTGGAAATCTTATCAATCGTTTCCGGAAAGAACTTCTTAGCAAGCATGGACCACGAAGGACAGCAGGAGGTGAGAAGAAACGGTAATTTACCTGTCGCAACTTCTTTTACATAATGCTCTGCTTCCGCCATTGCACCCATATCAGCGCCGATAGCTGTTTCATACACGTCAAAAAATCCAAGCTTCTTTAAAGCTTCTTTTATTTTATCCGGTGTTGCATCCTTTCCAAACTGACCTACAAAAGCAGGTGCCACCTGCGCAATGATTTTTCTTCCTGACTGCATGGCTTTTATCAGCTGGAAAATCTGTGACTTATCAGCAATTGCTCCAAAAGGACAGCTGACCATGCATTGTCCACAGGAAACACAAAGTTCTGTGTCAATATAAGCTCTGCCCTTCTTATCACTCTTAATTGCGTTCACACCGCAATGTGCAAGACAGGGACGTACCTGATGAGAAATTGCATCATATGGACATACTGATTTACATTTACCGCATTTAATGCACTTCTCTTGGTCAATGACTGAATGACCATTTTTCATGGAGATTGCACCTTTAGGGCAAACCTCCTTGCAGGGATGAGCGACACAACCCATACACTTATTGGTTACTTCATATCGGTTCTCAGGACACGCGTTACAAGCCGATGGAATCACCTGCATAAGCGGCGGCTCATAATACTTTTCGTCAATGTTACTTTCCTCTACTCCCTGTGTAACATGAACCGGAGCATTTTCAGGACGAAGAGAAAGTCCCATTGCCAGACGAAGCTGCTCTCTTACAATTGCACGTTCCCTATAAATACTTTCATATTCCGACTCATCATAGTCGACAATCTTGTAAGGCAAAGCCTCCATATCATCTTTTAGATTCTGGGAATGATAGGCAAGATTTGATACTTCTTTAAAAATACGTCTTCTATTTTTACGAACCTGGGTATCGATTCCTCTCATATTATTTCAGACTATACTCCTTGTGTATAAAAATTTCCTTGCAGGTTTTACGTGTCTATTTTCACACAAACCCGCAAGGAAATCAAGGCATAAATCAAATTTACCAAAATTGAAAAAAGTGTGAAAAATATGTGTTCAAACGGAACAGACAAATACTCTTATCATACTATACTATTAAAATTACTGTATTTTTATAAGAGGAGAATTATGCAGGATTACAGCTTTAACGAATATTTTGATCGTTTTCCGATTGCGATGGCATATGTTCCGTGGCAGCAGTTGACCAGCATTTTTGAAAATCTTGATGAAGCCTATAAAACAGGCACAATTTTCCCGGAACTGGAAAAACCTTTTACAGGAAGGAGATGCGTAAAATGATGGCACACGGTAACGACAGAATGCGTATGTTGCATGATATCGGGGTTATGGGGTTTGTGATTGTAGAAATGATCGAATACCTGGATACCCATCCTACGGATAAGGATGCCATGGATTACCTGGCTCATTACGTACGTATGAAGAATCAAGCGATGAAAGAATTTGCCATGAAATATGGACCTCTTAGAATATCAGATGCAGATAATTGCAGCAATAATGAATGGAAATGGGCAACGCAGCCTTGGCCATGGGAAGGAGAATGTTAGTTTATGTGGAATTATGAAAAAAGACTACAGTTCCCTGTTAATATCAAGGAACCCAATGCAAAGCTTGCACAGTCGATTATGAGTCAGTACGGTGGTCCTGATGGAGAGCTTGGTGCATCCATGCGTTATATTTCCCAGCGTTATACAATGCCCTACCGTGAAGTAGCTGCTGTCCTTACGGATATCGGTACGGAAGAACTGGCACACCTGGAAATGGTATCCACAATTGTCCACCAGTTAACCAGAAATTTGTCCATGGAAGAAATTGAAAATTCCGGTTTCGCAAATTATTATACGGACCATACGGTAGGCATCTGGCCTATGGCAGCAGGCGGTATTCCCTTCTCCAGCACGGAATTTCAATCCAAAGGCGATGCCATTACGGATCTTCACGAGGACATGGCTGCCGAACAAAAAGCCAGATCCACTTATGACAATATCTTAAGACTTGTCCGTGATTACCCGGATGTTTATGAACCGATTAAGTTTTTAAGAGCTCGCGAGATTGTCCATTATCAGAGATTTGGCGAGGCATTGAGAATTGTACAGGATAAACTGGACTCCAAGAACTTCTATGCCTTTAACCCGGAATTTGACAGATGTAAATCATAATATTATTCGAAAACAAAATGAAAAGTATATATTGTTAAAAGGAAACCCGGCATTTCTGCCGGGTTTCACAATAACAATTACTCTCTCGCTCCCGGCAGTCTGTAGCGAATAAGCCTTTTGGACAATTGCTTTAAGTTAAACGGAAACAGTGGATAGATATAACTCTTACCGGATACGGTTCTGTTCGTTACAATTGCAAGAATAAATAGAATTACTCCCGCAATGTATCCCCAGATACCAAACATTGCCGTCAGGATCAGGTTGAGGATACGCATAAATTTAATGGCATAACTAAGCTCATAGCTTGCCTGGGTATAGTTTGCAATTGCCACAAATGCCATATAGAGCATGACCTCACTGTTAAACCAGCCGCTGTTGACTGAAAACTCACCAAGTACCAGCGCTGCCATAACACTTAAAGGCGTACTCAGCATATTAGGGGTATTGACTGCAGCAAGCCGCAGTCCGTCCAGGGCAAGTTCAAGAATCAGAAATTGCCAGATGAGTGGTACATTCTGGGTATCCTTAACCTGAATAAATTCAAAACCTGCAGGAATCCATTCCGGATTTTTCATAAGCAAAAGAAAGGTTGGCGTAACAAAATAAGTTAATAATGCGATGAGAAATCTTGACAGTCTCAGGTAGGTTCCTGTTATTGGCGGAAAATAATAGTCATCCGCCTCTTCAACAACATCAAAAATTGAGGTTGGTGTAATCATAGCCGAAGGAGAATTGTCTACAAGAATGACGATATCACCTTCCAAGATTTGTGCGGATGCCGTATCAGGACGTTCAGTAAATTTAAATTTGGGAAACGGATTATACCATTTTTTCTTATAGAGGCATTCTGCAAGGCTTTCCTGATTCATGGTAAGCGCATCTACCTCTATCTGATTGATACGCTCCTTTATCTTATTAAGGAAGTCATGATCTACACGACTGTCCATATAACACAACACAATATCGGTCTGTGAGCTGTTACCGGCATGAAGCATTTCCATCCGAAGTTCTGTGCTTCTGATTCTTCTTCGTATCAGTGCAGTATTAAAGACAATTGTTTCAACAAAGCCGTCCTTGGAGCCTCTAAGGACCTTATCCTTTTCCGGTTCTGAAACATTTCTGGCAGGATAGGTTCTGGAGTCAATGAGAATACACCTGTCATATCCGTCAATAAAGAGAGCAAACACTCCGGACATAATAAAGTAAGTGATCTTCTCCCATTCATCCTGCAGGTCCACTTCTACATAGGGCATACTGGTCTTAGACATTTCATGGGCATCCTTTGGCATTTCTTCATCCTTGATATCCATAAAATATTGGAGCATCTTCTGCATCAGCTCATCTTTGCAAAAGCCGTCTATAAAGTAGATGCAGGCACTACGGCCTCCCACCTTGATTACACGGTATACAACATCAAAATTAGTATCAACTGAAAGTTCCTTGTTCAGATAGTTCATATTTTCTGAAAGAGATGTACTCATTGTATTTGAATTCATAAAGAAAGCTCCTTCCGCACACACAAAGCATTTATTAGCATTATGTGGCAAAAGGAGCTCTTTTATACAAGATTTTATTGTTTACCGGTGCTTCCAAAACCGCCCCGATCGACGCCATTTAGCGTTTCCACCTCATCAAACACAATCTTCGGCTGATTTTCAACAATTCTAAATTGGCAGATTCTGTCATTACAGGAAATATGCGTATCTCTCATTGCATAAACAGGCATAAACCACTGATCATTATCACCACAATAAGAGCAATCTACAACCCCCTGGTGATTCGTCTGAATTATTCCGAAATTTTTGAAGGTTGAGCTTCTGGGAACAATATGTGCCTCATAACCCTTGGGTAGCTCCATAGCAACCCCCAAGGGAATCAGTTTAAATTCACCCTGTTTTAAATCCACATCCTCTGCAGCTCTTAAGTCGATCCAGTCTGACTTACCGTCAATATAGGTCAGCTTATCTATCTTATCCGTAAAATATTTAATCTTTATTGTTTCCATTTCAGAAGTATCCTTTCTGCTATGCATAATCGCCACAATGAAGAATCGGAACAGAAGGATCCGTCTGTTTCAGTGTTTTCTGTACATCGATGACACGCTGATTACTGCTTCCCTTCCATAACAGCTTGTTATCCTTTTTGTCAATCTCAAATTCTCCGTCCACAAGCACATCAACATACTGCATGATTGCATAATGCATGATGTTTTCCCACACATCTCCGGTATATAGCCATATGGTCTTATTCGGATATTTCTGTTTGATTTCCGCCATCAGATTTCTTACATCCAGGCGATTTGCTGCATGTAGCGGATCTCCTCCGGAAAAGGTAACACCGGAAATATAGGGTTTATCCAGTTGTTCAAATATTTCCTGTTTGGCAGCTTCATCAAAAAGCAACCCTCCTGCCGGATCCCAGGTGATTGGATTTTGGCATTCTTTGCAGCAATGAGAGCAGCCGGCTACCCATAATACAACGCGAAGGCCGTCACCATTTAACATATCATCTTTGGTTATATTGTGATATCTCATTGCCTACATGCTCTTCCTTTCTGCAATTTCTGCCATTTTTGCTTCATTCAATCTGGTATCTCCGTGTACGCGGGAGTATGAAAGATACCCATTCATACGGTCAATCTTAGTAAGATTTTTGCTTCCGCATACTGGACATACATCCATTTCAAGCTCCTGGTGACCACAGTCATCACAATACGCAAGGGAAAGGTTTACACCTTCATAAAAGCCCATGTCCATTGCTCTTCTGATCAATGTCTTAATGGCTTCGATGTTATAGTCAATCGGGTACTTAACGTACTGAATTTTACCTCCGTTGCTAAGCTCCCAGAAACGATATTCCAGATCCTGCTTCTGAATCGGTGTAATATCCTCAGTAACATGGCAGTGGAAGCTGTTTGAGACATATTCACGATCGGAAACACCTTCAATAATGCCATATTTTGCGCGGAACTGCTTTACCTGCAAACCACAAAGACTTTCGGCAGGTGTTCCGTAAATCGCATAAAGATTTCCATCCTCTTCTTTAAATTCATTGATCTTCTGGTTAATATGCTCTAATACTTCAAGTGCAAATTGACCGTCTTCTACCAACGATTTGCCGTTATAAAGCTCCTGCAGTTCATTAAATGCAGTGATTCCGAAGCTTGCCGTAGCAGTCTTTAAAATTGGTTTGATCTTATCGGAAAGCTTTAAATTTCCGCCAAGAAAACCACCCTCGCAGTATGCAAGCGGATTTGTGGATGCACGCATTTCTCCCAGATAAGCATAGGTTCTGATATGTAGCTGCCGGATCAGATTTAAATAATAATCGAGCACCTCATAAAAATCACGGCTTTCCTGCCTTGCTTTTGCAAGGATCATAGGAAGATGAAGCGAAACCGCACCAATATTAAATCTTCCAACAAATACAGGAACATCATCATCATCCGCAGGATGCATACCTCCTCTTTCATACCATGGAGAAAGGAACGCACGACAGCCCATAGGAGAAATAACCTTGCCGTACTGCTTGTACATACTTGCAATATATCCCTTTCCTGTTAAGGACAGCCAGTCAGGATACATTGTCTTTGCTGAACACTTAACTCCTGCTTCAAACACATCCTCCAGCTCCTTACCGGGGCCATGAAGGTTCTCATCATAAAGAAATACGATTTTAGGGAAAAGCACAGGTTTTTTGAATTCTTTCTTTCCCTGCCCTTTTCTTCTGACATTTAAAAGTGAAATTGTAGCAAGCTTAGCAAATCTGCCTGTTCCAATACCTGCTGTAACTGTAATAAACGGGTAATCGCCACGGCTGGATGCAACGGTGTTAAACTTATATTCCCACCCCTGAAATCCCTGTTCAAATTCTCTCTTTACATCCGCAAGTGCCTCTGCCTGCGCTGTTTCCTCATCAATTCCCAGTCTGGTGTATTTTTCAAGACTCTTCTGAAAGGTTTTCTCTGCATAGGGTTCAAGAATCTTATCTACCTCAGGCACTGTAAACCCACCATATTGCTGGCTTGCTGCGCTTAAAACAATATCTCCGATCACATCAAATGCCACGTCAAGGGTTTTGGGCTCGTTATACCAGATATTCCCCATTTCAAAGCCACCGGTCAGTACATTTGACACATCAAAAAGACAGCAATTCATGGTGTCACGTCTTGCAGACATATCATGAACATAAATATAGCCGTCACGACATGCCTGGATTTCTTCTGTGGTCATGAAAAATTTTTGATACAATTCTTTATTGAATTGGTTAAAAATAAGGCTTCTTTTCGTTGAAACAAGGGCACTGTCCGTATTCGCATTTTCCTTGTCCCCTACATACATGATAGACTGACTCTTTTTGTAAACATCATCCATCATGCGTACAAAGTCCTGTTTGTAGTTTCTATAATCACGATAGCTTTTAGCAACAATCGGCTTAACATCCTCAAGAGCACTTTCCACAATATTATGCATAATAGGAATCGGAATCTGATCCTGATCAAGCTCATTCACCTTATCCACCACATATTGACATATATGCTTCTTCTCTTCCGGTGTAAACTTCGTTAAAGCCCTGTATGCGCTTTTTCCGACAGCATCAATGACTTTCTGCACATTGAAGGCCTCCAGACTTCCATCCTTTTTGATAACCATTACTTTTCTGGCCGGTTGATAGATTTCACCATAAATAATGGCATTTTCCTGTTCGTTGCTCATTTCATATCCTCCATTCATCCCCACTCACATAAAAACAAACGCAAAATATTGTATGGCATTTTCGCCAATCACAAGATGTTGTATTTATAAGTATATTAAAACTACATCAGGATGTCAATTCATAATCGCCAGAAAAATATACAAAAAGGGCAGCCTGGTTTTAGTAGAATTTTACCGAGCTGCCCTAAAGTCCTATCTCTTAATGATACCGGAATCCGCAACGGCTTTCACAGCCTCATTGATCTGTTCCACCGGCATCGTAAGTGCGAATCGTACATGGCCCTTGCCAAGGCTTCCAAAACTGCTTCCCGGTGTACAAAGCACACCGGATCTATCTAAAAGTTCCATAACAAATGCTACATCATCCGTATATCCCTCCGGGATTTTCCCCCATGCAAACATACTTCCCTGACTATCCGGTATATCCCATCCGATACTTCTTAAACCACCACACAATGCATCTCTTCTCTTCTGATATTCCTTACAGCGCTTTTTTATATTTGTATCCGGACCATTTAACGCTGCAACCGCACCATATTGTACCGGCAAAAAGGTTCCGTAATCAATTTGTGAGCGAAGCTTCTTAAAATTTTGTACCAGATATTCGTTACCAACCAGGAATCCGACTCTTGCGCCGGTATAGTTATAGCTCTTGGAAAGAGAATAAAATTCAATGCACACTTCCTTTGCACCCGGAAACTGAAGAATTGATTTCCCAATGTGACCGTCAAAAACAATGTCGGAATATGCATTATCATGAAGAATAATAATATTATGCTCTTTTGCCCAGGGTATTAATTCTTCATAAAAACTATCAGGCGCAATTTTACAAACCGGATTTAAGGGGTAAGAAACAATCATGAATTTTGTCTTTTTAAGAAGCTTATCATCTAATGCCTTTAAATCCGGTAAATAGTTGTTTTCAGGTACCAGATCATAAGTGCGTACATCTGCTTGTGCTAAGGAGGGTCCTATCGAAAAGATTGGATAACCGGGATTCGGTACCAGGACAATGTCTCCCGGATTGCACAAGGATAATCCAATATGTGCAATTCCTTCCTGGGAACCATATACATCCGTAACTTCCTTTTCTGTTAAGGTGACATGGTATCGCTTTTGAAAGCGTGCAATAACAGCCTCCATCAGTTCAGGAATCATTTTAAGCGCATATTTGTAATTGTCGGAGTTTTGAGCTGCCTTTATCACTGCATCCATGATATGCGTATCAGTAGGAAAATCCGGTGTTCCAACGGATAAATTATATACTTTTTTCCCTTTCTTCTCTACCTCTTCCTTTTTCTCATTCAGAATTTGAAATATTCCTTCCTCATAATCCTTCATTCTGTCTGCAACCTGTAATTTCATCTTTTCCTCCAATCCGAAGCATCTCATGCTTCAGCTATAGTTTTGAATAATATGGTTCATAAATTTCAAATAATCTTCTTTTACATGCTCCGGGGCCAAAATACTGACTCTTTCACCAAGACCTGTAACCCAGCCGAAAAATTGGCCGCTTACCGCTGCCTTTACCCTTACACTGATAAATTCGTCATCTAACGTTCTGATATCGGTTTCTCGTCCGAATCGATCAAGGATAATGCCCACCATAGTGGCAGGAAGCTTTAATGTTACAGTTTCCGGTTCTCCGCCAAACATCCCAAAGGTACGGTTGGTATATTCTGCAATATCAAATTCGCGAAATGCCTCTATCCCTTTTCGTTGCTGATTCTCAAGCTCCGTAATCCGATTCATCTTATCTACGCGGAAATGCTTAATTTTTTCCTCCTCATCATCATAAGCGATCAAATAATAATTTTCATCCTGCCAGGTCAATGCCCAAGGGCTGACACGATATGCTTTTCCATCCCTTCTCGGGTGAAGTTCCTTTTTTAAATTCCACTCAAGATAAGTGAAGGTGATCGGAGCATTCTCCTGAATGGCATGATGAATACGGTCTACGTTGTAGTAAATGCTTTCGTTTTCTGTTTTCACTCTGCCTGCCACGAATACCTGACGCTGAAGCTGCTTTCCGTCATATGGTCCTGCCAGCTTCTCAATTTTGGAAATCAGTTCTCTTGATTTCTTCTGAGTGATAAATCGGGAAGACTGAACCGCATCTACAAGAAGTTTTAATTCCGGAAGTTCAAAATCACGACTTGCCAGGTAATATCCACCGTTTGTCCTGGATTTGTTATTTACGATATCAAAGCCAAGCTGAGTCAGACATTCGATATCATCATAAATACTCTTTCTTTCCGCAGAAATTCCGTAAGCAGAAAGCTCCGTAATCAGCTCCTGTGCAGAAAGGCAATGATTCTCATCTGTCTTTTCATTTAATATTTTTATTAGATAAATAGGCTTTAGTTTTTGGTTTGCGGATTTTGCCATGTAAGAATCTCCTCCACTTCCCATAAATTCCGGATCTCATAATCAATTTCGCAGCCTCTATACGATATAAAAAGCGCAAAGGCATCTTTGCGCTTTATGAACTCTTTCATTCAATTTACAATCAATTATGCTTTCTGTTCCTGCTCTGTAGCAGCCTTCATTTGTTCAACTTTTGCATTTTTATTCTTTCTCAGCTTAATGCCAATAAAAACTGCAATTCCAGCCAGAATTACAATTACTGCCATCAATAAAAGATAAGATAAAAAAGAATTTACAAACAAAATCAGATTGTTCATTTCAAAACCTCGCATTTCCAATTTCTTGTATCATCATATCATTCCGTTTTTTGTTAGTCAAGTCCGTGCCACTTTCCGGTTTTCATGAAATGGTCTGCCATCTGTTCCGCCTCTTTTATGATTTTCTGATCATATCCCATGATTCCAAGAAGTCTTATGGCATTTCTGGTGGTTGCACGGCCATTCATAATTTTATAGCTGAAGAAAATATCATCCTCAGCGATTTCCTCCGCAAAATGATAATTATGATAGATATTTTCCAAAAGATGCGTCAGTTCAATATCATGCGTGGCTGCGAAACAGATACAGTTTCCTCCTGAAAGGCTTCTCAATATTTCCGTGGAGGCAGCAATTCGTTCTACTGTATTTGTTCCCCGCAGCACTTCATCCACAAAGCAAAGTACAGGCTGTGTTTCTGTGTTTGAAGCTGCAGCTAATATGCGCTTTAAGGACTTAATCTCTACCATATAATAGCTATCGCCCCCCTGCACATCATCCCGAAGACTCATGGAAGAATAGATTCTGAACATGGATGCTCTATAGTATTTAGCAGGACAGGTGTGAATTGTCTGGGCTAAAATGGCATTAAGTGCTGCTGTTTTCAAAAAGGTAGATTTTCCGGAAGCATTAGATCCGGTAATCAACACGCAACAATCAGTTGCTATATCATTTTTAACAGGATTATCAATTAAAGGATGATATATTTGTTTTGCCGTAATTTCTAGCTTATCCGTAAATTCCGGTACACAGTAGGGCTTAGCGGCCCTGTATGCGCCGACTGCAATCAGGGCATCAATCCTGCCGAGGATTGTAATCATCCGATCAATTTCATTAATATGCTTTCTGACCTGTGACAGCATTTGATTAAACTTGATCAAGTCAATATGAAAGCCCATTCTAATGAAATCTAAAAACATTTCAAGCGGATTTCCAGATCCTGACATTCTTGCACCTGACATAACAAGATAAGATCCTGCTTTAAAGCTGTTCATGCTATTACTGCAATGAATCAATTCTTTGAATTCATCCTCCAAAAGTGTAACCTGATGCTTTTTCAGTCGCTCTGCAGTATCCAAAAGACGGAATACATAGGCAAAGCTTGTAATATAGGGTTCAATCTCACTTTTTATTTTGAAATAGGACAAATTATTGTATATCAGTATTGTCACCAATACAACAAGACCGATCGGTATATTTACAAACAAAATAACGATCGAAACAAAAATACCCAGAATTGACAGGTAATGTCCCAAATTGCTTCTTGTACCAAGATTATCAAGGAAGCCAAGATAATCATAGATGGAAAACTTACCACAGCTTCCCAGTTTGGAAAAAATGAACTGATATGCTACACGTTCATCCTGATTTTCCTGAAACCATGAAATAATTTCTTCTCTCTTTAAAAGTTCCTCCTGCTGCATACAGGGAGTTCTTAGCATATAATACAAATACTCTTCGCCGGCCGCAGAATAGGTGCTATTAAGCATTTTAAACATCTCATCCATGTTGAGATCATTCCAGGTGATATCATCCACAATAAATTTTTCGGGATGATTTTGAAAGTAATGGGAAATGGATGCAAACTGTTCCGGCTTATACTCTTTTTGCGGTAGCGTGCCATATTCGTCATAAAGTCTTTTAACAAAGTGCTTTTCGCTTCTTTTATAGTCGATATAGCCCTTCAGCATCAAAAGGGCTATAAAGAGAATAATCGCTACCGCAAAAATAAGATATTCCATAGTTACTCCTGAATCCTTTATTCCGTGATAAATTTCTTAACGCTGCAATTCAATTCATCCGCAATTGTGTGAAGCTGTTTCGCATTATCATTGATGGTTTCCATGATAGCCCCTACCTCTTCTACAGACGCAGAAGTCTCCTGTGTACTTGCGGCATTTTCCTCTGCTATTGCCCGGAGGTTCTGAACTACATCAACAACCCTGACTCTTGCTTCATCAAGCTGTTCTGTTTTTACCGCTATGGAACGTACACTTTCAATTGACTGATCAATTCCTTGCTTTACATCCCTAAAGGCCTTCTCTGTATGCATGACATTTTCATTCTGCTTCTCAATAACGTTTTTAACATCTTCCATCGTTTCGACCGTCTTTTCGGAGTCAGAAATCAGTAGTCCGATGATTTCGGCAATCTGTCTTGCTGATTCATTTGATTGCTCTGCCAGCTTCTGAATCTGTGAAGCAACAACTGCAAATCCTCTTCCCTGCTCTCCTGCTCTTGCAGCTTCAATGGAAGCATTCAGGGATAACAGATTGGTTTCTTCTGCAATGTCTGAAATGATATCTGTCGCATCTTTAATTTTCAGCACGGAGGCATTGGTTGTATTCGTCTGTTCATAGATGATCTGAATCGCTTCCTTCGTCTTCAGATTAATCTCATTAAGCTCTGAAAGAATTGTTATGGCCTTATCACCGGCATCGCTCATGGAACGTGCATTATTGCGTAGATTCTCAACCTCAATATTCGTCTCTTCGATCATATTCCCCATAACAATTACATCTTCTGTCGCTGTCTGGGTTTCCTGTGCCTGTGAATTCGCACCCTGCGCAATTTCATTAATTGCCTTTTCAACCTGTTCAACAGATTGACTTGTCTCAAAAGCACTTTGGCTCATCGCATTGGAGGCTTCATAAATCTCTTTACTTTGACCGGTAATATTCTTAATGATTTCTGAAAGCTCTTCTCTCAAGGTACCGATTGCCTTCCCCATAACACCGGTCTCATCTTTTCTCTTTTCAAGAGTAGCCTGTATTTGTTCCTTATCCGTAAAATCAAGTTCTGAAAGCTTAATAAGCATTCCTGTTGTTCTGGATATCGGCCTGACAATTATTGTGGCAAGGATAAGTCCGATGACTCCGCAAACTACCAAAGCAAAACCGGCACCCCAAATATTTCTGATAACCATATCATTAATGCTTGAAAGAGCTTCTTTTTCATCTGCTGTTACAATAACAATATAATCCATATTTGAGCCAATATAGTAGGATGCATATTTGGTGACTCCCTTAAACAAGTAAGAAATCACATCTGGCTCCGGTTTATTTCCTTTTTCAATTTCGGCAAGAAGCTGTTTTACCGCTGCATTTTCAACCGGCTGACCGATTTTCTCAGGTGTCGGATGATACATCATCGTACCGTCTGCTGCTACAACATAAGCATAGCTGGAATCCATGCCGGAAATTTTGATATCCTTAGCAATTTTAGCAAGGCAGTCCGGCGTAAGAACTGCTTCTGCACCCAGATACTCAATTTCATTTTCGATAGACTGCCCTGTCAGTGTTGCAGCATCCTTCATGTAGTTCTGTGTTAATGTTGTAACATTTTCGTTGATCAACGGGACGCTGGTCCAGAGACTAATACCTGCAGTCGCAATAATCACAAAGACAACCAGCAATAATATTTTTGTCTTAATGGAATTCATAAATGAAATTGTTTTTTTCTTGCTTTGATTTTCTTTACTCATAAACTCACCCTCATCCTTTGATTATTATAATAAAATAAATTATTTTACTTCACCGGTAATACGTTTCATAATTTCGTCTGCCTTTTGGTAAATCAATTCCGGTGAGTCATTCACACAAAATTGACCTCTTTCATAGAGAATTTTGCCACCAATCATTGTCATGGCAATATTCTGTTTACTTCCACTGTATACGATGTTTTTAGGAATGTGATTTAACGGCTGCATATTCGGCTGATTAAGATCAATCATAATGATGTCTGCCAGTTTCCCCACTGAGAGCACATCTGCATCCTTAAGTCCCATAGCCCTTGCACCGTTTACTGTTGCCATTTTAAGGACCTCTGTCGCATCCACTGCGGAAGCATCATCTTCTTTAAGCTTTGCAAGCCCTGTTACCAGAAACATTTCCCTGAACATATCCAGGCAATTATTGCTTGCCGGTCCGTCTGTTCCGATTGCCACCGGCACACCTGCGTTTAAGTATTCCGATATCGGAGCTATACCGCTCGCAAGCTTCATGTTGGATGCCGGATTGGTTACGGCATAAAGTCCGCGCTTTTTCATGATAGCAATATCTTCCGCCGTCATATGAACACAATGGTAACCGCCTCCGCCATAATCAAAGATTCCCAGAGAATCAAGGTATGCCATTGGTGTCATACCATGCCTTTCCGCACAACCTAAAACCTCTGCTTTCGTCTCCGCAAGATGCGTAAAAACAGGCGCCTTGTATTTATGGGCCAGTTCGGAAATTCCTTTTAGAAGCGCCTCTTTGCAGGTGTATTCCGCGTGAAAACCGATTATGTAGGATTGAAGCGGACTCCTGTTGTTCAGCTTATTGTACATTTCCTCCACAAGTTCAAGAGATTGGCTGAAATTGTTGACCGCGCCAACCTGAACACATCGCATGCCCATGTCATCGAAGGCATCCGCAATGGACAGCGGGGTCAGGTACATATCAAAAACTGCAGTAATTCCACTTGTCAGATATTCAAGAACTGCCAATCTGGAAAGATGATAAATATCCTCAGCAGTCATTTGGGCTTCCACCGGAAAGATCTGGTTATTTAACCATTCATTAAGGGGAAGATCGTCGGCATAAGATCTCAGTAACGTCATTCCCGAATGCGTATGGGCATTTTTAAAGCCCGGCATCAGAAGATTTGCCTTGCAGTCAATTTCCCTATCCCAGATCATACAGGGTTTTCCGAGCTTGTCAAAAATTAAGTCTATGTCGGTGCCATCACCAATATAGATAATTCTGTCTTCCTCAATCCATATCTCACCGAAAAAAATATCCTTTCCTTCCTCCATGGTAAGGATTCTGGCATTATATAGTCTTATGTTCATTTGCAGCACTCCTGATTTCTTAAATTATCCGGTCCGAAGCTTTCCGGTAACAGCTCATATAATCTGTACAGCTTATAATCCTGTTCACTTCTTGCTGTAATTACAACAAACTCCTCTGGATCAGCAAATTCCCGCATAACCTGTCTGCATACGCCACAGGGAAAAGCATACTGACTGATTGTATCTCCTTTGGGGCTTCCGACAATTGCAATTGCCTTAAGCCTGCGCCATCCCTCACTGACCGCTTTACTGATTGCAGTTCTCTCTGCACAGATACTGGGAGTGTAGGAGGCATTTTCAATATTACAACCCGTATAAATCCTAAGTTCGTTGGTAAGAACAGCCGCTCCGACCATGTAGCCTGAATAGGGGGCATATGCTTTCTTTCTTGCCTCAATTGCACTGCGGATCATTTCATTAACCGGAAGTTCACCTTCATATATCGTCTGTTCCATAACCTTCCTTTCTCAAAATGCCGAAATGGATTCTGTGATTAGTTTTCGGAAAAGAGGTGCTGCTTTATTGGCCGCCTCCTGTACCTCATCATGTGTAAGCGGCTGATCCGTCATTCCGGCAGCAAGATTTGCTACACAGGAAATTCCGCAGATTTTCATTCCCATGTGGTTTGCTGCAATTGCTTCTACTACCGTACTCATACCGACTGCATCAGCACCGAGGGTCTTCAACATTCTGATTTCTGCGGGGGATTCAAAGGACGGTCCTGTCAACTGAACATAAATTCCCTCTTTTAACGGAATTTCACACCTTTTTGCAGTATCCCGAATAATCTGATTTAACTCCGGATCATAAATTTTGCTCATATCCGGGAATCTGCATCCAAGCTCGTCAATATTCTGTCCAATCAGCGGATTGGGAGCAAAGCATGAAATATGATCCGTAATCAGCATAAAACTTCCTGCACCGAATTGAGGATTAATACCACCGGATGCATTGGTCAGAAATAAAATCTCAGCCCCCATCATCTTCATCAGTCTTACTGGAAGTACTACATCTGTAATAGGATAACCCTCATAGTAATGAACTCTTCCCTTCATACAGACAATCGGAATATCATTGACATAACCAAAAATAAATTTTCCTTCATGTCCTGGTACCGTTGAAACCGGAAAATTAGCAATATCATGATAGGAAATCTCAGCCTCAATCTTAATCGTGTCTGCATAATTTCCGAGACCTGACCCCAACACCAGGGCAACCTTGGGTTTAAAGGGAATCTTGTCCTTAATGCTTTCATGGCAATCTGAAACCTTTTGAAATACCTGATTCATAATTGTCTACCCCCAATTTAATATTTTGTCATACAATTATATTTATCATACCACAGATACTATATTATAGCAACGTTGACAAAAAAGGGCAGTAAACCTATGAAAGCTTTACTGCCCCTCATAAACCTTCCGGGTAAATTTGATTTTAAATAATGATGCATACCATTCCGCCGTTAGAGTCATTCACAATTTTCTGCATGGTCTCCTGCAGCTTCAGCTGACTTTCGTCTCCGATCATCGTAAGTTTTCCTGTAATTCCGTCATTAACAAGTTGTTCAACAGACTTGCCGAATATATTTGTTTCCCAGATGCCATCTTCCTTTTTACTGGAGTCGGTGATAAAACGAATCAGATCCTGAGCCTGCTCCTGTGAACCTACAATGGGAGAAATTTCTGTTTCGATATTAGCGCGTATCATATGAATGCTGGGACTTTCCGCACGTATTTTTACACCGAATTTATTTCCATGTTTGATAACCTCAGGCTTATCAAGACGAATTTCGTCCCGCTCCGGTGTTACAACGCCATATCCTTTCTGCCTGACAGATTCAATGGCATGAAGTACTTTTACATACTCCTTTTTCATTTTTGCCATATTTTTCAAAACGGAGAGTAGCTGGTATTCATTGTCAATGGATTCACCTACCATTTCACTGAGCATTTCGTAGTAATAGGTATCATCCACCTCAAGCCAGACCTTAATGCATCCGTCTGCCATATCAATACTGTCCATCTTACATTTTTTAATAAATGGTCCGTCTACGGATATTGGATGATTCCTGACATCGCGAATACAGTTATACTGCTTCATGATTTCCTTTACTCTTTCAATAATATCGAGCTTCATCTTATGATTTGCCGGGAGCATTTCTACCCACTTTGGCATATAAAACTCAATCATGGTAAGCGGAAATTCACAGAGGATTTTTTCAAAAATCTGGTGAATATCATCCTTTTTCATCTGGTCACAATTGATTGGGATGACTGGCACCTCATATTTTGCCGAAAGCTCTTCTGAAAGCTTTATAGCTTCATCACTGTAGGGCTTTGCAGTATTCATTAAAAGTACAAAGGGCTTTCTGAGCTGCTTTAGTTCTTTCACGGTGCGCTCCTCTGCCGGAACATAATTTGCCCTTGGTATTTCTCCGAAACTTCCATCACAAGTAACCACAATACCAATCGTAGAATGATCGTTGATCACCTTCCTGGTTCCGATTTCGGCAGCTTGAGTAAACGGGATCTCTTCGGAAAGCCAGGGAGTCTTTACCATTCGTTCTGCATCATTTTCCATATGTCCGCCGGCCCCTTCCACCATATAGCCAACGCAGTCAATTAGCCGAACCTTTGCCTCCATTCCTTCCCCCAAAGTCAGTTTAGCCGCCTCTTTTGGAATGAACTTGGGTTCTGTTGTGGTAACAGTCTTTCCTCCTGCACTTTGGGGAAGTTCATCAACAGCACGTTCTTTTTCATAAACGTCAAGCATATTTGGGAGTACCATTAAATCCATGAAACGCTTAATGAAGGTGGATTTTCCGGTTCTTACCGGTCCTACCACGCCTATGTAGATTTCGCCGCCACATCTTAGCTGAATATCCTTGTATAAATCATATTCTTTCTTTGTATTCAAATCCATAAAATTACCCCTTCCATACTTAGTTCAATGTATGTATAAGGGGTATTATTTATGACTTTGGTATATCATTTTCCTTCTCGCTGTATCCGCATCCATTTGAAATATTCTGCATCACAACGGTCAAAGGTTCCGTTTTCGCGAAATTCAGGCTCAAATTCCTTCCAGATGGAAGAAAGAACATCCTGATAGGGTGTCCAGTCATCAATCATCATTTCTCTTGAATAATACTGGATACATTGTTTATCCGGCATACTTTTTAAGAAACGGCCACCTTTGGGCCTTTTTTCTTCTGACAGACTGCACCCTTTTGGAGTAAGCGCACAGCACTCTCCCATAGCATCCACCCCAATAAAGGTGTAGCATTTATGACGCATTCTCAGGTAAAAAAGGGGGCCATTTTCTGTGGTAAAATAATCAATTGCATAAAGAGGCTGTATTTCATTCTCTTTTAATAGTTCAAGAAGTAACTTACGCAAGTTGCCTTCATCAATTTGCCGTAGTCTATTTCTTTCCTGTAAGGTTCTTAACATATCCTTTGGGGAAAGGGAACATCCCTTTTCTTTACAGCATTTTCCCTTACACAAGGCACATTCAGGTCCCGGTACAAATCCCTCCATATTTCCTCTCATTCCGTCAATTGAAATGACTAAAACACATATAATTCTTTACCATGCTCCTTCAGCCATGCTTTTCGTTGCTGATATTCAGGACAAAATTCTGACACCAGTTTCCAAAAGTTCACCGAATGATCCATAAACCGCAAATGACAGAGCTCATGAATAATTACATAATCGCAGACTTCCTCCGGTGCCATAATGATACGCCAATTAAAATTCAGATTTTTCATGCCGCTGCAGCTTCCCCATCGGCTTTTTTGATCCTTAATAGAGATTCCTTCAAAGGAAACTCCCAACATGTCGGCATATTCTGCAGCTTTTCTGCTGATTACAGAAAATGCTTCCTTTCGATACCATTTCTCCAACTGTTTTTGGCGATATTCATAATCTGCGTCATAGGGAACCCAGAAAAGAAGACGATTTTCAAAGCGTTTGATCTTTGACCTCGTTCTTTCCTCTCTGATCACTGTGAGAGACAGTTTTTCTCCAAGATACTTTAATACATCTCCGTTTTCCAGTTTCAGGCGCGTTAAAAGTTCTTTTTGCCTTGCAGTGTTCAAGCGTTTCTTTGTTGCTGTAATCCATTCTTCCTTTTCTGTCAGAAAAGCGTCGATATCCTTTCTACGCACCCACATAGGTGCCTTGACAATCAGATTGATATTTTGATCAAAAGAAATGGAAATGGTTTTTCTCTTACTTCTTAACAATTGATATTGCAGCATTTCTCTACACCGGTTCGCCATACTTTAGTCCAAAGGAGCCTGTTGCGATAAAAAATCTTCCGAAGCATCTGCTGTCACCGTCAATACTGTTGATATCACCGAACTGCTGACGCTCATCATTAATTTTCTCCCATGTATGTCCATCATCGAAGGACCGAAAGAATCCGTAAATACCTTCCAGTCTTCCGCATATGTACAATGCCTTATCACAGCCAAGGTAACCGCTTTCGGACGAGAGAAGCCCCAGACCGACTCTATACACTTGATCCCCACTTTCAGATAGCCTTTGAAGCTTTACTTCATTTTCCTTTTCAGCGTTTTTTGAAAATATCAGCTTGTACAATCCGAATTTTCCTAAGGCGACATAAAAGATTCCTTCTTTTCCGCCATCACCGCGGATTTCTGTCTTATTTGCACAATCAATTAAGCCAAGGCATAATTCCTGTTCGGCAAAATAAGGCTTTGTAATCTGAAAAAAGCTTTTTCCCTGGTCACTGCTAAAAAATAATTTCAGGCCATCACCAAAACCATAGAACACATTGGGGTTTAACCGATCGGAATACACCTTGAAATGTTCTGCGGAATTTGATATATCTTCCTTTTCCAGATTATAAATTCTTACTTTATAAAAATTCTTCCCGCTGTCATTACTTGCAATCACGCCCTTAGCAAAAAGATCAATACCTTCAGCCACACAATACACAACAGACTTTGCGTCACTGCTAAGAGCCACCCATCCGGAATTGACATTCGGACATTCAATCATCCTGAATCTCTCATCAAGATAATCTGATATACCAAAAGGGAGCGGAATTCTATGAAAGGTACGTCCGTAATCGTTTGAAAGAATCAAGCCTCCCTTCGTCTTCCCTGTCCAGTTTCCACGAGGTGTTACGATTACAGCATCAGGGTGCAGATCAGAAAAATCTGCATTGATACATGTTATATACCTATTCCCCTCTTCGTCCGCAAAAGAGTTTTCGCAGGGAGCATTAAATGACTGGAAGGCAAATCCCCCCAAATCTCCTACAATATCGAGCGCCTGCACCGGACCGTCCACGGGACTGTATACATTCAGATGTACTGTTTCCTCAATTCCTTGACAGCAGTCGCAAAAGCTTCTGTCATTCCTCGTAAAGTTCTGACCGACAAAAACACCGGTGCCACTATTAAACCATACTTCATCCGGATGAAAGGGATTAATCTTCACATCACTCATCCAGTGAAGCAGTGAATGTCCGCCATTAAATTGGGGTTTCATATAGGAGGTTTTAAAATGCAGATTTCCGATGGATAAATCAAACATCGCCACTTCCCAGTTTTTTCCGTAATCATGGGAAATATATAAAATATCTCCTTCATTACGGCAAAGAGTACTGACAGCCAGTAATCCCGGCATCGACTTGCAGCTGGAAATTCCTCCAAAACCGTAATCAAGAACATCCTCTCTGTCAAAGACATAAACACCACTTTCATCTGCAGCGCAATTAGGTGTGATGTCCTCATAGCCGCTGATGTATCCGTCATTTCCGAATTCATAACGGATTACTCTTCCGCCGACCACATCACCGGAATCACAGCTGTAGCCTGTTTGGGTAACATAGGAATGTCTTCCGGTATTTGAAAGCGTACAATAAAAATAATGGCCGTCGTAATCGTATCGTTGTGCCACATAACCGCTCCATTTAGAGCCTTCCATTTCAATGCTTTCCGGCATTGGCATCCGCTCAAAGTGCTCTCCCCGATCATAAGAAATATAAAGACTGTGACCGCGAAACCGTTCATTCCCGGTAGTAACTCCGGCGCTTCCTGCAATCAGCGTTTTCCCATTTTCGGAGCACCACACAAAGGTCATGTAGGCTTCACCACCTGTTTCCAGTCTTTCCCAGGATTTGCCCAAATCATCCGTTCGCCAGAGTCCGTCCTTCTGGCTTGCAAAATACAGGGTATTTTCTGTAGAAGGATCCCGAACAAGACGAAAACCGGTTCCTCTTCCATTCATGTTTCCATGTACATAAAAGGGGATTTTTTGATGGGTAAAGCTGTTTCCGTAATCTTCGGAAACAGAAAGCTTTCCCCACGGTTTTCCATTCTCATCACTGCTTTGATCCGTCCCGCTGGCGATATACAGTCTTTCCGGCTTTTTCGGGTCCACCGCAATTGCAATGGGATAGGTCTCGCTAAGATCAAACATATTAACTGATTCACTCAGTGAATTCCAATGTCTATCCTTATAATCAAATCGATAACAACCACCAATATCCGTTCTGATATATAGAATATCTTCCTTTTCCGGATGAAACAAAAAGCCCGTCACATATCCGCCTCCCGGAATCGGCAGATTTTTGTAAGTATATGCTGTTTCTTTCATTTACTATGAATCCTCATCGGCATTCGGTGAATTATTTTAAAATTACTTTACGGAAGTTTTTCTTGCCTCTTTTTACAACAACACCCTCACCTGTAAAAGCATCCTTTCCGAAAGCCGCCTTTACATCTGTAATTTTATCACTCCCGAACGTTACACCGCCCTGTTCAATTGCTCTTCTTCCCTCTGAACGTGTCTGAACCAGTCCTGCTTTACATAGAACAGAAATAAGATCAATATTTCCGTCAATAAAATCTTCTTCTGAAAGCTCTGATGTAGGCATATCTGCAGCAACACCTGCACTGAATAAAGCTCTTGCGCTCTCTTGTGATTTTGTGGCTTCTTCTTCTCCATGTACCAGCTTGGTTAGCTCAAATGCAAGGATTTCCTTAGCCTGATTCAGCTGACTTCCTTCCCACTTATCCATTTCATCAATCTGTTCAAGGGGCAGGAAGGTCAACATACGAAGACATTTCAGCACATCCGCATCCGCAACGTTTCTCCAGTACTGATAAAATTCAAACGGAGTCGTTTTTTGGGGATCAAGCCATACAGCACCCTTTTGTGTCTTCCCCATTTTCTTTCCTTCAGAGTTAAGAAGCAGGGTAATCGTCATTGCATAAGCATCTTTACCCAGCTTTCTTCTGATCAGCTCTGTACCGCCAAGCATATTACTCCACTGATCGTCGCCACCAAACTGCATGTTACAGCCATATCTTTGATATAATTCAAAGAAATCATAGCTTTGCATCAGCATATAGTTGAACTCCAGAAAACTTAATCCCTTTTCCATTCTCTGCTTATAACATTCAGCACGAAGCATGTTGTTAACAGAAAAGTGCGGGCCGATTTCACGCAAGAATTCTACATAATTCAGATCAAGCAACCAGTCGGCATTGTTGACCATCATTGCTTTTCCTTCTGAAAAATCAATGAATTTACTCATCTGCTCCTTAAAACAGTCACAATTGTGCTGAATGGTCTCCTTCGTCATCATGCTTCTCATGTCTGTTCTGCCGGATGGATCTCCGATCATTGCAGTGCCGCCGCCAATCAGGGCAATCGGTTTATTTCCTGCCATCTGAAGTCGTTTCATAAGACAAAGCGCCATGAAATGTCCTACATGCAAAGAATCTGCAGTAGGATCAAAACCGATATAAAAAGTTGCCTTTCCATTGTTGATCAATTCCTTGATCTCTTCTTCATCTGTGAGCTGCGCCAAAAGACCTCTGGCTTTTAATTCGTCAAAAATAGTCATTTCTATTCCTCTACTTTCCTTTTATTTTTCCTTATCTTTCTTCTCTATAATAGTTAAGTCCCAAAGCGGCGGGAAGATTAATTCTTCCGGACTTGCGCATGGAGCTGATTACCAGAACAAGAGCCGTCATCAAAAACGGGAGCATATCGTAAAATGCAATCGGAAACGGGAAGACATTCTGTGGTATATAATATTTTAGAACTCTCAGCGCGCCAAACACAAAGGAACCCAAAATTGCGTAAGAAGGCTGCCAGTTTGCAAAGATTACCAGTGCTACAGCAATCCATCCAAGGCCCCCCACATTGTTACTGATCCACACACCACCATTGATAATCATGGAACAGTAAACTCCTCCGATTCCACAGATCGCACCACCCAGAATGATATTCAGGTACTTTACTTTCGTTATACGGATCCCTGCAGCATCTGCAGCACCGGGATTTTCACCCACTGCTTTTAAATTAAGACCCACTTTTGTACGGTTCAGATAATAAGCACAGACCACTGCGATAAAAACACCGATATAAACAAACGGACTGTAAGAGAAAAGTAATTCACCAAGTACAGGGATATCACTCAGTCCCGGTATATGGATTCCTCTCATTGCCGCCGTTATCCTTTCGGGAAGCTTCAAGGTTCCTTCCGGACTTTTATTTAAGACAAAAATCCCGATAAAATTTGCAAACCCGATTCCGAAAATTGTAAGTGTAAGACCGGTTACGTTTTGATTTGCCATAAAGGTTACCGTCAATACAGCATAAATCAGTGCACTTAACGCTCCGGAAACCGCTGCAAATAAGAGAGCAAGGAAAAAATTATCAGTGTAATAGCCAACCATAAATCCAATACAGGCACCAATTGACATCATTCCTTCCACTCCCAGATTCAAATGACCGGTTTTTTCGGTAAGAATTTCACCCACCGTTCCGAATAACAGAGGTGTTCCGGCTCCCACTGCCGCAACGAGAAATTTAATAAAAATATCCATCTCCTAGCCCTCCATTTCTTTCTTATCTGATTTCAATGATGAATTCTTATTGGAGAAAACAAAACGATATCTTACAAAAAATTCACATCCCAGAATGAAAAATAAAATAATCCCCTGTAATACATCAGCACAATCGGTAGAAAGGCCAAAGTTGGACTGGACCACGCTGCTCCCCTTTTCCAGAACGCTAAAAAGGAAGGATAC
The DNA here is from genome assembly GCA_030526045.1 of Bacillota bacterium. Lineage (GTDB taxonomy): Bacteria > Bacillota > Clostridia > Lachnospirales > Lachnospiraceae > Suilimivivens. The sequence goes on along the minus strand of JAUNDN010000019.1, from coordinate 15,690 downwards.
AACCAGGATTGAAATTGGATTTAACTGTGCAAGCCATGCTATGATAATTGCCGTAAATCCAACACCTCCCGCTACAGATGTAGTCAGTGTAATATCAGACCCGGTTGCCTGTATCATACCTGCCATTCCACAGATGCCACCACTTAAAAACATTGTACGCAGTATAATCCTTTTTACATTCATTCCGGCGTATCTCGCAGTATCCTGACTTTCTCCGACAACGCTGATTTCATATCCCTGTTTGCAGAATTTTAAATAAATTAATACAAGAACCACCAGGATCAAAGCAATCAGCCATCCGAACTGGATTCCAAACAGCTTGTCCAGGGAAGCATTCTTTTCGAACCTTGCTATCTTCGGGAACCCCTGAGATTCCGGATCCATCCAGGGACCATCCCTTAAGTAGGAAACAATGTGAAGTGCGATATAATTCAGCATCAAAGTAAACAATGTTTCATTCGTATTATATTTCACTTTAAAGACTGCCGGGATCAGCCCCCATAAGCCTCCACCGATAAAGCCTGCAAGAAACATAACAATAATCAAAAGTACATGATTCATTTCCGAACAGAACAGTGCAAAAAAAGTTGCACATGTAGCGCCAAAAATAATCTGTCCCTCTGCTCCAATGTTCCAAAATTTCATTTTAAATGCCAATGTAACACCGAGAGAACTGATCAAAAGAGGAATCATTACCTTGACAGTTCCCTGAAAAGCCATGACACTTCGAAATGCTCCTGATAAAATTGTGCCGTAAATAACAAAAGGATTCTGCCCCACGCAGGCGATAAAAACGCCGCCGGCAATCAATGACAAAAGAACCGCCAACAAACGAAGAAGTGTCGTTTTTCCTGCCGGAAGCTCGGCACGTTTGACGACTCTGACGAAAGGTTCGCTTTGTACGTTACCTGTAGAATTGCTCATCGCAGTGCCTCCTTTTCTTCTTTAACAATGTTTTCACCTGTCATCATCATACCGATTTCTTCTTTTGTAGTCTCCCTGGCATCAACGACACCGGTTATTCTGCCGTGACACAGTACCATAATCCTGTCCGAAAGCTCGAGAAGTACATCTAAATCCTCTCCGATGTACATAACCGCAACATTCTTTTTTTTCTGCTCATTCAGAAGGTCATACACCGTGTAGGAAGAATTGATGTCCAATCCTCTTACCGGATAAGCAGTGATCAGTACCGTGGGCGAAGTCTCAATTTCTCTTCCAAGAAGCACCTTCTGGACATTACCTCCGCTTAACAGGCGCACAGGTGTCTCTGTTCCCGGTGTAATGATTCCAAGCTTTTTAATTAGTTTTTCTGCCAGTTCTTTTGCCGGTTTTCTGTTCACGAAGGGGCTATTTCCCTTCTGATAGCTCTTAAGAAGCATATTGTCCGTCATCCCCATGGATGCCACGAGTCCCATACCCAGACGATCTTCGGGTACAAAACTCATGCTGACGCCTTTTTCAATAATTTCCGATGGTGTTTTTCCAAGAAGGTTCTCCTTCTGAAAAAGAATCGCTCCTTTTTGTGCCGGTAAAAGACCGGCAATCGCTTCACAAAGCTCTTTCTGACCGCTCCCTGCAACTCCGGCAACACCAAGAATTTCTCCCTTCTTGATATCAAAGGAAATATCATCAATTGCTTTACTTCCGTCGGGTTTATTTACGGAAAGGTCCACAATCTTCAAAATCGTCTCTCTTTCCGGCATGATAGGCCGCTCAATCTCAAGGCTGACCGGTCTTCCAACCATAAGCTCCGTCAATTTTCGGGTATCACAATCTGCTGTGTTTACCGTTTCAATGCTCTTACCCTTCCTCAGAATGGTAACACGGTCACTGATTGATAGAACCTCCTGGAGCTTATGAGTAATAATAATGATTGCACATCCATTTTCTTTCATTTTGCGCAGGATTGCAAAAAGCTTTTCTGTCTCCTGAGGTGTCAGAACCGCTGTAGGCTCATCCAGAATCAGAATTTCAGCACCTTTATATAATACCTTCAAAATTTCAACTGTCTGCTTTTCTGATACACTCATATCAGAAACATATTTTTCAGGTTCAATTTCAAGTCCATAGATTTCACTGATCTGTCTGATCTTTTCACTTGTTACTTTACTCTTTTCTTTTTTCCCTTTTGTACCGAGAACGATATTGTCCATTGCCCGAAAGGCTTCTACCAGCTTAAAATGCTGGTGAATCATTCCGATTCCTAAATTCATGGCATCCACTGGAGAATTGATCTTTACCTCCCTGCCGCCGATAAATATCTGTCCGCCATCAGGATGATAAATACCTGACAGCATATTCATAAGTGTTGTCTTTCCTGAACCGTTTTCTCCCAATAATGCAAGAATTTCACCATATTTCACATTTAAGTCAATTTCGTCATTTGCAACCACCTGACCAAACATCTTGGTGATTTTTCTGCATTCGATTGCATATTGTGTTTTTTGCTGCTGCGCCATAGTAAACCTCCGAGGGTATCATTCTCTCAAAGAGCAAAACGGGCGGTCATAAAATGGCCGCCCGGTATGAAGCTTTACATCAATTATTTAACTACTACGTTCTTAAAATACCAGTTCATGCTGCCTGTAATATCAGCATCACTTAAGGTTGAACCTTCAGCTCCGACTGTGCTTCCGTCGTTAGTTTCAATCACACCGTCAAATACATTGAAGCCTTCCTCGATAATCTGCTTTCTTGCAGCATCTACAGCTTCCTGCGTTCCATCTGCACACAGATCGGAAAGAGGTGCAATATCAACAAGACCGTCAACCATACCACCAAAGTAGTTTTCTCCTGACCAGGTACCGTCAATCACTGACTGTACAGCCTGAGTATAGTATACGGACCAATCCCACATAACAGAGGTAAGAACTGCACCGGGTGCATCCTTGGACATATCAGAGTTATATCCGACACCCCACACACCATTCTGCTCTGCTACAGTCTGAGGATTCGGTGTATCACAGTGCTGTGCGATCACATCACATCCGAGATCTACAAGAGCCTGTGCAGCCTGTGTTTCTCCTTCGGGATCAAACCAGCTGTTTGTAACCTTTACATAAACCTCGCAATCAGGATTTACTGAGTATGCTCCCATAGCAAATGCGTTAATACCACCTGTTACCTCTGAATTCTCCTGACCCATTGCTGCTACATAACCAAGCTTGTTGCTTTCAGTCTTAAGTCCTGCAGCAATACCTGCAAGGTATCTGGCCTGATAGATTCTTCCGAAATAATTGTTGAAATTTTTACCGTTTGATTTATATCCGGTACCGTGAGAAAAGATCACATCCGGGAATTCCTCAGCAAGTGCTTCGCAGGTATCCATAAATCCCCAGCTGGTTGCAAAGATGATGTTACATCCCTCTTCCACGCATTCACGCATTGCATTTTCAATTGCGGTTGCATCGGAGTCGTTTACATTGTTCTTACGAACAATCTGGGAATCGTCAAGACCGAGATTCTTCTGCATTCCCTGAATACCAAGATCATGTGTGTAGGTATATCCGCTTCCCTCTGCAGGGTCTGTAATATGAATAACACCTACTTTAATATCTTCTTTTGCAATTGCCGGCATAACGCCTTCGGCAGCTTCCGTAGTTTCTGCAGAAGCATCTGCTTCCTTCACTGTCTCTTCGGCTTCTGTTTCGGTTGCTTCGGTAGTTTCTGCGGGCTTTTCAGGCTTTGTGCTTCCACAAGCACACAAAGAAATAACCATGGCAGATACTGTCAAAAGGCTTACTAACTTTTTCATTTTTCTCCTCCTTGCTTTTCACGCAAAAAGGCAAAACTCTCAAAATTTTGCCCCTTGCTGAATAAAGTTATTTGACTTTTTTACTTTATAACAATTTCTTGTAAAGTTCAACATTTATTTTTGATGGTTGTTATTTTTATTTATTGAGCATCAATTTTATCATTGCCTGATTCAGTCCATCCACTGTCAGCTTATACATGGGAAATAGTCCCTTAATTGCAGTTTCTGCTTCCCGCCATGGTGCATTCCCAGGTGCCATTTTGGGATTCATCCATACGATCTTTTTATAGTGCCGTTTCAGTAAGAGCAACCAGTCCCAGCCGGACAGTCCGCCATTTGGTCCTCTGTAATTTCCGGTTGTAGAGTAAAGCTCCTCCGGTGCCATTGCTGCATCTCCGACAATAATAACCTTGTAATCGCTGTCCAGATTACGGAACATCCACTCCGTATCGATCCATTCTCCATTTTCACACTCAGGCGTCTTATAGAGCTTGGAATAGATACAGTTATGAAAATAATAGGTCTTAACATCCTTATAGTGATTGGACTTATGAACTGCCTGAAACAGTTCATTGAGAAGACTGCTGAAGGGAATCATTGTTCCGCCAGAGTCCATCAAAAGCAACAGCTTGACTGCGTTCTTTCTGGGTTTATCCATGACGATCTGCAGACACCCACCATTGTTACAGGTCTTGTCAATCGTACCGTCAATATCAAGCTCCGTTTTTGGAATATCAAGTTTTGTGGAGAATTGGCGAAGTTTCCTGAAAGCAAGCTGAAACTGCCTGTTATCCAGCATTCTGTCATCACGGAAATCTCTGTACTTGCGCGCACCAATCACTTGAAAGGCACTTTGATAACCGGTCTGTCCTCCAACACGGATACCACCCATATTACCCCCTGCATTGCCGAAGGAAGTCTTTCCCATAGAGCCGATCCAAAAGCTTCCTCCATTGTGCTCGCTGTCCTGATCCCTCAATCTTTCTTTAAATTTCGCTTCCACCTCGTCCTTATCAAGATCATGGAATAATCCGTCCTGCTCATTCATCCGGAAGCGGTCCTCTTCATCCACCATATCAATAAGTTCTGACTTATCAAGCCAACGCATCATATTTTTGGATATCTCATTTTCAGACTGGATGCCCTTAAAGGTTTCTTCAAATGCCATATCAAACTTATCAAAGTCCGTCTCACTCTTTACAAGAATCATTCTTGCAAGATAATAAAACTGTGTCAGGCTGCCCCCGGCAAGTCCTTGATCAAGGGCCTGTTGCAACGTAAGCCACTCACTCAAGGTGATATTCAGCCCCTTTGCTTTGCAGGTATAAAAAAAGTTCGTAAACATATCACACCTCTTAGTAGTAAGGGTCTTAATCAATCCAGTTTCTGTCTTACAATCTCAAGATCCTCATCCTTTTTCACGATCACTCCCACAAAAGGAAGCTCCGCCTTTATCCTGTCCGCACTGATTCCTCCTATTTGCAGGGCATTGATCCAGTCGATCAATTCTGAAGTGCTGGGTTTTTTGCGGATATCGCGAAGACTGCGGATCTGATAAAATACCTCCATTGCATTTTTCAGAAGATTTTCCTCCACATTCGGATAATGGGTTCTCACAATTTCTTCCATCAGTGCTTCATCCGGGAAATCAATGTAATGGAAAATACATCTGCGCAAAAATGCATCAGGAAGCTCCTTTTCTGCATTGGAGGTTATGATTACGATCGGCCGTTGCTTTGCTTTTACTGTCCTTTTTGTTTCGTGAATATAGAACTCCATCTGATCAAGCTCCCAGAGGAGGTCATTGGGGAATTCCAGATCAGCCTTGTCAATTTCGTCAATCAGAAGAATCACCTGTTCCTCGCTGTCAAATGCTTCCCCCAGCTTCCCGAGCTTAATATAATGGGCAATATCATCTACTCCCTCTTCTCCGAACTGACCGTCATAAAGACGCTGAATGGTATCATACATATAAAGACCGTCCTGCGCCTTGGTTGTAGATTTAATATTCCAGATGATCAGTTTTTTCCCAAGGGACTTGGCAACCGCCTCTGCCAGCATCGTTTTACCGGTTCCCGGCTCTCCTTTAATAAGAAGAGGCTTCTGAAGCGCGATGGCAACATTCACACTTGCCATCAGCTGCTCGGATGCCACATATTCCTGCGTACTTGTAAATTGTTGATTGCTCATAAATACCTCATTTCCGCACCTTCCCGTGCTTAAGATTTTACCAGGGCACCTCTACATCATTCTGGTAAAGCTGCCGTAAATCAATATTTTCTACCTTCTTATCGCGAAGCATCAATTCCCCGACTGCTTCCGATGCAGATTTTCCTTCAAAAAGCACCTTATTTACCTGTTCGATTATCGGCATACTCACGTGATACTTCTTGGAAAGTGCATAACCTGCTTTTGCGGAATAGACGCCCTCAACCACCATTTTCACTTCTTTCATTGCCTCTTCCATTGTAGCTCCCTTTCCGATCAGAATTCCGGCACGGCGGTTTCTGGAATGCATGGATGCACAAGTGACGATCAGGTCTCCAATACCCGTGAGGCCATAAAAGGTTTCGATTCTGCCTCCCATGCTGATACCAAGTCTTGCAATTTCTGCAATCCCTCTGGTAATCAGTGCCGCCTTTGTATTGTCTCCATATCCCAAGCCATCTGCAATGCCGGCAGCAAGTGCTACAACGTTCTTAAGAGCAGCTCCAAGTTCAATACCAAGTACATCAGAACTGGTATACACACGGAAAACAGGACTCATAAAAAGGTTTTGTAGATACTCGGCAGTTTCCTGTTTCTTTGATCCCACCACAATAGTTGTAGGAAGACCCTTTCCAACCTCCTCCGCATGGGAAGGCCCGGAAAGTACCGACACATCAGCCTGCGGAATCTCTTGCTCAATAATTTCAGAAAGAGTCATTAATGAATTCTCTTCAATTCCCTTGGCTACATTAATAATCTTTTGCCCTTCCTTAACGAAAGGTGCCATTTTTGATGAAGTACTTCTGGTATACGGAGAAGGTACCGCAAGCACCAGTACGTCCTTATCTATTATGGAAGCCTCAAGATCTGTGGTGAACTCCATGTCATTCGGAAGGAGTACACCCGGGAGCTTATCCTTCTGCTCATGAAATTCCTTCAGCATTTTAATTTCTTCCGGTACAATAGACCAGACTGTCACCCTGTTTCCATTGTTGTAAAGCAATAATGCCAGTGCCGTTCCCCAGCTTCCGGCTCCGATAACTCCTATATTAGCCATTTGTCTAACCTTCCTACTGTTTATTTTTCTTGGTAAGATATGTCTTTCTTTCTTCTCCCTTAAGAAGCCTTGCTATATTCTCACGATGCTTATAATAGGCGAGGATGGTAAGCAGTGCGGTAATCACATACATTTCATTCAATATAGCCTGTGAGGTACTAAAAAGCCCCATTTGTCCGCACACCACCATCTGAATCATTAAGCCCGCATATACTAACAGAGAACCAAGCGAAACATAATGCGTAATCAGAAATGCGCCGAAAAAGAGAATCACACCGACCACGATAAAATAGGGATGAAAGGCAAGTATCAGTCCTGCTGTTGCCGCAATTCCTTTCCCCCCTTTAAAATGAAGATAAAAGGGGAAATTATGTCCCAGAATCGCCCCGGCTGCCGCATATAGTTTTAATAAATAAATTTCATCCGGATTTGATTTTCCAAACAGCATTCCACACAGTACAATTGCCAGAATACATTTGATAATATCTCCTGCAAGAACAATGAGTCCCGCTTTCGTTCCGAGAACCCTTAATGTATTGGTGGTTCCTGCATTTCCGCTTCCATGCTCCCTGATATCAATTCCATGAAGCTTACCGTAAATAAATGCTGACTGGAACAGTCCAAACACATAACCAATGATCAAACAAGCTATTCGTTCCACTTTACTTATCCTCATTTCTTTCTCTTATGATAAATTTGAGCGGCGTACCCCTAAACCCGAATGCCTCTCTGATTTTGTTCTCTATATATCTGGTATAGGAAAAATGCATCAGTTCCTTATCATTTACAAAGATCACAAAGGTTGGCGGTTTCACTCCGACCTGTGTAATATAGTACAGACGCAGACGTTTTCCCTTATCGGAAGGAGGCTGCTGCAGGGCAACTGCCTCACTCATTATTTCATTTAGCACCCCTGTTGCAATTCTTAAGGAGTGATTTTCACTCACCGTATCAATCAGATCATAAAGCTTTGGCAGACGCTGTCCTGTCTGCGCGGAAATAAATGTAATCTCTGCATAAGGCATATACGATAAGACATTTCTTATCTTATTGGTATATTCATTGACCGTTTTATTGTTCTTCTCAATGGCATCCCATTTATTAACGGCAATGATAACTGCCTTTCCACGTTCATGTGCGATTCCTGCAATTTTTGCATCCTGTTCTGTTACCCCCTCTACCGCATCAATCAGCAGAATAACAATATCAGCCCGTTCCACGGCACTGACGGTACGCACAATCATAAAACGTTCCAGTTCTTCTTTAATCTTATTCTTACGTCTAAGACCTGCAGTGTCAATAAAAACATAATCTTTTCCATTATGACGCACCGGTGTATCGACAGCATCCCTTGTGGTTCCGGCAATATCGGAAACAATCAATCTGTTTTCTCCAATCAGTTTATTAATCAGAGAGGATTTCCCTACATTGGGCTTTCCTACGATTGCAACCCTGATTCTGTCATCCTCCTCATCAATATCACCACTGTCTCCAAAATACTGTATCACTTCATCCAGCATATCACCGATTCCAAGCTGATTTGCTGCTGAAATAGGATGCGGTTCACCAATTCCCAGATTATAAAACTCATAGGTATCCGCCATGTATTTCTCAAAATTATCAACCTTATTTACTACAAGAACAACCGGTTTCTGTGAACGTCTAAGCATATCAGCAACCTTAGAATCTGCATCCACAAGTCCTTGCTTAACATCCACCATAAACAGGATCACATCTGCTGTATCGATTGCAATCTGTGCCTGCTCACGCATCTGAGATAAAATGATATCCCTGCTGTCAGGCTCGATACCGCCGGTGTCGATCATGGTAAACTGTTTGTCCAGCCAGGTTACATCCGCATAGATTCTGTCTCTTGTAATTCCCGGCGTATCCTTCACAATTGAGATTCTCTGCCCTGCCAGTGCATTGAACAAGGTAGACTTTCCAACGTTCGGTCTTCCTACAACTGCAACGATAGGTTTTCTTTTCTTACTCATGATTCTCCTATCCTTTCAAAACTGTATCCACAAAATCATATCCGCTTGATTTTACAATATCTATTTTTACTTGTAAAGCCTTTTCCAAATCTGTAACCGTTACATCATCCAGCAAAACTTCCTCCCCACTTCGTAATAAATTCTCAGGAAGAAGAAGTCTTTCGCCAAGAGATTTGTCCTTAAGCTGCCTGATAATATCCTGCCCGGTCAGAAGGCCGGAAACCGTTATCATTTCGCCGAAAAATTCATTGATAATCTCATAAACATGAATCTGCAACCCTTCCACAACTTCCATTAAAGCTTCTGCCATCTGACAGATATACGGATATGCCAGTTTACCTGTTGCCATGGAAAGCGTAGCGGAACCTTGCGTCCCCATACCGGTACTATTTTCCACTTTCAATTTGGAGGGCAGATTTCGTAGTGCATCCTCAAACTCATTTATCATAAGCCGAAGCATTCCGACTCCGTTTTCAAGCTGTAAATAGCCATCATAATTTTCCTCCATAGGAAGTTCCTGCCCTGCGAGAATATACCACTCATCACTTGCATGAATAAAGTGCGTACCGTATTTTTGCATGCATTCCTGTTGGAAGCTATGAATCATGGTAAGAACTTCTGCCGCATCAGCACCTGTAAACGGTTCAAGCGGATACAAGCCCTCTCTGAATTTCGATAGTCCAACAGGTACTACCGATACACTTTCAAGAAGCGGAATGTAATCCATCAATTTTCTGATACTATATTCCAGTTCCTTTCCGTCATTGACTCCTTTACAAAGTACAATCTGACCGTTCATGGAAATGCCAGCTTCAAACAGCTTGTCTACCTTATTGAGCGCCTCGCCTGCGAAACGGTTATTCAGCATCATGCAACGCAGCTTGGGGTTCATGGTCTGAAAAGAAATATTAATAGGCGAGAGATGATACTTAATAATCTTATCAAGTTCATGATCCGACATATTGGTAAGCGTCACATAATTTCCCTGTAAAAAAGAGAGTCTGGAATCATCATCCTTAAAATACAGTGTTTCACGCATTCCCTTCGGCATCTGATCAATGAAACAAAAAATACATTTATTATGACAGGAACGGTAATCATCCATCAGTCCATTTTCAAAGACAATTCCCAGATCCTCATCTTCATCCTTATCGACTTCTAAAAGCCACTGCTCTCCATTTGACTTTTCAACCAACACTTCAATATATTCATCTTCAATATAGTATTGATAATCAAAGATATCTTCGATTTCCTGACCGCTAATTGCAAGCAGCTTGTCTCCGGGCTCAATTTCAAGTTCCATTGCGATACTGTTCTTCCGCACTTCCTTAATGATATGCCCCTTCTGCTTTTTATTTTCCATCTGTTTCCTCTTAAAATTTCAAATTCATTTTAAAAAATCACTTATCTTTTATTTTACAAGAAATTTCTTGACGTGTCACTATCATAATGATATAAAATAAATTGATGTTCCACTATAATAATTCTGGAGGTTTGTCATGCCAAACTTATCCGAACTCGAGGCAGCCATTCCGGTTGCACCGCTCAAGCTCGTGGTTCTTAAATCAGCCGAAAGGCTGGGTAACAGTGTCAATAATCATCTTGTAAGTTTCAGAAGAGATGTAAAAAATATAATCAAAAATGATCCTGCTTTTGAAGGATATGTTTCTGATAATTATATTCTCGACAGTACCTGCTACCGTTTCGGCACCGGAGAAGGAAAAGCTGTCATTTCCGAATCTGTGCGCGGAAAGGACCTCTTTATTCTGGTTGATATTTGTAATCATAGCATTTCGTACACAATGAATGGTTATACCAACTATAAATCACCGGATGATCATTATCAGGATCTGAAGCGCATCATTTCTGCCGTCAATGGAAAAGCACACCGAATCAATGTGATTATGCCCTTCCTTTACGAAGGTAGGCAGCATAAACGGAACGGCAGGGAATCTCTTGACTGTGCGTATGCGATCGAAGAACTCAGTAACATGGGTGTAAGTAATTTTATTACCTTTGACGCTCATGATCCCAGAGTACAAAACGCTGAGCCTTTATGCGGCTTCGATAATTTTACACCCCCCTATCAGTTCATCCGTGCGCTTCTTCGTACAGAGGACAGCCTCCTGATCGATAAGGAGCATCTCATTGTCATCAGTCCCGATGAAGGAGCTTTGGACAGAGCTGTTTATTTTGCAAATGTTCTTGGTGTTGATACCGGTATGTTCTACAAACGCCGTGATTACTCAACAATCGTGAACGGTAAGAATCCTATTGTTGCCCATGAATTTTTAGGCGATAATATTGACGGCAAGGACGTTATTATCATCGATGACATGATCTCTTCCGGTGGAAGTATGATTGATACAGCAAGGCAGCTTAAGGCAATGAATGCCAAACGTGTCTATATCTGTTGTACCTTCGGTCTTTTTACGGATGGACTTGAACGTTTTGATGATGCTTACGAAAAATGCTATTTCGACAAAGTCGTAACCACGAACCTGACCTATCAGATTCCTGAATTGAAATCACGTCCTTATTATGTGGAGGCTGATATGAGTAAATTCCTAGCATCGATCATTGATTTTATGAATCATGACTCTTCTATGTCAAATGTTTATACTCCTACTGAAAAGATTCATGAAATCCTTGCCAAATATAATAACCGTGAGACAGATTATCCGCTCAGCGAATAATCCGCAAAAAAGAGTTCCGCAAGCGGAACTCTTTTATTATTCCATTATCGGGAAGGAGAGATTTACCTTAAACAAATCTCCATCCATCACTATTTCAAAGTAACCGTTTTGAATTTCCGTCAGGTTCTTTGCTATGGACAAGCCCAAACCGCTTCCTTCTGTTGTTCTGGATTCATCTCCGCGGATAAACCGTTCAGTCAGTTCCTCCGGCTTTACCTTAAGCGGATTTGCTGAGATATTCTTAAGGGATAGAATCACCCATTTTTCCTGGTTCTCAGGATTTTCAACAATTTCCGTATCAATATAGACTCTGGTTCCCGGAAGTGCATATTTAAAGATATTATTGAAGAGGTTTTCCATCACTCTCCAGATTCTTCTGCTGTCAGCATTGATATATACACTGTTTTGGGTTGCCCGTAATACAGGATAAAGAGATTTTTGTTCAAATTTCTCGGAGAATTCACCGATCGTCTGATTCAACAGCTCTATCAGATTAATCCTTTCCCATTGAAGTACAATGTTACCGGAGGAAATTTTAGATGCTTCCACCAAATCATCCGTAAGCTGTTTTAAACGCTGTGATTTAGCATCAAGTACCTCAATATACTCCAGAACTTTCTGATCCTTTACATTTTCCCTCTTAATCAGATCAATATAATTGATAATGGACGTAAGCGGTGTCTTAATGTCATGGGATACGTTCGTAATCAGATCTGCCTTCAGACGCTCATCCTTCATACTGGTCTCCACCGCCGTCCTGACGCTGTCACCGATACTGTTCACGGCCCTGACCATGATCAGGTCATCACCATACATTCCCTTTTCAGCAACCTTATGTGCGAAATCTCCGTCACTGATTTTACGGATTCCCTCTAAAATCAACTGTCTTGCTTTTGCTGAGCGGAATAATAGGATTCCAACCCCTGCATCCATGAAAACCAGCAGCAAAACAGCTACTATCAGCATTTTCCGACTGATGACGGATACATATACCAGTACAAAGTTCAGAAATACAAACAGGCCAAATGGTACCCAGACTCTCATAACAATATCTGAATGCTGATATATAAATTTCGTCCATTTCAAGAACAGCAAGCCTACGCGCCTTATCAATGAGTCTCTAAAGAGAGTTCCTGCCTTTACTCTTCTCACAAAGCTATAATAGAAGAAGGAAAACAGAAGACTCCCGGCAAGCGCAGTTACTCCTATAAATACGATCATGGTTAAGTTTTCTGCTTCTGTCCAAAAGCTGTTAATTGCCCATGATACCATTTTTATGAAGCCAAATCCTATGCAAACTGTAGCAAGAATCATTATTTCCGTCAGAATACGGTCTTCCTTTTTCAGCCTTATGATGATTTCACCACTCTCTTTTCTTCCGGCTCTTCCCTCCCGCATGGTTAATACTACAAGAAGAAACAGATACAAAGCAATGAAGAAAATTGCGGCAGCTATATACTGCCAGTAGTAGGGCACATACTTGCCAAATTCATTTTTTGCCTGACTAAATTCATCCTGTGCAGCATAGATTCTGTCAACGCCTATCATAACCTGCGTTTCTTCCGGATAAGCATATTCGTAACCATTCAGAATATATCGAAGGGTTGACTCCTCGATCAGGGTATTTGTCTCGTATTCCATATTGGAAGGATCATAATACAGATATCTGCTACACTGAGAAAGAAGTGCTTCTTTTAAGGCTTTAAGCTCCTTCGTATTCCCTTCAAGTTTCAGATTGGTATATACCTGCACATCATCTCCCACTGTTTTACGAATAAAATAAATGACATTGGAATTCCCGTTTCGGTATATCTCATCATAATGCAAATATTCTTCATATACTGTTGCCAGATCATCAGCTGCTTTTTTGAGGTTCTCACATAAGGCATAATAATCTTCCCATGTGGCAACATAATTTTCAAGGTTTTTACCGTCAGCGGAATGATATCTGTTGCTCAGAACAGTAGCATTAATATCCTCACGCACATACTCTCCCGTTTCAAATTCATTGGCTGATACATCCCGTTTCTGTGTAATACCTGATAAATCCGAGTTAAGATACGTTACCGTTCCGCCACCATAATTTCCGGAGGACAGATCCACCTTGGTAACGGTATTGAATCTGCTTAAAAACTGATCTGCTTCTTCTCCGGTCATATAGACGTCTTTATATTCAAATCCGCCTCTGGACCACTTAATCAGATCCTCCAGATAATATTCCGCTGTTATATATTCCGATTCTATATTTCTATAGCGGTTTGCATATGCGGTAACATCAATGACCTTCTGTGCATCATATCTGCCATTGGTTTCGAGCTGTCCCCTGATTGCACCGTAGCCAATAATATCGTAGGCATTATTCCCAAGCAGCTTCGAAAACAGCTTTGAATCCTCAAAGGAAATGCCTTTCTTCTCTTCACTTAAAGAGTATAGCTGCGTTCCGTTTCTGCTTTCAATCATGACATAAGAGCCCAGAAACACGATTGTGATTAGAATTGCTGCCACTACAATTGCTGTGTGCTGGGTAATATGCAGTAACAAATTCCCGCCGCCCCGACGCTTTTTCTTCTTACTTACGCCGTTTTCCTTTTGCTCCTTTTTTTCCTTTT
>JAUNDN010000019.1:0-1356 GCA_030526045.1 Bacillota bacterium | reverse complement strand
GCAGAACAGAACGCAAAAGGGCAGGTCCTGCGCCTGCCCATCCTGCTTATCCAATTATCCTACCTTGTAGCCGTTTCCCCAGACTACCTTAAGGTATCTGGGCTCCTTGGGATTGATCTCAATCTTTTCTCTGATATGTCTGATGTGAACAGCAACTGTATTGTCTGCGCCAATAGCTTCCTCATTCCAAATATTTTCATAAATCTGATCAATGGAAAATACCTTACCCTGATTTTTGACAAGCAGTAAAAGAATATTGTACTCAATGGGCGTCAGCTTTACACTTTCTCCATCTACCGTAACCTCCTTTGTCTCATCATTGATGCAAAGGCCACCTGCTGAAAAGAGCGCATTATTCTCAACATTTAAATTGCCAAGCTGCGTATAGCGCCTCAAGTTGGATTTCACCCTAGCAACCAGCTCAAGCGGATTAAAAGGCTTTGTCACATAATCATCCGCACCGATATTTAGTCCCAGTATCTTGTCGGTGTCCTCTGACTTTGCTGACAGGAAAATGATCGGGATACTGCTGTACTCCCGGATCTTCAATGTGGCATGAATCCCGTCAAGCTTCGGCATCATAATGTCGATTATGAGGAGATGAATATTCTGCTCCCCTAAAACCTTGATTGCCTGTTCGCCGTCATATGCCTTGAAAACCTGATAGCCTTCCTGGTTTAAGTAAATTTCAATGGCATCTACAATTTCCTTGTCATCATCACATACTAAAATATTTGTCATGGTCAAACTCCCTGTCACATCTTCTTTTGTTTGGCTGATTATAGTTAAACATATATTTTTTAAGGGTTCTGTAGGAAAAAAATTAAGACTTTCTTAATTCCAGAAAGGCACCGAGATTTCCACGCTTCCCATTACTGCCCCGATGAGAGAATAACAACTCACTGTTACAACAGGTACATATATCCGTTACGGCAATATTTTCCGGTAAAACACCGGCAGCTAACAGAATTCTCCTATTTGTCTCCTGAAGGTCCAACTGATATTTTCCTTCTTCTTTTCCTTTTCTTATTAGGTACTCCCATTCGTTTGGAAAGCTCTTCCGAAAGGCATCCGCCACCTCTTCTCCTACCTCATAACAATCCTGACAGATGGAAGGACCAATTGCTGCCATTACGTCACTAGGCTCTGTTCCATACGCCCTCTTCATGGCCTGAAGCGTTGCCTGTCCCATCCGGTTTACCGTTCCCCGCCATCCGGAGTGGGAAAGTCCGATTGCCCTTTTTTTCACATCTACAAAATAAAGGGGAACACAATCTGCATAGAAGGTTGCAAGAATGATTCCGGGTACATTTGTGATCAGACCGTCTACATCGTCATAATCCGTTTCTCTTACCA
>JAUNDN010000018.1:48285-49395 GCA_030526045.1 Bacillota bacterium | reverse complement strand
CTCTTCGGGGTTTCGCTTTGTGCCTAAGACACATAATTTCTTTACTAGCTAATAGTATATTACAACAGTCAACGCATAATGTCAATAATATCAGTTTTTTACAGCATACTTGTAATCAAGATATATCTGATTATCTATGCACATAGAATAATCTACCTTGCTAAAAATGTCAATAATGTGGAATTGTAGAGCATATTATAAGTGTTCACAGATTTTTCACAAAAGAATTAGCACTCACCTATTGACAGTGCTAATAATGCGTGTTATAGTACAACTAGAACAAGGGAAGAGAAAAGAAATTGAGATGATCATTTCGATTTGAATCCCGACAAAATTTACAACTGGCATTTATGTCAAAGAAGAATGGAGGAATGACCTATGTTAATGCCTAGTATTTTTGGAGAAAACTTATTTGATGACTGGATGGATTTTTCATTTCCTGATATTGACAAGAAGCTGTACGGGAAACATGCAAAAAATGTGATGAAGACGGATATCAAGGAAAAGGACGAGGGCTATGAACTCGTTGTTGATCTGCCCGGATTTAAGAAGGACGAGATTGAGGTCCAGCTGGAAAACGGTTACCTGACCATATCTGCAGCCAAGGGACTTGACAAGGATGAAACCGATAAGAACGGTAAATATCTACGTCAGGAACGGTACGCCGGTTCTATGAGCAGAAGCTTCTACGTCGGTGAGGGAATCACAGAAGAAGATATTCACGGCAAGTTTGAGAATGGTATTCTGAAACTGGATATTCCCAAGGAGGAAGTAAGGAAAGTGGAACAGAAAAAGCGTATAGCAATTGAAGGCTAATGTAGATTTCCTGCCCCGGGGGTAATCCCCGGGGTATTTTTAATAGGTATAAGCCGGTAAAAAGAGGGTGATGCTAATGAGCAGGAAAAGAGATTATTATGAAGTCCTTGGTCTTGATAAGAGTGCAGATGCCGCAGCCATAAAAAAAGCATATCGGAAGCTGGCTAAGAAATATCATCCGGATACCAATGCAGGGAATCCACAGGCGGAAGAAAAGTTTAAAGAGGTTACGGAAGCATACAATGTGCTGAGTGATGAAGAGAAGAAAAAGTTATATGACCGGTTTGGTCATGC
>JAUNDN010000018.1:0-48185 GCA_030526045.1 Bacillota bacterium | reverse complement strand
ACAATGTGCTGAGTGATGAAGAGAAGAAAAAGTTATATGACCGGTTTGGTCATGCAGCCTTTGAAGAGGGAGCAGGCGATGGCCATTTTCATGGTGATCCGCAAGGCAGCTATCAGGAGTTCTATTTTAATGGTGCTGATGTAGATCTTGATGATCTGTTTGGTGATCTTTTCGGGCATGGTCAGGGATTTAAGAGTAGTCATTTTGACAGCAGCTTTGGCGGTGATCATTTTGGAGGAGGATTCCGACGGGAGGCTTTTTCGGGAAAAGGGCAGGATGTGACAGCCTGCGTGGAGGTAAGCTTCGAGGAGGCTGCTCTTGGCTGTGAAAAGACCATTCGTTTTCAGCATCCTGACGGAACTATGCAATCGCTGCAGGTCCACATCCCTGCCGGGATCGATCATGGACAGAAGGTTAGGCTTCGGGGGAAGGGAATGCCCGGCAGAAATGGCGGCGAGGCAGGCAGCCTTTTTTTGGAGGTACTGGTCCGGGAGAGCGCAAGCTTTGAGCGAAAAGGCATGGATGTTTATTCGACAGTCAACGTTCCGTTTATCACGGCAGTGCTCGGCGGCGAAGTAATTGTGAATACATTATACGGAAAGGTCAGCTGTAAGATTAAGGAAGGCACTCAGTCAGGAACCAAGATCAGGCTTCGGGGCAAAGGCATTGTTTCCATGAAAAATCCTTCCGTAAAAGGGGATCAGTACGTGACTGTGGAAATTCAGGTGCCAAGACATTTAAATCCGGAGGCCAAGAAGAAGCTGAAGGAATTTTACGATGCGTCCAGAGTCGCATAAGTTTATAGGAATAAAATTTTTATAAATTGTTAGCACTCTCTATTGACGAGTGCTAATACCGGTGCTATATTGTGACTATAACAAAGGGAAAGTGAGGTGGCAAGTTATGAATATCAATAAATTTACCCAGAAATCAATGGAAGCTGTGGAGGGATGCCAGAAGCTTGCCTATGAATACGGGAATCAGGAAATTGAGCAGGAGCATCTGCTTTACAGCCTGCTTACGATGGAGGACAGCCTGATTCTGAAGCTGATTGAAAAAATGGAGATCAATCCCCAGTACTTTGTGAATAAGGTAGAGGAAGCGATCAGCAGAAGGACCAAGGTACAGGGCAGCCAGCCTTTTGTGGGACAGGATCTGAATAAGGTGCTGATCTCTGCGGAGGATGAGCTGAAAACCTTCGGGGATGAATATGTATCGGTAGAGCATCTGTTCCTTGCCATGATAAAATATCCCAACAAGGCGATCAAGGAACTTTTTAAGGAGTTTGGTATTACCAGGGAACGTTTTTTACAGGCACTTTCTACGGTGAGAGGCAATCAGAGAGTGACCTCTGACAATCCCGAGGCAACCTATGACACGCTTGCCAAATACGGACAGGATCTGGTAGAAAAGGCGAGAGATCAAAAGCTTGACCCCGTGATCGGCAGGGATAATGAGATCCGAAATGTCATCCGCATTCTGTCGCGGAAGACGAAAAACAATCCGGTACTGATCGGTGAGCCCGGTGTAGGTAAAACTGCAGTGGTAGAGGGACTGGCACAGCGTATCGTCCGAGGAGATGTGCCCCAGGGCCTGAAGGATAAAAAGATTTTTGCACTGGATATGGGGGCTTTGGTGGCAGGTGCCAAGTACCGTGGTGAATTTGAGGAACGACTGAAGGCAGTCCTTGAGGATGTGAAGAACAGCGACGGACAGATCATTCTGTTTATTGACGAGCTGCATACCATCGTGGGAGCCGGAAAGACAGACGGTGCGCTTGATGCCGGCAATATGTTAAAGCCTATGCTGGCAAGGGGTGAGCTTCACTGTATCGGCGCGACCACCCTGGATGAATACAGACAGTATATTGAGAAGGATGCGGCACTGGAACGTAGGTTCCAGCCTGTTATGGTGGAGGAACCTACTGTTGAGGATACCATTTCCATTCTTCGTGGTCTGAAGGAGCGTTATGAGGTCTATCACGGTGTAAAGATCATGGACAATGCACTGGTAAGCGCTGCGGTACTGTCTAACCGCTATATTTCGGATCGTTTCCTTCCTGATAAGGCAATTGACCTGGTGGATGAAGCCTGCGCACTGATTAAGACAGAGCTGGATTCCATGCCAACCGAGCTGGATGAGCTTCAGCGTAAGGTGATGCAGATGGAAATTGAGGAGACAGCGCTGAAGAAGGAAGATGACCGGTTGAGTAAAGAGCGGCTTGAGACCCTTCAGAAGGAACTGGCTGAGTTAAAGGAAGAGCTGAACAATCGCAAGGCACAGTGGGAAAATGAAAAGGCTTCCGTTGAGAAGCTTTCCAAGCTGCGTGAGGAGATTGATGCCATCGGAAGCCAGATTGAAATTGCCCAGAGAGAGGGTGACTACGAGAAGGCAGCAGAATTGAGCTACAGCAGACTTCCGGCACTGAAAAAGCAATTGGAAATCGAGGAAGAGCAGGTTAAGAACAAAGATCTGTCCCTGGTGCATGAAAGTGTGACAGAGGAAGAAATTGCAAGAATAATTTCCAGATGGACAGGGATCCCTGTTGCCAAGCTGACGGAGAGTGAAAGAAATAAAACGCTCCATCTGGATGAGGAACTTCACAAGAGGGTGGTAGGACAGGATGAGGGTGTCACCAAGGTGACGGAGGCCATTATCCGTTCAAAGGCAGGAATCAAAGACCCTACCAAGCCCATCGGTTCTTTCCTGTTTCTCGGACCTACCGGTGTAGGTAAGACGGAGCTTGCAAAGGCACTGGCAGCATCCCTGTTTGATGATGAGAATAATATGGTTCGAATCGATATGAGTGAATACATGGAGAAGTACTCTGTATCCAGACTGATTGGGGCACCTCCCGGATATGTTGGATATGAGGAGGGTGGACAACTGACTGAAGCAGTCAGAAGAAAACCTTATTCGGTGGTACTCTTTGATGAGATTGAGAAGGCACACCCGGATGTATTTAACGTTCTTCTTCAGGTATTGGATGACGGACGTATTACAGACTCCCAGGGAAGGACGGTAGACTTTAAAAATACCATTCTGATCATGACCTCCAATATCGGTGCTTCCTATCTGCTTGATGGAATTGACTCAAATGGTCAGATTGATGAAGAAGCCGAAAAGCTGGTTATGGATGACCTTAGGGCACATTTCAGACCGGAATTTTTGAACCGTCTGGATGAAACGATCCTCTTTAAGCCGCTGACCAAGGACAATATTACCGGCATCATCAAGCTGATCATAGATGACCTCAACAGACGGCTTTCAGACAGGGAACTGACCGTCAAGCTGACGCCTGAGGCAGAGGCCTTTATCGTAGAAAATGCTTATGATCCGGTTTACGGTGCAAGACCTTTGAAGCGATATATTCAGAAGTATGTGGAAACCCTTTCCGCTAAGTTGATTCTGGCTGATCAGGTGGATCAGGGAGATACGATCCTGATTTCTGTGGAGAATGAGGCACTTATGGCTGGTGCCTTAAAGCAGGCTTAAACTTGATCCGCTGGATCAATCCGATGATCTGGCCCGACAAAATCACGGTCAGAACGGAATAACCGAGTCTCTGAAGGGGAATATAGGTGACGGAAAGTGCCAGCACCAGAAAGTCTGACAGCAGATAAACCCATTGGATCCTGATATGGGTAAGTTCTGAAAGGCTCATGGCAAGGGCATCGTCACCACTCGGCGCCCCGCCGATGCGGACGCACAGTCCGGCGCCTACGCCCACAAACAGGGCACCGGCAACGGAAGCAAGCAGCGGCATTTCATAAAGCTGCGGCCACAGGGGGTCAAACTGTTCACAGATCTTGTAGGCAAGGGAAAAGCCTGCGGTGGACAGAGCCGAATAGAAGATGAATTCCTTTCCAAGCTGCTTAGCCCCAAACAGGTAACAGGCAGAGTTTAAAACAAAGCCTGTTACCGCCGGGGAGATATGAAACCAGTATTGTAGCAGCAGCGTCATGCCGAGAACCCCGCCCTCTGTTACGCCGGAACAGGAGTGGACGTGATAGAGTCCGAAGGCGAGAATGATACTGCCGGTCAGTCCGATGATACAGGATGAAACCTTAATATTTCGAAACAAGATAAAACCTCACTTTTTTACATTTCAATTCATGGAACCCGATATCGGTTCATGTTCCCCTACTATATTATGAAAGAACAATTTGGTCAAGAGGCTTGTGAAACTGCCAAAGGACTGCTATATTATATTACGATTAGATTGCCAATGATTGGAAGAGGAGGAAATATTAATGATACCGAAGGAACCTACCATGCTGCTTAGTTATGTAAACCTTAAGCTCCGCGACTACTATAGAAGCTTTGAAGAGATGTGTGATGATCTTGATATCAGCCTTGCGGAAACAGAGGAGAAGCTAAACGGGATCGGATATTTTTATGACAGACAGAGCAATCAGTTTGTCGGAAAATAAAGTAAGATGAATACAAAAGAATAAGTGAGGTACAGAAGATGAACTTTCTAAAAAAGTACGGCTACGGACTGGCGCTATGCCTTGTGATTGCATTGCCCTGCTGGTATCTGGGCAAGCTGCTTCCGGTGATCGGAGGCCCTGTATTTGCAATCCTTGCAGGGATGGTGATTACTTTGTTGATCAAGGATAAATCAGGATTACAGGGGGGTATTACCTTTACTTCCAAAAAGATTTTGCAGTATGCGGTAATTTTGCTTGGCTTTGGCATGAATTTATCAGAGATTGCCAAGGTGGGACTGCAGTCTATGCCGATTATTCTCTCAACAATCACAACATCACTGGTAATTGCGTTTGTACTGCAAAAGCTGCTGAAGATGCCTTCCAATATTTCAACGTTGGTTGGTGTAGGTTCTTCCATTTGCGGGGGATCTGCCATTGCGGCAACAGCACCGGTCATCGGCGCAGATGATGAGGAGATTGCCCAGTCAATTTCGGTTATTTTCCTGTTTAATGTAATTGCAGCCTTGATCTTTCCCTCTTTGGGAGGTCTGCTTGGCATGACTAATGAAGGCTTCGGACTGTTTGCAGGTACGGCTGTCAATGATACTTCCTCCGTAACAGCGGCAGCTGCTGCCTGGGATGGGATGCACCCGGGAGCAAATGCGCTGGATACGGCAACCATTGTGAAGCTGACCCGTACTCTTGCCATTATCCCGATCACACTGGTGCTTGCCTTCTGGCGCACCGCCAAGATGAAGAAGGCAGGACAGAAGGGGGATGGCAATTTCAGCTTGAAAAAGGTATTTCCGTTCTTTATTCTGTTTTTCGTTCTTGCTTCCGTAATCACCACGATTTCCGTGATGGCGGGCGTGAATGTGGCATTTTTCAAGCCCTTTAAGGAATTGTCCAAGTTCTTTATCGTAATGGCGATGGCGGCAATCGGATTAAATACCAATATTGTAAAGCTGGTAAAAACAGGGGGAAAGCCGATTCTGATGGGGCTTTGCTGCTGGATCGGTATTGCGTGTGTGAGCATTTTCATGCAGCGTTTATTAGGGATTTTTTAAAGCACCATACCTTTTATTTTTCGTATGATAGTAAAAAGCTATAAATAAAAGGTATGAAGAAATATGGAAAATTATGCAGCATTATCGTTAGAAACACATTTATTTTTTGCAAGAATCATGAAGGAGCATGGACTCTTTCTGGCGGCAGGCTTTCCCTGCGCAGATATAGCATGGATTCGAAGAGCGGATTACTTCAGGGAACAGTTTGAAGATCTGCTCCGTGATGTGGTTACGATCAGCAACAGAAGAGTGAATCAGGAGGTCCTTAAATCCGGCGAGCTGGTGACGGAGTTTACCATACCCGCAGAAAGAAGAACCCAGCAGCTGAGTGGGGTTCTTATTGACAGCAATATCACGGAGGAAGAATTAAGGCTTCGTTCCCGGTCCTGCTCAGAGGATTTCATGGAAACAGACGGAATGGTTACCGAGATCAACCGAAGAGCACTGCGTCTTCTGGATGGTCTGATTGACTTTAAAGAAAATATTCTTGAAGAAGTAAGCAGAGGGAGGCTTTTTAATGCCAATTACCCTCTGCTTATTCAGCATATTCAGAGGGAAGCGAAGCTGTACCGCGCTACGGTTATGGAACTGCTGGAAAACAAAGAGCTTTCTTACAAAAACCTGAAAAAAACAGAGGAATTCTGGAACCGGATCATGATGGAGCATGCCCTGTTTATCAGAGGACTGCTGGATCCCAGTGAGGAAGAACTGATCATGACAGCAGATCAGTTTGCCATGGATTACAGAAAGCTTCTGGAAAAGTCCAGAGAGCAGGACTGTCGTGCGATGGGGCTGACCGAAGAGACACTCAAGGAAACACTGAAATATCGAGATATTAAGGCGGCAGGAGCAGACGGTATTCTGGACTGCAAGATTGCCTCCATTATTTTACCGCTGCTGGCAGATCATGTACTGCGTGAGGCAAACCACTATATCCGCCTTCTGGAAACGGATTGTGACAAGAAATAATTGATACAAAAACTGTTTTAGCATATACTAAAAAGGTACGCTCTCCCGCAGAGTGGGAATGACAACAATGGAATGGCACAGATTAAAGGAGTATGTTTTAGGTGAATGAACAGTTGACAAACAGGGAAGAAGAAATCAGTGCGCGCCGCGCACAGCGGATCCGGCAGATGCGGGAGGAAAAAGAAAGACAACGCAGGCGCCGGAAGCAGATCAAAAAGCTTGCTCCGCTTGCAGTCGGCGCTGTACTGGTTTTCGTAATTCTTTTTGCCGGCGTGAAGGTGGTAAACGGATTCACGTCGAAGAACCCGAAAGATACGGAAGTTACAGAGAATACAAAAGATGCAGGGAATGCAGAAAATATAGGAAATACAGAAAATACAGGCATTTCGGAGGCAGAAAAGAAACTGGCAGCCACAGGAGGTGCGGCAGTGGGGACCATCAATGAGGAGGAGAACGGGGATACAGCAGACTCTGCACCAAAGAAAGAATATTCAGCCAGAGAAACAGAAGCTACCAGACAGCTGGGGGAAGAAATTGTCAGCAGTAACGCGGTGCTGATCAATGTCAGCAGCGGAGAGATTCTGGCACAGAAGGGTGCAAAAACGAAGATCAATCCGGCATCCATGACGAAAATTCTCACGGTTCTGGTGGCAGCAGAGCATATCGACAGGGAGGCTCTTGACGATACCTTTACCATGACGCTTGAAATTACGGATTATGGTTATGTTCATGACTGCAGCAGTGTGGGTTTTTTGAAGGATGAGGTGGTCACGGTGAGAGACCTCTTTTATGGGACGATCCTGCCATCGGGAGCAGATGCGGCGGTGGGACTTGCCACCTATGTTGCTGGAAGCCAGGAAGCCTTTGTGGAGATGATGAATGAAAAGCTGAAAGAGCTTGGCCTTTCAGACACGGCAAACTTTACTAACTGCGTAGGCATTTATGATGAGGAGCATTACTGTACGCTCTATGATATGGCGATTATTCTGGAGGCGGCAGCAGATAATGAACTGTGCCGGGAGGTGCTTTCGGCACATACCTACACCACCTCTGCAACAGAGCAGCACCCGGAGGGAATCACGATTTCTAACTGGTTTCTGCGCCGGATCGAGGACAAGGATGCCGGCGGTGAGGTGCTTTATGCCAAGACCGGTTATGTGGTGCAGTCGGGAAACTGTGCCGCCAGCTATGCGGAGGATGTAGGGGGAAATGGCTACATCTGCGTGACCGCCGGAGCCAATCATGTCTGGAAGTGTATTTATGACCATGTGGATATTTACAAGCAGTTTCTGGGGTAAGGTCGGCGTATAAGCCAGAGCTTAATGAAGAGACAAAACACAAAAGAGGAACGCAATGAAAATTTTAAGAAGAATCTTGTATTGTATATTGGCTTTCATAATATTGCTTTGCGGTTTGATTCTTTTATATGCCTTAAAGCCTGAGAGCCATGTTCCTAAGCCGGAGACCACTGCACCCATGCAGGAAACCGGCGGGGAACAGGAGCAGGTTCAGGACAAAGGCAGTTTGGAACAGGAGCCGGGAAATAGCAGCCTGACGGAGACTGCAAACGAAGGGCTCGCATCAGATACTTCTTCCGAATATCTCCCGCCCAGTCAGTCTGAAATCGTGATCCCTAAGGAGGTATCCGGCAAAAGCGGTTACCAGGAAATTCAGGATAAACAGGAACAGGTCGACGAACAGGAAGCCGACCGCCTTCAAAAGCAGCTGGATGTGGGAAATACCGGAGATGAGCTTACCTTTGACCCGGTCTATTATCCTTATTATAATATGCTTGATGAGACAGGGAAGCATTTGTATCGCCAGATTTATGCCAATGCAAACGATCTGTATCCGGTTTTTGCTCCCATAGAGGCAGTGACGCCCGGAGAATTGAAAAATGTTTTTTCAGCTGTATATGGCGACCACCCGGAGCTATTCTGGATGGACACGGCTTATTCAGGGAAATTTATGGGGAACGGGCAGTGCGTGGAGATTGATTTGCAGTTTAACCGCACAGCACAGGATTTTGAGAATGCCAAGGCGGCTTTTCGTGAGAATGCAGATCAGATTCTGGCACAGGCGCAAAGCCTGCTCGGAAATTATGAGAAGGAGAAATTTGTCCATGATGTGTTGATTGACAGAATCACCTATAATCTGGGAGCAGAAATGAACCAGAGCGCCTACAGTGCGCTGGTAAACGGACAGACGGTGTGCGCCGGGTATGCACGGGCATTTCAATATCTTCTTATGCAGCTTGGGGTTCCCTGCTATTACTGCACGGGCTATGCCGGTGAAAATCATGCCTGGAATATTGTGGCGCTGGAGGATGGGTATTACAATGTAGATACCACATGGGATGATACCGGCAATGGCATCTATGACTACTTCAACAAGACGGATGCGGATTATGCAAGTACTCATATCCGTAGGGAACTGTCGGTATATCTGCCTCCCTGCAACGGACAGGTCTATCGGAATCAGGAACAGACTGAGGCGCAGGATGACGGGCTAAGAAGCCTTGAGGATGTGGGCATGACTAATGAGCAGGTCATCACTGACCTACAGAAATATTATGAGGACTGCTACAATCAGATCGTACAGAACGGAATTGGCACTTTTAGCTTTACAAATGTGATAGAGAGCGAAGAACTGTTTGAACAATGGAGACAGAATTATCAGAATGACAGTTACAGACAGGCCTATATGGAAAGTGCACTTACGGCAATCGATGCGTCTTCCTGTGAAATGACGCTTGAGACAGAGCCGCTGCAGGGAGAAAAATATCTGGTTACTCATACTGTGACAATCCGGTAATGATGGGAAGCTATATGGAATATAGATAAAATAAGGGATCAGAAAGAACTTTGTATATGAATTTGAAAAAGAGGATTCTGGCATGCATTATTTTATTGTTATTCCTGGCGGTTATATGTATGATCGGAGCTTTTTCCCAAAGAAGCGTTCCTGCTATGGGAAGTGCTATACAGGAGGCAGGTGGCAAAAAGATAGCGCTGACCTTCGATGACGGTCCTCATCCATACTATACGCAGCAGCTATTGAAGGGCCTGAAGGAACGTAATGTAAAGGCTACATTCTTCATTACGGGACAAAATGTAGAGGCTTATCCGGAAATTGTGAAGG
The DNA here is from genome assembly GCA_030526045.1 of Bacillota bacterium. Classification (GTDB taxonomy): domain Bacteria; phylum Bacillota; class Clostridia; order Lachnospirales; family Lachnospiraceae; genus Suilimivivens. The sequence goes on along the minus strand of JAUNDN010000018.1, from coordinate 38,575 downwards.
AAATCTATGCGGAGGGACATTTAATCGGTAATCATACCTACAGTCATATCCAGCTGACCAGCAAGAATGAAGAAAGCTTTAAGCAGGAAATCGTGAGAACGAATGAAGCAATCAAGGAAGTGACAGGGCAGGACACCATCTATGTCCGTCCTCCCTACGGCAGCTGGAACAAGGAATTTGAGAAGGAACTGAACATGTTTCCCGTGCTTTGGACTGTGGACCCCCTTGACTGGTGCAGCAGCGATGCGTCCCGCATTGTGCGGAGTGTCTGTAGCAAAGCAAAGGAAAATGATATTATTTTAATGCATGACCAATATAAGACGACGGTGACAGCAGCCCTGAAAATCGTGGACGAACTGACTAAGAAGGGATATGAGTTTGTCACGGTAGACGAGCTGCTGTTTGACTAAAATGTAAAAACTATCCTTTTGGGTAGTTTACTTATTCTATACGGGCTGTGTATAATATATTGGAATATGAAAAAACACTGCCGGAGGAGATCAGATGAAAAAAATACTAATGACAATGCTTATATTTGTATGTATCATCGTTGCAGGTATTTGTCTGATACATATTAACCATCAGGAAACAGATGTTACAAAGACGCAAACGAAAGTTGGTTTTATATTAAACGGTAAGCTTGATGACCATAGCTGGGGAGAGTCTCATTACAATGGAATGGAGATCAGCGCAAGGGAGTTAAACCTGGATGTCATATATAAGGAAGAGGTTCCGGAGAATGAAGCCTGCGTGGAAACGATAGAAGGCTTAATCGCAGACGGATGTAAAATTATCATTTGCAATTCCTTTGGATACGGCGAGTGGGAATTAAAGTGTGCGAAGGAGCATCCGGAGGTTTATTTCTTTCATGCCACAGGCGTGGATCAATTGGACAATCTGTCTACTTATTTTGGACGAATCTATCAGATGCGGTATTTGAGCGGAATCGTGGCAGGAATGCAGACCGAAACGAATGAGATCGGGTATGTGGCTGCCTTTCCGATTGCAGAGGTAAACAGAGGAATTAATGCCTTCACGCTGGGTGTCCGATTCGCAAATCCGGATGCATCTGTCTATGTGAAATGGAGCAATTCCTGGACCGGAGAAGAGGAAAATGCCGAGGCAGTCTCAGAACTGATAAATGATCATAATATTGATGTGCTTGCCATGCATTCTAATGCGATTTCTCCTTTGGAAATTGCTGATGAAAACGGGATATGGATGATTGGCTATAATGTAGACAACAGTGATAAGTTTCCTGATAGCTTTTTGACTGCACCAATCTGGAACTGGGAATGCTTCTATGAACCGAGAATTTAGAGTGCCTGCAGGGAAAGTTCCAAGGCATTCATTATTGGGAGGGCGTTGAGACCGGCATTGTGGATCTGTCACCCTTTACAGAGAATGTAAAGCCGGAAATAGCAGAAAAAGTGGAAGAAGAGAGAGCACGCCTGATGAGCGGAACCTTTGATGTGTTTTACGGACCGATCACCGATAACGAGGGGAATGTTCGGGTAAAGGACGGGCAAAGCATGACTGACGATAGTCTGCTAAATGATTTCTTCTGGTATGTGGAAGGGGTGGTCATTGATGAAGCCGAATAAGAAAAAAAGAATTGTACTTTTGATATTATTTGTAATATTGCTGGCAATATTGATTGCGGTATTGCTTTTAACAGGAAGAACCTTCTCAAAAAAAGAGAAAATCGGATTTATCATGACGGGAAGCATTGGGGAAGAGGGCTGGAACGGGATGCATTATGAGGGAGTGTCAGAAGCCGGTAACGATCTTAATGTGGAGCTCCTGGTAAAGGAAAACATTAAGGAATTTCAGGGAGAATGCGGACCGGCGATTGAAGACCTTGTGAATCAGGGCTGTAAGATGATTATTTTGTCAAGCTATGGTTATGCAGAGGAAGTGAAGGATATTATAGAAAAAAATCCGGAGATATCCTTTTATATTAGCTCGTTTGAATATCACGCAGATAATGTAACCTCTTATTTCCCAAGAATGTATCAGGCACGTTACCTGGCAGGAATTGTGGCGGGAATGCAGACGAAAACGAATAAGATTGGCTATGTGGCAGCTATGCCGGCGGTTGAAGTCAATCGAGGTATCAGTGCATTCACATTAGGGGTAAGACGGGTGAATCAGGATGCAACCGTAACAGTGGCATGGAGCAATGCATGGGACAACGAGGAAGAAGAAAAGAGACAGGCAGACAATCTCATTGAAAAGGCAGGAGTGGACGTCATCACTTATCATCAGAATCAGGCTTATGTGGCAGAAGAAGCAGAAAAAGCTGGTATTTATTCCATCGGCTATCACCAAAGTCTTCAGAATTGCTCTGATAAATACCTTACAACGGTGGTGGGAGATTGGAAATTAACTTATGAAGCAATCATCAGACAGTATTTGCGAGGAAATTCAGCGAACGTAAAAGTGTATTGGATAGGAATAGATGAAAACGCGGTGAAACTGACTGATTTTTCCGGTGCTGTTTCAGAGGATATCAAGGCAGAAGTGAAAAGAGCGACAAATGAAATATTAGCAGGGCAGGATGTCTTTTCGGGAGTGATATACGACAATGAAGGGAACCTTCGTTGTAAGGAAAATCAGGCGATTCGAGATGAACTTTTATTAGAGCAGTTTGATTGGTATGTTGAGGGCGTAGAATTCTATGAAGAGTAAGTGGACTAACGGGAAACGCAGGATTGTTGCGGTACTGATTATCGTTATCATGATTATGAGTAGTGTAGGCGTATTGATGAATTTCAGATTGAAAAGCCTGCTGCTTGGCTATACGGAAAAACAGGTCACTGAGCAGGCGAAAACACTGGCTGCTCTTTCCGCTGAACAATTTGAATTTGAGATACATAATCTGGAAAGTATTGCCCAAAATATTCCGTCAGATATCGATGCTGATGCGGCTGAAACGATTATAAAAATTGTCCTTGGTGACAATGAGAATGCGACAATGGGAATCCTTTGCCTTGATGGGACAGCCTTGACAGGCAGCCCCTTAAGCTTTGCAGATTTTCCGGGAATACAGAAGGCATTTCATGGACATTCCGTTTTATGCTATAAGGAGGGTCAGGGCATTCTTTTTACAACTCCTGTTTATGATGAAGAAAATGTGAAATATGTTTTGTATAAGTTATATGATGAAAGTGTTTTGCTTGGCAAATTTGGTATAACCTGTTACGGTGGCCGGGGTGAGGTAGTAATTATAGATATGGAAGGACAGGTGGTAATTCCGTTCACTGATTCTGGGCACTCCGCAACAGAGTTTCTGGAGCTTTCTGTTGTACGGACAGGACTGTCGGAATTAGCGGAAAGAATGAATATTGATACGGCGGCAGCGATTTGCTACAAGGACAGCACCGGGGAACATTTTCTGTTTGTATCAGAAGTAAAGCAGTTGGGGCTGTATTTAGTCGGTACTGCACCTGAGGCAGCGGTAGCGGATGGGATTACGACAATTACGGTGCTGATACTATGGGTGTTTGGATTATTGATCCTGATGTTTGCCGTGGGTATGGCGTATCTATTCAGTGCAGAAGAAAAAGTAAGAGAAAGCGATGAGCTTAGAGAGGCAAAAAACATGGCAGAGCAGGCAAATCATGCCAAGAGTGATTTCCTTGCAAATATGTCTCACGAAATCCGTACACCGATTAATGCAATCATAGCATGAATGAAATGGTACTGCGGGAAAGTAAGGATGAGGAAATCAGAGAGTATGCAGTGAATATTCAAAGTGCCAGTACGACTTTGTTATCACTGATTAATGATATATTGGACTTTTCCAAAATAGAATCGGGGAAAATGGAAATTGTCCGGGCACCTTATGAATTGGCTGCTTTCCTAAATGACGTAGTAAATATGACAAGCATTAAGGCAAAACAGAAACAACTTGATTTTCGAGTGGAAATCGATTCAAAGCTGCCATCAGTTCTTTATGGTGATGAAGTCCGTAACCGACAGATTATTGTGAATATTCTGAATAATGCCGTAAAGTATACGAGAGCGGGAATGGTCCGGTTCCTTGTAGAAGGAATACGGGAGGAGCATGCATTTATTCTAAAGATGCAGGTGAAGGACAGCGGAATCGGTATTAAAGAGGAGGATTTGAAAAAGCTTTTTGAAGGTTTTGCGCGACTGGATCTGGAACAGAACCGTAACATAGAAGGTACAGGACTCGGTCTTGCAATCACCCATAATTTGGTGGAACAGATGAACGGACGCATGGAGGTATCCAGCGAATATGGAAAAGGTTCTGTGTTTACTGTTTATCTGACACAGGAGGTTATCGATGAGAGCCCGGTGGGTGATTTCAGACTGAAATTTGAGGCTATGGCTAAACAGGAAAAGGGATACAGGGAAAGCTTTGTTGCGCCGGATGCAAAGGTGCTGGCGGTAGATGATAACGGGATGAACCTGGCGGTTGTGAAGGCGCTTTTGAAAAATACAGGCATTCAGGTTACAACGTGTATGAGTGGCAGGGAATGTCTTGCACTTGCAGCAAAAGAACAGTATGACGTGATCCTGCTTGACCATATGATGCCGGAAATGGATGGCATTGAGACACTTGCCAGATTAAAACAGTCTGAGAATCAATGCAAAGCTACACCCGTTATCGCATTGACTGCCAATGCCATTGTGGGTGCCAGGGAAGAATATTTAAAAGCAGGTTTCTCGGATTATTTATCCAAGCCGATTAAAGGGACAGAGCTTGAAAGCATGCTGCTGCAGTATTTACCGCAGGAAAAGGTCAGAATTATGCAGCAGGAGAACAGAGATAACAGCGTTAATATTCAGGCAGAAACGCCCAAAAAACAGTCCGTTATAAATGAAAGAATAGGATTAGAGTATTGTACCGGCAACAAGGAGTTCTATGAAGAAGTTCTGGAATTGTTCTGCAGTAGCTACGAGGAACAGGTGGCCAAGATCGAAGGAGCATTGGAAGCGGAAGACTGGAAGAACTACACGATCCTTGTTCATGCGCTCAAATCCACATCAATGAATATTGGAGGAGTGCAGTTGTCAAAGGCCGCCAAGGAGCTCGAGCTTGCAGGAAAAGCAATCGAGGAATCTGAACATACTGATGAGAATAAGACTTTTATTAAGGAGCATCACAAGGCTGTTATGGATTTGTATCGTATTACCGTCAGGGAAGCGAAAACAATGCTTGATATTTAAAAGGCGACAAATTATAATGAAAAAAACATTTCTTTACATAAGTTGAGATAATATCATGTGAACAAAGGACTCAAAAGGAAAGGAAGAACTATGAGAGAACACAGGCAGGCGGATATTGTGAAAAACAGTAGTTTTTTTTGGAGCATTAAGGGAAATATTATTTCCTATGTAGCAATCTGTACGGTAATCATCATTGCGGTGACGGCAACGCTGAACAGCATTGTGATGAGAAACGTGCTGATAACCGATGGGCACAATACTCTCACCGAGGAAGCGGAGAATACGGGCAATCTGATTGATGAATGGCTGATCCGTCAGGCCTACATAGTGGACACGATGAAGAGTGCCCTTGCAACAATGAAGACGGATGATATGGAAGCTGTTATGGATTATCTGGAGGTAAACCTTGCAGAGAATCCGGATGCACTTATGTACTATTGCTGCCTTGCCTATGAAAACGGTGCCTATCCTGCAGATCATACTACCATTCCGATTGATCCGACTACCAGAAGCTGGTGGATTGATGCTGTAGAGACAGGAGGCATCGTATATACAGAGCCATATACAGATCTCGTGACAGGTCAGATGGTTATCTCCATTGCAACCCCTTTTATCATGGATGGGGAACAGGCTGTTGTTCTTGCAGATATTACCATTGACAGTCTGATCGAAATGGTGCAAAATGCCGGAACGGATGAGAGTGTCCAGACCTTTCTCCTTGCAAGCGATAACAGCGTCATTACTCATGAAAATGAGGAATATCTGCCCAAAGAAGAAGGGAATACAATTTTGTCTGATGTGCTGGATATGGATCTTGCTAGCGAGAGTGTATCCATCTTCAAGGATTATGACGGTGTTTCCAAGTACTATGTGGTACGTGAAATTGAAAGTACCGGATGGCGAATTGGAATCACGCAGCCTACCTCTGTCATCAGCAGCCAGATCAGAAGCAATCTGATTCTTCCGCTGGTAACTGATCTTGTGCTCCTTGCCGCGTTCATTATCCTGTTAAATATTGTAGTTAACAGACTGTTAAAGCCGATGACGACAATGAAAGCCTTCATTAAGGAAAAGGTAATCGGTGTAAATAACTGTAAAGAGGAGAAGAATGAGGTTAAAGAGATCAGCTATCTGATTGGGGAACTGGAGAGCAGGTTGATTTCCACCATACAGAAAACCCAGCAGGAAACCGGTCTGATACGGGAGATGATATCGGGAACGGACAGCCATGTATCTGACATGAGCGGCAGCATTATGGAAATCAGTGCTCTCATGGAGGAAACGGGTGCAAGTGTGACCACACAGACGGCTAGCATCAGTGACATTGACGAGAACTGTCAGGAGGTTGCCAAAGCTATGGATGAGCTGGCAAAGAATGCCAAGACCATCACTGAGCGTGCAAACGAGATTATTAGGAGAGTGGAACAGACAGTTCCGGAGCTGCTGGAGGATAAGAAAAACGCCATTGCGATCACATTAGACAGTAAGCAGAGCCTTGAGAGTGCCATTGAGGAAACAAAGGTAATCGGTAAGATCGTGGAGGTTTCCCAGGCAATCAGTGCCATTGCAGGTCAGACCAATCTGCTTGCGCTTAACGCTTCCATAGAGGCAGCAAGAGCAGGAGAAGCCGGAAGAGGTTTTGCAGTGGTTGCAGATGAAATTAAGCAGTTAAGTAATACGACTAGCAGTGAGATCGATAAAGTAAACGAATTGGTTGACAAGGTAATGAAAAGCGTTAATAAGCTTTCTGATGCGAGTCATAAAATTGTTTCATTTCTGGATGAAATCGTACTCAAGGATTATGATAAGCTGGAGATACTTGCAGACAGCTACAAGGCGGATGCGTCCTATTATGTTGAGGTCAGCAATGTGTTAGGGAATCATACCGAAAACTTAAGTACATCTATTGCTAATATCAATCAGATCATTGATACGATTAATGCTTCCCAGAAGGAATTGGATGGAGCTGTTCAGTCGGTTAATGAAAATCTACAGTTGATTACAAATGCAAGTGAGAATGTTTCAACAGAAACAAAGGATGTTATGAAGAGCATTACTTCCCTGCAGGCTACAGTGGCACAGTTTAATTTATAGTTGCCGGTAAGCCTTGCAATCGGATAGTAAGGAACAGGATCTGAAAGGGGCAGGCAAAGAAGCCTGCCCCTTTTTAAGGGAAAATACAGATAAATTTAAAATGGCTTGAGGAAATTTCATGATTAAGACTTACGTTGCAAATGTGGAGGAATTAAATAACTCTGCTCTTTTTGAAAGGCTGTATGCTTTGGTACCGGAGCATCGTCAAAAGAAGATTGACAGAATGCGATTTGAAAAGGACAAACGGCTATCCCTTGGAGCCTTTGCTCTTTTGCAAAAGGGACTTCGGGATTGGGGAATCTGTGACAGAGAGCCTGCACTTTCCTACGGGGAGAACGGCAAACCTTTTCTTAGGGATTATCCTTCTGTTTTTTTTAATCTTTCCCATTCGGGAGAGCGTGTTATGTGTGCCATCGGAGACTGTGAGGTGGGGTGTGACGTCGAGAAAATCAAGGATACAGATTTTAAGATAGCCAAACGCTTTTTCCACGAGGAGGAATATGAGCAGATACTTCGTCCGGGGTCGGTACGGGAGAGGCAGGAATTGTTTTTTCGTTTCTGGACACTGAAGGAAAGCTTTTTGAAGGTGACAGGACAGGGAATGTCGTTTCCGCTTGACAGCTTCTGCATTGATATCCGGGAAAATGGAATTTCTGTGAAGCAGTATAACGGGACTGATGGAGATTATTTTTTCAGGGAATACGATATTAAGGACGGCTACTGCTATGCCTGCTGCGCCGCAGCACCCAAAATAGCCGAAAAACTGACCAAAACCTTATTGGCGACAGACTATAAATAAGGTATAATCTTGTATATATGCAGTAAAGGTTGATGATTTATGGATTTGTTTGAATATATGCGATCTGCTAACATGGAAAAAGAGTCTCCGCTGGCGGCGAGATTGCGGCCGACGACACTGGATGAGGTGGTGGGGCAGCAGCATATCATCGGTAAGGACAAGCTCCTTTACCGTGCCATTCAGGCGGATAAGCTAAGCTCCATCATTTTTTATGGCCCGCCGGGAACCGGCAAGACAACGCTGGCGAAGGTCATTGCCAATACAACCAGTGCGGAATTTACGCAGATCAATGCAACAGTTGCAGGCAAAAAGGATATGGAGGAGGTCGTTAACGCAGCCAAGGATACCCAGGGCATGTACGGGAAAAAGACGATCCTCTTTATCGATGAGATTCATAGGTTTAACAAGGGACAGCAGGATTATCTGTTGCCGTTTGTGGAGGACGGGACCATTATTCTGATTGGTGCAACCACAGAAAACCCCTATTTCGAGGTAAACAGCGCATTAATTTCCCGTTCCATTATTTTTGAGCTAAAGCCCTTAAGCCGTGAGGATATCAAGGAACTGCTCAAAAGGGCTGTCTATGATAAGGAGAAGGGTATGGGCTCCTATGATGCGGTACTGGAAGAGGATGCTATGGAATTCCTTGCAGACCTTGCAGGAGGGGATGCAAGGCATGCCCTGAATGCCATAGAGCTTGGCATCATGACGACGCAGCGCAGTGGGGACGGTAAAATACATATCACGCTTGATGTTGCACAGGAATGTATTCAGAAGCGGGCGGTGCGATATGATAAGACCGGTGACAACCATTACGACACGGTTTCGGCCTTTATTAAGAGCATGAGAGGTTCTGATCCCGATGCGGCAGTCTACTATCTTGCACGGATGCTCTATGCGGGAGAAAGTGTTACTTTTATTGCAAGGAGAATCATGATCTGCGCGGCGGAGGATGTGGGAATTGCAGATCCGCAGGCTCTTGTGGTGGCAACCAATGCATCCCTTGCAGTGGAGCGGATCGGAATGCCGGAGGCACAGATCATTCTGGCACAGGCAGCAATGTATGTTGCAAGTGCGCCTAAGAGCAACGCCTGTGTGTGTGCCATCGGGGAAGCGATGCAGACGGTGGAGGAAACCGGAAATCTGCCCATTCCTACCCATTTGCAGGATGCCCACTATAAAGGAGCTGCTAAGCTGGGACATGGTACGGGGTATTTATATGCCCATGATTATCCCAATAACTATGTGCGCCAGCAATATTTGCCCTATGAACTTACCGGAAAAGAATTCTATCATCCGTCGGGGAACGGATATGAGATCAAGATAAAAGAGCATATGAAGCGAATTAAGAAGGAAGCGGAAGGCTCTGACCGGAGATAAATCAGACGAAAGAGAGAGACAATATGGAATTAAACACCGGAAAGAAAAGAAAACCGGCGAAGAATAGAGTTGAACGTAAGCCTAAGCTTTTGATTATCGCGCTCCTTTTGGCAGGCGTAATCCTACTGGCGGGAGTGGGGCTCACCGTATTTTTTGTATTTCGGGGAGAAGAACCGGAACCGCTTCCGGAACCGGAACAGCCCGTAGCACAGGAGGAAACACAGCCTGAGCCGGTAGGACCTGATCTTGGTAGTGATGTCGTGAATCACATTGTTACGGCAGGAGGTGCAGTACTTGACAACTTTAAGCAAAGACCGGCAACTCATGAACTGACAGAAGAGAATCGGGCAAATTTTGCCCAAATCACTGAGTGCGTGATCAAAACGGAAACAGGAAGAGTTTCTGTTACTGTCACAGGAGACGGAATCCCTAAGAGTGATGATAAGTATTATTATCTGTTTGCGCTGAACACTTATGAGAATGGGATTTCAGAGGACAGCGAATATCTTGACAGAGAATATAAGGATACTGAGATCGTACTGACCGCGGCACTTAATCATAATATGTCCGGCAGCCGTTTGTACAAGAAATTTGTGGTGGCAGTGAAGCTCGACGGAAAGTATGTACAGGTCAGCACACCCAGCTATATCACCAATCCGGAGGCGATTGCTAAGCACTCCTCAGTATATATGCAGCCTGCCTCTATCAAGGGACTTCTGGTTGATCCCAATAAGCTGAGGGGCAATGAACTTGACAATCTGGGAGTCAAACAGGCAGCTTACAATATTCCGGTTGCAAGACTGCTGGGACCTACCAGCAATCCTGCCTATCCGACGATTCAATATACCTATAATGGAAAGACCTATACCTTTAACGGACAGGTGGTGGCAGAATATGATCTGGTATTCAGTACGTTGACTGCCAAGGGAATTACCTCAACGGCGATTCTTCTGAATAATTATTCCCCGGCCTATCCGCAGCTGATTCATCCCAATGCCAGAAGCGGGGGCTCAGCGCCCTATTATGCATTCAACGGTGCTGAAGAATCAGGGGTAGAGTATATGGCTGCAATTGGTGCTTTCCTTGCTGACCGCTATTCCGATAATACGCATGGAAGAATTTCCAACTGGGTCATTGCCAATGAGATTAATGCCCGCAAGGAATGGAACTATATGGCGCATACGGACATCAACACCTATGTGGAGGAGTACGCCAAGGCGTTCCGTGTGTTCTATACGGCGATTAAGAGTATGAGCAGCAGTGCAAGGGTCTATATTTCCCTTGACCAGCAATGGGACCGCAATATTAAGAATAACACCAACTATGATGCGAGAGATGTCCTGGATGTGTTTAATGCGAATATATCTTCCAAGGGAAATATTGACTGGGGAATGGCACAGCACCCCTACAATGTGCCGCTGACAGAGGCAAGGATATGGAAGGCCTCCAAATATGTGCAACACAATGCAGGCAGCTCTATGATGACAATGGCGAATATAGAAGTATTGGTCAATTATCTGCGGCAGGATCAATTCAAGACTTCTGACGGAAGGACCAGAAGCATTCTGCTAAGTGAGCTTGGCTACACGGCACAGGCAGGTGAAGCAGTTCAGGCAGCAGCTTATGCATATGCTTATTATAAGATGGAGGCGTATCCGGAAATTGACGGATTCCTGTTGAACCGCCAGACAGATGCACCTGAGGAGGTTGCCCAGGGGCTGTCCTTCGGCCTTTACAATTCGGGCGGTGGACAGAGACAGATCTATAATGTGTTTAAGTACATTGATACGCCACAGCATGCACAGTATACGGATTTTGCAAAGGCCTTGATCGGAATTTCAAGCTGGAGCGAAATCATCAGATAAAGGATCGTAAACCGGAGGGGAAAAGTGGGTAAAAATACAAATGCTTTGATGTGTGGAATCAAATGGATATTTATTGTATTGCTTACAGGTGCTTTGGCTTTTCTTGTGCTGGCAGAGTGCCTGCTTCCGGCAGAAAATGTATCCGGTTCAGCAGGATGCAGGCTTTTTGAAGGTGAGTGGGAGCAGCTATTGCCGGATGGGACGCGTGTGCCGGTGAGTGTACCGGGAGAATGTGAGGCACAGAGGGGGGAAGCTGTTATTGTGGAAACTGTGCTGCCGGAGAATCTTGCCCCTGAAACCAGCCTGTGCTTTCGCAGCGCCATGCAGGATATGGAAATTTTTGTAGATGGAAAGCTGCGCCAGAGCTATACGACTAAGGATACCAGACCGTTTGGAAAGAACAGCGTAGGCCGCTATGTGTTTGCAGTACTTGACAGCGGTGATGCCGGAAAGACATTGCGTCTTGTTACCGTGACGGATTCCCGGTATACAGGCCTTTTGAATCAAGTATATATTGGAGAAAGAGCAGATATTCGGAATTATTTGTTTCGTGTATACGGAGTAGAAACAATGTGTGCCCTTTGCATGCTTATATTAAGTGTTGCCTGCATTATGATCGGTCTATTTCTGCGGTATTACTTTCACAGAAATATAGCACTGCAGTACCTTGGAGGGGGCATTATGCTGGCCGCTTTGTGGATTCTCAGTGAATCCAAGCTTCGTCAATTTTTCCTTCCCAATGCATCGATTATTGCGAACATGGCAGTCTTTTACCTGATGCTGCTGCCGATGCCGTTTCTGATTTATATTAACTATATTCAGGCACATAGATATCAAAAATGGTATGTGCTGCTTTGTGTTGCTAATGTGGCTGATTTTGTGATCAGTACGGGATTGCAGGTTTTGGAGATCTATGATTTTATTGATACGATAATGCTTACCTATATTATTCTGATGATCGAAATCCTTTTTGTGACACTCACAATCATAATTGACTGGCATAAAGGACTTACTGAATACCATTTAATTTCGTTAGGCTTTTTAGGTATGATCGTATGCGGGATCGTGGAACTGATCTGGCAGTATCAACGTTTTATTAAAACCACAGGAATTATGATGAACTTCGGTCTTTTCATTTTGGTCGTCATGGCATCGATTCAGACGGCGCAGGAGATTATCAGACTGGAGAAGGAAAAACAGCTTGCCGTTATGATGGGTAAGTCCAAAGCGGATTTCTTAGCAAGCATGTCTCATGAAATCAGAACGCCTATCAACACGATCATGGGAATGAACGAGATGATCCTGAGGGAAAACAGGGATGAAACCATCAGTGAGTATGCGCAAAGCATTCGGCGGGCCGGTGATATGCTACTTGCTCTGATCAATGATGTGCTGGATTTCTCAAAGATAGATGCCGGGAAGCTGGAAATAGTAGAGGCAAACTATCAAGTGGATGAGCTCCTTAAGGATGTTTGTCAGACTCTGCAGATGAAGGCGAAGAAGAAGGGGCTGCAGGTACAGGTGAAGATTGACGGGGAAATACCGAAGACTCTTTATGGTGATCAGGTGCGGATCAAACAGATTCTGAATAATCTGTTGACAAATGCAGTGAAGTATACGCCCGGTGGAAGTGTTACTCTTGAGGTGAGCGGAAAGCAAGAAGTGGATGATCTGTATTGGCTTGTCATGGCGGTGGAGGATACCGGCATGGGAATCCGCGAAGAGGACCAAAAGAGGCTGTTTGATAGTTTTACCAGATTGGACATAAATCGTAACCGCTCGATTGAAGGGACTGGTCTGGGGTTGAATATAACAAAGCGTCTTGTGGAGCTAATGAACGGAACCATCAATGTACAGAGTGAGTATGGCAAGGGATCGCGATTTACCGTAGAGCTTCCGCAGGGAATTGTTTGCGGGAATGGGGAGGAATATACACAAGAGGCATCAAAGATTGAAACAGTGATTGCGGAAGAACAAGATTCCGGGAACAGTGCTCCGGCAGAAGTTCCTGTACCGCTATATGCGCCTAAGGCCACAGTGCTGGTTGTTGATGACAATGAAATGAATCTTGTGGTTTTCAGAGCTTTGCTGAAACGAACAGGGAGTAAAGTAGAATCCGCCTCAGGAGGGCAGGAATGTCTTGAACTCTGCAGAACCAAAAAGTATGACTTAATATTTTTGGATCACATGATGCCTGATCCGGATGGAATCGAAACCCTTCATATGCTCAGACAGGACAAGGATGGTTTGAATGTGCAGACAGAGGTAATTGCACTCACGGCAAACGCAGTTTCCGGAAGCAGGAAGAGATATCTGTGCGAAGGCTTTACAGACTACTTGTCCAAGCCGATAAACGGTGAGGAACTTGAACAGATCCTGAATCGTTATATTCCTTCTGAGTTGAAGGAAGAAAAGGTAAATCTGAATAAGGATATGGCAATACAGTATTGCAATGGTGATGAATCAATGTATGCGGAAGTGCTCAAGGCCTATTGGGAGCAGGGGCAGGAGTATCTAAAACAATTGCCTGATTTTTACCGGCAGGGTGATTGGAAGAACTATGCCATTATTGCACATGCAATCAAAAGCACTTCACTGCAGATAGGCGCCGAAGAACTGTCAAAAATGGCGTTAAAGCATGAAATGGCAGCAAAGGAGCAGGATGAAGCTTTCCTGTATGAAAACTGGGATAGGTTTTTGAGCTTATATCAGACTGTATTAGAGAAGATTAAAGGTATGCTGTAATTTGATCAGAAAAGCTGACTGATCAGATACTGATAAATATCCTGATTTTTCTTTTGCCAGTTATCACAGATAGTAACAGCAGTCTCCTCGGATGGAACAGATATAGTTATGTTAACCAAATCAATATTTTTTTCCTTTGCAACAAGATGGGCTTCGTATTCTCCGGAGGTTGACTTGTAATAATCAGCCAGAATGGAGACTTCATTGCGAAGCTCAATTTCGTTTTCGCGGAAGAAATCATCAATGTCAGTCTTGATACTGTCATTGATCTGATTTTGAAAGAAGCTTAATGTCTCCCGGCCTTCCCGGGTGATGGTAAGGTGGGTGCGGTTGCGGATAGATTGTGCCATGACAAGTCCTGCGTCAATCAGCTCGCCGATCGCCTGCTGAAGAGTCAGGAAGTTTGTGTATTCTTTTCCAAGAATAAAGTCACCAACCTGTGCCTTGGTCAAAGGAAAATCAACTCTGGTGAGCATATATAGAACAATCAATTTGTAAAGCGTCAAAGGATCGTGCATGGTTTCTTCCTTTCTTCAAAATACTGCCCCTGAAATGCATTCTGCTCTTTCATTTTTTTATGAAGAGTGTTTAAAACAAGGCGTTTGTTCCTGCTAAAGAGCGGAGCAAGCAAAAGAGCGCGCGGCGCATCACCGGTCAGACGATGAATGACGATATCAGGTCTTAAGTGGGTGATACATGGTATCAGGATATCCAGGTACTCTTCCAGGGAATTCAGCTTGCAATATTGATCGGGAGCTCCCAAATACAGTTGTCCCAGATCGGTGCCTTTCAGAATGTGAAGGAGCTGCAGCTTGATGCCGGAAACAGGAGTAGTGTTCAGATATTCTATGGTTTCAAGCATATTGCTTTTGGTCTCACCGGGCAGTCCCAGAATGACATGTACGATTACCGGAATATTTGCATCATGAAGACGATTCAGGCATTCCGTAAAGCAGGAAAGCGTATAAGCGCGCCGTATAAAGGCAGCGGTTTTTTCATGAATTGTCTGCAACCCCAGCTCAATCCAGATAAATTTAGGGGCATAAGATGATTTTAATCGGATCAGCAACTCCATAATTTCCGGGCTGATACAATCCGGTCTGGTCGCAATAGAAATACCCGCAACAGTAGGCTCTTCTAAGGCAAGAGAAAATATTTTTTCCAAATAGGAAACAGGACCATAGGTGTTGGTATAGGCTTGAAAATAGGCAATAAACTTATGTCCGGTTTCTTTCTTTTGAAGTAGGGACAGACTTTGCGCATAAGCATGATGGAAAGAGGCTTTAAGGGCAGCATCCTTGTCTGTTTCTGGGCCGGAAGGCGTGTTGCAGGAAATCCCGGCAGCAAAATCGCGGCTACAGGAGATTCTGGCAGCAAAATCGCCGCTTCCCCCGGCACTGCAGAAAATGCAGCCGCCGGTACTCAGAGTGCCGTCTCTGTTAGGGCAGGATAGTCCGGCATCCAGGGAAGTCTTATACAGTTTTTCTCCATAAGTATTTTTACAATAGGCATCCAGCGAGTAGTATGGCTTTCCATGCCAGCTCTCGCGGATGCCTGTTTCATTGCCTGTCATATTGAAATCTCACCTCGGAGGCATTTATGACTATTTCTTAATGTGGGACTTGACTGCTTGTGCTACAAGCTCGGCAACTCTCGGGTCAAAAGCTTCCGGCATAATGTTGTTCTCATTCAGCTCATCATCAGGAACAAGAGAAGCAATGGCATTTGCAGCGGCCAGCTTCATCTCCTCAGTGATTTGGGAAGCACGGCCTTCCAGAGCACCTTTAAAGATTCCGGGGAAAGCAACTACGTTATTTACCTGATTCGGGAAGTCGCTTCTGCCGGTTCCGACAACGCGTGCCCCGGCTTCCTTAGCAAGATCCGGCATGATTTCGGGAACCGGGTTTGCCATGGCAAAGAGAATGGCATCTTTATTCATGGATGCAACCATTTCCTTGGAAACAATACCGGGAGCAGAGACGCCTACAAAGATATCGGCACCCTTCAGGGCATCGGCAAGAGACCCTTTCTCATTATTTAAATTGGTAACTTCGGTCATTTTCTTCTGCATCCAGTTAAGACCTTCCGTATCCTTAGATACAATTCCCACCTTATCACACATGATGATGTTGGGAAAACCATAGGTCAGAAGCAGCTTCGTGATAGCGACACCGGCACTTCCGGCGCCATTTACGACCACGCGGCAATCCTCTTTCTTTTTCCCGACCACCTTCAAAGCATTGATGATACCGGCAAGAACAACGATAGCTGTGCCATGCTGATCATCATGGAAAACCGGGATATCCAGGATTTCCTTCAGGCGTTCTTCAATTTCAAAGCATCTGGGAGCACTGATATCCTCCAGATTGATTCCGCCGAAGCCGGGAGCAAGGTAGGTGACAGCCTTGATGATCTCCTCTGTGTCCTGGGTATCCAGACAAATGGGAACTGCGTTGACCCCACCGAATTCTTTAAAGAGAACAGCTTTCCCTTCCATAACAGGCATAGCCGCATAGGGACCGATATTTCCAAGGCCGAGAACAGCGCTTCCGTCGGAAACAACTGCCACAGTGTTAGCCTTCATGGTATACTTGTAAGCTGCTTCCTTATCCTGTGCAATTACCTTGCAGGGCTCTGCCACGCCGGGCGTGTAGGCTAGTGACAGATCTTCACGGGATTTCACCGGGGTTTTGGAGACGGTTTCCAGTTTGCCGTTCCATTGTTCATGCAGCATTAATGCTTTTTCATTTGTGGTCATGACTGATACCTCACTTTTTATTTTAATAAAACCAAATGCCGCCTACGGCGTCGCTTGGTCTGCTTTGCGGTTTAGACTCGCAAACCCGCACCTGCGGTGCTTACCCGTCTGCTGCGCAGACAGTTTGCTCGTTAATGGCGCAAGAAAACCAAATGCCGCCTACGGCGTCGCTCGGTTTTCCTTTGCGCCTATTACATTCTATAATATTTCCGGGGAAGGTGCAAGGATAAAGACTCACAAATGCTTGTTTGCTATCCCTGGTGTCAAAGCTGGAGCCCTCGCTGTGTACTGCCTGCAAGGCATGAAAGGGTTCGTAAAAAATCGCTCAGTCTATTTCAGATAATTGGCAACCGGATTTCTTTGTTCGAAGCGAAGCAAGTTTGAAATCCGGTTGCTAATAAAATCTCTGAAATAGACTGAGCAGATTTTTCTTGAACGCTTTATCTGGTTGGCAGGCGGTATACAGCGAGGATTTTTCAGATACACCGTCAGGGAAGCAGCATGATTGGTTCATGGAATTGCAATTAGGGGGTTTACACCTTACTTATGGTATGCTATCATATGTAGTAATGAAAACTACATTGAGTGGATATGACTAAACATATGAAACGGTTTTGGAGGTTATTATGAGTTATAAGATTGTAGCGGACAGCTGTTGTGAATTCCCGGTAGAATATGAAAATAATCCGAGGTATGAGCGTGTGCCGCTGGGACTTGAAGTGAACGATGAACTGATTATGGATGATGAAACTTTTGACCAGGCAGATTTCCTTAAGAAAGTGGCAGCATCACCCAAATGTCCAAAGTCATTTTGTCCTTCCCCCGAAAAGTTCATGGAGGCCTACAAGACAGATGCTGATAATGTATTTGTATTCACGTTATCCTCCAAGCTGAGCGGAAGCTACAACAGTGCAGAACTCGGCAAAAAGTTATACCATGAAAAGTTCGGTGAAAAGAATATCTTTATTCTTGATTCGGAATCTGCAAGCTGCGGGGAAACGCAGCAGGCATTTAAGGCAGTACAGTTATCGGAAGAAGGTCTTCCTTTTGAAGAAATCTGTAAGAAACTGTCAGAATACAGAGATAACATGAATACTTATTTTGTTCTTGATAATCTGGAAACCTTAAGAAAGAATGGAAGACTGACCGGTGTGAAGGCTCTGGTTGCTTCCACTCTGAGCATCAAGCCGGTTATGGGAGCAAATAAAGGTGAGATCATTCAGCTGGGGCAGGCAATCGGAATTAAGAAGGCACTGGCGAAGATGGCGGAAACCGTAGCAAAGGAAGCAGTTCATCCGGAAGAAAAAACGTTGATGATCACACATTGCAATTGCCTGGAACGAGCAGAAAGCGTCCGGAAAATGGTTCTGGATAAGATTAAGGTAAAGGATGTAGTGATTATGGATACCAAAGGGGTCAGCAGTATGTATGCAAATGACGGAGGGGTTATCGTTACTTTGTAGGCGATTCCTCGGCCAGAAGCATAGTAAGCGCTGCTTTGATAAGACTGACTGCAAAGGGCGTGGACTTGAGCGAAGTCCCGTCCTTTAGTTTTACCTTAAAGGGCGTATAGCTTCCCAGATAGGCAATATTGATCAGTGTCTTGTTGGTAAGAAGAACCATATGGGTATACATATTAACGGTAGAGTAGAAGTTGAGCATGTCAGTGAGAATTAAGACATCTCTTCCGTCTTTCAGAAAGACATGAACATATTGTCCCTTCGTAACAGCATAGATGATATCATCCTCCTGCACATAATAGGTATCTGTATCGGAACGCAGTTCGATGGTAGGAATACGTTGTTCCAGGATTTCTATCGTATGATCAAGCATAAGGGAAAGATCAGCGGTACGGATTGCTTTCTCAAGGAACAGGAATTCATAGGGACATTCGGGAAGTGCTTTATAGGCAGCCTTGTAGTCAATTTTGGAGGAGCAAAGGATGATAGGAGCAGTCACACCGAAGCGGCGCAGCTGCAAGGCAAAGGTAAG
This sequence comes from Bacillota bacterium, assembly GCA_030526045.1. Classification (GTDB taxonomy): domain Bacteria; phylum Bacillota; class Clostridia; order Lachnospirales; family Lachnospiraceae; genus Suilimivivens. The sequence continues at coordinate 19,743 of JAUNDN010000018.1, read as the reverse complement.
ACCATCCGGTTCACTTTCGGTAAGATCTATAAAAAAAAGATCGTAGGGCATGGGATTCCTGCCAAGAACCTCACAGTCACCGTAGGAATCTGTGTAAAACACACCGGTATCTGACTTTCGTTTATCCGATTCACGTCCCAACAATCGTTCTAATTGTTTTCGATCAGCCACATTGTCGTCACAGATTGCGATGTGCATGATGTTTTCCCCCGTTAAATAATAGATATTTCAATAGGTGCAGTTAAGAATGCAATGATCAGCGCAATCTGCACTAATAAAATGAAAGGCATTCCGTAGGTAAAACGGCGATGTCTTGTTTTATGACGAAAAGCATACATTCCCAATAGGGAACCTATGCTTCCGCCAATGATTGCAACGATAAAAAGGGTAGCTTCCGGAATCCGGAAGGCCCTTTTTTTCGCTTTATATTTGTCGATGCCCATAAAGGCAAAACCAATCAGATTTACTGAAACAAAATAAACCAGTAACAGTGTGATTACGTCCATAAAGGTGATTGACCTCCATAGTTTTGCAGAAAGTTATTTCAGTTCACCGCGCTCCTGCATCTTCATAGCACGAACCTTGGTAGAAAGACCGAACAGATTGATGAAGCCTTCTGCATCATGGTGGTCATACAGATCACCGGTTGTGAAGGAAGCAATGCTTTCATTGTATAATGAATAAGGAGAAGTAGTGCCGGCCTTAATAATATTGCCCTTGTAAAGCTTGAACTTTACTTCACCGGTTACATACTGCTGTGTGGACTCGATGAAAGCCTGAACTGCTTCACGAAGCGGGGAGAACCACTTTCCTTCGTAAACGATCTGTGCCATCTTGTTGCCCATATCCATTTTAACGGCATAAGTATCACGATCAAGAATCAGCTCCTCTAACTGCTGATGAGCTTCATACAGGATGGTTCCGCCGGGAGTTTCATAAACACCTCTGGACTTCATACCTACAACACGGTTTTCTACAATATCAACAATACCGATACCATGCTTTCCGCCTAATTTATTCAATTCACGGATAATGTCGGATACCTTCATTTTCTTGCCGTTTACGGAAGTAGGAACACCTTTTTCAAAGGTCAAGGTAACATATTCGCCCTCATCGGGAGCTTTTTCGGGAGTTACACCGAGAACAAGCAGATGCTCGAAGTTAGGCTCGTTTGCAGGATCCTCCAATTCCAGACCTTCATGGCTGATATGCCATAAGTTGCGGTCACGGCTGTAGCTGGAATCTGCGGAGAAGGGAAGGTCGATACCATGTGCCTTGCAATACTCAATTTCAGATTCACGGGAATCAAGTGTCCACTTGTCATTTCTCCATGCAGCAATGATCTTTAAGTCAGGGGCAAGTGCTTTAATTCCAAGCTCAAAGCGGATCTGGTCATTTCCCTTGCCGGTAGCACCGTGACAGATTGCAACGGCGCCTTCCTTACGGGCAATTTCAACCAGCTTCTTTGCAATCAGAGGTCTTGCCATGGAGGTACCCAGAAGATACTTGTTTTCATAGACAGCGTGAGCTTGAACACAGGGAACAACATATTCGTCGCAGAACTCATCCGTTACATCAAGTATGTATAATTTTTCAGCGCCACAGAATTTTGCTCTTTCTTCAAGACCGTCCAGTTCTTCGCCCTGTCCGCAATCGATGCAGACACATACTACCTCGTAATCGAAATTTTCTTTCAGCCAGGGGATGATTGCTGTAGTATCAAGTCCACCTGAATACGCTAAGATAACTTTTTCTTTCATAATAGAATGCCTCCATGTGTATTTTTATTAAAATTTTTGTTTTGTTGTTGACAAATCACAATATACTACAAATCAGAAGAGAATGCAATAGTTATTTTTGCATATTTAAAAGAAAAATACAGATATTATTGCATAAAAACGAAATATATATGAATAATATGCAGATATAACGAATTTATATACACATGAAACCTTTTTTGCACTTGGATAGTATTTATGATAGAATGTATTTATTATTCAAATTGAGGGAGAAAAGGAGAAAAGAAATGAAAAAGATAATTACGTTACTCTTGTGTGCTGTTATGGCAATTGGAATGATGGGGTGTAGTTTTTCAATTGGTGGTGGCAGCAAGTCGGAGAACAAAAACTATAAGGAAATTTTCCCTGACAGGGCATCAGAGCAGGGATTTGCTTACAAAACGGGATATATGGCGTACGATTTCACGGCAGGTAACTTTGGTGAGATGAAGGTATATGTGGACACATCGGAGGGACATTCCTTCAAGGTTGATTCTGAAAATGGTGGATTTTTCATTAATGATGAATCAGGGAAAGAGGTATTGCATGCCTATGTACTGGATCCATCAGTCTATAAACAGGTAACAGCGGAAATAAATTCGGTAAGAACAATCAATGGTCGCGATTTCTTTGTGATGGATAATGATGAGAAAAAGGTATACCATGCAGTTTCCTATCTGGCTGATTGCGGTATGGATTGTGGTATCATTCTGGAAGCATATGAGGATCCTGAAATACTCAGATTGGTAGCCTTTGACGGGACACCAATAGAAAATGCAAATTCGGATATCTACTATTATAAAGGAGAGTCACCGGAAGCTTCTGATAATGTGGAAGAGGAGCAGGAAGCTACCGTAGAGGAAGAAGAGAAGCCTTTGGAAGCTGAAACAGCAGAAAATGAAATATCAGAAGGCGAAACTGCAGAAGCAAAGAGTGCTGATGCCACAAACCTGTTAAGCGAAGATGCAAAAATGTTATTGGAAAACCTTGGAAGTGATTACAGCAACATTAACTGGGGCGTTGTATATCCGGTTGATGAGCAGTCACAGGGGCTGGTGATCAGTATTGCGCCGTACATAGCCTATGATGAGGTGAATCTTATGGTCGCTATAACAAATTTGTATGATAAGGCAGTGTCATTTACTGCAAGTGCAAGTGCGTTGGGAGAGAATGATGCGGTTGTAGGAGATACCTTCTTATACTATTCAGCAATCGGAAGCGGAAATACAGTAGTTTCCAGTATTGCTTGCCGGGATGGAATGCCTGACGGAAGAATCAGGTGGGAGGATTGCGATATCACCTTAGATACTTTTCAGGAGTATATTCCTTGGGAAGGCGACTATGAGGTAAGTGGAAATCCTGCCGAGGGAAGTTTGACAGTATCCTATACAGTTTATTCTGCCACAAAAGAAGCAATTGAGCCCGGGTTGGTTACCATAGCATTACTTGATGAGAAGGGTAACATCATGGCAGTTGGCTGTGATTATGTGGATGAAACGGTAGAAGCCGGCGATGAGCATCAGGGTACAATCAAAGTTTATGAAGATGAAGAACTGCTATCCCATGTGAAAGGTGCGGCAATGTTTGTAGAATCGGTAAAGTAGAATCAGTGAAATAAATCGGAAGAATATTCATAATACTTTATGTAAACCAGTAATCCCTATGCGGTAAAGAAACAAACTGCATAGGGATTTTGAATTCATAAATTTTGTGACGGACTCTTTCTATTTGCTATTATATAAGATTTTGATGAATTTATGAGAGGAAAACAAAAAAGTATTGCATAATTATGAGAAAAGATGCATAATTATAAAAAATGAAAACGAGAAAAGTGCATAAAAATGTTTAAAAATGCAATGTAGCAGAGTTAATTGATGAATCAGATGCACAGCGATATTATCTACCGCAGGGAAAGTGGCGAGGTAAAGCGCGATGAGATATTCAAGAAACAAGTTTAGGTGTTCTTTTCTCCAATAAGATGATATAATGAGCCTTTGAGGGAAACCATTTTTGCAAGCGTGTCATAGACGGCGAAAAAGGTGAGAAAAGCCACGCACCCAATTCAAGGGCACTTTAGGCGCAAACCAAAGAGAAAAGCAAAGGGAAAACCAAAGAGAATTTGCATGATTTTGCAGTAATAAACAGTAATAAAGAAGAGAGGTAAAAAAGCTTATGAGCAGCAAAACAAAGATTTTTATAGATGGAAGTGAAGGAACAACGGGACTGCGAATCCACGAACGGTTCGGGCAAAGAGACGATATTGAACTCATTCCCATCTCAGCAGAATTGCGTAAGGACGTGGAGGAGAGAAAGCGCCTGATCAATCAGTCGGATATTACTTTCCTTTGTCTTCCCGATGCAGCAGCACGGGAGTCCGTTTCTCTTGTGGAAAATGAAAATGTAAGAATTATTGATACCTCCACTGCACATAGAACGGAGGATGGATGGGCATACGGTTTCCCGGAGCTTTCGCCGGTACATAGAAATAGAATTAAAGAAGGAAAGAGGATTGCTGTGCCGGGCTGTCATGCTACAGGCTTTCTCTCACTGGCATATCCGATTGTTTCACAGGGGATTTTGCCTTCCGACTATCCAGTGGCTGCTTTTTCCCTTACCGGCTACAGTGGTGGCGGGAAAAAGATGATTGCTGAGTATGAATCTGATGAACGTCCGGTAGAGCTTGATGCGCCCAGAGAATATGCATTAACTCAGAAACATAAGCACCTAAAGGAAATGAAGAAGATTACAGGTCTTTCAAGAGAACCGCTGTTTTCTCCCATCGTTGCAGATTATTACAGTGGTATGGTGGTAAGCCTTCCTCTTTATATTGACTATCTGAAAAAAGAGACATCACCCGAAAAGCTGGCAAAATTCTTTGCGGAATATTATGCGGGTGAGCAGTTTATCAAGGTCATGCCTTACGGAGCGGAAGAAGAACTTAAGGGCATGATGGCAGGAAACGGATGCTCCGGCTGGGACGGACTGAAGATTTTTGTGACCGGCAATGAAGAAAGAGTTGTTTTGCATGCACAGTTTGATAACCTTGGAAAGGGTGCATCAGGTGCGGCTATCCAGTGTCTGAATATTATGCTCGGATGTGAAGAAAGCAAGGGACTTAATCTGTAAGAGGATCCCTTAGGAATGGAGACAAGATGAGCGAAATCAACGAATTGATACATGATCCTACTTTGTATGAGGATATTCCTTCCGGGGAGGGGAGACTCCAAAGAGAGATGGCGGTGTATGAACTGCTTCACAAATTGGATATTCCTTTTAAAAGAATGGATCATGAACCTATGGCAACCATTGAGGCGTGTCATGGAGTGGATGAGCTTTTGGGAATCCGCATGTGCAAGAATCTGTTTTTGTGTAATACCCAGAAGACGGTTTTTTATCTTTTAATGATGCCCGGAGAAAAGAAATTTAAGACAAAGGAAGTGTCGAAGCAGCTCGGCGTAGCAAGACTTTCCTTTGCGCCGGAGGAATTTATGGAGGAATACCTTCATATTTCACCGGGAGCTGTCAGTGTTATGGGGTTGATGAATGACAAGGAAATGCATGTGAACCTTTTGATTGATGAGGAGCTTCTTGCAGAGGAATATCTTGGCTGTCATCCCTGTGTCAATACGGCAAGTTTGCGGCTTAGGACGAGTGATGTGCTTTATAAGTTTCTCCCTTATGTGAAGCATGAATATCGGGCAGTGCAACTTCGAGAGGAGTAAAACGAAATGATAAAGAAAAATCTGGAAGAGATAATGATTCGTCCCATGACAATTGAAGATTATGAAGGTGTTCACAAGCTTTGGATGAGTATTTCAGGCTTTGCAATCAGGAGTATTGATGATTCCCGGGAGGGTGTGGAGAGATTCCTTAAGAGAAATCCCGGTACCAGCGTTGTGGCGGTGTGCGATGGAAAGATTGTGGGCAGCATTCTGTGTGGACATGACGGCAGACGGGGATGTCTGTATCATGTGTGTGTGCATGAGGATTATCGGATGAACGGAATCGGAAAGAGCATGGTAGTGCACTGCATGGAAGCACTTCAGAGAGAAAAGATCAGCAAAGTTTCATTGATAGCCTTTACGAAAAATGACATCGGAAATGCCTTCTGGAAGGAAATCGGCTGGACAGGGAGAGAGGATCTTAACTATTACGATTTTGTTCTAAATAAGGAAAATATTGTAAGATTTAACGGATAAAAAGGACGGATAGTGCCTTGGAATGGAGGAAGCTATGAAGATCAGAACAGGCGGCGTAACAGCAGCAAAAGGCTTTGAGGCAGCAGGCGCAGAGGCTGCCATCAAATATCAGAACAGAAAGGACATGGCAATCATTTACAGTAAGAAGTCCTGCACACTGGCAGCGACCTTTACCACCAATGTGGTGAAAGCGGCTCCTGTATTGTGGGATAAGAAGGTGGTTGAGGAATCACCCTTTGGGCAGGCAGTGATCATTAACGCGGGAATTGCCAATGCCTGTACGGGAAAAGAAGGACTTGACTATTGCAGCAGGACGGCAAAGAAGACGGCAGAGCTTCTGAATATTCCGGAGGATGCAGTGCTGGTTGCTTCTACAGGTGTCATCGGCATGCAGCTTCCCATGGACCGGATTGAAGCCGGTATTGAGAAGCTTGCCAAGGCTAAGGCAGAGACTCTGGATGCGGGAACCCAGGCGGCAGAAGCCATTATGACAACAGATACCCGCTCCAAACAGGCGGCAGTGGAAATTGAGATTGGGGGCGTGAAGGTAACCCTTGGTGGAATGTGCAAGGGCTCGGGAATGATCCATCCCAATATGTGTACGATGCTCGGGTTTGTAACCACTGATGCAGTGATTTCCAAGGAACTTCTTACCAAAGCCTTGAAGGAGGATGTGGTTGATACCTTTAATATGATCTCTGTTGACGGAGATACATCCACCAATGATACCCTTCTGGTGATGGCAAACGGAATGGCTGAAAATCCGGAGATTCAGGATGGCACACCGGAATACGAAGAATTCAAGGCGGCTCTTCATTACATAAATGAGTCCTTAGCCAAAATGATGGCAGGAGACGGGGAGGGAGCAACAGCATTGCTGGAAACCAAGGTGATCGGAGCTGACACGAAGGAAAATGCACGCATATTAAGTAAATCTGTAGTCTGCTCCAGTCTGGTCAAGGCAATGATTTACGGACACGATGCGAATGCGGGAAGAGTTTTGTGTGCCCTTGGCTATTCGGGGGTACAGTTTGACCCGGAAAAGATAGATCTTTATTTTGAAAGCAAGGCAGGACGCATCAAGATTTATCAGGATGGGGTATCTACAGGCTACAATGAAGAGGAGGCAACCAAAATTTTGTCGCAGCCGGAGGTAACTGTTCTGGTTGATATGAAAATGGGAGAGGAAAGCGCTACCGCGTGGGGATGTGACCTGACCTATGATTATGTAAAGATTAATGCGGATTACCGCAGCTAGTAGAATGGAGGAAGAAATGGATAAGGATATGCAGGAGGTTTTAAAGAAGGCGGAGGTGCTGATTGAAGCCCTTCCCTACATACAGAAGTTCAATCGGAAGATCATTGTGGTAAAATACGGTGGATCGGCTATGAGTAATGAGGAACTTCAAAAGAATGTCATTAAGGATGTTACACTGCTTAAGCTGGTAGGGTTTAAGCCTATCATTGTTCACGGTGGCGGCAAAGAGATCAGCCGCTGGGTCGGCAAGGTCGGCAAGGAAGCGCAGTTTATAAACGGTCTTCGTGTGACGGATGAGGAGACCATGGAAATAGCCGAAATGGTGTTAAATAAAGTAAATAAAAGTCTTGTGACCATGGTGGAAGAGCTGGGGGTTAAGGCAGTTGGTGTCAGCGGAAAGGACGGAAAGCTTTTAAATGTGGAGAAAAAGTATTCCGGCGGACAGGACATCGGCTTTGTAGGCGATGTGAAGAGTGTCAATGCCAAAATACTTTATGACCTTCTGGAAAACGACTATCTGCCGATTGTTGCGCCCATCGGACTGGACGAAAGCTTTCAGACTTACAATATCAATGCGGATGACGCAGCCTGTGCCATCGCCAAGGCGGTAGGCGCCGACAAACTGGTATTTCTCACGGATATAGAGGGATTATATAAGGATATCAATGACAGAGATTCTTTCATTTCAAGAATTACGGCATCGGAGGCAAACAAACTGATTGAGGATGGCTTTATCGGCGGCGGGATGCTTCCGAAGCTGAATAACTGTACCTCTGCGATTGAGAATGGTGTTAACAGAGTCCATATTCTGGATGGACGGATTCCCCACTGTCTGTTGCTTGAAATTTTCACCAATTCCGGTGTGGGAACTGCAATCATCAGGGATGAAGACAAGAATACCATGGAGCAGTAACGGGGCAGTAATGGAGCAGTAAAAAAGTTACCCGCGAGGATGACTTTAAATGGAGGAAAACAAAAAGATATGGAAACAATGAAGGAATATATTGAGGAGGCAGAAGCGGCACTTCTCCATACCTACAACCGTTATCAGGTGGTACTTGATAAGGGTGACGGTGTTTATCTTTATGATATCGAAGGGAAAAAATATCTGGACTTTTGTGCAGGGATTGCGGTTTTTGCCCTGGGATACAATAACCGGAAATATAATGATGCCTTGAAGGCACAGATCGACAAGCTGATCCATACTTCAAACTATTATTACAATGTGCCGGCGATTGAAGCGGCCAAAAAGATCAAAAAGGTATCCGGCATGGACAGGGTATTCTTTACCAACAGCGGTGCAGAGGCTGTGGAGGGTGCGATTAAGGCGGCAAGAAAATATGCGTATCTGAAGGACGGAAGAACCGATCATGAGATCATTGCCATGGAGCATTCCTTCCATGGAAGAACCATGGGAGCATTGTCGGTGACGGGAAACCCCAAATACAGGGAAGCCTTCCAGCCGATGATCGGAAACATCCGCTTTGCAAGGATGAATGATTTTGACAGCGTGCTTGCCAATGTGACTGACATAACCTGTGCCATCCTGTTTGAGACGGTGCAGGGAGAGGGCGGAATCTATCCCGCGCAGGAGGGCTTTTTAAAGCAGGTAAAGGCTCTGTGTGAGGAAAAAGATATTTTGCTGATCCTGGATGAGATTCAGTGCGGTATGGGACGTACCGGCTCTATGTTTGCCTGGCAGAAATACGGTATCAAGCCGGATATCATGACAACAGCCAAGGCGCTTGGCTGCGGTGTGCCGGTAGGCGCTTTTTTGATGACGGAGAAGGTAGGACAGAACTCTCTTTCCAGTGGGGATCACGGAACCACCTACGGAGGGAATCCGCTTGCCACAGCTGCCATAAATATTGTGCTTGATTTATTCGAGGAGAACCATATAATAGATAATGTAAATGAAGTGGGGGCTTATCTGAAGGAAAAACTGGATGAGCTGGTTACTGAATATGATTGTATTGAAGAAAGACGTGGTCTGGGATTGATGCAGGGACTGGTATTTAGCAAGCCGGTAGGGGAGATCATCACCAAAGCACTTGATCAGGGGTTGATTCTGATCAATGCCGGCACGAACATTATTCGTTTTGTGCCACCGCTTGTTATTGAGAGGAAGCATGTTGACGAGATGCTTGCAATTTTAAAGACCTGTCTGGATGAATAGAAACGGAGTAAATGATGAGTCTGAAAAAACGACTGACGGCAGTGGGAATCATTGCCATAGCCGCAGTACTTACCTTTGGAATAGCCAAATCGGGACGTCAGATTACGGAAAAACAGGATAATACGGTGTTTACAAGCGAGAAGGAGACGCTTTATCTGTGGTATACGGATGAAGCGCTTACTTCGTATTTGAGCAGTGCTGCAGTGACTTATAATGAAAGTCATGACGTGAGGATTGTTCCGGTACTGGAATCCGGTTTGGAATATCTGGAAAAGATCAATCAGAATTCGCTTGAAGCAAATGTGCCGGATCTTTATATTCTGGGACATGATTCGCTTGAAAAGGCTTATCTGGCGGGTCTTGCAAGTGAGGTGACGCCCCCTGACCGGATTGTGATGGAGGATGAATATATCGGCACCGGTCTTCAGGCAGCTACCTACAAGGACAATCTGATTGGTTATCCCTTCTATTTTGAGACAAGCGCTTTGTTATATAATAAAACCTATTTACGGGATCTGGCAGTAAGCCGTCTGGAGGCAGAAGCTGTGCAGGCTAAGGAGGATGCCGGTCTTTTAGAGGAAGATAAGATTGAGGCAAAGGAGAGCACAGAAGGCAGTGCAGTGAAGGAGGAGCAGTTTACAGAGGAACAGATCGAGGCAAAAATGCAGGAGCTTCTTCCGGATACCATTGAGGATATCCGAACCTTTGCTGACAGCTATGATGCACCACAGCAGGTGGAAGGTGTATTTAAGTGGGATGTAACGGATATCTTCTACAATTACTTCTTTGTGGGGGACGCGATCAGGATGGGCGGCGAAGCCGGCTGGGACACTTCCCAAATTGATATTTACAATGAGAATGCCATTAGAAGTATGGAGGCATATCAGGAGCTGAATCAGTTCTTTTCCATTGATACCAGTCAGATCAGCTATGAAGGAATTCTGGATGAGTTCATGGCAGGAAAGATGGTATTTACGGTAGCCACAACGGATGCGGTGTTTGCATTGGAGCATGCAATGGCAGACGGCTTGTTTGAATATGAGTATGGAATTACGATGACACCGGATATTAAGGATGGAATGAAGACCCGACCTCTTTCCGTGACAAGCTGTGTTGTGATCAACGGTTATTCTGCAAATAAAGAGGCTGCCAATGACTTCGCCTATTTCCTGACCAATGATTATATTGATATTTTGTATGCACGGACAGGAAAGGTATCCGCTGCAAAGGATGTGGATTACGGGTATGAAGCCCTTGACCGGTTTGCGGAAGAATATGAAAAGTCGATTTCCATGCCAAAGATGCTCGAGACGAGTAATTTCTGGGTTCAGCTTGAGGTTTCCTTCTCTGAAATCTGGAACGGGGCGGATGCTAACAAGGAGTTGAAGGCATTGTCTGAGCAGATCAAGAGTCAGGTTACGGGAGAAGCATACGAAGAAGAATATCTTGAGGTGACATACGAGGAACAGGATCAGGAGGATGAGTATTCCGACGACGAATATTTTGAAGAGGATTCACAAGAGAACGCGCAAGAGAATTCTCAGAGCGAATAAATGTCAAAGAATTGAGACCAAATAGAACCGGATAAGAATAAATTTCCAATCATGTGGGTATGATGAAGTATTGAGAAACAGCAAGGAGGCCCATATGATTGGATTTTTTATTGCGCTTATTTCAGGTGCCCTAATGAGTATCCAGGGAGTGTTCAATACGCAGGTGACCAAGGATTCCAGTATCTGGGTAGCAAATGTCTTTGTGCAGCTGACAGCCCTTTTGGTTTGCCTTGGCGCATGGCTGTGTGCCGATCGTTCGTCCTTTGGAGCACTCTTTAAGGTGGAGCCCAAGTATATGCTGCTTGGAGGTGCAATCGGCGCTTTTATTACCTATACCGTAATCAAAAGCATGGAAATGCTGGGACCGGCCAGGGCTGTCATGTTGATCGTGATCGCCCAGCTCATCGTGGCATACGTGATTGAACTGTTCGGGTGGTTCGGTGTGGAAAAGCAGCCTCTTGAATGGCGTAAGATAATCGGAATGATAATTGCCATTGCGGGAATCATTATTTTCAAATGGAAATAGATGCTGCAACGCATTACAACAAAATCTCCTTAGGGCTTGTCAAGCCCCGCAATTTATTTTACAATATAAAGTATCGTTATAAGGGGCTTTCTGCTTTGCAGGAAGGAGTAACGATGAAAGGAAAATGGAAGATAGCAGCGGGGCTTTTTGTTGCTTTATTCTGCATTCTGTTTGGATGCGAGAGGAAAGAAAACAAGGCAGAAACGCTGATACTTACGCCTGCCGTTGAGGCACAGACAGCTTATAAGGAATCTGAGACTGTTGCAGAACCGGAAGAGGAAAGGCAGGCAGCTGAGGAGGCAAAGCGGGAAGCTGAGGAGATAAAGCCGGCAGTCGTGCAGGAGGAAAGTCCTGAGAAGGAACAGGCAGCAGTTTGCGTGGTACATATCTGCGGAGCAGTAAATCATCCGGGGGTTTATACTTTGGACCGCGGAAGCCGAATCTATCAGGTAGTGGAGTGTGCAGGCGGCTTTAGGGAGGATGCCGGGGAAGATTATCTGAATCAGGCTGGTTCAATCAGTGATGGAATGAAAATCTATGTCCCCACAGTGGAAGAAACAAGAGAAGTGGCATGGACGGAAATCTCAGACAGCACGGGTATCATAGAACGGGAAGCAGAGACATCACCGGATCATGCGCCGGAAGGAAGCAATGGAGGCGGGCTGATTAATATTAACACTGCCGGAGAGTCACTTTTGTGTACGCTGCCGGGGGTTGGCAGCAGCAAGGCCAAAAGCATTATTGCATACCGGGAAGCGAATGGGGCATATCAAAAGATAGAAGATATTATGAATGTCGAGGGGATAAAAGAGGGGCTGTTTCAAAAAATCAGAGACAGCATTACTGTATCGTGATGTGCAGGAAAAGTGGGAGAATAATAAAATGGCGAAGAAAGTGCTGGTAGTTGACGATGAGAAGCTGATCGTAAAGGGGATTCGCTTTAGTCTTGAACAGGATGGAATGGAAGTTGACTGTGCCTATGACGGTGAAGAGGCACTTAATATGATAAAGAATAAGGAGTATGATATCATTCTTTTGGATGTGATGCTCCCTAAGCTTACCGGTTTTGAAGTGTGCCAGCAGGTGCGGGAATTTTCCGGTGTTCCTATTGTTATGTTAACCGCAAAAGGCGAAGATATGGACAAGATCCTGGGATTGGAATATGGTGCAGATGACTATATAACCAAGCCTTTTAATATTTTGGAAGTAAAGGCTAGGATCAAAGCAATTATCCGTCGGACTTCGCCGAAGCCAAGAGAAGCTGCAAAGGTGATCGAGAGCGGCGATTTGAGACTTGACTGTGAAGGCAGGAGAGTCTATATTGCAGGCAAGGAAATCAATCTGACAGCCAAAGAGTTTGAATTGCTTGAACTTCTGGTGGTTAATGCAAATAAGGTATACAGTCGTGAAAATCTGCTGAAACTGGTATGGGGAAATGACTATCCGGGAGATGTGCGGACAGTAGATGTACATGTCAGAAGGCTGCGGGAAAAGATTGAGAAGAATCCTTCAGAACCCAAATATGTTCATACCAAGTGGGGCGTAGGCTATTATTTTGCATAATACAGTAAATCGGATTCCGGTTTGAGAGGCAGAGCAGCTTATGGCTGAAAAAATAAAAAAATTTTTTAATAAGTTCAAGATATGGCGGAGCCTGAAGGTCCGCCTGTTTGTTATTTTCTTTTTGGTGGGAATCATCCCAAGCTTCATTATGCGTGCGGGAATCATGGAAAATTATGAAGACCGGGCAATCGCGGTACGTATTTCGGACGTACAGACTCAGCTCAAAATTATTGCGAATCATCTGATTACTTATAATTATCTGCAGGATCCGTCTTCTGAGGTAATCAATGCAGAATTGGAGCAATTATCGAATTTGTATAACGGGCGGGTACTTATCATCAACGGAAATTTGAAGGTGGTGAAGGACACTTACGGGATCAGTGAGGGAAAAACCGTCATTTCTGAAGAAGTAATTAAGTGTATGAAGGGAACCAATTCAGCAAGTCATGATGCGGTAAACGGATTTATTGAAATTACCATACCCATTGTAGAAACGGTTTCTGATCAGATGGCAACGGAAAAGATGCCAAGTGGGACTGAGGTTGTCAGAGGAGTCATGCTGATCAGTGTATCAACAGATACCATTGTCACAACTATGGAAATATTGAATCGTAAGGCATTGATTATAGAGAGCATTATGATCTTTTGTATTTTCGCAATTGCTCTTTTGCTTGCACAGCTGATCACATGGCCTTTTGACCGGGTATCCGGTGCGATCAGCGAGGTAAAGGAGGGATATACCAATGATCCCATTACCGTATCCGATTATCTGGAAACAGAACAGATTGCAAATGCCTTTAATAGTCTGCTGGAAAGAATGAAAATGCTGGATGATTCCCGTAAGGAGTTTGTTGCAAATGTATCTCACGAGCTGAAGACGCCCATTACATCCGTAAAAGTGCTGGCTGATTCGCTTCTCGCCCAGCAGGATGTTCCGCCGGAGCTTTATCATGAGTTTATGGTTGATATTGCACAGGAGGTTGAACGTGAGGATAAGATTATCAATGACCTTCTGGCATTGGTAAAGATGGACAAGTCGGCAGCACAGTTGAATATCAGCGTGGTAAATATCAATGAGCTGACGGAAATTATTTTGAAAAGGCTGAGGCCGATTGCCAGAAAGAGCAATGTTGAGGTAACCCTGATCAGTAAACGTGAAGTGATCGCTGAGGTGGATGAGGTCAAGATTTCCCTGATTCTTACGAATCTTGTCGAAAATGCAATCAAGTACAACAAGGAACAGGGAAAGGTAGAGGTGATCGTGGATGCAGATCATCAGTTTTTTACCATTCAGGTATCCGACACGGGAATCGGTATTCCGGAGGAAAGTATCAGTCAGGTTTATGAGAGATTCTATCGGGTAGACAAATCTCACTCAAGAGAAATCGGAGGAACAGGTCTTGGACTTGCAATCACCAAGAGTGCCGTGCTTCTCCACAGAGGCTCCATTAAACTGGAAAGTGTAGAGGGAGAGGGAACCACATTCCTTGTAAAAATACCGCTGACCAGAGTGCAGTCTTAGGAAAGGAGCATGATTGCTTATGAATACAAAAAACAGCATTAAGCTTTTCCTCTTATTGCCACTTGTGATACTTGGTTTGTGCGCCTGCGGACAAAAAGGAAAGCAGGAACAGGGAAGGCGCTACGAAATATTTTATGTAAACCATGAGGAAACGGCAATTTTTGCCGGTGAATACAGAACGGAAACCACAGACCGTGATGCTCTTTTGAGAGAACTGATTGAGCAGCTTGGCACGGTACCGGAAAAGCTGGAGTACAAGGTCCCGCTCTCCGGAAGTCTCAAGCTTCTCGGCTATAGTGTTACGGAGGATCAGTTGACGCTTAATTTTGATGAAGGGTATCTGACACAGTCTGTTACCACGGAGGTTCTGGTGCGTGCGGCAATTGTCAGGACGTTGACGCAGATAGATGGAATCCGGTATATATCCTTTCAGATCAAAACGGAGCCGCTGAAGGATGCCTCCGGCAATGTGATTGGAGTTATGACTGCAGATATGTTTGTCGATAATGCCGGAAATGAAATCAATACCTATGAAAAAGCGAAGCTGACACTTTATCTTGCAAACGAAACAGGAGACAGACTTGAAAAAGTAACGAGAACAGTCATTTATAGCAGTAACATCTCCATGGAAAAACTGGTAGTGGAGCAGTTGATCGCAGGACCACAGGAAGGGGATAAGGTTTATCCTGTCATGAATCCGGATACCAGGATCGTCAGTGTCAACACAAAGGATGGAATTTGTTATGTAAACCTTGACAATACCTTCCTGACGCAGATTTATAATGTCAATTCGGAGGTTACCATTTATGCGTTGACGAATTCGTTAGTGGAATTGCCTAATGTTAACAAAGTGCAGATTTCAATAAATGGTGACACGAATGTAAGCTATAAAGAAAATATCAGTCTCTCTACAGTATTTGAACGGAATCTGGAGCTGGTAGATCAATAAATTAATATTTGTCTTCAAGGAAAGGGAAAATATGGCAAAACGCCCATTGGCTTTTGGGTGCCTTGCGCTGATCCTCCTTTTGTATCTTGCCTGCTTGTTGAGTCCAAGAAAGTGCGAAGATGATTATGGAAATCCAAGCAGTGAAGTGACTCTGACGGGAAAGATCTATAAGAAGGAACGCGTAAGGCAGCCCGGTGGACAGGTGCTTGTTTTATATCTGAAGAATCTGTCCACAGATGAACCGGCCTTAAAAAAGCTAGTATGCTATTTAAAAGCCGGACAGAATGAGCCCGGGATAGGAAGCTTGGTAACACTTTCGGGAAAACTGAAACCGTTTGAAAAAGCTACGAATCCGGGACAATTCGATACTTATTCTTTTTATCAGATATCTGGAATTTCTTATCGCCTGAATCAGGCAATTATTCTGGAGCAGTCAATTGAATACGATCATATGAAGGAAGGTCTGTACCGTTTCCGGTGCTTTCTTTCACAGATTCTTTCGGAGAATCTTCCGGAAAAGGAAAGCGCTCTGATCAAGACAATGCTTTTGGGAGAAAAAGGGGATCTTGAAAGGGACTTGAAGGCCTTTTATCAGCGGAACGGCATTGCACATATACTGGCAATTTCGGGTCTGCATGTGTCCATGCTCGGTCTGGGGCTTTACAGACTCCTTCGAAAATTCGCAGTTCCAATGAAAGCGGCAGCGGTTTTAGCCGCTTTTGCGCTGGTGCTTTACGGAATCATGACAGGCTTTTCGGTATCGGCAATCCGGGCAATCCTGATGTTTGCATTACATATGCTTGCCGTTGTGACAGAGCGGACCTATGACCTGTTAACAGCATTAGCTGTAGCCGCTGTATTACTTCTCCTTGAGCAGCCACTATATTTTTATCACAGCGGTTTTGTGTTTTCCTTCGGATGTGTGCTTGGAATAGCATTAGTGATGCCTTCGTTGACAGAGCGAAGGAAACCTGTGTCAAATCCTATGTATGGAAAGATCGAAGCAGCAATTCTTTCGGCGCCGGGGATGGCAGTAATTACTTTGCCAATCTATCTGTGGTTTTATTATCAATTTCCACCGTATTCCATTCTATTAAATCTTTTGGTAATTCCGCTTATGAGCTATCTGATGGGAGCCGGGCTACTTGTACTTCTATTAGGAGTGTTATGTAAACCAATTGCTGCACCGTTTGCCTATTTGATCAGTGGGGTATTTAGAATCTACGAGACAGTCTGCGGTTACAGTGAAAACCTGCCGGCACATCTTCTCAATCTGGGAAAACCGGAAGTCTGGCAGAGTGTTTTATATCTGGTTGCTTTATTGCTGGTAGTATTGCTGCGAAAAAAGGTATCACTTTTGGTGCGTTGGCTGATTATGGTAGCAGCAGTTTTGATTTTGATTCTGCGCCCGGAAGGGAGTCTTGAACTTACCTTTCTGGATGTGGGACAAGGGGACTGCATTTATATCAATAGCGGAAATGGAAGCAGATTCCTGATTGACGGTGGGAGTTCTTCCGTAAACAGTGTGGGAGAATACAGGCTGATTCCGTTTTTGAAGTATCAGGGGACAAATTGCTTGAAAGCAGTATTCGTAACGCACCCCGATGAGGATCACTGTAATGGCGTTAAGGAGCTGCTGGATGAAGGAATGCTGCATGGAATCCATGTGGATTGCTTGATTTTACCTGACATCGGAGAGGAGAGCAGGGAGGACGCTTATCATGAGCTGGAACTGGCTGCAGAGAGGGCGGCTGTCCCGGTTCAATATATCAGCGCAGGTCAACAATTAAGAGCCGGCAAACTGACCATGACCTGCCTGCATCCTGAGAAGGGTTATGTTACAGGGGAGTCAAATGAATATTCTACGGTACTGGACGTAAGCTATGGCAATTTTCACGCACTGCTCACAGGAGACCTGGAGGGAGAAGGTGAGAGAAGACTGTTTTCGGATATTTATGAAACTGGCGAAGGCATTGGAGATTATCGTTACACAGTTTTGAAGGTAGCTCATCATGGATCTGCATATTCAACTTCTGAGGAATTTTTGCGGCAGATTTCCCCATATTATGCTGTTATTTCATGCGGAGCAGGCAACCGGTATGGACATCCTCATGAAGACACCCTAGAGAGGCTTTCGCGGGCAGGGGTGAGGGTGCTGCGAACAGATGAATTGGGTGCGATTGAAATAAAGGTGAAAGGAGAGGAAGTGAGGGTAGCAGGATATAAGAGAAAATAAGTGAAAGCAAGAGAAAGTAAAAAAGCAAGAGAAAGGGATATTCATGCCTAGGGAGGAGGTGAAGGTATTTCTTCGCATCAAGCCCCGCGCGGGAGCGAGGTAGCGTGCCACGAAAGAGAAGAAGCGCGGAAAAAGCCCCGCACGGGAAGGAGGTAGCGTGTCATGAAAGAAGAGAAGCGCGGGGAAAGCCCCGCAGAGGGGAAGCTAGCAGTGAAACGCGAGAAACAAGAAGTGAAAAACAGGAAACAGAAAATAGGAAAAGCAAGATATGGCTATGATCATTTTGCTGTGACAAAAACATACAAAGGACTTCTTAACTCATAAGCTGGTAGTTAACAATGGCGAAGTACCACAGTACTATGTGGAGGGACATTATGAGGGCATTGTGACAGCTGACCAGTTCGACCAAGTTCAGGCAGAAATTTTAAGGGCGAAAAGGTATGCAGAAGTATAGTGGTGTTGGATTGTTTTCTTCCATAATAAAGTGTGGAGAATGTGGTTCTTGGTACGGAGCCAAGGTCTGGCATTCCAATGACAAGTACAGAAAGGTCATCTACAGATGCAATAACAAGTATTCCGATGGCTGCAAGTGCAAAACGCCACACATCAATGAGGATGAGTTAAAGGAATTGTTCATCAAGGCGGCCAATGAGTTATTTTCTGAAAGGGAAGAGATTCTAGCCAACATCAAAGTTATGATGGAAATGGTCTGTGAGACGGATTCGCTTGATAGGGATTTACAGGATAGCATCGCAGAACTTAACATCATCTCGGAGCAGATGCAGATTGCCATTGCAGAGAACAGCCGGGTAGCATTAGACCAGGATGAGTATGAAAAATGCTATGCTGAACTTACAGCAAGGTATGTAAAGGCAAAAGCAGAGTATGATGACATCGCAGATCAGATTGAAAGCAAGAAGGCGAAGAGAGAATTATTTAACGGGTTCATTCGCACTTTGGAAAAGCAGAATGGCTTAATCGAAGAGTTTTATGCCGGAATTTGGAATAGCCTTGTTCAGGAAATGGTTGTAAATGCAAAGAATGGCATAAGATTTATTTTCAAGAACGGATTTGAAGTAAGTGCATAGAGATAGGATTTGATGGCACTCGGGCAGAAATGCTTGGGTGCTTTTTAAGGTGCTTTTTAATATTATACCAATTTTGAAATTGACATAATTCCGCTGGGGGGTATAGAATTAATACATAAATATTTAGCAAAGCATTCGAAAGGGTGTGACGCAAAGCTATAGGACCTGTAAAATGGTAGCCAGTTGCAATGAGGGTAGCATTGCTAATATTGGCAGTGCTTTTTTGGTTTAACGGAGGTAAGTAATGATTGAAGGGTATATGACTATAAAAGAAATTGCAGAAAAATGGAATATAACTCCAAGAAGAGTAAGAGCAATGTGCCAAAAAGGTCAGATTGAAGGTGCATCTAAATTGGGAAGGGAATGGGCAATTCCGGTTGATGCAATTAGACCTGTAGATGGTCGTGTTACAACAGGAGAGTATAAAAACTGGAGAAAAGGAAAAGAAAATCTTTAATTTTGTCTATAAAAGACATATTGTGTCTATGTAAATTGGTAAACTAACTTCATAAGTAATAATTCAAGGATAATTTGGATGAATACGAAGGTGGTGGTTTTTTGAATTGTAGTGCAGATAAAATTGAAAGAGTTCTTGATATTTATTCGAGATTAATGGATGGGGCCATCATAAATAAATTTGAAGAAGCTGCCAATTTTAAGGTTAATGAGAGAAGTATACAAAGAGATATCGATGACATAAGAAATTTTTTAGAGCAGTCAGTTGTTAATACTGGTGCTGAAAGAAGTATTATATATGACAGGGTAAACAAGGGGTATCGTTTAGAAGAAATATATGAAACGAAGTTCAGTAACAGTGAGATATTGGCAATTTGTAAAATTATGCTAGATAGCCGTGCTTTTACAAAAAAAGAAATGGATGCAATGCTAAAAAAAT
>JAUNDN010000062.1 GCA_030526045.1 Bacillota bacterium | reverse complement strand
ACAGATTACGAGGATGGATACAATCTCTATCGCATGGAGATCAAATACGATTACAGTCTGGACGATATCATCGGGTACGGAATTACGGACGATCAGACGATGATCGATGCAATTCTGAAAGAATCACTCCCGCTGATCCCCGCAAAGATCAACGTGCCTGATTACGGTTGCACGTCATTCACACTGACCGATGCAGATGGAGATGTTCACATGGGACGAAATTACGATTTCAGGAAAGACACCTCCGCTATGACGGTCTACTGCGCTCCGAAGGACGGCTATAAATCTGTTGCTTTTGCTGCGCTCGACAACATTTCGGCAAACGTGCCGGATGAGAGTATGGCTAAAAAGCTTGCGACTCTGACCGCGCCGTTCATTTGCCTTGACGGCATGAACGAAAAAGGGGTGTCCATCTCCGTGCTGACATTGGACAGCGAGCCGGTGCGCCAGAACACCGGCAAGCCTGTCATCGCGACCACCCTTGCGATTCGTCTTGTGCTTGACAAGGCAGCGACCACAGAGGAAGCGGTAGAGCTTCTGCGCAGCTACGACATGTTCTCATCCAGCGGCAGAGACTATCATTTCTACATCACCGATGCATCTGGTGACGGTAGAGTTGTGGAATATGATCCTGACAGCGAGACCAGGGAACTCATCGCGACGCCGACCGAGGCAATCACCAATTTCTTTATTCGCTATATTGATAATGTGCTTCCAAATCAGAAGAACGGTATCTACGGCCACGGCAGAGAGCGATATGACGCCGTGATGAAGGTGCTGGATGAGGAAAAAGGTAATTACACCAACGATACTGTGTGGAAGGCAATGAAGGCGGCGGCGCAGGATCCTGACCCGGATGCCATCACAAGTAACACCCAGTGGTCTGTATCGTATAACAATACTGATCTTACAGCCGAGATTGCCATTAGACGCAACTGGGAAGATGTAACGCACTGCGAGATTAAAAATTAAGTGGTGCTGCCGGAAAAAGAATTACAAAAACGTATGGATAATGTGGGCAATCATTAAAGTAGATGGGAATTAGTACATAGTGCTGATTCCCATTTTAATTAGCGCGTCGTTTAATGCCTCTTTTACAATATGTATGCTCTCACTATCTGTGACATCCATTTCTGTCACCAAGACATTCTTTGGCGATTCTATTGCATATTATGCGGATGAGCTGGCAACAAGATGGCTGGAGACCCAGTATTTACAATTAGAAGAGTAAAGGAAGTGAAAAACATTGGATGATTTAGTACTGGCGGAGGCAACGAGACAGCAGATTGACAGTTTGTTGCAGAAGGTAAAGCTACATGAAATCCTATATGAAAACTTTGGCTTGGGAAAGGTGGACTTGAGCGTGCGTCGTATCATCGGGCATATCGAAATGCCGTTGCCGACCAAACAGGGAAGAATGCAGCTTTATCAAAAGATGATTCCCGCTGAATATCCGTTAGGAATCACGGATGAGGAACTGTATCATATTGTTTGTCATTCAGAAGGTTTATCAGGGGCAGAGATTTTGAATGTTGTCATCAATGCGGCTACTTTTGCATTGAACAGAGAGGGAATTCAGTGTCTGGTCAGACTGCAGGATTTTGAACTTGCAATTGAAGGAGTCAAGAAGGCCAAAAAGGCAAACTGTCAGATATAATTTAACGGAAGGAGAGTGCGCATGAAAATCAATGAGGTTGCAAGATTAGTGAGCATGGTTTGAAAAAATGATACAAAAAAGATATTTAAAGGGGTATAATTGTCTAAAAACATAGTAATTACCCCCTAACTTGAAAAAGAAGGTTTTCCGTATTTTTGACTGTGATACAGTTATTAATTTTTGTGAGGAATGAACATGAAAAAGAAACTTTTATTATTACCATTTATTTTAGTTATATTATTACTGAGTGCATGCGCATGGAAAATGCAGGGCAAGTATTTTTCGGATAAAGAAGTAATACGGGAAGTAGAAATGCTCACTGGAACAGAACATGTAATGATGCTGGGTAAGGAGGAAAAGTCAGGGTATATACTTTATACTTTCAGAACAGATATAAGAAATATAGAATTCACAGTAGCCTCATATCCGGCAGGAGACTCTGGACTATATAATCCTGCAAATATAACCGAAGATAATTATAGAAATGCAATCCATGCTTTGTATGATGAAAGAATACAGGCCATTTGTGATGAGATATATGATATTGATGGATGGGCGATATTTACAAATAGAAGTGAACTTCATGATCTGGTAAATCGAATAGAAGAAATGGATGAAATATACAGGGAAGAACTGCAATACCATTCTTCAGCATGGGTTAAGAATAACTGTATTACTGTTGTAGGTTTAACAAGAAGAGACGCCGGAGAAGATAAAGGGGATTTCAGTTGCACAGTAAAGGTAGATGGAACAATAAATGCTGATGAACTGGAAGAATATATTTGCAATCTTTATAAAGAAAGAACGGGAAAAGAGCTGAATTAATTACAAGGTAATTATATAGGAGAAGACATTGAGTCCAATTGCTGCTGAAATTATGGTTGCTGAGACCAATACTATGATTTGGGCAACAAAGCAACTCTTCTATGCAATCCTGGACTTCAGGATGGATGAGAGTATGGCAGGCAGTGATTATTCGCATGGCATTATGGAGCAAGTTATTGGAGTTGCATAAGCAAATGGGTGTCGTACAGACAATGATTATTTCTATAATTGCTTTTGTGCTGTTTTTTATGTCAATGGCATTAGCGGCTCCTGATTTGAAATGGTAATGAAGGAAAGGAATATTATTATGATTAAGAGTAAAACAAAGTTTAGTGCAACAAATGAAGAGATTATAAGGATGTTTGAGGCGAATAATATGCCTCGCATAAAAACTATCGAAACATTAGGAAACGGTGAATTTAATGCAGCCTTTAAGGTATGCACGGAGGAGAATAAGGAGTATGTGGTCAAGATAGCACCGCCACGTGACAGTAAAGTTCTTACATATGAAAACAATATGATGGAATCAGAAGTGTTCTGGTATGAGCAGATGAGAGAGAAAACAGATATTTGCATTCCTGAAGTGTATGCTTCTGACTTCAGTCAAAAGATAATTCCAGCCTCTTATTTTATTATGGAAAAGATGGATGGAAAGCCTCTGTGGGAGATGGGATTTTCTGAAACAGAATATGCAAAGGTTCAGGAACAGAAAATAGATATGCTGACACAGATTCATCGGATACATAATCATTTGTTTGGATATAGGCAAACAGGTTTGCACAATTCCTGGTATGAGGCAATTAGAGGAATGGTTTCTAATCTGATCAAGGACTGCGAAGCAATGGGAATAGAAACGCCAAATGGTCATAAGCTGCTTATGGCAATTGATAAGCATGAAGACCTGCTTGGAGAATGTGAGTGCTGTATGGTCAACTTTGACCTTTGGGATAGTAATGTTCTTTATCATAATGGAAAGCTATGCTGGATTGATCCTGAAAGAAGCTTCTGGGGGGATAGAATTGCGGATTTTATAACATTAGGAAAAGGACAGAAATCGCCTTTGTCGGAAAAGCTTGCTGAAATAGAAACCTATAATCGTACAGCCAAGACACCAATTGTATATGATAAAAATATGGAAATCAGTTATCAGGTTGCTGTAGGATATCTTGCACTTATTGAGGAAGTTGAAAAATATGTCAGATATGAACCTGAAGAAGAAAACTATATTAGAAATACTGTTGATGCCGAAGCAATGTTTGAAATGGCTTTTGGAGTGTTGCTTTAATAGAGAAGAATGATATTAGTAATCGGAAAATCTTTTTAACAGATTTTCCGATTTTTCATATACTCCGTGAAAATTTCAGGTAAATGTTTATGTTGACAATGAAAACGTTCGTTAGCTATAATATAGAAAACGGTCGTTCGCACAAGGAGGATAGATGATGAAGGATATGCCAACAAAGGAAAGAATACTGTATGCCGCACTCAATCTTTTTGCAGAGAAGGGTTATGACGGGGTGGGTGTAGATTTGATAGCAGAGAATGCCGGATTGAAAGGTCCTTCTCTTTATAGACATTACAAAGGGAAAGAGGATATTTTTAATTCTCTTATTGATTTAGTTGCTTCCCATTATGAAGAGGGGTTTGGGTTAAAGAATAAACCGGGGGAATTTCCGGAAAGCATGAATGAGTTAATAGAGAACGCCATGGGAAAAATCCAGTTCACGATGCATGATGATATCGTTCGAAAGACCAGACGAATCCTGGCAATGGAGCAGTTCCGCAGCAAGCGGATGGCAGAGCTTGCAACTAGCTATCATGTTGAAAATCTGCAGCGAATGTATGCCGGTATCTTTGCAGGATTGATGGAAAGGGGAATGTTAAAAAGGGACGATCCGGAATTACTTGCTTTAGAGTTTGTATCACCGGTTTCCCTGCTGATTCATATGTATGACAGACAACCGGAGAGAGAAGAAGAGGTATTGAATAAGATAGGAAAGCACTTTGAACACTTTGCAAAGGTGTATGCAGAGATAGGTTGAAAAAATAGAAAGAGGGAGATGTTTTCAAAATGAAGAAAACTATGTTAATTATAATTATTATTTTGGTAATCATTGTACTCCTTATTGTGGTGGGAAAGAGAATTCTTTTTCCACGATACAATGAAATAGAAGTCACAGGGAAATACGAAATCGGCTGTGAAGATTATTGGGTGACAGAGGATAAGGAGGATCCGTTTTTAAAGGATGGAAGCTCGAGGGAGGTGCAGGTTCGTGTCTGGTATCCAAAAGATTATGATAATCCGGATACAAAATTACCTGTAGTGGTAGTTTCCCATGGATCCTGTGGAACCATAGACAATAATCGGAGCTTATACAGAGAATTTGCCAGTCATGGATATGTTGTTCTGGCAGTCAGTCATCCGGGGCATGCTTTTGATACCCTCCATTCGAATGGGAAAAAGCAAAAGGTTAGCATGGATTACATGAAGGAAATGGGTGGGATGGATCCGCAGGAGAAACCGGAAGAAGCTGCAAAATTATTTGCAAAATGGATGGAACTGAGAATGACTGATCTTTCAGTAGTTATGGACGATTTTGTGGAGAAATCGATGCAGGCTCCTGACAGATTTGAAAGTGCAGATACAAGTCGTTTTGTTACACTTGGACATTCTGCGGGTGGTTCGACTGCTTTGGGAATGGCACGTATCAGAGCGGATGTAGTCGGAGTCATCGTCTTAGAGTCCCCTTGCATGTATGACATCAAAGGTGCAGCGGATGGTGAATATATCATGGATGATTCAGATTATGGGATTCCGATTCTAAATGTTTATTCTGATGCAAGTTATTCCCATTTGCACGAGTGGAAGCAGTACCGAAATAATGTGAAATTTCTTGAAAGTGAAAATGAGAATTATGAGAATATCTATTACGAAGGAGTCGGTCATATGGGATTATGTGACTTGTCGCTTGCATCCCCGATTCTGGCAGGCATGCTTGACCAGACGAAGAGTAAGGGTAAGCCAAGAGAACAGTTGAAAAGATTAAATACAGACTGTTTGGATTTCTTGCAGAGGTTATCATTAAATGATTGAGAGGAGAAAAGAAGATGGAAAGCATACTTGATTTTATTAAGGCGGCTTTGCCGTGGATTGCAATGGGACTTTTGCTGGCAATTTTTTTTGCCAGAAGTGCTTCAGAGAAAAGGAAGAATGAAAATAAGAGCGATGATTACGGAACAGAGGGGATGTGTCTTGGAATGTGCCTGGGTACTGCAATTGGAACCTCTTTTGGTAATAATACCGGAATAGGTATATCCCTTGGTATGTTGATTGGTCTGGCGATAGGAACCTGTCTTAAAAAAGAGGAACAGGATTAATATGTTTTTGGTCATTGCTGTGGTCGCAGTTCTCTTTTGTTTAATCAGGAGGGTTTTACAGGCAGCCGTATCAAAAATCCGGATTCTTATTTGCTGGAAATAGAGAGGATGAACGGAACCGACCTACATACACTTGATTTGCAAACGGGAAGGAAACAATTCATATTCAGTGTGCACAGATAGAACAATAATCGGAATTTTAGGAGCATTTATGAAAGAGAAAAATACAATTAGAAACAGCATATCTATTTTTTTGTTATGCCTGGCAGTACATACCTTTGAAGTTCTTGTAATCCGAACAGATGAAACATTTTTTGCGGAATGTTTTATCAATA
This sequence comes from Bacillota bacterium, assembly GCA_030526045.1. Lineage (GTDB taxonomy): Bacteria > Bacillota > Clostridia > Lachnospirales > Lachnospiraceae > Suilimivivens. Next base: position 3,282 of record JAUNDN010000062.1, on the reverse strand, counting down.
AGGTGTTTGGTATTATTGTGCTATATGCTGTTCTTAAAAATTTAAAGTGGCATTGGAGTGACATCGGGTTTATAAAGGAAAAAATGCTTATTAATGTACTTAAGGGCTTTGGACTTTGTTCTGTATTTTATTCGATCGCATTCGTAATCGAGTTTATAGTTTTGTATATGCAGGGTACACCAGCACATATAGAGTTTTTTGTTACGGGTTTTTCGCTTATAGGAAATGTGGTAAAACAGACGGGGCTAGGCTTTGTTTTGATGTGCATCGGATTCAATATCATTAATGTCTGGATGGAGGAAGGCTTATTTAGAGGCTTTTATATCACGTATGTCAACAAGGAGCATTCTAAAAAGACCGCATTGTATGTGGCGGCGCTGCTTTTTGGGTTATGGCATCTTGTTACTCCGCTTCGGAGTCTTTTGGATGGCGATATGAGCGTTGGCGTATTCGCACTATTGAGTATCGGGTATGTCATCTTGTCCGCGGTTATGGGTATTAAATGGGGACTGTTATATCAATTATCAGGAACCGTATGGATAGGACTTGCAGACCACTTCTTTAACAACTGCGTTGTGACCAATTTACTGCATGTTGTAACAAATGAGGGTGTTGATGATTTGCAAATCTTGAGAGTACTGATTGGAGAATTGACATCCTTTATTGCTGTATTTATTTATACAAAGGTAAAGGCTATGAAAAGATAGATTAACCGAGCTTTTTGAGCGAGGAATGACAATTGAACATTTCTTTAGAGATGTGAATGGCTTTGAGGAGGAAATGGATTTAACATGAAGAGAATACAAGATTCACAAAGAAACATCAGCATTGAAATAGAAAAACTAAGCAATCGTCCTTTTTATTCCATGCGCTATTATGGAGATGATTGTTTTGGTGAGTATTTATTAAGAGGTGCGCATTCCTTGGAAGACTATTGCTCTTTTATTGATACAACATTGATTCGAAACCGAGAAAATCAAATTCATCACAATAACTTCGGGTGTGGTGCCTTCGTTGCGCAAAATGCAAATAAGGATATTTTGTTTGCCAGGAACATGGACTGTGAATGTGCAATTCCAATGTTACTGCATCTAAACGAAGATTCCTCTTATCGATTTCTTTCTCTCGTAAACATGGCTTTTTTAGATTGGGATGAAGGAACCTACGATTCACTTGAAATTGATAGCAAGTTGACGTTAGCTACCGCTTATAGTCCATGTGACGGAATAAACGAATATGGATTTGCAGTTGCTACTTTGACAGATGCAGCTGCAACTTATCCGGAACAAAATGATAAGATAACATTGTTCGATATGACCTTGCCTCGTTTATTATTAAGCAAAGCAAGGTCTGTGGAAGAGGCAATTTATTATACAGAAAAATACAATTTTTTCTATGATGTGGCTCCATTGCATTACATGGTAGCGGATGCCTCGGGACAAGCGGCAGTAATTGAATTTGTAGATGGCAAAATGGTCGTCACAAAGAGGGAAAAAAAATATCTGGTAGTAACCAACTTTACTTTGTATGGCAACCCTACTAAAACAGGATTCGGAAAAGACCGATATGAAAACATTCAGAATACATTGGAAAGACAAGGGGGTGTCATTTCAGAAGAAGATGCTTTAGAACTTTTAAAAAGAAATGTCATTCCGGGAGATGAACAATGGTCCGCTGTATATAACTTAACCAAAAAAACACTGTCGGTAACCTTTTCAGGAGATTATGAAAATGTACATCGGTTTAGAATAAATGACTTTTGACATGAAAGATACATGGAAAAGAAATCAATTAAGGAGATGGTGACAATAGCTATGAAGTCTTTGACATTGAGAAATAAACAACACAAATGGAACGTGGCGGACACAGTGACATCCATGCGGATGGCAGCCACTCTTTTTCTAATTTTCCTTCCTTTGAAATCTATTTGGTTTCTTGCCATTTATACTTTCGCCGGTTTGACGGATGTATTAGATGGATGGCTTGCCAGAAAATCCGGAAAGGCAAGTGAGTTCGGCGCAAGACTGGACAGTATCTCTGACTTGCTGTTTTACAGTGTTTTGCTGACACGTCTTTTTCCGGTTTTGTATCGGAATCTTTCGGTTAAAATTTGGTATGCCGTAGCGGGAATTGTACTCGTGCGTATTACGGCATATGCCACAGCGGCAGTCAAATATCACCGTTTTGCGTCACTACATACGTGGTTGAACAAGTTAACCGGTGTGGCAGTATTCCTGTTGCCCTATGCTCTTATGACTTCATTATGTGTTGTGTATAGCTGGGCAGTATGTATCTTGGCTTTTGTTGCATCAGTGGAAGAACTGGCAATCCACCTTTTGCGGACAGACTACCTTGCGGAAAGGAAATCGCTTTTTCAATAATAAAATATTTGATGTCAAAGAATGAAAAAGACATTATTACAGTTGGAGTGTCTACAGATTATTGTCTGGATGCAACAGTACTTTGACAGAGAAACAGCATATAGACTTTGAAATGTGAAAGATTCCCATTGTGATTATTGTGAGGTGGTACGAATGATAAATTTTGCTAATAATTTAATTTTGGAATTTGAAAAGGATTCAGACCGTCGTATTTCAGCTATCTGCAGGGCATTAACTGTGTTAAATATTGCTGTAATACTGCTTAACATGTTGCATGTGTTTAAGATTTCTACCGCGTTGTATCCGACTCTTATTGTGTCAGCTGTCATATTGCTGATGCCGACTTTGCTTTATGATATTTTGGGCTTGCGCTCAAAATTCATAAGATATCTTGTCCTAACACTTCTGGTTTTTATGTCTGGTCTTATGTATTCTATTCTGTCGTATCATGTAATTATTATGCTAATTCTCCCGGTAGTAGTTTCCTGTCTGTACTGTGAGCGCTCAAATGTAATATACACCACTGTATTAAGTGTCCCTGTAATGGTAGTAAGTCATCTGATTGCATTCACGCTTAAGATTGTACCTGACGAGCCGCTCGTTACGCTGCAAGGTGTATTGTTATACGGAATAATACCTCGTGTCATTGAGCTTGTTGCGATATCCGTAATCTGTATTGGTATAACGGGCAAACTTCAGCGATTGATTGCAGCCCTTGTCAAAAAGAATAATGAGTTGTACGAAGAGCAACAGGTTATGGTTGGCTCTCTTTCGGAGCTTGTTGAGGCACAAAGTCATGAGACTGGTCAGCATGTAAAACGTGTTGCCGCATATACAGAAATACTTTGTCGTGCAATGGGATTATCTGAGGAGGAAACCTGGAAAATTAGTGTGGCAAGTA
>JAUNDN010000017.1 GCA_030526045.1 Bacillota bacterium | reverse complement strand
TTCTATAATCGGCAACTTAAATTCTATGGATTTTAGCCACTGACCATTTTCTTTCCGTTCTTCATAAATCTGTACATTATCCACTAACTGTGACAGAAACTCTCGTTTCTCTGCTTCATTCATTTTATCATACAGTTTATCAAAGAAAATGAGTGCCTTGTAGATATTATCTCCGGTAATCTTATCTGCCAGCAGAGAACGTCTCTTGGTTTTTGCAGATACAAGCAGCTCCTCTGCTTCCTCTATTTTATCATAGGTTTTGTACAAACGGTTCTCCAAATCTGTTTTTCTTCGTTGATAATGCTTATCATCGTAATCAAGAGAATCAATATCAGACAAGATAGAATCTTTGTTATGATATAGCTGTCTTAATTGTTTCTCATAATTTGCTATCTCCTGATCCAGTGTACTGGTATCTACTTCCATATTTATCTTGCTGCGGATTAAATCTGAGAACTTAGGATTGCTAACCAACTTGCTGATTACCTCTGCAACAGCAACGTCCAACATCTCTTCATGCACCTGTCTTCTGTAATCACACTTATGGCCTCTGGTCATATTGCGGTGCTTGCAACCATAGTAATAAAAATCCTTATAATTGCTTCCATCCTTGCGTTTCTTAATCGCCTTATTGCCATACATTCCTTCGCCACAGACAGGACATTTCAAAATTCCCGATAAAAGATGAATCTTTTCTCCCTTGTCACGATTTACCTTTTCGTATTTTTTAGCCTGTGCTGCTACCTTGGCCTGTGCTTGTTCCCACACTTCCTCTGATACAAGAGCTTCATGTAAACCATTTACCAATAGATAATCATCCTTTTTTACCTGCCTATACTCATTCCTCGTACCATGAACCTTTTCTGTCCGTCTCCTGCCATAAGAGATTTTACCGCAATAAACCGGATTCTGAATAATTCTTCTGATAAGAGCAGCATCAAATAATGGATTGGTACCATTTTGTCTGGCTATCTTATGGATTCCATGATTTTCTAAATACTTAGCAATTCCATTCGCTCCCAAATCCGTATTTACATATTGATCAAATATCGTTCTGATAGCAACTGCTTCTTCCTCATTGACTTCCAGTTTTCCATCAATAAGTGAATATCCATACGGTGCAAAGCCACCATTCCATTTTCCTTCCCTGGCTTTCTGCATCCTACCTTCCATAGTCTGAACACGAATATTCTCACGCTCAATCTCCGCCACAGCTGACAGCACAGATATCATAAGCTTACCGGCATCTTTAGATGAATCAATTCCGTCCTCTACACAAATTAAGTTAACTCCAAAGTCCTGCATCACCTGTAGTGTGGCAAGTACATCTGCCGCATTTCTGCCAAATCGGGACAGTTTGAATACAAGAACATAAGATACTTCATCTTTTCCCGATTTGATATCATCCATCATCTGATTAAATGCAATTCTTCCTTCTATGGATTTACCGGATTTCCCTGCATCTTCATACTCGCCAACAATCTCATATTCATTATAGTCACAGAAGGCTTTCATTTTGGTTTTCTGTGCTTCCAGTGAATAACCATCTATCTGCATAGCTGTTGAGACACGGGTATATAAATATACTTTGGTTTTTTCTTTCAACAAATTACATGTCACCTCCAGGGAGTGTAGAAACCGCTGATAAATTGATGCTGGATAATGTATCCATCTGCTTAATTGCCAAATTTCTAAGCAATATAAGTCTTTCTGATTGCGATTTCCCCTGCTCAATTAAAATAGCATTATAACTCTCCATATTTGCCAACACCAATAACTGATTTAAATTTGCATCGTCACGCACATTACCCTTTTTGCTTGGATTGTTATTCTTCCATTGCTTTGCAGTTTGTCCAAATAAAGCAACATTTAAAAGATCTGCTTCACTGGCATATGTATAGGCAATCTGTTCAGGTGTTAGTTCTGGTGGAATCAAATTTTCTTTCACTGCATCCGTGTGAATACGATAGTTCACCTTTGATAAAGCTCTGTTCAAATTCCAATCCAATGAAAGCCGACTATTTTCATCCTGCTTTAATCTGCGGTAATCTTTCATAATATACAACTGGAATTCTGGAGAAATCCATGTGGCAAATGCCATTGCAATATCGCTATGTGCATAAGTACCTCCACCGTACCTGCCAGCTTTCGACACTATTCCAATAGCATTTGTCTGTTCAATCCATTTAGTAGGTGTCATAACAAATCTGTTTAATCCAGCCTCACTTCTAACCGCCTCGAATTGCACACGGTTAAAATCCGGATTATGAAGTTCTTCCCAAACTGCTAAAAACTCAACTGTATTTCTGTTTCGCATCCAGTTCTGAATAACAAATCTTGGGTCATTATCATTTCTGTATTTCGCAATATCTGTCAATGAAATATATTCATTCTCAAAATCATTCGTGTAGATTCCAATATCAATTCCTTTTGCGTGAATGGTTTCCCTAACTATTTTATTTGCCATCTCTATTCCTCCACAATGCTCTCCATCTGTTCCAACTTCTGCAAAGCCTTCATATACGCCATCAGTCTTTTATACTGCTCATCACCTAGACTATGTATCTGTTTTAAAATCTTAATATCCGTCCTAGTGACTTCATAATCCATATCTGTATCTTTATAATCCGGATCAATTCCTTTTCCTGTTAAAAGCTGTTCAGGAGTAATATCTAATGCATCACATATTGAAAGCAAACAATCCGCTTTTGGATTTGTCTTTTTCTTTTTCCAGTCACTGATGTTGCTCGTTGCAATTCCGGTTCTTCTTGAGAGTTCCAACTGCGTTATTTTCTTCTGCTCCATCACATAAAAAATTCTTTCACTGATAATCATGATTTTTCCTCCACCAACATTTCATGTGTATCCGTATTTTGTAATTTTAATATCCGTCTTTACGGTTATAATATCATGCGACAGCTTTTCTTTCAATAGAGATTTTTGTATTTCTGAATTTTACTATATTCTTCGGTTTATAAAATTCAACATACAGCTGTTTAATTCTTTTCATGAGAAGATAATGATCCGGATCTGGCAAACTATCCAAATCCATCGCTTCTGCATACTTTGCTACCATTTCTCCGATAAAATTTGCCAAATCACTCCATGCATCTCTTTCTTTTAGAACCACTTTATTCTTAACCATAATTAAAATCCTTTCTGACATTGTCATTGAAATCCATCGTATCCCATCCATAGTGATGTCCTTTCATTCCCTGATAGGATAAGATAGATATTATTAAAATTAGTATTGTTATTATTAGTTTTATTAGGCTTTGATTTCTACAGTTCTAAATACGTAAGAATCAAAACTCTGTGGGTGCATTAATCAAAATTCTCAGATGTGATTTTCACCCCTCTTCTTTTTTGATTTTTTCCTGTGTGGATATCCCTCAAAATATTTTTTTAAGATACAACTTGTTAGGCTTACCCAGTCCTTGCCTCTTTCGCTCAAGTACTCCCGCCTTCTCCAGCTCATCCAATAGTTTGCAGGCTTTTTGAGTGCCACAATTCAAATCCTCACAAACGCTTTTTACCGAATAATAGATAAACACCCTTCCTTTGTCATCAATCCATCCATTTTTTATAGATAGAGAAACACGGTCTAAAAAGAATGAATATAAAAGTTTTGCATCTCCGGATAACTCCGCAAAGCACACATTATCCACCAAGCATTTTGGTAATCTGAAAAAAGTAAACTTTTCTTCACCAGTACAATAATCACTATTCAGCATAATACCCGCATCCTCCATTACGTTTCTTTCAGATACTTGTCCTTTTTCTAAATTTTCCATAACTTCAATCCTTCCTTCTTTACATTTTGCAAACTTAAAACGTTTTCTCAATTTGAACATCGGCTTGCCAAAATCATTCTCCAAATGCTATTTCACAAATTGGCAAGCAGTGCACCGGTATATACCCGGCGCATTTTTTGCTTGTTGGGGAAATGCCCCAATCCCCCTGAACTGTCGGCAAGCCGCAGAGCTATGCTGTCGCTTTTTCAAAAATTATTAATTACTCTTCTTTGAATCTACATCATAAAGATGAATGACAGACTTAAGCGTTTTTTTAAGTAACTTAGTTTGTTCAATATGCATCTCTTTTAATTCAGCAATATCCTCTCTGTAGATATTTCCGGTTTCATTTGCTTTTCTGGCATACTGATTTAGGTTATTACTAATTCTTGAATGCAAAGACAGCACTCCATTTAGTTCTGGCCACTCAGGAATAATCATATATCCGTTCAATACCATCTTTCTGATAAAGGCGCTCATATTTTGAACTCCGGCCTCCTTCATCCGATTATGGATCAACTCTACCTCCTCGGGCTTAAATTTGACATAAATACCTTTTGAATACTCTTTCACTTTTCTTTTCCTCCCTTTTTCAAATTTGTAATCTTTTAGAAATCATTCTTCAGGGGCAATCGATAATTTCTAAAAATGAGCAACAAAAAAAGCAACCGATGTTACTCGATTGCCACGTTGTTACGCTTGCGAGATCTTTTCTTTTCAGAAAATTTGTAAGTGTTGCACAAACAGTTTTGGTAAAAATTCTGTCCAAAAACTTTCACAAAGGGGTAATTGACTTTTTGCAAATTGTTGTTCTCAGAGTTCTTACAAAATTGGAAAAAGCCCAAACCACACGGGTTTGAGCTTTGTTTGTATATTCACATTTTCTGTTTTTGGGTATAGAATCTCCGTTGATAATATAGAATATTTGTTCGTTTTTGTCAAGAGTGATTCATGATTGCAAATTAATATATCTTGAACTTCTTTAATAGTTTCGGTACATTCTCTTAAGTGAATCAAATAAACCTATGTGTAATACTGCGCCTGTGCATTCCATAACTCATAGTATTTCCCATGCGTATCCTGCAATAATCTATCATGAACTCCCCTCTGCACAATCTGTCCGCCATCAAATACTGCTATGACATCACAGAATCTACAGGATGAAAGTCTGTGACTGATGTAAATCGCTGTCTTATCCTGTACTATCTCATTAAATTTTGAATACACTTCATATTCTGCAATCGGATCCAGGGCAGCTGTCGGTTCATCAAGAATAATAAATGGAGCATTTTTATAAAGCGCTCTCGCTAAAGCAATCTTCTGTGCTTCCCCACCGGAAATCTCTACACCCTCTTCGTCCAAATCTTTGTAGATAGAAGTCTCTAATCCTTTCTTCATACTCTGCAAGCGTTCATAAAATCCTGCCTTCTCTAAACACCTCTTTGCGAGTTCTTCATTGTAATGAAAACTTGCTGAAACATTTTGTCCAAGTCCGAAAGAAAACAATTTAAAATCCTGAAAAACAACAGAAAATATGGACATGTATTCTTTATAGTCATATTTCCTGATGTCCACATTATTTAATAAGATTTCTCCTTCTGTTGGGTCATACAAACGACAGAGCAATTTTATAAACGTTGTCTTTCCGCTTCCGTTCATACCTACTACCGCAAGTTTTTCTCCAATCTTGAATTTGAGATTCACATTACGCAGCACATAATTCTCTGTCCTTGGATATTTGAATGAAACATTACGAAACTAAATGTAATATTCATTATCTTCCCGTTTTTCCACTGTAAGGCTGCCCTGATACATATGATTCGGGATATCCAGGTAATCATACATCTTCTTTAGGTGAGCACAATATAGTTCATTATCAGACACCATAAACATCAAATCTCTGATTCCATCTCCTAATCTTGTCAGTACCGATACATACTGAACAACGCTTCCTACACCATATGCTCCCAGAAAAGCCTTTATTGCCACAAACAGGTAGCACGCGCAGTTACCAAGTCCTACTATAAATCCCGCTACTGACGGGAAAAATGCCATATGAAAACTATTCTTCTTTTCAGCTTTTCCCCACGCTTCTAATTCTTCTATTTTCTTAATAGCAAGGGTATCCTGCCTATAGATACGGACATCTTTTGCCCTCTCAAGATTTGTATATAGCTCATGCCCGAAAAACATAAATGTCCTATTAAACCATAAGCTATTATCACACCATTTCATAAACAGGCTATTTTCTTTTCTTGTCGCTTTATAATTACTAAATCCACATAAAGTGATACAGCCTAAAATTGCTACAATCCAAATCGGATGGTCCACGATTTTCTCTCCTGTTTTAGAAATAAAAAGAGTGCCTGACATTAATAGAGCAACAAAGATATTAATAAATACCTTCACCATTACAGAAGTTCCCCAAACCAGCTGTGCAAGACCATTTCCAAACATAAAGAGATTTTCTTCCACCTCTTGACGCTGTTTCTGTATTGATACATCTTCCAGGTCATCATAATCTAATGACATCTGTTTGTCTGAAAAAACCTTTTCAAACCAAATCCACATTTGCGATTCTTTCTCATTACATATATGCAAAAGTACATTTTGAAATACGGTACATATAAAGTTAATTGTAATTACACATATCACATAGGAAGCAATATAATCTTTCCTACAATGATTGGTCAATTCATCCACTATCCTTGCAGAAAACCAAATTGTTATAAAAGGTTGCAGTGAATGTATGAACTCATACAATGCTTTTTGTTCGGAAAGACCCGGACAATATTTTCTCAAAATTCCAAATCCCCTTTTGGTGATTCTAATTCGTTCGCCAAAAGACATTTTCTTCATTCTACCACCTCCTCTTCTCGATAATACTTTGCCTGCATTTCAAATAAGTTATAATATTTCCCCTTCTTGTCAAGAAGCTCCCTATGCGTTCCTTCTTCACAGATAGCACCATCTTCAATCAAGATAATCCTGTTGCAAAAGTTGGTACTTGCAAGCCTATGCGAAATAAATACTGTGGTTTTTCCTTCGCTAATCTGATTGTATTTATGATATATCTCACTCTCAGCTATAGGATCCAACGCTGCCGTAGGCTCATCTAACAACATAATCGGTGAGGATTTGTACATTGCCCTTGCAAGTAGAAGTTTTTGCGTTTCACCTCCCGAGAATTCCACTCCGTCCTCATAAATCGTCCTTCCAAATTGACTCTGTAATTTATTCGGTAGTTTTTGGATTCGTTCCCACATTCCTGCCAGCTCCAGGCATTTCTTCACTCGTTCAGAATCCACTTGCGTCGCAGGTGCTTCTGCAACTATTTCTTCTACAGTCACCGGCATAATACTAAATTGCTGAAATACAGCAGAATACATCCGGTAAAGTTCTACTCTATCATATTCCGCAATTGATTTTCCATCGTAAAGTACCTGCCCCTCTGTTGGGTCAATCAGACCACAGATAAGCTTTACTAAAGTCGTTTTTCCTGCTCCGTTTAAACCAACTACAGCAAGGTGTTCACCCGGATTAATTGCGAGATTAAAATTTTCCAGTACATATGGCTGGTTTTCTTCATATCTAAAACTTACATTCTTTAGCTCAATTACCTTTGGCAACTTATCCTGATTTGGATGCAATCCACCTTCTCTCAGATACTCTTCCGGGAAGTCAAGATATTCCCGAAATCGATTAATCTTTGTACTTAACTGATTCAACACAGAGACTTCGGCAAATATTTCACTTAACCAGGCAGAAAAACCAGTGACAACTCCAAAATAAAGTACAAAATCTGCCACCGAAATCTGACCATTCATAAAAAGATAGATCAAATACAGATAGATGATACCTTCTCTCAATAAACCTAATGCTCCGTCACACGCTGTCACAGAAAAAAGTTTTTTTGTCAATTTGTGATACCATGCCGCAATCCCCTTCATATTATCCGTATAAATATCGGAGAACCACTTTGCCATGGGATAAAGCCGGATATCCTTTGCAGAACGCGCGTCGCCGGAAATCGCATTAATGTAATTAAGCCGTTGTACATAACTCATTCTTTCTTTGCTATGCTCGTCTGTCCATTTCACAACTCTTTTGTTTAAATAGAAACTAACCGCAGTGGTCACAACAATAAATAGTATTACAGCTACATTTAGTTTATAAAGAACTGCAGAAAAGACAGCTATCCCCAAAACACTGGTACCGAGACTTTGTAGTACATCATACACTTGCGTTAAGGGTGAATGTCCGTTACAGCACAGGAAACTTTCCTCTTGCAGCTTTCGAAATATTCCATTTTCCTGATTTATGTAGTCCGTAGTTAACCCTTTGTTTGCTACAAGCTTCAGATAATGAACGTTAATACTAAACTTCTCAAAATATAGATATTTTGTAAGAAACTTGCTGACTCCGGTCAACACAGCAATACTTCCCATAAATACCATAATAGTGCCTATCAATCCCTTAATATCACTACCTAAAGTAAGCTTTTCAATTACCAGCTTCGGTAAAAATGCAGACAGAATTGGGATTGTAGCATTTACAAGGGTCAGTATTATGTACAGCACTAATAAGGCAAAGTACCATTCAGATGTTTTCTTAATACAGTACCAAATATTTTTTAGCATAATGCACCTCCTTCTCTGCCATTCTACATCTCCTTAACCCTACAACGTAAAATTCGTGCACCAACTGTATCTGTCAGTACACGAATTGCAGTTATTCCATTGCAGGAACTAAAAATTCGGAGCTAAATGCTCCATCCTCGCTATTATATTTGCACCAGCCACCATGTTCTTCTATAATCGTCTCTGCCCGATGAAGGCCAAATCCATGCATTCCCTCTTTATTAGAGGAAAATAATGTTCCTATTTTCTTTTTCTTCATCCCGGCAGAATTGAGCATGGAAAAATACAGCATCTTTCCTTTCATTGACATATATATACGAATAAAACGCTTACCAGAAGAAAGCATGCAGGATTCAATTGCATTGTCTAATAAATTTCCAACCAGAATGCTAAGTTCCACATCTGTGATAGTCAATGAATCCGGTATATTTGCTTTCACATCGACTGCAATATTCTCTGCTTTTGCCTGCGCAATCTTAGCTGACAATATCGCATCAAGGGATACATTACCTGTTTTTAGAAGTGTATCAACATTCATCAATTGATGATCTAATTCCTCTATATAGGCAATTGCACGTTCTACCTCTCCTGCTTCTAATTGTCCCTTTAAGGCTTGGAGATGATGGTGAAAATCATGTTTATATCCTCTCATTTCCGAATGGATACTTCGCACTTCATTTAGATGCTGTTTTGCCTGCTCTGTCTGATACCCAGCAAGTTTCAAATATGTTTTCTTTCTCATAAGAACTCCTAATTAATTACGCTCAATATATGCCCGATTAATCTGATCATATTTTCCTCTTGCAAGTGGCACTTGTCCCCCATTATCCAGTATGACACTGTCGCGCGAAATACGTATAATATGCTTTAATGATACAAGGTATGATCGATGTGTCTGATAAAAATCTTCACTAAGTTCCTGTGCAAATGTTGAAATATTTGCTTTTATCTTATATTCCTTATCCTTTGTATATATGGCTACATAGTGGGAAAGTGATTCCAAATAAAGGATTTCCTCCTCATTTAACTTAACAACTTCACCTTCGTAATGAATGATAATCGATGGTTCTCCTGCTTCTATCTTGCATTTTGCTTTCGAAAGAACTTCTTCCATTTTACTTATTTTCACAGGTTTAACCAGATAATGTAGGGCATCTACTTCATACCCTTCGCCAATAAACTCAAAATGTGATGTTATAAAAATAATCTCAACATTATCCTGATTCTGCCGTATTTTCTTTGCTAAATCGATTCCTGACATTCCACTCATTTCCACATCTAATAACAAAATCTGATAATTTTTACACTCTTCGTATTGAAACAGGAAACTTTCAGCAGATGCATATGTTTCTATATTTGTTAGGATGTCTTCCTTCTTAGCCCAATCCTCTACAGCATGTTTCAAATACTCTATTTCATTCTCTTCGTCATCACATATAGCAATATGCAGCACTGATATCACTTCCCTTCATACCAAGAACAAATAATTGTAAAATTCACATTATAGAGGTATGTATTATCAATAGTATCTCTATTTTATATCATCTGAAAATACTTTAATGCGCCCACAATCGCATCCTCTTTCTCCTTTGGACACTGTGGATGCTTTGTATCTTCCAACTTAGGCAAATTATAGTTCTCACGCTCTATGATTCCATACTTAGCTTTTACCTGTGCAATATAAAGGTTAGACACCTTCATTCCATCATTTTGCACAGCTACATATTTCTTAATCTCCTCATACGTAGCCTTACTCTCCGCACTGGTCAGATCCATCTCATCCATATCCACCGTCACATTCACATGATGCTTTGCTTCATGAAGTTTGGACAAAAGGCATACCGTCTCTACATTCGCCGTCCATGGGAACTGGTCAACCGCCACAGCCTTCTCCACCACATATCCATTTTCCAGAAAAACCTCCAGATCTCTTGCAAGACTGGTAGGCTTACAGGAGATATAGACAAGTCTGTCGATACCATATCCAATGATCTTCTTCAGTGCCTTTGGATGGATGCCGTCCCTGGGCGGATCCAAGATAATCAGATCCGGCTTTTCTTCAATTTCATCCAGAACCTTCAGCACATCTCCTGCAACAAATTCGCAGTTATGTAAACCATTCAGCTCTGCGTTTTTTCTGGCGGCCTCCACCGCTTCCCCCACGATTTCCACCCCGATCACCTTCTTTGCAGCAGGTGCCATGAGCTGGGCGATGGTTCCGGTTCCACTGTAAAGATCAAAGACCACCTTCTCCGGTTTCTTCGCTTCCCCGTCCGCATTCAGGTCACCGATGTAATCTCTCGCTGTTTCATAGAGCACCTCTGCGCCGAGGGAATTGGTTTGAAAAAAGGAAAACGTGGAAATCTTGAATTTCAATCCCAACAGCTCCTCGTAGAAATAATCCTGCCCGTAGAGGATATCGGTGCGGTCACTCTGTACCACGTCTGCAACGGAGTCATTCACGATATGAAGAACGCCAGTTATTCCTCCTATTAAATCCAGATTTAATAATTTATTCTTCCATTCCTCCAATCTTGCCGCTTCCTCCCCCTGTAAGCCGTCAAGCTGGGAGGTCGTGACAAGGGCAATCAGAATTTCACCGGTTTTCACTGCCTTACGGACAAGCAGGTGGCGCAAGTATCCCTCGTGGCGCAGTCTGTGATAAAAAACGGTTCCGTCAAAGTAATCTCTGGTAAAGGAAAGTATTTTCCGGTAATCTTCATCCACAATCCGGCATTCGCTGACGGTTACAATATCATAAAAGCTTCCTCTTTTATGCATTCCGAGAGCCAGCGGCCCATCCTTATATTCATCCCCAAAGGAGAATTCCATCTTGTTGCGATAGAAGAGCTGCCTGGGACTTCCCTTGATTCCCTCAAAGCACCACTCCTGCTCCTGCCCTGCAAGTACATGTTCAAGAAGTCTATACACCTGTGCTTCCTTAATCTTTAACTGCTCTTCGTAGGGCAGGGAAAGATAGGTACAGCCACCGCAATCCCCGAAATGTGGGCATGGACTGCCTGCCTCAAGTGATGAATTCTCTTCAACCTGAAGAAGTCTGCCTTCTGCTCTTCCGTTTCGCTTTTTGCTTACCACAAATGTTACCTTCTGCCCCGGCAGTACATTCTTCACCGTGCAGCTTCCTTCTTCTGTCGTCACAATTCCTTTATTGGGGAAATCTACCCGCTCTACAATTCCCGTTAAAACCTGTCCTTTTTTCATATTGACTGCTCCTATTGTCCTGAAACATAAAATCGGGATGTACACTTGTGCACATCCCGCAGCTTCCTTCTCTGAAATTAAGAAAACCCTTCCTATTGCCTAAGCGGTCGGCTCCTCCGGCTTTTCTGCCTCATCCGATTTCTCAGCTTCTTCTGTGTCGCCCTCCGGCTCATCCTCCTCATCCTCGAAGAAATCATCCTCAAAATCGTCATCAAAATCATCATCGAAATCTTCCAGATAGTCCGGTGTCATATAACGATATACGGCATAAGCAATACCTGCTACTGCAGCAACCACACCGATTGCAGCAAAGATCCATAAAATGGTATTGTTTCTCTTCTTCTCTTCCTCTTTATGGTTCCAATAATCCTTTAAGTCCTTAATATCATGAGTCTTCACGAAATCCATTAATTCTTCAACCTTGCTCCAAGTATTCATATCTGTAAGCCTCCCTTTTTGTATTTCTTTCCTGTTCGCATTTCCGCATCTTAAGCCTTTGATATATTATTTCCCTCTTGCTATATAATATAACATTTATATTCTGAATTTACTACCAAAAAATGAAACTTTTACAAATTTTTAAATTTTGATCAGCTTTGCAAACGCTGCATACATAATCTTCTGCCCGGCATCGTCAAAGTCTACCGTAACCTTATAATCCCTCGGTCCCGGTTCCAGATCCGTGACCGTTCCCTCGCCATACTTCACATGCTTTACACGGTCTCCGATATCATAATCCGGCTTACCGCCCGTAACAGCCCCCAGCCCCTTGCTGATCCCAGCTGCACTTAAGGCGCCTAAACCTCCTCCTGCAATAAAGGGCTTGTTTTCTGCGGCAGTTCTCTTCGGCGTCAGGATTGCCCTGGGTCTTGAAACGGAAGGCTGCTCCTCTTCTATCCGGAATTTGGAGACAGGAGGCCTGTTATCCATCAGCTCCTGCGGGATCTCCTTTACAAAACGGCTTACCGCATTCATCTGCGTCTCACCGCGCACCATCCGCATTCTCGCATAGGTTAAGGTCAGATCGTCCTTTGCCCTGGTAATTCCCACATAGGCAAGTCTCCTCTCCTCCTCAATTTCATCAGGATCATCCGATGCGATAGTCATATAGCTGGGAAAAATACCATCCTCCATTCCTGCCAGATATACATGGGGAAATTCAAGTCCCTTTGCACTGTGAAGCGTCATCAAAAGGACTCTGTTACTGCCGTTTTCTACATGATCGATATCCGCTACCAGTGCAACCTCCTCAAGGAATTCTCCCAGTGTCGGCTGATCATGGGTTTCCTCAAAGGAAACAATCTTGCTGATCAATTCGTCTATATTTTCAATTCGATTCTGTGCATCCTCCTCGTCAGCGGCCTCCAGCTCCTGCACATAGCCTGTAGTCTCAATAATGTCCTTAATCAAATCCTCCAGACCGTAATACTCCAGCTTGCTTCGAAAGCCCTGGATCATATTCACAAAGGGCTTCAGCTTAACCGCACTTCTTCCAAGCTCCGCAATCTCATCTGCCTGGCGCAAAGCGTCATAAAAGCTGATTTCATGTAGATCAGCGTAGTCCTGTACCTTGGCGATGGTAGAAGCACCAATCCCCCTCTTGGGAATATTGATAATACGCTTTACTGCCAGGTCATCCCGTCCATTGTCAATGGTCTTCAGATAGGCAAGCAGATCCTTGATTTCCCGTCTGGCATAGAAATTGGTTCCTCCAACCACATCATAAGGAATACCGCTTCCGATAAACTGTTCCTCCAACAGACGTGCCTGGGCATTCGTCCGGTAGAGCACAGCGCAGTCCCCATAATCCACAATTGCCTCTCTCTTCTTGCGCGCCACGTCCCCTGCAATGAATTCTGCCTCCTCATAGGCATTATCAAACTGGCGGAAGTGAATGCGACTTCCCTCACCCTTGTCCGTCCAAAGTGTTTTGCTCTTTCTTCCTTTATTATTACGGATCACTGCATTTGCAGCATCCAGTACATTCTGGGTAGAACGGTAATTCTGCTCAAGACGGATCACCTCTGCCTCCGGATAAACCGATTCAAAATCCAGAATATTTCTGATGTTTGCTCCCCGGAACTTATAGATAGACTGATCATCATCTCCCACAACACAGAGATTGTGATGGTCATCCGCCAAAAGCCTTATCAGTTCAAACTGTGCCGTGTTGGTATCCTGATACTCATCCACCATAATATACTTAAAACGCCTCTGATAGCTTCCAAGTACCTCACGATCAGCCTTAAAAAGTTCAACCGTCTTCATAATCAGATCGTCAAAATCCATAGCATTGCTCTTTTTCAGAGATGCCTGGTACTCCCGGTATGCCATGGCGATCTTCTGTTTGCGATAGTCTCCCATCGTGCTAAGCTCATATTCCTCAGGTGAGATCAGCTCGTCCTTAGCGGAGGAAATTGCAGCAAGAATGGTTCTCTCCTTCAGCGTTTTCGTGTCGATCTGAAGTCGCTTACAGATTTCCTTCATGACCGATTTCTGGTCATCCGTATCGTATATGGTAAAATTATTATCATACCCCAATCTGTCAGCATAGCGCCTAAGGATTCTCACACAGCTTGAATGAAACGTGGTGATCCAGATGCTGTCGGATCCTATTCCCACAAGGTTTTCCACACGTTCCTTCATCTCTCCGGCAGCCTTATTGGTAAACGTAATTGCCATGATATTCCAGGCATTTACTCCCAATTCATCAATCAGATAAGCAATTCTGTGGGTAAGCACTCGCGTCTTTCCCGAACCTGCTCCCGCGAGCAGAAGAACCGGTCCCTCTGTGGCAAAAACACCCTTTTTCTGCTGTTCATTTAAGGTATCATAAATACTCATTAACCAAAAAACTCCCTTTATTGTACTTCTGTAATATTGCTGAAACTCCATGCATAGAGATTCAGCTCTACAATGGGCGTACCGCAATATTCACACACCTTGCTTCCGGTTCCGGAAACCGGTGCTCCACAGTTCGGACAATTAAGCCCAAGTGCAAAATCCCGTTCCTCTTCCACCAGTGCCCTGTCCTGAATATAAATAACATCGGTATTGTATTTAGACTGAGTCAGCATATCCTCCCGGCCCTCCAACAGCTTTCCGTTCTCATCCTTTAAGGTATGATAGTATTGAAGGGAGGTCTGGAAGGTAATGATGCATCTTCCGTTTCTCTTCTTATAATCGGATATCTCCGTCCGATGAAGCTTAATGTTATCGTATCTTTCTCTGGTTCCGTTTCCCTTCAGCATGCTGATGCGCATCTCCAGTTTGTCATGCAGCTCCTGATTTCCTTCCTTAAGAAGTCCCGGATTCATTCCCGTTACTGCCAGTAGATAAGAGGTCAGGGCGTTCTCAGCCCTGACCTTCATTTCATCATACTGGAATTCAGGAAAATCTTTTTTTATCTTGGGAAGATACAGACTGGTCATCGCCGCAACCGATTTGGGAGTAGAGGCATATTCCTGCTCTACCTGACGGAGTCCCTCCATGATATCTGATGTACCGAATGCATCCCGGGAAAATTTCCGGACCGCATGCTTGATACGCCAGACACCATAGGCAACGCAGCCGATCACGACCAGCATCAGAACCAGAATAATAATGATTCCCGCCATGGCTGTATACATAATTGATTGTCCTTCCTGTCATCCATTCTGCACGATTGTCTAAGAGTTAAGCCATACAAACAGTGCAATAATTAAAATAATACCTGCTATGGTAATGATCACCTTCGGGATCGATATCGGTGTCTTGCCGGACACCTTTCCGGTCTGTCCGTTTACCATAAACTGATATACCTTGTCCTTATACTTATAGCTGGATATCCATACCGGCAAAAGCAGATATTTATAGGTCAAACCGCTGAAAACCGTTTCCACTTTGAGATTTCTCACATGATCGGCATTCTTCTCCCTGCGGATCTTACCGGAAATATTATCCCGCAGCTTTCCCTTAATCACATTCTTAGCCATCTCCCAGGCTTCCTTGACGCCGACTGCATAGCGTTCTGCCGCAAATCCGGCCACATACTCAGGCTTATAGGCCTTATTTTCCGCCGTACGGAAGGGCTCAATTCCCATCAGCATGGACTGATTATGATTGGTTGTCGCGCAGATCAGTTCATCATCAAAATCTTCCGCATATTGTCCCTTGGTCGGATACCAGGTGGTTTCCGTATGCTCCGCACCGTCAGATCCCTTTACCCGCTTATCCTTACCATATTCTCCGCTGTACTTTGATGTCGTCTTTGCATCGAAGGTCCAATAGGGCAGATAAACACCCTTAAAATTCTTTGCCTTGGCACTTTCCTTTGCCAGCTTGGGACAAAACCACTTTCTCTTAATCCAGGCCTTGAACAATTCCGAAGCCTTTTTGTCTGTAATCTGAAAAGGTACAACTCCGCCCGGTGCCATTGTCTTCTGATCGGATGCTTCCATTACCTGATTGGAGCCACAGAACGGACATACCGCAGAAATCTCTAAAGCATCATACACCGATTCCGCGCCGCAGGCCTTACAGATAACGGTCTTCTTCTCTGCTCCCCAGTTACAGTTCTCTACATGATCCGCACTGGCAAGATCAAGTTCCTCGGCTGTGCCGGGCTCCTCCTCATTTACCGGAATGCTTTCTGTATGGCCGCAATAAGGACAGGTTAACCCACCTGTTTTGGGGTCAAAATCCATGACCCCGCCACAACTCGGGCATTTTTTGTCCGTTTCTTCCATCGTAGATGCCGTCTTGGCATCCAAATCTGTATCAAATCCACTCATTCCTTTTCCTCCGTAACATTCTGCTTACTGAATATCACTGTCGTCAAAGGGATCTCCGCATTCAGGACAGAACTTGGGCGGATTCTTCGGATCCTCCGGCTCCCATCCACATTTGTCACATTTATACAAAGGGGCGCCTGCCGGCTTCTTTGCTCCGCATTCCGAACAGAACTTTCCTTTGTTTACAGCTCCGCAGGCACAGGTCCAGCCATTCTCAGTCGGCTGTGGTGCACCGCACTCGGAGCAGAACTTACCGGTGTTACCGCTCTTTCCGCAGGCACAGGTCCAGCCGCCCGCTGCAGGAGCCGCCTGAGGCGCAGATGCAGGTGCCGGAGCCGGCTGTGCTGCCTGCTGTGCTGCTCCCATCTGGAACAGCTGCTGAGCATTCATGCCGCCTGCCTGGGTTGCCATATTCATTCCTGCAAATGCCATCATAGGGCCTGTAGAAGTGTTGGAAGCTGCTGCCTTCATAGCCTCTGCCTGAGCACCAACCAGTGTTGCTGCTGCCATGTTGGGATTACGCAGCACTGCACTTCTTTGCAGTTCCTTGATCATTGCCTCGTCTTCCTCGGATGCCTTCATGGCATTGATACCGAAGGAAACGATCTCGATACCGCGAAGTCCTGCCCACTTTTCGGAAAGTACTTCGTTCAAAGCATCCGCCAACTCCATAGTATGTGCCGGAACAGCACTGTAGCGGATGCCCATTGCCGATATCTTAGCAAAAGCAGGCTGAAGTGCTGTCATCAGTTCTGTTTTCAACTGACTGTCAATTTCACTTCTCTCATAATCCTCTGTCACATTACCGCAAACGTTGGTATAGAACAGAAGGGGATCTGTAATCTTATAGGAATATTCTCCGTTGCACCTGATGGAGATATCAATGTCAAGACCTATGTTCTCATCTACCACACGGAAGGGAACCGGATTGGCTGTTCCGTATTTATTTCCCATAATCTCCTTGGTATTGAAAAAGTAAACTCTCTGATCCTTTGCAGTATCACCACCAAAGGTAAAACGCTTGCCGATGGTTGCAAAGGTTCTCTTAATGTTGTCTCCCAAATTACCGCAGAACAAGCTGGGTTCTGAAGAAGTGTCATATTTAAATTCACCGGCTTCCGCACAGAATTCCACTACTTTACCCTGATCCACAATAATCATGCACTGTCCTTCATTCACAGCGATGATGGAACCATTGGAAATAATGTTATCTTCTCCGTTGTTATTTCCACCGCTTCTTTTGCTGGTACGCTTTTTTCCTTTGGTAACCAGAACGTCAGCCTCTAAAGAATCGCAATAAAAGTACTCTTCCCACTGATCTGCAATGACGCCGCCGACGGCACTGGTAACTGCTTTAATCAAACCCATATTATTATCCTCCTTATTTTCCCGGGACAATTCCCACTTAAAATATTATAGCTTATTTTGTCATGTGTTGTCTATAAAAACAGTAATACGGACAAGCGACTTTTTCCCATATTTTTCATAAAATAATACCATCAGCTGCCGGCACGCTCACGTACCGGTCAATTTATCAAATGGAGGATATTATGAAAAAAACAGTAACGTTTCTACTTACCGCCCTGCTGACTGCCGTATCCTTACTTGGATGCGGAGGAAAGAATGTCTCTGTACAGGAGGGAAATTCTGCTTCCTCTCTTCGGGAAGTCACACTGAATGAAGTGGCACATTCCGTGTTTTATGCCCCCCTTTACGTATCCATCGAGGAAGGCTACTTTAAAGACGAAGGCATCAACTTGACTCTGGTCACCGGCTTTGGTGCAGATAAGACCATGACAGCGGTTCTGACCGGAGAAGCAGATATCGGCTTTATGGGCAGCGAGTCCACTATTTATACTTATGCGGGGAACACGGATGATTATGTCGTAAACTTTGCACAGCTGACACAGCGCGCCGGCAACTTTCTCGTATCCAGAAAGCCCATTGATGATTTCAGTTGGGATATGCTGAAAGGTTCCACGGTCCTAGGCGGCCGTGCAGGTGGTATGCCGGAAATGGTATTTGAATTTATCTTAAAGAAAAATGGAATTGAGCCCGAAACTGACCTAACCATCGATCAGAGTATCGATTTTGGTTCCACTGCAGCCGCTTTTTCAGGCGGACAGGGAGATTTTTCCGTTGAGTTTGAACCGCATGCCACTTCCCTGGAGAAGAAGGGCGACGGCTATGTGGTTGCTTCCCTGGGCGAGGAATCCGGCTATGTACCCTACACGGCATTCAGTGCCAAAAGGAGCTACATCGATGCAAATCCCGAGCTAATCCAGGCATTTACCAATGCCCTGCAAAGAGGCATGGACTATGTTGCCACCCACACACCTGAAGAAATTGCATCAGTCATCGGGCCGCAGTTTGCCGAAACCGACTCTGCTACGCTCACTGCCATCATCACCCGCTATCATGAACAGGACACCTGGAAAACCGATCTGATCTTTGAAGAAGATGCCTTCACACTCCTGCAGAATATTCTTGAAGAAGCCGGGGAGCTTCCGGCTCGTGTCCCTTACGCAGATCTCGTAACTACGGACTTTGCAAAGAAGGCAATCGAAAACAACAAATAACCCACAAAAAATGTGCACCATTTCGGTGCACATTTTTTATGATCGTCAGAATATTAATGTACCGCCCGAATGATAAACTGCCCAGTTTACCATTCCCATGACCAGAGAAAAGCCGATGAGAAACATGGTGAGCACGATTGCAGGAACATCATAGATCACTTTATTCTGCTCCACAACTTTTCCGGTCTCATCAAGAATTTCCCAGCTTTTCTGTCTGGTAGACATTAGGACTTCAATTCCAAGCAGAATCAGAATGATCGGCCAGAAGCGAAACACAAACCGATAATCCAGATTTGGCAGAAAGGTTTCCGTCAGAAACAAAATTCCTGTTGTGACCAACACCATGCCAAAAGTGATGGAACCGACTCTGCGGATGCGAATCGTCTGTTTTCCCATTATTCTCCCTCCTGACTGTTGCTCCGGTTCTCTCCCTGCTCCTTTTCTTCCAAAAGCTTCTGTTCTCCGGCAAGGGAAGCTTCTTTGCCTCCGATCAGCTTAATGCCTGCAACCACGATTGCCACACCGATCACCAGACTCGGAACATAGTCGCCTATTCTCCACATGATCTGTGCAACCAGATCAACCCCCATATCTGCCATCACATCTGCCGCAGAATTCCAGAGCAGACTTGCTCCCAAAAAGATCAAGATTGCCGCGATCCACTTATGATACTTTTTCACAACGGACTCCACTCCCGGAATACTGTCCATGCCGAAAAGATATTCGTCCTTCACCTGGGCAAAATCCTCATCCGCAAGTCCTGCCAAATGATTGGCATGGAAAAATCCATAGAACCAGATCACAACACCAACTACATTAATGACACCCTGATTCATCCAGATTGCCACCATGATCACCAGCATAAACAAGCTCATCAGGCTTACACCCGTTTTCATAAAGCCCATATACATTTCAGCTGCGCCCGGCAGCATTGAAAAACAAAAAGTTAAAAAGCGATTTTTTTTCTTAGTTTTCATCCTGATATCCTCCATCATTTTCTTCAGGCAGATTCTCTATCTGCCGGTCATTTTCTTTTACCAGCCATGTATTCATTTTGCGGTTCACTTTTCTCATGCTTTCATTGAGGAACGCATTCAAATTAATTCCCTTCTCATCCTTTCGTTCCTGCTGCTTTGTCTGCAGTTCTTCCACTGCATTCAGCGGAAGAAGATTCCCATTCTGCATTGGAATCACAGCCAGCATCATCAGGGCTGCCGCCATTCCGGCTATAATCTTAAGACGGTACGTAAATAGAGCAATCGGCTTTTGAGTACTCCCGGATTTTGCCGGCGTCTTATCCGTTTGTTTTGGAAACACCTGACTCAAAATCTGCTCTTTCATATGCTTTGGCGCATACAACTCCTGTTGTTCCAGCTGCGCGATCAATCGCTCCAGTTCCTCGTCTGTGGGATATTCTCTCATACCGGTTCCTCCTTTCCGTAACTCTTTTTCAGCATTTCCCTTGCCCTGTAAATCTGTGTCTGGATTGTCTTTACATTCTGTCCCAGCCGGAGTGCAATCTCCTTAGGACTCTCCTCATAAAGGTAATAGGCTTTCGCCACTTCGTTATAGGGTGGTTTTAAACTGTCACAGCATGTCTTCAATCGGTTCTTAATCTCCTCTTCCATGCAGATTTCCTCCGGTGAGCCACGCTTTTCTACCGCGGTTTCAAAAAAGCTGTCCTCTGTAGGCACATTTCTGCGGCTGGCACTTCGCAGATAATCAATGCTCTTATTAGTGGCAATCCGGCAAAGCCATGCTTTTTCATTTTCGCCATCGAAGGTCTCGTACCGCTGATAAGCGGATAAAAAGGTTTCCTGCGCAAGATCCTCAGCTGCAAAGTAATCTCCGGTCAGCTTATAGCAGATGGAAAAGACCAGCTTGTCATAGCTGTCAATCATTTCAGCCAGTCTTTTTTCCGTACAGACTGCTGTTTTTTCTATCGTACTGATCTTATCCACCCCGCTTTCCGTTCTCACTTTTCAATTACTATAACGGACCCTCTTCTCATTTATCTTCAAAAAATACAAAATTTTTTAAAAAGATTTTATGGTTTACATAACTCCAACCATGATCCCTGCAACAATCACCGCCGCACAAAGAAGCTTATAGCCGATATTTTTTTCCTTAAAAATAAATTTCCCTGCAAGGATCGTGACAATACAGCCGCTCTGCTTAAGCAATGTCATCACTGTGATCCTGCTCTGCTCCATACCATTTGCAATAAACAGTGCTTTATCTGCCATCACGAACAGGATCGCAAGCAGCCAGATCCAGCCGTTCTTCCATACGGATCTTCTGATTTTGGTTCCGGTCACTAACAGATAAGCCGCATAGCAAAGCAAAAGAAAAAGCATATACCAGAATTGTAACTGGGAGCTGTTCATATTTTTCATCAGAAGCTTGTCCATCAGTCCCGACAACGCATTCAACATACAGGAGGTAAAGGCAAAAAACACATAGACAGGCTGAATTGTTTCCTTTTCCTTGCCGGCAACACCAGGCTTAAACTTCAGCATCAAAAGACCTGCTGAAACAAGCAGCAGTCCTGCGATTCCTCCCCCGCTTAAGGTCTCATGAAGGACCCAGACTCCCAGAAGTGTTGCAAATAAAACTCTTGACAGATCCAGCACACCGTATAAGCTGATCGGCATTTTGCTGATTGCCTTAAAGCTGCAAATCCATGCGAGAAAGATCACAAAGGATTTCAATCCGATATAAAAGTAGTATTTCGGTTCCAATCCGCCGGCATCCTTAGCCTGTGGAAGCACAAACAGGAAGGCAAGAAACGTGTAAAAAAACAGTACCTCCATAACCGTACTTTTCTGAAGCGCTTTTTTCTTAACAATTTCCCTGACTCCCTTCAGGATTCCATAGAATAAAACCAGAAATATCCACCACATAACATTCATCTCCACATTAAAGTCTCAATCAGCATACTCGCAAATTCCGCTCTTGTCCATAGCTGTTGCCCAAAAAGTGTTTTCCGGCAAATTACAGGATTGTCAACTCACCTTCCGCATTGTATGATAATAAAATAGTAGATTATTTTTTATGGAGGTTTTATATGGGGATTTATGTAGATCAGGTGGGCTACCTTCCAAAAGCCAAAAAGGTTGCGGTTTCAACCTTTCCCTGCAATTTTCAGCTGATTAATGCGCAGACACAAAGCAGTGTACTTGACGGAACAACCAAAGCAATGGGAATTGATGACTGCTCCGGCGAACAGGTCTATCAGATTGATTTTTCCGCTGCTGTTTCACCCGGCACTTACTATATTCTTGCCGGGAACGGTGAAAAATCTCTTACCTTTCGAATTGAAGAGAATGTATACGATGCCCTAAAGAGTGCAGTCATGAAGGCCTTTTATTATCAGAGGTGCGGCTGTGAATTATCCGCAAAGTATGCCGGGGTCTATACCCACAAGGCATGCCACACCGCCCCTTCCGTTTTCCTTGAGGACTATATAAACAAAACGCCATCTCCCCGGCAGTTTGATATGACCGGTGGATGGCATGATGCCGGTGACTATGGAAGATATACCTCTCCGGCAGCCGTTGCGCTTGCACACCTTTTGTATGCATATGAACTTTTTCCCGGGCAGCTTCAAATGAATTTGAACATTCCCGAAAGCGACAATGATATGCCCGATATTTTAAATGAATGCTTCTATGAGCTTACCTGGCTCTTAAAAATGCAGGCTCCCGACGGAGGTGCTTATCATAAGCTTACTTCCTTCTCCCACGCAGACTTTGTCATGCCTGAGGATGACCTGATGCAATTTATGATTTTCCCAGTCTCCTCCATGGCAACAGCGGATTTCGCCGCAATAATGGCTCTGGCATCCCGCGTGTATGCGCCCTTCCGCCCGGAGTTTTCCGAAAAGGCGCTTGCCGCTGCAAAGAAGGCTTGGAGCTGGCTGGAATCCAACCCTTACGTGGGCTTCCATAATCCTGCCGGAAGTAACACCGGGGAATATGATGATGAATGTGATCTGGATGAACGGCTCTGGGCAAGTGCTGAGCTTCTTCGCACTGACACGAGTAACTCTGCCGTCTATCTGAATAAGCTAAAAGAGTATTCTGCGATGCCTATGGGTAAAACTGATTTCGGCTGGACAGATGTGTCCGGGCTTGCCACCCTCGCCATCCTGTTTGATCCTTCTCACAGTGCACGGGAACTGGAGCCGGAATACAGGAAGCTATTGTTTACAGAGGCCGACAGGCTTTGTTCCCTTCAAGCTGCTTCTGCCTATCAGCTTGCTATGAAGCCGGAAGACTTTGTCTGGGGAAGCAACATGGTAGTTGCAAACCGCGGTATGCTCCTGGTTCTTGCCAGCCTTCTTGCTGATCAGGAACAAGCTGCTTCCTACCGGGAAGCTGCCTTAAGCCAGCTTCATTATCTGCTTGGCTTAAACGCTATGGATATCAGCTATGTAACCGGCTTTGGAGAAAATGCATTTAAAAACCCGCATAACAGACCTACCCATGCTGATGGAATTGAACTTCCGATGCCCGGATGGGTAAGCGGTGGTCCTTACAAAGCGCCCTGCGATCCGGCTGCCATGGAAAAAATCCCGGCAGGAACTCCTCCCATGAAATGCTATGTTGATGACGTGGGAAGCTACTCCACGAACGAAATCACCATTTACTGGAATTCTCCTGTTGTGTTCATGACTGCATTCTTTGCGCAAAAGTAAAAGATATCAAAATAAAAACCCACAGGCTCTACCTGTTTCACACGAAGCAGATCAAAGTCTGTGGGTTGCTTTTATTTCTTTTCCTTTGTACCGTTCCTATCAGCTTTACCTTCACCGGCTACGGCTGTTCCAAAGTTGTCCACCATCTTTTCAATCAAAAGCTTTTTTACATAGACATCATAACTAAGCATGCAAATAAAGGAAAACAATTGAAGAATCTCCTGATCCTCCTCCGGTGCATTCTTGAAGGTCTCCTGGGTGATCTCAAACTTTTTCATGATGTCTTCCTTGAGACTGGCAACCTCTTCCTCCTCTAAGCTGAATACCTCCTCATAGATCGTACCAAGATTCAGTTCTCCGACCGTCTGAAAATATTTTTCGGTAATGGGCTTAAGCAATGTCTGAATATCATTGATGGAAAGAATCCCTTTATAGTAGTAAATGAAGATCAATAACAGCATATGCTCTTTACTGTATTTCTTCTTAACGGGCGGAGGGAGAAGATCATTTTTGGCATAATTATTGATCATGGTCTTCGTCAGGATCTTATCCTCATCCGGATACCTGGTCGTGTTCTTCAGCTTCCTCTCCATAAAAGTTGTCACCTGATCCATATAAAGATCAATGTTCGGGATATCCTCAAGCTTAATGTGCTGCATACGTCCCAGGCTTGCCATAATGCTGTTGATTAAATCTTCTCTGTCTATTGTCATTCCGTACCACCTCACGAATCTATTATATAGTATTTAAAACTACATGACAAGCACTCTTATTTATTAGTTTCTCTCTTTACTTTAAAACTTTAATATGGTAAAATTCTACTGTATGAATATATTGTCGGGGAGGTTTTCCATATGAATAAAAAAATACAGACAGCCGCCGTTGACCATCTTTTCGAGGCAATTCTCTGCCTTGAGAGTAAAGAAGAATGCTACGGATTCTTTGAGGACCTATGTACTGTCAATGAGCTTCTGTCTTTATCCCAGAGATATGAAGTAGCTTCTATGCTGAGAGATCACAAGACTTACCTTGAAATTGCAGAAAAGACCGGTGCTTCCACAGCAACCATCAGTCGTGTAAACCGTTCTTTAAACTATGGAAATGATGGTTATGATTTAGTATTCGAAAGGATAAAAGAAAACGGATAATCCATTTGGATTATCCGTTTATATCTATCAGCTGCATCGGATCAATATATTCCTCATCCTTCATGATCTGGTAACCGAGTTCCTGGTTTTCTTCTCCTACCGTAAATAAAATATAGCCTTTCCCCAGTTCTTCACCACCCTTCACAAGGGCTGCTCCGTTATTCCGGTAAACAGACTGGTATCCGTTTCCATGGTCAACAATCACCTTGGTTCCGTATGTTTCATCAGCACCTACACTGACTACAACTCCTGTTCCGGTTGTAATCACATTGATTCCTTGCGATGCTGAGAAAATCAGCATCGGATCGCCTTCCTCCGCTTCCTTCATCGTAGCTGAGCCGCTTAAAGGAAATCCCTTAGGCAATGCATTTTCTACAGTTTCCTGTGATATGGCATCCTCTGTAGCCGCTTTCTTGCTGACTGTCTCACTTAAGACGGTAATTTTACTGGTAAGTGTAGCATTCTCCACGGTTAGTGCTTCATTTTCATCTGTCAGATTATTAATTGTAACGATCTGATCTACAATTTCTTTTCTTGCGTCCTTTAACGTAATCGAATCATAAACAAACTTACAGATAACTCCTACGACCAGCAGAAAAAGGATTGCTGCCAGCACCTCTACAAGCGCCGGACTGATCGAATACTGTTTCATGGTACCCTCTTCCTTCTGCGTCACCAGCAGCAGAGCGTACTTGTTTTTTCTCTTTGACTGTTGTTCCATTCTATTTGTCACCTCCGGTCAATTGCTTCCATTTTAGCACAAGTGGCGAAATAGCACAACTTTATCTATCGTATGCGCCGTAATCTGTATGGAAATTGCATAGAAAAGGTCCCGATGCTTAAACGGAAAGCTTCATGTCTCCGTCCTTAATCAAGCCTTTCTTTCGCATAAGTTCCGAGATTCCTAAGGAGAGAGCTGCCGGAAGAATGAAATGCATCACTGCAATTTCAAGAAGAACAACCACCGGAGCGCTTCCCTGCTCTACCATAGTCTGATAGGTGTTAATCTGGCCAACCAGTCCAGCTGTTCCCATACCTGAGCCGGTGGCATTATTGGTCATATGTACCAGCATGGTGGATACGGGGCCCAATATTGCACTTGTGATGATTGCAGGGAGCCATATTACAGGCTTTTTCACGATATTACCAATCTGGAGCATGCTGGTCCCGAGCCCCTGCGCCAACAGACCGTTTATCTTGTTTTCACGATAGGAGGCAACCGCAAAGCCTATCATGTTTGCACAGCAGCCCACGGTAGCCGCACCGGCTGCAATGCCGTTAAGACCCAGAATAATACCAAGTGCCGCCGAGCTGATCGGAAGGGTAAGAATCATTCCCATTAATACTGACACCACAATTCCCATCAGGAAAGGAGCCTGTACCGTTCCCCAATTAATCAGACCTCCCAGCCAGATCATGAATGCAGAAATGGGAGGTCCGAGGATCAATCCCACTGCCGAACCGGATACAATGCAGGCAAAGGGTGTTACCAAAATATCTACCTTTGTCTTACCGGATACAAGACGTCCCACATAAATCCCAACCATAGCAGCAATAAATGCACCGAGCGGTTCTCCCGGTCCTGCCAGGGCAATGGTTCC
This sequence comes from Bacillota bacterium, assembly GCA_030526045.1. Classification (GTDB taxonomy): domain Bacteria; phylum Bacillota; class Clostridia; order Lachnospirales; family Lachnospiraceae; genus Suilimivivens. Next base: position 24,795 of record JAUNDN010000017.1, on the reverse strand, counting down.
CTCCGTAAGCACGGTTCCTGCTATAATCTTACTTGCAAAAGCACCTGTCATACCGGCGGTCGCTACTGAAAGGATCACCAGCGGACTACCCTTCAGCTTTATGGCAGTTCCGCACCCGATTCCGGCACCGGTCACTGCCGCCGCCATTTTCCCCATCATATAAATATAGGTACCAACAGCACCGGGAATCAGGTTCCCTACCTGCTGGATGATCGTCCCGATAATCAGCGTAGCAAACAGACCTGACGCCATTCCGCTCAGCCCTTCAATAAAAATCTCGCTTAAAACTGCTTTTACCTTTTTCATTCTGTCTCCTCAAAAATAGCGCCGAAATAATCCTTTAAGCCTGATATTCACAGCTGTCCTGTCACCTGCAAATCATCTGTAAGAATATCATAACCGTTTTAAAAAAACAAGCATATACAGTACTTTCAGCAAAACTGCCAGAAAATTTTCTTTACTTTTAGTAGGGACTGTGCTATTCTGAATGTGTTACAAATTCAGTAGCATTGCTACTATTTATTTATTTTTGGAGGTATCTACAATGAACAAAGGTACAGTAAAGTGGTTCAACAACCAAAAGGGATACGGTTTCATCTCTGATGAATCAGGAAACGATGTATTCGTACACTATTCAGGACTTAACATGGAAGGCTTCAAGTCTCTTGAAGAAGGCGCTTCTGTAGAGTTCGACGTAGTAAATGGTGAAAAAGGACCTCAGGCCGTAAACGTAACAAAGTTATAATTCAGCCCGACTGAATATAACGCATTAATCAGTAACACGATGTGCCTTTTCTTAATATAAATCGTTGTATTTGGAATTTGCAGTATTGTTTTATGAGATTAAGAAAACAGCGCTGTCACACAAATGTGTGGCAGCACTTTTTTGTTATTATGGCTCTTCTGCGAGCGCACTCCTGACGAGGCTTCGCACGGTATCCACATCCAGCTCCTCCATCGCCGCTTCCAGTTTATCAAACAGCTCCTCGTACTCCTGTGGCAATCTGTACTGCTTTCTGTTTTTCAAAATTTCAAACACAGCATCAAAGTCAAAGGCATCCACATGCATTTGGATATTAGTCAGAATATCATCAAGAACTTTCCTGTCAAGCTCCATACTGTCCGGAGAATTTGCCTGTTCCTCAATCAAATGATAGTGGCGAAGTACCTCTTCTATTTCACGAAGCAGGCTCTCATATTTTGCCCGAAAGGCTGCAAAATCCAATCCAAGGTGATCATATTCACCGGCGCGTCCTGCTTCCTCCTGCTTACGAGCCATGTCAGACACACTCATTGCACCCATGTTTTTGGTGGTACTCTTCATGGAATGAATCTTGATCGTGTAATTTTCGTAATCCTTCTTTGTCAATAATGTCTCAAGCTCATCCAGGCTTTTGTTTCCGTATTCATAGTTTATTTTCAGGATTTCCAGGTAATCAGATATCTCTCCTCCGCAATTCCTCAGTCCCAAAGCAATATCAAAGCTTGGCAGATTTTTATGCAAATAGTCAATATCCATTTTTCCCGAGCCTTCTGTTAGCTTATTGTGATCTTCCTCCTTCGGGAATCGTGTGGAAATCGAAATTTTATCGGAGGGAAGATACAAAACCAGCAGTCGTTCAAGTTGCCGCAGATTCATTGGCTTCCCGAGGTATTCGTCAAATCCCTTTTTCAAGAGAGTCTCTCTGGCACCACGGATGGCATCCGCTGTCAGCACAATGATCTTACCCTCTCCGCCGGTTGCATAATAAGGATCTATCTCCCGAATCCGCTGCATTGCTTCTATTCCATTCATTTCAGGCATCATCTGATCCATGAAAACAAGTTGATAGTGTGTCTCCCTGCATCGTTCAATGGCCTCAGCACCGCCGGGAGCTGTGTCAACAGAAAGGCCGTAGGATTCCATAAGACCCTTGATCACAAGCAGATTGATATGGTTATCATCCACCACCAGTACACGTGTGTCATGAATCGTAAGCTGACACGGCTCAGGTGCATCTTCCTTGGTTCTATCAATCGTAAACTGACGTTTCAAGGGCGTAGCGTCAATGATCTTCTGCTCAACATTTACAGTAAAGACAGACCCTTTCCCATAAACGCTGTCTACTATGATCTTTCCGCCCATCAGTGTAATATAGCCATTTGCTATCGCAAGTCCAAGACCGGATCCCTCAACACCGTAGTGAAGCTTTTGATCAAAGCGGGAAAAGCTCTGGAACAGAACCTTTTGATCCTCCGGGCGAATACCGATACCGGTATCGCTGATGATGAAGGAAAGTAACACAGTATCTGCAGTCTGGGGCAAAACCTTCACCTCAAAGGAAACGGTTCCTTCCTTCGTGTATTTAACCGCATTATTCAGGATATTGATTAAAACGCCGCGCAGCCGCACTTTATCCCCGTATAGCTGAGTGGGGACCTGCTCATCCGCTTTCATCACAAAATCAAGCCCCTTCTTTTTCGCTTGCTGGAAAATAATGAGAGAAACATCATCCAAAAGATCCGCAATATAGTAATTGGCAGGAATGATTTCCATTTTCCCTGATTCAATCTTAGTAATATCGAGGATGTCATTGATAATTGCAAGGAGGTTACGCGAAGCAAGACGGATGCCCTCTACACAATCTCTGACCTCCTTGCTGAGTTCCTTCTTCAGGGCCAGCTCCGCAAAACCGATGACGGCATTCATGGGAGTTCTGATTTCATGGGACATATTGGCAAGGAAGGTTGTCTTTGCCTGGCTGGCACTCTTTGCTTCCTTGATTGCCTGCTCCATTCTTGCTGTGTATTCATAACGCTCCGATAAATCTGTCACGACAACAATATAGCCAATCACATCATAGTAATCATCAAAAATTTTGCTGATGGAAACATTGCAGTGTACCTGATTATTATTACAGATTACATCCATATTTTTCTGCCCGCTGTTCAGGAAAGAAATCTCATCCACCTGGGCGGAAAACAGCGAGGCTATACTGGCATTTCCGATGTCGCTCTCTTGCACACCGATAAATTCCCCGGCTACATCATTCAATAGTTGAAGCTTATAATTCTCGTCAAAGACAAAAACCGGAGTGGTGAGCGAGGAATAAACATAGGACGACATATTGTCAACCGTTATGCGGGAACGATTAATAAAAGTAATCGTCCGATAAGTTACCAGAATTCCCACGCATTGCCCGATGGTACTGCCGAAAACAGCCGGACCTCCAAACATAGGCATCAAAATATCAATTATCATTCCAAGAATAATGATACACTCCATCAGCATCAGTTTTCCCGCCAGCACACGCATGCGCTTTCGGTTTACGTGATAGAACATATAAATAATACTTACCAGTATATTAAAGGCTACAGCAATACAGAAAACGATATAGGCATAACTCCAAAAGCCATGATTGAGCCGATAGGACATGCCAATTGTATACAGCTCGTAGGTAGCTTGCTCCCTTTGGATAATAAAGAAATAAATGATGAAACCCACCAGAGAAATGACACCAATCGGATAAAAGTATGCCTTCAGTGTTCCCGACAGATAGCAGACAAACAGCTGCGCGATAATCAGGTAAAAAAACACGCCCAGCATTCCGATTGCACGGAAAATATACGCGTTCTCAGGCTCCCGCTGGATATTAATCCCCCAAAAGCCCGCGCTCCAGATTGCACTGCAAATACAGAGTAATAAGAACAGACAATTCTCGGGATATTTCAAAGCTTCTTTTTTACACTGCCTGATTGATAAAGCGACTGCCACAAGAAAACACGTAAACAAAATATACGGAAATAATGAACTCACAACCCGGTACCTCCCCAAAACAAACTTTACAGACATTCACTGACAAATGCCAGCACCTCATCAAGTGCCATCTGACCGCCAAACAGATCCAGCGCACTTCCGATTGTAACATCAATCCTGCCCTGTCCCAGGACCTTTAATTTTTCAAGATCTTCAAAGTTGTGTACACCGCCTGCGTAGGTTGCCTTGATCTGACATTCTCTCCCAAGCAATGCCACCAGTTCCTCCTCAATGCCGTCTGCCTTTCCCTCCACATCAACCGCATGAATCAGAAATTCATCGCAGAAATCCGAAAGTTCCTCAATCGTCTCCTTATTCAAAGGAACACTCGTATAGTTCTGCCATCTGTCGGTCACAATATAATAGTCCTTGTCCTTCTTGCGACAGCTTAGATCCAGAACCAGCTTTTCTTTTGAAACGGCACGACACATCTGTCTGAGTCTGTCCTTGTGCAGCTGCCCGTCTTTGAATACATAGGAGGTAACAATCACATGGGAGGCGCCTGCTTTTAAAAATTCCTCTGCATTATAGGGATTCATGCCGCCGCCTGCCTGTAATCCGCCGGAAAATGCCGAAAGTGCCGAAAGTGCCTGCTGTTTTGTTTGCTGATAATACTCGCTTCCCTCAGGATTCAGCAAAATCACATGTCCGCCGTACAGTCCTCTGCCTCGATAAAGCTCAGCAAAAAAGTCAGCTGTCTGTTCCGATACAAAATTTTCTGCTGCCTGATTGTTTTGATCCTTCAGGCTTCCGCCTACAATTTGCTTTACCTTTCCATTATGTATATCAATACAAGGTCTGAATTTCATTGATTTTACCCCATAAGATTCATTTTTTCCAGTATAGCATATTTTTATTTACCAATCAAAATTTGTTAAAAAAATGTTTTAAGACTTCCGCATATTTTTAAAAGCTCTGCGCATACTAGCAACAGAACTGACAAAATGCAGTTCTTATATAAGGAGGTCATTATGAAGAAAATGAGAAAACTGATTTCGGTATCTCTTGTCCTGATGATGATTTGCATTCTTACTGCCTGTGGAACGAACAAAAAGAATAATGCAAACGACATGGCCGGGGCTTCCGATACCAACACAACTACCGATAACGGTACCGCAACAAATGACACAAATGGTGTTGGAAATGACAATCTTGTAAATGACAACGCAAATACTGTCGGCAACGGCACTACTGATTCCCTCACAGGAAATGATAATGGAATCGGCACAGAAAACGGTACTGTAAACGGCACTAACAACGGCACCAACAATGAAGGCGGTTCTGTTCTGGATGATGCCGGCAACGCTGTAGGAGATGTGGTAGATGATATTGCTAATGGGGTTTCTGATATCACAGATGATGTAATCGGTGACGGAAACCAAAATACGGCAAATAATTCCGCAAATGACACAGCAAACGGTACAACCCATAACAATGCAAATGGTACAACCGCAAAAGCTTCCCCTACACCGAAAAAGTAAGAGATCCGCTTATGCGCAAAACCAAAGCAAGGAGGCAAGGCATTAAGGCCTGACCTCCTTGTTCTTTTCTTTCCTGTTATTTTTCAATAATTGTACCGTCTCTGTACGCCTGCAAAAGGAGTTCCAGCTGCTTAATGCTCTCCTTGATTTCCGTTCCGATATCCGTATCTGCAACCCGGATTCTCACAGGAGCGTTTTCAACAATCGTTGAATCCGAAAAGATATCTGATTCCTGCTGAATTGCTGCCTCCATGGATTCAAAGGGTTCATGCGCTACCAGACGGACGCCGTGGGAATTAGCCACCAATGTATATCCTGCTATACCGGTTTTGCTCTGATATGCCTTGGAAAACCCCCCATCGATAATAAGAAGCTTTCCTTCACACTTGATCGGCGTCTCTCCCTTTTTCAGTTCCACCGGTACATGACCGTTGATAATGTGTGATTTCTTGGTATCCAGACCAAATTCCTCCAGAATCCGGTTTAAAACTTCTTCGTTGTCCAGCAGCGAGTAATAACTGTTTTTGGTTTCTTTATGAGTCTCCTTATCTGCAATAAAATACCGTTCAAAGGTAGTCATCTTATCCTTACCAAATACCGGTGAGTTAGGTCCCGCCCAGATATACCAGATATAATCCTGGGCTTTTCTCATTCCGGCAGGATCATTCTTGGCATAATAACCTTTTCTTGCATAATTGTCCAGCACATCATACAGCTCTCTTCCTCTGTATTTTTTGCCGTCCACATTAACCGCCTTAAAATTCCCTTCCTCATCAAGCGGCACACAGCCATGATAAAGGAGATTGGAATTATGGATCTTATAAAGTCCACCATTCGAATACAGGAATCTGACGTGTCTTTGAAGCTTTTCACATTTTAAAAATGCCTGCTGGATTCTCGCCATCACCTGCTCCTCATCAGGAGTCAGATTGTAGGGATCGTTGGGGTCAACAGTGGGGAATTCCGTATCCAGCATCGCATATTCCTTGCCATATGCAAAAACGGTTTTCTTTTCGTAATCAATCTTGTCAAGAAGAAGTCTGTCATCCATTTCAAATTCAGGATGCTTCTTGATCACCTGTCCCTCCAGCTTAAACTGGATTACGGAAATCGCCTTGTGAATCTTCATATCAAGGCTTAAATCCTTTGTATTGTAATCTGTATTGTACTTGATGGCAAAGGCATCACAGTTCACATCCTTATAGGTATCAAGGGCAAAGGTAGCAAGTGGAATCAGGTTGATGCCATATCCCTCTTCAAGCGTATCCAAGCTTCCGTATCTTGCCGCAATGCGTACCACGGTTGCAATACAGGGAAGATGCCCGCAGGCAGCACCCATCCATACAATATCATGGTTACCCCACTGAATATCCACGGAATGGTATTTCATCAGTGTGTCCATGATAATATGGGGACCGGGTCCTCTGTCATAAATATCTCCTACGATGTGAAGATGATCAATCACCAATCTCTGGATCAGATTACTTAAAGCCACAATAAACTCCGGTGCTCTCCCGATCCTGATGATCGTATGGATGATTTCATTATAGTAGCCTTCCTTATCAGAAATTTCAGCTCTTTCCGTAATCAGTTCTTCTATAATATAGGCAAAATCCTTTGGCAGCGCTTTACGAACCTTAGATCTGGTATATTTGGATGCCACCTTCTTCGTGATCTGCACCAGTCTGTGCAGGGTAATCTTATACCAGTCCTCAATATTTTCCTCCTCCTGCAGAACAATATCCAGCTTTTCCTGCGGATAATAAATCAATGTTGCAAGGGATTTCTTGTCTTTATTGCTTAAGGTATTGCCAAATTCCTCATCGATCTGACGTCGCACTGCACCGGAGCCGTTCTTGAGCACGTGATTAAACTGCTCGTATTCTCCATGAATGTCTGTAAGAAAATGCTCTGTTCCCTTCGGAAGATTTAAAATCGCCTGCAGATTAATAATCTCCGTAGAAGCTGCTGCTATGTTTGGATATTGATTTGCAAGGCTCTTTAGGTATTTCAGTTCCATGAGCTGTAATTCATTCTTTTCGGTATTCATCTCTTCCGTTTACCCCCAACACTTGTTTATCTGACTGAAAATCCTTGGTTTTATAAACTACCTTCCTGTCCGATGACATCGCTCATATCATACAGTCCTGCCGGTTTTCCCTTCAGGAATTTGGATGCCTGAATCGCTCCCTTTCCGAACACAGCCTTGGAATATGCAGTGTGTGAAAAGGTCACCACCTCATCAGCACCGGCAAAGATCACATCATGCTCTCCCACGATGGTTCCTCCGCGTACTGCGCTGTAGCCGATTTCCTTTACGGGACGCTTTTCTCTCCTCTGACTCCTGTCATAGACATACTCATATTCGTTGTTAAGCACTTCGTTAATGGAATCTCCAAGTGCAAGAGCCGTTCCGCTGGGCGCATCCACCTTCAGCTTATGATGCTTTTCAACAATTTCCACATCAAAGCCTGCAGGAACAAGCGTTGCTGCTGCCTCTTTTAAAAGCTTCAGCAGCATATTTATGCCAAGAGACATATTGGCAGATTTGAGAATGGCAACCTTCTTTGATGCGTCCTTAACCTTTTGCAGCTGTTCCTCGGTAAGCCCTGTAGTACAAAGGACACAGGGTACCTGTTCCTTAACGCAATAGTCAAGCAATCCATCCACAGCCGCTGCCACGCTGAAGTCAATGATTGCATCCGCCTTCACCGTACATTCACCGATATTCTTAAAAACGGGAAAGGGGTTCTTCCCTTCATCAAAGGCATCCACCCCAGCCACAATTGTGATTTCCGGATCGTCCGCAATGAGTCCTGCGATCATCTGTCCCATTTTTCCATTGCATCCATGCATAATTACATTTGTCATATTGATATCCATGCCTTTCTACACCTGTTATCCCTTACAGAATTCCGTATTCCTTCATTGCCTTTTCCAGCTTTGTAACATTCTCCGGTTCCATATCCGTAAGCGGTGCACGCAGGGAGCCGACCTCCTTGCCCATCAGATTTAATGCCATCTTAACCGGAATCGGATTCACCTCACAGAACAGTGCATTGCAAAGCGGAATCGCGCGGAACTGCTCTGCTGCACTTCCTGCAACATCTCCTGCAAAAAACTTCGCACAAATGTCATGAGTCTGTCTGGGTGCCACATTGGAAAGAACAGAAATTACGCCTTTACCGCCAAGTGCAAGCAAAGGAACGATCTGATCGTCATTTCCGGAATACAGATCTACCTTACCGTCTGCCATGGACATCAGCTTCACAATCTGACTGATATTTCCGCTGGCTTCCTTGATACCCACGATATTTTCTACATCTGTACATAACCTTACAGCTGTTTCCGGCGCAATGTTGCATCCGGTACGGCTGGGCACATTGTAAAGAATGCAGGGCACTTTAACAGAATCCGCAACAGCCTTAAAATGCTTGTAAAGGCCGTTCTGGGTTGCCTTGTTGTAATAGGGTGTTACCAAAAGTAAGCCGTCAACGCCAAATTTCTCTGCTTCTGTGGAAAGATAAATTGCGGTCTCCGTACAGTTTGAGCCGGTACCTGCCACAACAGGAATTCTCCCTGCCACCTTCTCAACACAGTACCTGATTACATCCAGATGTTCCTCGTGCGTAAGAGTAGATGATTCTCCTGTTGTTCCGCATACGATGATCGCGTCTGTTCCTCCTGCGATCTGATCCTCAATCAGTTCAGCAAATTTCTCATAGTTCACTTCTCCGTTTGCCTTGAATGGTGTAACGATCGCTACACCTGCACCAGTAAATACTGCCATACTTCTTCCTCCTTAAAATAAAAAACGATGCACATACAAATTGCGCACCGACTACGATAAATACTTTTTCATCGGATAGCGCCCCATCATTTCTGATGACAGTCATACAGCTCTTAACTGCATGCCCAAGAATCCGCTTTCAGGAACACGAACCCTTTCGGCGTTTTTTCCTTTCATTTTTCTTCCCATGTGCCTGCCACATCCAAAAAACTACTCATAAAACACGCAACCTCTACCTCTATATCCTATGAAATTGTTACTACATAAAACAATCATAGCATCATGCATAAAAGCTGTCAATGCATAGATGCTATGATTTCATGCTTAAGATCTTGCAAAACATGCTACCAGCATTTAAACTTCAAGGTTTCTATCCTGGACACCTCATCGGCGAGCATACAAATCTCATCATTCATAGAAATACCTGTCATAATAATATCCGTCTCATCATCCCTTGCTTCCAAAAGATTCTTCAAATCCTCCACTGTGATGATTCCGTTGTCAACAAGACCCAGCACCTCATCCAGAATCAGAAGATCGCACTCTCCGGTCGCAAGTACCTTCTTTGCAAAATTAAGGCCGTTCTTAATATTGATGATTTCTTCTGTCTGCTTCTCCTTAGTCAGCTCAAAAAAATTCATCTCTGACTTTTCAAATCGGAAAATCTTAATTTCAGGCTCCAGTCTGCTTAAAAATGCGGAATCCCCAAGGCCCTTTTCTTTGAGAAACTGAATAATGACAACACTCTTTCCCGCTGCCGCCATCATCACTGCTTTTCCCAGTGCAGCAGGCGATTTACCATGCCCGTCTCCACTGTAAACATAAATTTGTCCCTGTTTCATAAATGCCCCTCATATATGTACTACGAGTCAAACTAAGACTTACTTATTAAATTACGTTGCCTATCATATCATAGAAACAACGGAAAAGCAACTTTTATCATTTTCTCGTTTTCGCCCTATTCCTCACGAAGCTCCAGCTTGCTTACAGACACTTCATATGCCACTCTCTTTTCGGCATCTTCCTCGGAAAGCTTCTTAATATATTCCCTGCTCTGAATTCTTCCCCAGATTTCGCATCTGGTTCCTACTGTAAAGCTGCTGGCAAATCTGGCATTTCTTCCCCAACAGATACAGGGGATATAATCGCTTTTGCCGTAAGGTCTGTTCACGGCAATCAGCAGATCGGCAATCTCTCTGCCAAGAGGTGTTTTGCGGTAAATGGGTTCCTTACAAATATACCCGTCAAGAAAGATCTGATTCGTCTGAGCGCTTTCCGGTGTTTCATCCACGAATTCGATCTCCCGTGCGAACACGGAGAGAACCAGCCTGTTCCTTCTCTCTTCATGCCGGTTATAGGAACGGAATTGCCCCTGAACCATAATGTTCTGACCGCAATAGTCCTCCTCCACGTCAATCAGGCGTTCCGACACCATCAGTGGGATAATATCACTGGAATCACTTAATCTTGGGACTCTCACATCAACCATATAGAATCCCTCCCCGAAAATCTCATGGCTGAATACAAAGCTGCTCACGATTTCTCCCATGATTACCACCTGGTTGTTTTCAATTACCTTATCTGTCATTTTTGTTCTCCCTTCTTACTCCTTAAGAATTTTTTCCTGTCATGTATTACTATGTATATGACCGGTTTTGACCGGTAGAACTTACTTTCACCGCGAAATCCGACAAAAAACGCCCAAAGCACACGGATAAAGCCTGTTGATTGGACGGTTTTTGTTTACATTGATCAGGGATGGTGCTATACTAAAACAGTTTGAAAAAAGCGAACCTGACAGATAGATTTTGTCGAAAGGAATATGTATTGTATGAAGCAGAAGCGAGAAGATGTAAGAAACATTGCAATTATAGCCCATGTAGACCACGGTAAGACCACACTGGTGGACGAACTGCTAAAGCAAAGCGGTGTATTCCGCGAAAATCAGGAAGTGGCAGAGCGTGTCATGGACTCCGGTGATATTGAAAGAGAAAGAGGGATCACGATTCTTTCCAAAAACACAGCAGTTACCTATAAAGGAGTTAAGATCAACATTATTGATACTCCGGGGCATGCCGATTTTGGTGGAGAGGTAGAACGTGTTCTCAAGATGGTAAACGGTGTCGTTCTTGTTGTTGATGCCTTTGAGGGTGCCATGCCCCAAACCAAATTTGTCTTAAGAAAGGCACTGGAGCTGAAGCTTCCTGTTATCGTGTGCGTTAACAAGATTGACCGTCCGGAAGCGCGTCCTGCAGAGGTTGTGGATGAAGTACTTGAGCTTTTTCTTGATTTGGAAGCCGATGAATCCCAACTGGATTGTCCTTTCGTCTTTGCTTCCGCCAAGACCGGAAAGGCTTCCTTAAATATGGAAGAAGAAGGTACAAACATGGTACCTTTGTTTGAAACCATTCTCGATTACATTCCTGCCCCCGAGGGAGATCCCGAGGCCGGCACACAGGTACTGATCAGTACGATTGACTACAATGAATACGTGGGAAGAATCGGCGTCGGCAAGGTAGACAACGGCTCCGTAAAAGTTAATCAGGAGGTTGTCATTGTCAACCACCATGAACCTGACAAGCAAAAAAAGGTTAAGATCAGCAAGCTTTATGAATTTGACGGATTAAATAAGGTAGAAGTCCAAGAGGCAAAGATTGGCTCCATCGTGGCAATCTCCGGCATTTCCGATATTCACATCGGTGATACCCTCTGCTCTCCTGAGAATCCCATTCCCATTCCTTTCCAGAAGATTTCAGAGCCCACCATTGCCATGCATTTTATTGTCAACGACTCGCCCCTTGCCGGTCAGGAGGGTAAATATGTGACCAGCCGCCATCTGCGCGACAGGTTATTCCGGGAACTGAATACCGATGTTTCCCTTCGCGTTGAGGAGACAGATACCACAGAAGCCTTTAAGGTCGCCGGACGTGGTGAACTTCACCTGTCCGTATTGATTGAAAATATGAGAAGAGAAGGCTATGAATTTGCTGTCAGCAAGGCAGAGGTTCTCTATCACACGGATGAAAACGGTAAAAAGCTGGAGCCTATGGAGCTTTGCTACATTGATGTGCCTGATGAATTCTCCGGCTCTGTCATTGAAAAGCTAAGTCAGCGCAAGGGTGAACTTCGCAGTATGGGAACCGCAAGCGGCGGCTATACCCGTCTGGAGTTCTCCATTCCCTCCCGGGGTCTGATTGGTTACCGCGGTGAGTTTATGACGGATACCAAGGGAAACGGCATCATGAATACCATTTTTGACGGCTACGGTCCCTACAAGGGAGATATCCAGTATCGTAAGCAGGGCTCACTGATTGCTTTTGAAGCAGGCGAAGCCATCACCTATGGTCTTTATAATGCGCAGGAGCGCGGTATCCTCTTTATTGGTCCGGGTGAAAAGGTTTACTCCGGTATGGTAGTCGGGCAGAACGGAAAAGGGGAAGATATTGAACTCAATGTCTGCAAAAAGAAGCAGCTTACCAATACCCGTTCCTCCAGTGCTGACGAAGCTCTCAGGCTCACACCTCCCAAGGTACTGAGTCTGGAACAGGCACTTGAATTCATTGATACCGATGAATTGCTGGAGGTAACTCCCAAATCCCTGCGTATCCGTAAAAAGATTCTTGACCCAACCATGCGTAAGCGTGCCGCTATGCGTGCTGCATCACTTGCACAAAATTAGAAAATCATCCCATGTCGCACAAAGCGCAAAAGAGCTCTGTGAGCGGTTCCAAACCGTCACAGAGCTTTTATTATCATTTCATTCCATATATCCGTTTATAGGTGAAGTAATGAAGTGGCAACCTGAAAATAAACCAGAAGAGATACCACATCCAGAATTGTAGTAATAAAGGGACTTGCCATAACTGCCGGGTCAAAGCCGATCTTTTTTGCCAGAATCGGCAAGGCGCTGCCCACTATCTTCGCAAGAATTACGACTACAATCAAAGTCAGGCATACCACAGCTGCAATCATGATTCCCACCCTGTCAAGTAAAAGAAGCTTCACGAAATTAGCTGCTGCCAGTGTAACGCCGCAAAGCACTGCCACACGGATTTCCTTCCACATCACCCGGAAGGAATCCTTGAATTCAATCTCATTTAAGGAAAGTCCACGAATTACGGTAACACTTGTCTGTCCACCGGCATTACCACCCGTACCCATCAGCATGGGAATATAGGCAAGCAATGCACTGCAAGCCATCAAAGCATTTTCAAATCTCGTGAGAACGCTTCCCGTAAGTGTTGCGGAAATCATCAAAAGCAATAGCCATGGCATACGCTTCTTCCACAATTCAAAAATGCTCATCTTCATATATGGTTTGTCCAGCGGTACGATCGCCGCCATCTTTTCCATATCCTCGGTAGCCTCTTCCTGCATGATATCCACAATATCATCGACAGTAATGATACCTACCAGGCGATTTTCATTATCAACAACCGGCATGGCCGTAAAGTCGTATTTCTGGAACTGTCTTGCTACCTCTTCCTGATCCATCAGGGTATTGATGTAAATAACATTCTCATGCATGATTTCCCCGATGATTGCATCCGGGGGACTGATCAAAAGATAACGCAGGGCAACCGTTCCCACCAGTGTTCTCTTCGCATCCAATACATAGCAGATGTTGATGGTTTCACTGTCAACGCCGATCTGCCTGATCCGGTCGATGGCATCCTGTATGGTCATGTTTTCCTTCAGATCCACATATTCCACCGTCATAATGCTTCCGGCAGAATCCTCCGGATACCGAAGCAGATGGTTGATGTCTCTTCTCGTCTCCGGATGGGCATTGGCAAGAAGCTTCTTCACCACATTCGCAGGCATCTCCTCCAGAAGGTCTGTCGCATCATCCGCCATCAGGTTATTGATGATGCTTGCCGCATCCTTTTCAGACAAACTGGTAATGATGAACTGCTGGCTGTCCACCTCCAGATAGGAAAAAACATCCGCTGCCATGTTCTTGGGTAAAATACGGAAGATTTTCAGCAAATCCTCCTCATCAAGCTCCTCTAAGATCACTGCAATATCTGCAGTATTCATTTCTGCCATTTTCTGACGGAGCCTGGTATACTGCTTGGTTTCAAGCAACTCTTTTACGATTTCAAGATCCTTGATTTCTTCCATAGCAATTCTCCTTGTATGTGATTTTTATGCTCCGTTCATGAGGAGGAATATCGGTACTGCCTGTTGTACTTTTACTCATAAAAACCACCACCTTTCTTAAGAAAATTGCCTGTTTTTTGCCACTTCTTTACTTTAGCCCACGGGAAAAAATTTGTCAACGGATTTTACAAATCCTTTACCTGAACCGCGCTGTCACAAATACCTATTTACCGGCTCTGGCGTCAAGACTCAAAGCCAGTTTCCGTGTACCGAGCGCAGGGCATTAAAGGGTTCGTAAAAAATCGCTCAGCCCATTTCAGAAAATGTACAACCGGATTTCTTTGTTCGAAGCGAAGCAAGTTTGAAATCCGGTTGTTTATATCATTTCCGAAATGGGCTGAGCAGATTTTTCTTGAACGCTTTATCTGGTTTGTGCTCGGTACACGGAAACGGCTTTTCAGACACGCCGCTAGAGCGGCAGTATTATTGTAACAGTGTGGTTCAGGTAAAGGATTCCTTGTCCATATAGTAGCCTTCCCCGGTTATTTCTATGCGGGCCCGGGCAGCGGTTGCTTCGGTGAGCTCCTTCGTGAGAGCCCCTACTGCTTCTGCAGGAATCCGAATATCAAATTCCACATTCTCGGTATATCTGGACTGCGCAATTTCGATTTGTCTGCTGCCCAGAATGTACTGGACCTTCCCCACATCGGTATAGTCGATCCCGATGGTCAGTTCCTTTCCATAGCGCATAGTTGCAATTCCCGCATCAGCAAGGCCTTCCTTGGTTGCCTGGGTATAAGCACGCACCAAGCCACCGGTTCCAAGGAGTGTCCCGCCAAAATATCTGGTTACCACTACCGCTACATTTGTCACCCCCTCTGAAAGGAGCACCTCCAGAATCGGTTTTCCGGCTGTCCCGCTGGGTTCTCCGTCATCACTGCATCTGGTCAGTTCTCTGTTTCTTCCTATTATAAAGGCAGTGCAATTGTGTCTGGCATCATAATATTTCTTCCGGATGCTGTCAATGAATGCCGTCGCATCCTCCTCCGAAGATACCGGAACCACGTTTGCGATAAACCTGGATTTCTTCTCTTCATACTCCCCGCTTCCCGCCTGGTACACGACTCTGTAGGAGGGATATTCTGTTTTTGTTTCTTTACGTTCTTCCTTTGCCATTCTTTTTAGTTCGAAAGCAATATCCTGTCATTGTCAAGTCTCCTGCCGGCACCGGCTTTGAATTTTTCCATCAGATCCTCCACCGTCAGACTTGCTCTCTCTGCTCCCTCCACATCATAGACAATTCTTCCGTTATCCATCATTAACGTCCGGTTGCCCATATCCAATGCATTCTGCATGTTATGGGTTACCATCAATGTTGTTATTTTATGTTCATCCACGATTTCCTTCGTGATCTTCAATACCTTTTCCGCCGTAGCAGGGTCCAGTGCCGCAGTATGCTCATCCAGCAGAAGAATTTTGGGTGGTACCATGGTTGCCATAAGCAGTGTCAATGCCTGTCTCTGCCCGCCGGACAAAAGTCCCACCGGCTGTGTCATACGATCCTCCAGACCAATCTCCAGTCTGGAAAGCTGTTCCCGAAATTTTTGCTTATCTCTCCTGGTCATATGGGAAAGCCAGCCGCCGGAGCCTGCTGCCAGTGCAAGGTTTTCTTCGATGGTCATGCCCGGTGCACTTCCTCTCATGGGATCCTGATACAGACGCCCGATGATGCGTGCTCTCACATGCTGTGGGGTAAAGGTGATATCCCTTCCGTCCAATTCAATCCTTCCGCCATCTGTCATAAAGTCTCCGCAGATTGCATTAAAGAGCGTAGATTTCCCTGCTCCGTTAGAACCTATAATAGTAGCGAAATCTCCCGGCTTCAAATGAAGCGTCAGCCCTGTAATTGCCTGTTTTTCATTGACTGTTCCGGGGTTAAAGGTTTTGGAAATATTGGACAATTTCAACATCTTATCTTTCCTCCTTTTCCCGATACAGAAACCTACGTTTTAAAGCCGGCCACTGCTTTTTCAGATAAGGCACGGAAATCGCCAGTATGACGATAACAGAGGAAACAAGCTTCAGCATAAATGCAGGCATATTGAATCTCAGTGCAATGGTGTAGACCAGTCTGAAAATAAAGGAGCCCAGCACCACGCCAATGGCTCTTATTAAAATACTGCCTCTTCCCAGCACCGTCCCCCCAATTAAGAGAGATGCCAGGGCAATGGTGACCATCCCCTGCCCGATGTTAATATCTACAGATTTTTGGGATTGTGCCAGCAGACAGCCGGACAGGCCGGTAAAGGCATTGGCTACACATAAGCCTACCGTAGTTGTAAAAATAGGGTTGATTGAGGAAGACTTTACCATATCAGGATTATTCCCGGTCGCCCGGATTGCCAGTCCCAGCCTGGTATTTAGGAAAAATACCAAAAATGCAATGACAAGTGCCACTGCGATCAGAGCAACAATCAGGATATAGCAGCCTTTCATAGGTGTATCTGCAAGCGCGCTTTTTACTATGGTAAAAACCGTTTCCGTCTTATTCATGTTTAAGAGGGAAGATCCTCCCATGACGGCAATATTTACAGAATAAAGCGCCGTATTGACTATAATACCGGAAAGCAAGCTGTCGATCCCCATCCGCGTCTGAAGCAGCGCTGTGATAAAGCCGGAGCAGATGCCTGCCCCCATCGCTGCCAGAATGGACAAAAAAGGATGTCCCGATATGGCAACGATTGCACCTACGGCTGCTCCCAATGTAAAGCAGCCGTCTGTTGACAGATCGCAGACATTCAGCATTGTATAGCTCAGAAACAGTGCCAGCACTGTAAGTGAACAGATCAAACCAAGTTCCAGGGCAGTTTGCCCCAATGATAGTATAACGGGAATAGACACAGCTTACCTCCAGTCGTACAAGTTACATTTCAGTTTAGTTGAAGCTCTCACCAGTTGTAATTTCATTTACCTGCGTACAGAACGGTGCAAAAGCGTCCTTAATGGTATCAAGATCATAACCGATTACTTCACAGGTTTCCGTATTTACAGTTGCAATACCGTTGTCAAACGTCTTGACAGCAGTCGTTGCCGGGTCAGCTCCGTTCACCAGAATGTCAACAATTGTATCAGCAGTCTCCCTGCCAAGATTTGCGTAATCAACCCCATAGCCCAGAAAAGCTCCGTTTAATGCAAAGGAATCTGCACCGGTATAGTGAGGGATCTTAGCCTCGGCAAGGGTCTCATAAATAGAAAGCTCTGCCGTCATAACACTGTTGTCGGTAGGGGTAAAGATTGCATCAACGCCATCGGCAACAAATGCCTGCGCCGCAAGAATAATCTCATCATTTGTAGTACCTGTATGTTCAACATATTCAATACCCTTTTCATCCAGATATTTCTTCGCGGATTCAATCGCACCGGTAGAAGAATCCTGACCAAGATCATAAAGAAGACCGATCTTGGCTGCATCAGGGTTCGCCGCAAAAATCAGGTTCATAATTGCAGCTGTATCCAGATAATCACTGGTACCGGTAATATTTGCACCGGGAGCCTCAAGAGAGTCAACCAGGGCAACACCAACAGGGTCAGATACTGCAGCAAATACGACAGGCGTCTTCGTTTCTTCCGTTGCTGCCTGCATCGCCATGGCAACAGGAGTAGCAACACCAACCATCAGATCAACTCCATCAGCTTCAAAGTTCGCAATGATCTGATTCATAACGGCAGCATCCGCATTGCAGTTATCATAGGATACCTCAAAGGTAACACCAAGCTCATCCCCTGCTTCTGCAAGCCTGTCTTCAATGTTCTCAACGATCTGGTTCAAGGAAGCATCATCCACATAGTTGCAGATGCCAACCTTAAACACTTTGCCGGAAGCTTCACCGGCTGTTTCCTGTGTCTTGGCAGTGCCGCAAGCCACAAGGCTCAGAGCGATAGCTACTGTTAGCACAACACTGCTCACCTTTTTCATTAGATTCTTATTTTTCATAATATTCATCCTCCTATGACCTTCTGATTATATCATTTTGCTAATGAAAGTCAAGCATCGCGCGGTTTTGCGGGGTTCTTGCGGAACAAATATTCTCTCCCTTCATTTGAATAACCCGCTTATATTTGTGAACAATTCTTAATAAATCATAAAAAAACTTTATTTCAAATCCACATTTTGGTATACTCTATATATTGCAAACATGAAATTAGACTTAAGCTTTATGGAGGCATATAAATGAATTACAGTAAAAAAGGGATTCGAGCCAAACAAAAATCCCTGAATGCTAAATCAACCAAGTTCGGGAGAAAGCTGCTTCTTGCAGTCATGAATCTCACCCTGCTTTGTATTCTTGCGGCAGGCATTATCGGAATCAGCCTGGGACTTGGTGTTTTTAAGGGTATCATCGACACCTCACCAAGCATCGAAAACGTTAAGGTTACTCCCACCGGCTTTTCAACCTTTGTCTATGACCTGGAAGGCAACCAGATTGCCAAGCTGATCTCTCAGAATTCCAATCGTATTCCCGTTACACAGGATATGATTCCCGAGGATCTGGCCCACGCCTTTGTAGCGATCGAGGACGAGCGTTTTTATGAGCACAACGGAATTGATATCAAGGGTATTCTCCGTGCTGCTTATGTAGGTATTTCCAACGGCTTCCATTTTACCGAGGGTGCAAGTACCATTACACAGCAGCTGTTAAAGAACAATGTATTTACTGATTGGACAAGTGAGGACAGCTTTACAGAAAGTCTGAAGCGTAAAATTCAGGAACAGTATCTTGCAATCGAGCTTACAAAATCCATGTCCAAGGATGAGGTTCTCCTAAACTATATGAATACCATCAACCTGGGGCAGAATACACTGGGTGTTCAGGCGGCATCCCTGCGTTACTTTAATAAGTCCGTCAATAGTCTCTCTCTTTCGGAATGTGCCGTCATTGCCGGTATTACTCAGAACCCCAGCAGGCTCAATCCTATTTCTCATCCGGAGGAAAATGCCAAAAGGCGGGATAAGGTTCTTAAAAATATGCTGGAACAAGGCTATATCACACAGACAGAATATGATACAGCCATAGCTGATGATGTTTACTCCCGCATTCAGGTGGTAAATGAAGATGCAGAGGATACGCTGGTTAATTCATACTTTGTAGACGCATTAACCGATGATGTAATGAACGATCTGCTGGCAGCAGGATACAACGAGACACAGGCTTTCACACTTCTGTATAGTGGCGGACTGAAGATCTATTCCACTCAGGATCCTCATATTCAGTCTATCTGCGATGAGGTATTTACCAACGAAGAAAATTATCCTGCAGATACCCGCTGGTATCTGAACTATGCCCTTACCGTGAAGAAGAATAACGGTGATTATGAAAATCACAGTACTGAGATGTTCCGAGCCTTCTTTAAGGAACAGAATTCCTCCTACAATCTGATTTACAATAGCAAGGAGGAGGCTTATGAAGATATAGAAAGCTACAAAGCCGCAGTTGTGGGCGCAGACGCCGAGGTCTTTGATGAAAGTATCACACTGACTCCTCAGCCTCAGGTTTCCATTACGGTTCAGGATCAGCATACCGGCTATGTAGTTGCCATGGTAGGCGGTCGCGGGACCAAGGAAGGCAGCCGTACCTTAAACAGGGCTACAGATACCAAGCGCCAGCCCGGTTCTACCTTCAAAATTGTTGCAGTATATGCACCTGCTCTCGACAGTGCAGGACTGACACTTGCAACTATGGTCAATGACGCACCTTTCAACTATGCGAACGGCCGTCCTGTCAGCAACTGGTGGGGAGAAGAATACAGAGGTCTTAACTCCCTGCGGCAGGGAATCATCCAGTCCATGAACATTGTTGCGGTTAAAACCCTGACCCTGATCACGCCGCAGCTAGGCTTTGACTATGTAAAGAACTTTGGATTTACTACTGTTGTGGATCGGGAAGAGGTTACCGTAGGCGGTGAAACGCAGATTTTTTCCGATATCCAGCAGTCTCTTGGTCTGGGCGGTCTGACCCGTGGTGTTACCAATGAAGAGCTAAACGCTGCTTACGCAAGTATCGCTAACGGTGGAACCTATATTAAGCCCAAGCTTTATACCAAAGTGGTTGACCATGACGGAAATGTGATCCTCGACAACACGTTGCCGGATTCCAGACAGGTAATCAAGGAAACAACCGCATGGCTGCTTACGGATGCCATGCAGGACGTTGTGACAAGCGGTACCGGTGCTTCCGTAAATTTTGGAAATATGGCTATCGCCGGTAAAACAGGTACCACCTCAGATTACAATGATATCTGGTTCTCCGGATACACACCTTACTACACTGCCACTACCTGGGCAGGATATGATAATAATGTAAAGCTGCGCAAGGGAGATGAGCGGAACCTTGCGAAAAAGCTCTGGCGCGCCGTCATGTCAAAGATTCATGAGGATCTGCCGAGTGAGTCCTTCAAGATGCCCTCCAGCGGCATCGTACAGGCAACTGTATGTGCCCGTTCCGGAAAGCTTCCGATTGCCGGACTTTGTGACGGGACATTGGCAACGGAGTACTTTGCAGAAGGAACAGTGCCTACGGAAAGCTGTGATGTCCATTATCAGGGTTCCATTTGTCAGTACAGTAATCTACCTGCATGTGAGCAATGTCCGTTTAAGGTAGAAGGTGTCCTGGAACTGACACCTGTAGAGGATCCTCTGCTCCAGCAAGGCTCTTCCGTAACACAGGAGGTGACCAATGCCGATGGAAGTGTTTCCACAGTAATGGCTCCCGGAAATCAGACCAACACATGTCCTCATAATGCAGAATTTATGATGCAGCCCAATATAGAAGAAATCATAGAACAGCAGCGCGGAGAAATAGCCGCTGCCCAGGCGGCCCTTCAACAGCAGATAGCTGCGGAAGCTGCTGCTAACGGAGCCGCACCGCCTCCGGCACAGACAGACGTTGTCCCGATGGATGATGGTAACGGCGCCGCCCAATAAACAGGATATGCTAAATGGCAGATGCTTCCATACAAAGCATCTGCCATTTCTAATTTCTGATTTATTCCATCAGCTTTTCTCATGAATCAAAATTATTATTAAGAACGAAATATGATTTCCCCGGTCTTTTCATCCATGCTTTCCACAATGGCAAGGGATTCCACTCTCACACCTTTATTTCGAAGCAGCTTACCACCCTCCTGGAAGCCTTTTTCCACTGCAATTCCCACTCCTTCCACAGTTGCACCTGCGCTCGTGACAAGATCAATCAGTCCTGCCACTGCACAACCGTTTGCAAGGAAATCATCAATGATCAACACGTGATCATCCTTTCCGAGAAATTTCTTGGCTACAATCACATCATAGATTCTCTTATGGGTAAAGGATTCCACCTTTGTAGTGTACTGATCTCCGTCCAGGTTAATACTCTGGGACTTCTTGGCAAATACCACCGGCACATGGAAATATTGTGCAGCAATACAGGCAATCCCGATTCCTGAAGCCTCAATGGTCAGGATCTTGTTGATTTTTTCACTGGGGAAAAGGCGCCTGAACTCCTTTCCCATCTCATTAAAAAGCTCCACATCCATCTGATGATTTAAGAAGCTGTCTACCTTAAGCACATTGCCCGGCTTGACAATGCCGTCCCTGCGGATCCTTTCTTCCAAAAGCTGCACGTTCCGTTTCCTCCTTGCGTATCTGTATCTTATGCTGATATTTTACTACTACTTCTATGCCTTTATCAACTGCTTTCTGCTCCATTTGCCGGATAAATACCTGATAAATGAAATCAAGGAATTCATCGCCCAGCCTATCGGAACGGCCATCCATACAGCTTGTACCCCTATGACCGGTGCCAGCGCAAAAGCAACAGTGACACGAATTCCCAGATTCACCAGATTCGCCAGAGTAAATACAAGCACGTCCCCTGCACCTCTTAACACTCCGTCGTTAACTGCTTTCAGACCAATAAAAATAAAGAAAAATGCAATAAACGATAGATATGCATTTCCTGTGCTAAAGGCTGCCTCATCACTTCCTGCTTCCAGGAAGGAGGCAATGATCTCCTCATGGAACAACGAAAGTACGATACAAATGGTCACGGCAAATGTCACTACCATCTTTACTGCTGCAAGATAGCCCTCCTTTACTCTCTGTGGTGCTCCTGCCCCCAGATTTTGTGCGGTAAAGGTTGAGACCGCATTTCCGCAGGCAATCATCGGGACAACGCAGATGGATTCAATTCTCATACCCGCAGTATAACCTGCAAGCACGGAGGAGCCGAAGCCATTTACCACAGACTGTACCAGAAGCATCCCGATCGACACAATGGATTGCTGCAGCATAGACGGAATGGCAACCCGGATCATATTTCCAAGCATCTGAAGATCAAACAAAGTAAGCTTATCTTCCGCTGTATATTCCTTCAGGGTATGCATCAGAATGCAAAAGGAAATCACCGCCGACAAGCCCTGCGCCAACACTGTTGCCACTGCGGCTCCTCCCACACCAAGGCCAAAGCTTCCCACAAGCAAAAGGTCCATACCGATATTTAATAAAGAAGAAAAAATCAACAGGTAAAGTGGTATCCTAGAATTTCCCAGCGCATTAAAAATAGAGGAAAGAATATTATACATAAAAAGAAACGGCAACCCAAGGAAGTAAATCTGCAGATATCGCATTGCATCTCTCATAATGTTCTGCGGTGTGTTCAGCCCGGTAAGAATTCTACCGCTCAGTGTCAGTCCTGCGATGCCAAGCAAAATGCTCAGTGTCAGAAAGCTGAGCAACGCCGTATATACAGATGTCTTCATCCTTCCAAAGCGTCCTGCTCCCAGATATTGTGAAGTGATGACAGAGGCCCCGATTCCGCCCCCTATGGCAATCATGATAAAAACAGCCGTCAGAGAATAGGATGCACCTACAGCTGCCAGTGCTTCCTCACCCACAAATTGCCCCACAATGATGGAATCCACTGTGGTATAGAACTGCTGAAACAGATTTCCCAATATCATGGGAAGCGCAAAGAAAAAGAGCGACCTTCCCGGATGGTCCGTAATCATACTATATTTCTTCATTTTATTCAGCCTTTCTGTTCATCATTTTTCCTGCTTTTGATGTACAAAATATTTCCTAATATTATTCCCAGAAATACCGTATGTATCAATTCATCATACTCTTCCTTGCAGACATAATATTGTTTTCCCCATGAAGATATTTGAAGGAAGGTTCTTCCGTCAACCTTCTCCCGGATCATCCCTGTTACCGTGACATAATGTGCACTGACCTCGCAAACCTTCCGATAGCCTTCTTCCTCCTTTTTATAAAAAGGAAGTCCTCTGCCTCTATCCTTCCTTAGAAGTGTCATGGGAATACACAAAATTACCGGAATGTCTTTTCGAAGCATCTCCTCCAGTCTCCCCCAAAGCCTCCTACCACTGAGTCCCCACTTGGATCGAAACTGCCAGCCCTGTCTGCGCGCAAGCCGGTTAAATCCCATCTGTAGCTTGATCCCACTGACCCCGCCCTTCATGGGAATTCCACCAAGAAATTCATACATACTGTCATAATATTTTTGATATTCATCCTGCTCCAGGATTCGGTTTACATAACTTTTGTTCCATTCTGTCGCAAAACACTGATCTCTATTTGCCAGATAAAGAAGTATATCGCTAAGCGCAATAATTCCGCAGCCTGATGATTCCTTTCGCTTTTCCTTGGAACCGGCCTGCCCGCCTGCGTAAAAGCCCTGATCTCCTCCATAAGTAAGGACACCGCTCTCACGCCGTCTTATCTGAATGTATTCTCCGCTAAGCTCAAGGTCCTTTTCCATGCTGTTTCCCCCCGATAATTCCTACTTTTCCAGTATAGCAGAAGTAACACAAAATTCCCATATTATTTCATTGACAAAGCAAAATCATCTGTGATACAATATGCTTCGTGATGTGAACTACGGATATCACAGGCTGCTGTGGCTCAGTCGGTAGAGCGTCGCATTGGTAGTGCGGAGGTCACGGGTCCGAT
Source organism: Bacillota bacterium (assembly GCA_030526045.1). Classification (GTDB taxonomy): domain Bacteria; phylum Bacillota; class Clostridia; order Lachnospirales; family Lachnospiraceae; genus Suilimivivens. Next base: position 619 of record JAUNDN010000017.1, on the reverse strand, counting down.
TCCCGTCAGCAGCTTAAAAAACCCTTGATTTTCAAGGGTTTTTTTCATGTCTACCCCCATTTTTGACTGTTTTTACCATGGAGCAATTTTTCTCCCCCATGTCTACCCCCATTTTTCACCTCCCTACCCAACATATATTTTTGAATCGATTTGAGTAAATAACTGATATATGATATGATAGATAATGAAAATTCTTATGAGAAGGGGTGGAGTTACCTATGAAGGAATTACTTGCAAAGTTTTTATCTCTTAGCATTCCTTTAAAAGTAGTAAGTATTGTTGTCCCGCTTGCCATTGTCGGAGTAGCGGTAGCAACCCCTATTGTGCTGAATAATAAAGAAGCTGTTGTTGAAGTTTCTGATACAGAAGAAACTGTTGATGAAGCGGAAGTAGCAAAGGCTGAACCCACTGTTGAACCAACTTCTGAACCAACCATTGAGCCTACTGTTGAACCTATTGAAACAGAAGAAGAAGTAGTAGAAGATACTGTTGAGACCGTTGAATCTTCAGATGTTCCTGATACTACTCCTGAACCTACTGTTGATACTCCAACTGATGAATATACTCCTTCTAATGCAGGAGATACTCTTACTGTTGAAGCTCCTACTAATGGTACTAT
>JAUNDN010000016.1 GCA_030526045.1 Bacillota bacterium | reverse complement strand
CTGCTTTTTCAGAAAAAAACAGGATGGTATTCTCATTTTCCTACATTTTATATTATAAATCGATATTTTTCGTATTCCACAACATCTATTTCTGATGGACACTACATTTTGTATCATTGTTCCCCAATCCGTCCATCCTTCCTTCTGCAGGAATTATATAACACATGTAATTCTTCTCCCAAAATCTGCCTGTACTGACCGGGTTTCAGGTTTGCAAGACTGACATTTACTACTCTCACGCGCTTAATTGCATTTACCGCATATCCTAATTCCTTTGCCATGCGCCTGATTTGTCTATTGACTCCTTGAGTCAGTACGATCTTGAATGTAAATTTCCCGATTTTTTCTGTTTTACAAGGCTTTGTCCTGATTCCCAGTTCCGGCAAATACACTCCCAACGCCATATCCCGGAGAAATTCTTCTGTAATCTCCTTATTTACTTTAACGATATATTCCTTTTCATGTCCCGCGCTGCCACGCATCATGGAATTGATCAGATCCCCGTCATTGGTCAGCAGAAGAAGTCCCTCAGAGTCCTTGTCCAGTCTTCCGGCATAGGTGACACGGACAGGATATTTCACAACATCGGTAATCTTCTTGTCTGCAAAACGGTCCTTTTCCGTACAGACAACTCCCAGCGGCTTATAGTAAGCCAGTACCACCTTCTCATTCTTGCCGTGCAGGAGCTTTCCGTTTACCAGAATCTCATCTGCATCACTCACCTGCATTCCATTTTCCGCGCCTTCACCGTTCACCAGAACTCTGCCCTCCTCGATCAGGCGGTCAGCCTCCCGTCTGGAGCAGATCCCGCAGGCGGCCAGATATTTGTTTAAGCGTTCCTTTTCCATTTAATTTTCTTCCTCAATGATGTATTGTCTATACTTTTCCTTATCTGCTGTATGACATTTGACACAAAGCAATGTTCCGTTTTCTTCATACTGAACGGACAACACATGCGCTTCCTTCATAAAGTAGGAAGCAATACTTCCCTTATCATAGGGAATCAGTAAATTGATGCAGACAAAATCAGCATAGATCCGATTAAGGATCACTTGCACCAGAAGTTCTAATGAGTCAGACTCCTTCGCTGAAATATAGATCCTGTCATCACCGTTTACTCTGGGATAAGTAATTGTTTCTCCCGCTTTGTCAGACTTGTTAAATGCGATCAGCATAGGAATGTCTCCGGCTTCCAGCTCTCTCAAGGTTTCCTGTGTAGTAGCCATCTGTTCCCGATAATGCGGATCAGAGCAATCAACCACCTGCAAAAGCAGATCGGCGTTCCTTACCTCCTCTAAGGTGGATCGGAATGCTTTTACCAGTCCGTGCGGGAGCTTATGAATAAAGCCTACCGTATCCGAAAGTAGAAAATCCTTGTTATTTCCTGTATTAATCCTGCGTACGGTAGTATCCAGCGTTGCGAAAAGCATATCCTTCTCCAACACCTTCTTGTCCTCATCCTGCATAAATCTGTCTATCATGGCATTCATGATCGTTGATTTTCCGGCATTCGTGTATCCCACCAACGCAACCAGCGGCACTCTGGAATTTTGCCGCTTTTTTCTTTGCACCTCTCGTTCACCGGAAATTTCCTTCAGTTCCCGGTTGAGTTCTGCGATTCGATGTTCAATTCTTCTCCGATCAAGCTCCAGTTTCTTCTCTCCGGCACCTTTACTGCTCATACTTCCGCTCGTACCGCCCTGTCTGGTTAATGCTTCATGCATTCCTATCAGCCTGGGAAGAAGATATTGCAGCTTTGCAGCTTCTACCTGCAGCTTAGCCTCTCTTGTTCTCGCCCTCGTTTCAAAAATATCCAGAATAAGCGAGGTTCGATCCATCACAGGCTTCTTTATCTCTTCCTGAAGATTCCGAAGCTGGGACGGCGTAAGCGTATCATTAAAAATGATAAGTCCGGCATCCAATACCTGTGCTGCTTCACGAAGTTCCTGCACCTTCCCGCTTCCCATATAGAGCCCTTTATTGATAAAATCAACATTCTGCGTTACCATTCCCACAGGCTCCATATTACACGCCCTGGCAAGACCGGCAAGTTCCTCCATGGACCGCTCCAGTTCATCCGGATTGTCTTCACAATCCACTCCCGCCAAAAGCACACGTTCCAATGTCTCCGGATCTTTTTTATTTGTTAATTCCATATATCTCCTTTGCCTGTGTCAATTCGTCAATTATTTCAAAGAAATTTTCAAAGGTTTTCCGGCAGCATTTCGGATCTTTAATCGTAATTTTACCTGTTTTAAGACCAATCAGGGTAAATGCCATTGCCATCCTGTGATCCTCATAGGTTTCTACCTCAGTCTCCCTAATCTCACCGGGATAGATTCTAATGCCATCCTCCCCGGGTACTTCCTCGCAGCTGATCCCCATCCTATTAAGCTCTGTGAGGATTGCGTTAATCCGGTCAGATTCCTGATAACGAATATGACCGATATTCCGGATCAATGTGGGACTATTCGCAAAGGGTGAAAGCACCGCCATTGTCATAGTCTGATCAGAGAAATCCTTCATGGAAAGTGCCATCCCCGGATAATTTAGCAGTTCATGACCGGATATCCTTACGCCTTCGTCTTCATCCGTCAGTACACAACCCATTTCTTCCAATACTCCTAAAAACTTAATATCTCCCTGAAGAGAATCCATATGCACATTTTTCACAAGAACATTTGCCTGCAGTAGCGGTGCCATTGCGTAAAAATAACACGCACCGGAAACATCTGGCTCAACCTGATACTCTTTGCGTCCGAAACCGTTATTCGGTAAAACCTTACAACTGTTTCCCTTCCGGTCGACATGAATCCCAAACTGCTCCATCATCGCAAGCGTCATTTTAATGTAGGAACCCTCCACTCTGTCGCCCTCCATGGTTACGGTAAGGCCTTCGTCAAGCAGGACACCCGACATTAGAAGAGCGCTGGCAAACTGACTGCTGATTCCGGTATCAACCATAACCTCCTTAAAGGAAGGTCTTGCTGATTTCATCAGAAAGGGAAAATGTCCTTCCTCCCCCTGAAAGGTAAACTCCACACCGGCATCCGAAAGCAGGGTGAGTAATGGCTGCATAGGGCGCTTGCACATCTGTGGTGAAGCATTTAGTTGATATTCTCCCCCTGCAAGTGCCAGCATAACCGTCAAAAAACGTGCAGCCGTTCCGGCACTTCTCACATCAATTGTTGCCTTGCGGTTCGGGATTTCACCACCGGTGCCTTGGATTGTCACATCCTTTGTTGCTTCATCCGCTTCCACCTGAAAGCCAAGCTTACAAAGGCTGTCAAGAAAGGCTCTGGAATCATCGCTGAACAATACACCCTGCAATGTACATTGTTCGGAAGATATTGCCGCTAATAATAACGCCCGATTGGTAATGCTCTTAGAACCGGGTACCTGCACTTTTATCTCTTTTCCTGCATTCATTTTCTTTACTTTGTAAGAATTCTCCATAATTAAATCTCCATTTAATTTTTATATCAACAACAATAAGAAAAACAAAAAGCTGCTACATAATACTATAGCAACTTTTTGCTCTTCTTACCACTCTCTTTTCTTTACTATTTTTAGGGAAATCTGATAAGAAAGGAAAACGGCAACAGCATCTATCACCGTACAGATACCTAATAGTGCCAACACAGCTGCAAACGCAGGAATTCCTGCCAGCATTACCGATTCAGAAACCGTTTCCAGTTTCAGTGCACTGGCACCGCCAATCACAACCAATGCCATGACCATGGTCACTAAAATATAAATATATCTTGCTTTTTCAATTCCATATTTAAAGATGATTGGAAAGGTAATGGAATAAGAAAGGAGAAAAAAGGTTGTCATCACCAAAATCATCACCAATTCCTCTTTCCCATCACTTAAATGCATTGCTACTGCACCACCAACGATCAGACAGGTAAACAGGCTTCCCACTCCTATAAACAACACCAGAGCTATATATTTCTCTATTAACAACGTCCTTCTACTAACAGGCATCGTTAAAGCATACCGGTTAAAATGTGCATTTTCATCTATTGACAGGGTTGAGAGTATTAACATACCGCCAAGCAGAATCGTATACATCGTCAAAAACGAGATTGATTTTGTCACCGCCGACCATACTGCCATAAATAAGAACACGATTCCATACTGTTTCCCATAACCTGCAATGGTATATAGATCCTTTATTAATAAACCCTTCATCTTCAATTCCACCTTTCTTCTATAACCTGTCTGATTTTACCGTATATAGCATAATATCTTCAATACCAACCCTATCAATTACGGGTGTTATTTCTCCTCTTTGTGTAGCAGTTTCCATGAAGCCGCCCTTTAGCAATATTTCCTTATCCCTGACAAGAACAATCGCTTCATAAGAATTATCCTCACGATAGACAATGATCTTATCGGGAATTCTCGCAGCCTGCTCTCCCGTGCATTTTACCAATGCATAATTATAGATCAGATCGTCCTTATTCTCCATAAAAAGCAGCTTCCCTTTATGGATAAAAATAATATAGTCCGCAATCTTTTCAATATCCGATGTGATATGGGAGGACAAAAAGATGGTGTTCCCGGCATTCTCAACAAATTCTCTGAAAATATCAAGAATCTCATTTCTGACTACCGGATCAAGACCACTTGTGGCTTCGTCCAATATCAGGAGTCTGCTGTCATGAGACAGTGCTACCGCAATACAAAGCTTCATTTTCATCCCCTTTGAGAGTTCCTTCACCTTCTTTTCCAGCGGCAGTTCAAATTTCATTAAATAATCGGTAAATTTCTGTTCATCCCAGGTCTGATACATATTTTTCATAACATTTGCTATCATCTTGATCTTTAATTCCGGTGGAAAGTTACATTCGTCAAATACTACACCGATCTGTTCCTTCCAGCTTTCATCATCCTTTTCATTATCGATCCGATGTCCCAGAACCTGAATTTCTCCTTCCCGATCAGGAAGCAATCCCAGAATTGCTTTGATCGTAGTACTTTTTCCTGCTCCATTTTCTCCGATAAATCCCACGACAGAGCCTGTAGGGACCTGAAAGCTTACATCATCTAACCGAAAGCCATTATATACTTTTGTAAGATTCTTTACCTCAATTGCATTTTCTACATTCATATTCTTCTCCTCCGTTCCAAGCTTTCCTTACTCCGAATAATAGATATTCAAAATTTCCAATACTTCTTCCTGACTGATTCCACTCTGCGACGCCAGATCTACTGCTTTTGAAAGCAGTTCCTCAATTTCCTTCAATTTCTCTTCCCGGACAAGTCTCACATCTGCAGCTTTCACAAAGCTTCCTTTCCCTACAACGGTAGAGATGAACCCGTCCCGTTCCAGATCTTCATATGCTCGCTTAGTCGTTATCACGCTGATGCGCAGTTCCTTCGCCAGGGTTCTCATAGATGGTAAAGGCATTCCTTCCTTCAATTGTCCGCTCATTATCAAATTCTTCATCTGTGTAGTAATCTGTTCATAAATTGGCTTATCGCTGGAATTACTGATAATAATATCCATTTCCCACCTCACATCCTTAATTACCAACTAATTTTAATCTATCGCACCTCACATATTGTATATATCATATATGTACACTATTGTCAATATGCATTTTCATATCCGCACAGATAAGCAAATTCTTCATTCCCATCGCGGTACAAAAAAATATGATATGTTATTGCCATCTCTATGTCATAGAATATATAATATTGTTAGAAATAGCACTACTCAATAACTTGGGAGGAGAAAACTATGCCAGTAAAAAAGGTCACAATGTTAGTGAACTCAAGCGACAAAATCGGCCATATTCATCCTGAAATCTATGGTCACTTTTCAGAGCATCTTGGAAGATGTATCTATGAGGGCATCTATGTCGGTGAAAATTCCGAAATTCCAAACATCGAGGGAATGAGAACCGATATTATCGATGCCTTCAGGAATATCAAGGTTCCCGTATTAAGATGGCCCGGAGGATGTTTTGCGGACGAATATCACTGGAAGGATGGAGTGGGCCCCAAGGAAAACCGAAAAACCATTATTAATACCAACTGGGGTGGTGTCACTGAAAATAACTCCTTCGGAACACATGAGTTTTTGAAGTTCTGCGAACTTGTTGGCTGTCAGCCCTACATTAATGCTAATGTAGGAAGCGGAACCGTCCAGGAAATGTCGGAGTGGGTGGAATACATAACCTCTGATGCATCTTCCCCCATGACAGACCTCAGAAGGGCTAACGGTAAAGAAAAGCCATGGACCTTAAAATATCTGGGCGTTGGTAATGAAAACTGGGGATGCGGTGGTCTGATGAAGCCGGAAAAATACGTGGATGAGTACAGACAGTTCCAGAGCTATTGCAAAAATCATTCCGGCAATAAACTCTACAAAATCGCATGTGGTCCCAATTCTTCTGATTTTGAATGGATGGAGACACTGATGAAGAATTTGGACGCAAACTGCGTAAACGGAATTGATCTTCATTACTATACAATATTCGATTGGGAGAAAAAAGGACATGCAACCGTGTTTACGGAAGAAGCGTACTATAAAACGCTCGGTTCTGCCAACTATCTCGACACACTTTTAACCAGACACACAGAGATTATGAACCGCTATGATCCAGACAACAGGATTGGTTTGATCGTAGGTGAATGGGGCTGCTGGTACGAGGTTGAAGAAGGTACCAATCCCGGATTTTTATATCAGCAAAATACCATGCGAGATGCCATTGTGGCAGGGATGGAACTCAACACCTTCAACAGGCACAGCAAGCGTGTAGTGATGGCTAACCTCGCGCAAGCGGTAAATGTGCTTCAAGCGGTAATTCTTACAGAAGGTGATAGGATGCTTAAGACCCCTACCTATCACGTATTCGATCTTTACAAGGAACATCAGGATGCCGATGCTGTCTATTGCTACAATGACTTTATGAGTGAGTATGAAAATGTACCGATGATAACCTCATCTGCATCCGTAAAGAACAATAAGCTGACCATTACCATAACCAACTCATCATTATCCGACTCTGTCAAGATAGAGTGTTCCACTGCAGGTTTTGTTGGTTCCAAAGCTTTTGCACGAATTCTTACCAACGAAGTGCATGCATACAATGACTTTGATGCTCCGGATCGTGTCGCCATATCTGACCTGGACGTATCGATCAGTAGCAATCAGATTTATCTTGAATTGCCCCCCTGCTCTGTCGCATCCGTAACGATAGAATCATAAGTGATTCTGAAAATCCTATAGAGAGGTCCCATATGAGTGACCATACCGCAAACATATGCAAACGCTGCCTGTTACGTGAGCTAAGTGAGGCAGACCGTTTGAATATTGCAAAATACAAAGATGCAATCAAAAAAGCCGATCGTGTTTCCGAAAATCTATACGAAACACGATTGGCTATTTGTAAAGACTGTGAACTGCTAAATGCGGGCACTTGTAATGGCTGCGGCTGTTATGTCGAATTACGTGCGCTATCCAAAACCGGAAAGTGTCCGCGCAAAAAGTGGTAAGGTAACTTCGCAGTCATCTTATTTATCACTACTTAATTAATATAGAAGCTTAAGTATCTCCATGGGCTCCTTCACAAACACCCGGCCACCGGCTTCTTCCTGCTCCTGCTTTGTCCGAAAGCCCCATTCCACTACGATGCAATCCATACCGGTATTGGCAGCCGTTGCAATATCTACCTCCGAATCTCCCACGTAAACAGCTCTTTCCCGGGAAATGCCAAGTTCACCTAACGCTGTCAGCACCGTATCCGGAGCCGGCTTCTTGCGTATACCTTCTTTTTCTCCGATTGCAACCGTCAGATAATCTTTGAAATATTGCTCTCTTAATCGCTGCACACCCTCATAATACTTGTTTGATACAATTGCCATTTGAAAGTTTTCTTCCTTAAGTGCCTTCAACAGTGCTGTAATTCCGGGATAAAGCCCTGTCTTGTCATTACAATGAACGCCATAATAATCTCGAAACAGTCGGAAGGCTTCTTCAAATTTAGGATTCTCCTTTCCGTCAGGCACCGAACGCTCCATCAAACATTGAACACCGTTTCCAACAAAGTGTCTGATTTCTTCATAGGATCGCTCCGGCATTCCCAGTCTTTTTAGAGCAAAATTTACACTGTCCATCAAATCCTCCAGCGTATTTAGCAAAGTCCCATCCAAATCAAAAATGACCGCATCATATTTCTTATTCCGCATAATTTCTCCTTACTCCACTCACCTCATTTATTTCTGAACATACAATAAGTAAAGACTTTTTCTCAAGAGGTTTTTATGGCTACAATTGTACTAGATGCAGGACACGGTGGCTCCGACTTTGGAGCGACCTACCTTGGACGTATGGAAAAGGACGACAACCTAAGACTTACCATGGCTGTCGGTAATATCCTTCAAAATGCAGGGCAAAATGTAATCTATACCAGGACGGGAGATGTTTATGAAACCCCATCCCAAAAAGCCCAGGAGGCTAATGCCGCAAATGCTGACTATTTTGTCTCCATACATCGAAATTCCAGTCCCTATGATAATCAATATACCGGCATTGAAAGTCTTGTTTATGACAAGTATGGTACTGCCGCTAAAATGGCAGAAAACATTAACCGTCAACTGGAGGATATTGGCTTTGTCAATCACGGTGTCAATGAGCGCACCAATCTTGCCGTCCTGCGTCAGACCAATATGCCCGCCGTTTTGGTGGAGGTTGGCTTTATCAACACAGACAGAGACAATATGCTCTTTGACAGCCGCTTCAATGAAATTGCCCAGGCAATTGCAGACGGAATCTTAATGTCCGTCTCCTAGATATGCAGCATTTCCATTCACACTCCATAGGAAAACCTGTTGTATATTCTACCACGTATACAACAGGTTTTCATGTCATTTACAATTTTTGTTCCAGATCATCCAAGGATTTATATCCATACAAATGTGCTGTATTCTCCATAGTCAGCTTTGCCAGATTTTTCCCATCCATACAAAGCTGTGCAATAAATCTTCCGTACAGATCCAGTGTTTCATCTGAGTAAGTGGAAAGCTCCCCTCTCAAATAGGTCTCATAGGAGGTATTAAAAAGATGATCCTCCCATGTATGAATGCTCCTTGCATTTCCTGCAGCCTTGGGATACTCGGCAGCAAACTCTTCCATCCAGTCAACCTGAATTTTAACAATTTCCTCAATGATTTCCTTCTTCGCCTCCGGGATTTCAGGAAGTGAATCCTTGATCTCTCTATACCTTGACGGCGCTGTAGTTTCCATCATCCGACCATATTTCTCTGTGATCAGATTCCAACCTCTGTCATTCGCTCTGTGAAAATCACCGATATAGCTCTTCAGCATTGCTTCATTCCATGTCAGATACTGGCTCTTTCTCATAATGGAAAAGGTATTCCAATCATCCTGGCAATCAGCTCTTCCGCCCTCATTTTCCACCTTGTCAAAGGCTTCCCATTCCAGTGAGATCAACTCATGAATAAGCGCCATTTTGAAAGTATCGTCTTCCTTATCCTTCTGCGGAATACTTCTAAGGATATTATCCGTATGATGATCCAGATAATTATCTTCACCGCTTGTCAGTCCCTGCTTTTTCATCTCTGCAATAATCATTGCCACAATGATTTCTATTGTTTGCGGAATTCTTTCATCCCCTCTCGGGAAATCCACCAAGGCATTTAAAATATCTCCGATTTCCGGCAAAATAGCCAGTTTCTGCATACCCTTGTGCAACCATTTATAAAACGGGGCATAGGTTCTGTTTAGCAGATAGACCATGGCCATCGTATGCTTCATAAATTCCGAAAGTGCGATCGCTGCAGTAACCGTCTCTCCCCTTCCATTCATTCTTGAATAGTTATACTGTCCCGACTGAGCCATTAGCGCTGCTTCCCGTGCAATCTTCCTGATTCTGACCTCTTCCGGATAATAATGCAATATTCCCTGCCTGATACGGGTAAACTCCCCCAGATCATCCCGGAAGACCTTACCGTTTGTCGCCGTTGCCAATCTGTAATCATCAAGGAAAAGCCACTGGTTCTGTGTTGTAGGAATATCACGCAGACCGATCAGTCCTTCATAAAAGTCCCCGATTCTGAAAACCCCTACCCTTTTATTCGCCTTTGCTGTTGAGAAACGGGTAATCCCCATGTAAGTGGTTGGCAGCTGTTCATAAGCATTCTGCAGCTTCTCCCCGATTTCATCATAAACCGTATCTGTCAGCCACATACAAAAGCCGGGGCCAAAATCATGATCTCTGGAAACTTCATCATCAAATCCAAAGCATTCAGAACCTTCTCCAACCAATCCCACTGCAATCAATTTCTCATAATCAGGAAATTTCTCATGGATCATGGGAACTCCGAATTCCTCATAGAAAGCCTGACATAGCTCCAAGCCGTTTTGGAACCGCCTGTTTTGTACCGGCAGTTCCCGGATTTTGGCTTTTACAGCATTCAGGTTCTGAAGGGTAATTTCATAGGCCTTATTCTTCCCCATGTTCCTTTCAATCTCTTTCAGGGCAAGCTGATAGTAACGGGCTGACTCCTCCAGATTACCTGCCATATACTGTGCTTCCCCCATTGCAGAAAGTGCCCCGCTATAATGATAATCCCTTTCCTCATCCATTTCAAAAATGGAAAATGCTTTCTTTAAGTTATCAATAGCCTCGTCATATCTCCCCAGCTTTAATTGGGAAGCCGCCAGATTCGTATAGGTAACCGCCACCTCAATCCTTGCATTCTCATAACGTGATGCGATAGAAAGTGCTCTTTCCAGGCAGTCACAGGCACTCTCATAGTCTCCCATTTCCTGGAAAAGCAGACTCATGTTATTGTAGAGACTTGCATACCTGAAATCAGTTTCCGGAACACTTTCCTGGTATACCTTCTTCACTTCATTATAATAGACCATGGATTCCCGCAAAAGTCCGGCTGCCCTGCACGCATTTGCAACATTAAGCAGTGTTGTTGCATATGCCGTTGTTCCTTTCAGTCCAAGTTGTTCCATCAATTCCAGAATCTGTCTGCAGCAGGCTATCGATTTGTCAAATTCGCCGGTTTCCCTGTAATGCCCGATCAACTCATTCATCAGGGTAATTATCACGCTTGTGTCTCCAATTTGCTGCGCTTCCTCGATCTTCTGAAGAAGAAACGGCTCAACGAGCTCAATCTTATGTTTTGCAAATAATGCATCCAATTGTTGTAGGATCAGGTCAATACTCATACCACACGCCTCCATTCTTATGTTGTAAGAAAGTTGAATATCTCCTCTTCTCTCCCCTGTGCTTCCTCATATCCGTGACGGTAATAATCCATTAATATATCTACATCCGATTCGCTGTTTTTCACAGACATCTTAGATGGACGCAGCACAAGTGCCCTTCCTTCCTTTTGAAGCCGTCCAATCTCTTCAAGGCTTTCATTATACTTATCCGCCCTTGCAGCCACGGTCCTGACAAATCTCGGATATTTGCGATAAAGCAGTCTTATCATCATCATATAAAAATGTCTGTATTTCTTCCGGTAGTCTTCTTTTCTTGAAAGAATTACCACTACCTTTTCCCAGCCTTCCTCTATCACCTTTGAAATGGGAAGGGCTTCTGCCATTCCACCATCCAGCATGGGAACACCGCCAATTTTCCCGGTTTTGGAAATGAAGGGCAGTGAATTTGCCACACGGCAAATATTCCAGAATTCATCCTCCGACTCAAAGTTCTCGTGATAAACACATTCCCCTGTTAAACAGTTGGTGGTATTGATAATAAAACGCTTGGCGGATTTTGTAAATGTCGCAAAGTCAAATGGCACCAGATTTTTAGGGACTACATCAAAAAGAAAATCCATATCAAAAAAAGTTCCTTTTTTGAAAAAAGTCGCCGGTCCCATGAACTTTTCCTTTTCAAGCGGCTTAATTACCGCCTCCACAGCACGTCCCTTCTGTCCGGATACATAATTCATTCCTGCATATGCACCTGCTGAAACTGCAAGCACATTTGGTATTTCAATCTCTTTTTCCAAAAAGAAGTCCAGCACTCCTGCAGCAAAAACACTGCGCATTGCACCGCCTTCTATCATAATTCCTATCTGTTTCATCTTCTGCTTCCCATACTTTCAAGTTCCTTTTCCCCTGCTTCAAAAATATTTCTTATGAAAGCAAAGAAAGGCAGGATTCCCTCTGTAACAAGAGAAATCCTGTCTCAAAGCCGTTTACTCCGGTCGGATCGGCTAAATATGCAGCTTAGTTTTCCGGTTTCGGAATTTGCTTGTCTGTCTCAAGGATATGATGAACCAACCAATCGGCCAGATAGTTCAGTATGGTTTCAATGACAGCATCCTGATCCTCATATTCGTCATCAACGCCCTCCAGTTCCTGATCCTCCAGCCATTTGATAAATGCTTCGTGTTGAACCTTCTGCGTAAAGAGCTTTTTGTAACCGATAAACTCCATATATTCCTCTTCATGCTGAAAATGCATCTTCGTATATTCCTTAAGTTCTTCAAATAATGCCCTGATCTGATCGTATTTATCAGGAATAAAATCATCGTTTTTCAGCTGATAGGTTTCCTCTGCAATTTCAAACAATCTTGTGTGTTCCACATCGATCTGCTCTATTCCCGTAAGATATTCATCCTTCATTTCATACATTGGAACAACCTCCTTTTTCTTCTGTATCATTCTTCTATTATAGCACTATTTTTCATTTTGAGAATGATAAAAAGCAAAGTTATTCTTTCCGCTCTTTTTTACCTCATACATTGCATCATCTGCATGAACGATAAGCTGTTCTGCATTGTCAGCATCCTTGGGATAAGAAGAAATTCCGATACTCCCATATACCTTCTTCTCCATTCCGGCAAGATTAAAGGGCTTACTGAACAGATTTCTGCAATCATAGGCAGTCTTCTCCACAATTTTCCTCTGTTCACTCTTAATCAGAAGAATGAACTCATCCCCGGCAAATCGATAGGGTGTTAAGATCTGTGACTGCATCTGTTTGAGACGCTGGGCAACCTGCTTTAATGCATCATCTCCGGCCGTATGACCATAGCTGTCATTAATGTGCTTAAAATCATCAATATCGATCATTACGACTGTACAGGGCGTTCCGGCTGCAATCGTCGTTTCCAGATCCTCCATGAACTTACTCCGGTTGGGAATCCCGGTAAGGAAATCGTGCTGGGATGCAGTTTCCATAATCCCTCTTGCCGTCTCAAGCTCCTTCATCAGTTTCCGACGTTTAAAATTATCGATACCGATCCATAATGTAACAATCGCCAGAAATGCAAACAACAGCACTCCCGGAACCACTGCTTCACGGTTACGTTCAAAAAAGGTTCTCTGCCTGTTCACAATCTGTGTTTCATCAGGAAGCAGAGACATATCCAGCCCGAACTTCTCCATGATCAACTGATCCACACAATAGACATTTGGACTTTCCATAACATGGATCTGTTCACTCTTTCTTCCATTCGCAATACTCAGTGCCATATTAGCGGCAGTTTCTCCCATTTTGTACATGGAGACAACATTTCCGCCAAGCAGGCCTTCTCCGATTCCTCCTTCTACCATGCGAAGAGCCGGAACCGATGCATTCCGGGCTATCAGTTGAACAGCTTCTCTGTTCGAGTACTGCTTACCGCTGGCATCCTCAGTCATAACGACATAAATCAAAATACTGTCATCACTTAATTTTTTCAGCGCATTCCGCAACTCAATGCTTGTAAGCTCGGATGAATTAATTTCCGTAAATTGTAATTCGGGAAAAGCTTCAGCTTCCTTATAAAAGCGTTTCCGCTCTGCCTCGCCGGTTATGCTGTTATCCAGAATGGCAACTACATTCTTGGCATCCGGATTGAGTAAAAGCCCGAGCTCTATATTTTTCTGAAGAGATAATTTCTCCAGAATTCCTGTAATAAGAGGATCCTCAGCAAGCTGCCTCGCCATTTCCTCATCATTAACCCCTTCAAATACAAGCGGTATATCAAGGAAGAGTTCTTCCCGATATTTGACTGCAAAAATAAGTGCCGCATCATCTCCCAGAATGATCACATCATAAGGTTCAACCTTGGAAAGCCGGTAGGCAAGGCCTTCGTAAAAAAGCTTTTCCGCCGTTTCATCATTCACCCGTTTGGTGTCCATAAATTCATAGTCCAGCGTAACGCCCTCACCAAGTCCGGCCTTCAAACCCTCTATCTGAACCTGTACGGTATCCCATGCATAGGAATAAGAGCTGATAAAAAGAATTCTCTTGTCATTCTTTTCCTCCGCTTCTACCACAAGTGTTACATGTAATAGCAGGAAAATGCACATGATAATATTCAATAAACTGATTGCCCATTTCTTATTAATCATGTATAGGAACCTCTCTTATTAAATATCTTTCTAGTACTATTGTACCATAAATTTATCAAAAAACAATACTGACAGGCATTACAATTATTCTGTCTGGTAAAGAATTTTAATTTCTCCATAGGAAAGCTTTTCCGTCGTTCCATCCTCATACCTTACCAGCAGCCGGCAATCGTCATCCACACCGTACACCACCGCATTACGACTCTGGTCTGCACTAATAACCGAAATCCGTTTTCCCATAGCAAGGCTCCGCTCTCTGTATTTATCCGTATAAGCTGTATTAGCTTGTGCCAGATAGTATCCCATAAACCGATTCAGGAAGGCAGCTGTCAGACGGTTTTTCATATCATCCCGTGTACGATCAAACAGCGCTCCGGCGGTCTCCTTCAGTTCCCCGGGGAACCCATCCTTCGGCTGATATACATTAATACCCACACCTAGTACAGCATATTCCAGCGTACCGCTTTCCAATCCAAAGGAAGCCTCCGTCAAGATACCGCAGACCTTTTTTTCTTTTACAAAAATATCGTTTACCCACTTAATCTGTGCCTTCTCGTCAGACACCTCCTCGATTGCTTCACACATTGCGACTGCAGCCATCGTCGTAATTCTGACCGCCTGGTCTGCAGAATAATTACAGGGTCTGAGCAAAAGGCTCATATACACTCCCGTTCCCTGAGGTGAATAAAAATCGCGACCGCGGCGTCCCCGTCCCTGTGTCTGCTCATTGGAAATAATGATACACCCCTGTGCCGCGCCGCTCTCTGCTTTCTTTCGCACCAATGCATTGGTTGAGCAAGCCGTCGGCAGAACGACAAGATCCATGTTTTGATATTCCGGATTCAGATATTTCTGAATTCCCTGGGACGACAGGATATCGGTTTTCGCCGACAGACAATACCCTTTGTTCGTGACCGCATCGATTTCGTAGCCTGCATTTCTCAGACTTTTCACCGCTTTCCAGACGGCAGCTCTGGAAACACATAGCTTTTGAGCAATCTCTTCCCCGGAGAAATACAAGCCTTTATTTGATTCAAACAGTTCCAAAAGTTTATCTTTCAGCATTTTCTGCCTCTTATTCTTTTTTCCTTTTCTTTTTCTTAAAATGACACAGGTCGTTCCACTGGCAATCCCCACAGATTTCCTGCCTCTTTCCGGAACGTAATATATGCCGGTATACCAATTCTTCAAATTCCGCAAACGGCATTACCGTACCTTCTGCCAGATTGCACCTTAATAGTACCTGTCTATCATATTCTACTACTTTTTCTTCCGATATACAAATTTCATTACAATTATTCGGACAGGCACTGCAAATCAGATCTGTTCCCGCCATAATGCAGACATAAGGGTTTTCTTCCATTCTGCTTTTTACTTCTCCCATATGCTTTGAAAAGTCACTGCTATAACCTTTTCCCTCAAAAAAGGCAAGGCACATCCCGTGATGTGCCCTGATCATGTACTGATATTCTTTCATTCCAATTTCCTCAACTTACAATTTTTCAGTCTATTTTGATCACCTTTGCAAGCCTCTTACAGATCACTAATGCCAATGCAATTTTGACAAGATCCGGAATGATGAAAGGGAATACACACCAGCCAAGTGCCGTCCACAAGCCGATCTCACCAACATTCTTTGCATAAACCAACATAAACCATACGGTACCGAATGCATAACAGATCAAAAGACCAAGCACCATGGAAAGAGCCAATACCCAGGTCTTTTTACCTAGAATCTTTTCCATCCCCCACATAAAAAGTGCAGAAAGAAGGAACCCGATTATGTAGCCGCCTGTATTTCCCAAAATAATTCCGAGTCCGCCCTGAAAGCCTGCGAATACCGGGATTCCGATTGCTCCAAGTAACAAATAAATCAAAACGGAAAGACTTCCCCTCTTTCCTCCCAAAGTACCGACCGCCACAAAAATCCCAAAAGTCTGCAGGGTAAAGGGAACCGTTGCCGGAATGGAAATCCAGGAACAAATTGCGATGAGCACTGCAAATAATGCAATATAAACCATATCCAATGTTTTGCTTCTTGTTATTGTTGATGTTGACATTGACACTACCTCCACGATTACAATCAATTAATTTTTCAGAAATTTTCCATATGAAAATTTATCATAAAGGCTTTCAATTGTCAACCCTTATTTAAATTATGGTTTACAATATTGTTTTGTAATATATCCACATCAATTACCCATTAATTTCTCCTGATTACTGGTCATTCGAAAAGCAATCTGCTACAATACTGCTATACACAAGAGAAAGGAGTCTCATTATGGAAATCTCAAATACTATCAAATATGTGGGTGTAAACGACCACAGCATCGATCTGTTCGAAGGACAATATGAAGTCGAAAACGGCATGGCATACAATTCCTATCTCATTCTGGATGAAAAGATTGCTGTATTTGACACTGTGGATACTCATTTCACGGAGGAATGGCTAAGCAACCTGAAAACGCACTTAGGTTCCCGCCAGCCTGACTATCTGATCATTCAGCATATGGAACCGGATCATTCTGCCGGTATCACTGCTTTTACCGGGACCTACCCCAATGCCACCATCGTTTCCTCCGCTCCGGCGTTCAATATGATGAAGCAATTCTTTGACACTGATTTTTCGGACAGGCGAATCGTAGTCAAGGAGGGTGACACTCTTTCCCTGGGCGAACATACCTTAAGCTTCCTCTCCGCCCCTATGGTTCACTGGCCCGAGGTAATGGTAACCTATGACAGCTTTGATAAGGTGCTCTTTTCCGCAGATGCATTCGGAAAATTCGGTGCTCTTGACGTAGAAGAGGATTGGGCCTGCGAAGCTCGCCGTTATTATTTCGGCATCGTGGGAAAATACGGAATGCAGGTGCAGAATCTCTTAAAGAAGGCTTCCGCTCTGGATATCCGGACTATTTGCCCTCTCCATGGACCCGTTCTTTCAGAAAACCTGAACTACTATCTCAATCTTTATCAGATCTGGTCTTCCTACGGGGTGGAAACGGAAGGTATTTTCATTGCCTATACGTCCGTTTACGGCCACACCATGGAAGCTGCGAAGCTTCTGGAGAAAAAGCTGCTGGAAAAGGGTTGCCCCAAGGTTGCAATTGCCGATCTTGCAAGGGAGGATATGGCAGAATGCGTGGAGGATGCTTTCCGATACGGTAAGCTGGTGCTTGCCACTACCACTTACAATACAGGAATTTTTCCCTTTATGAAAGAGTTTATCGGTCATCTCACAGAACATAATTTCCAGAACAGAACCGTTGCCCTGATTGAGAACGGCAGCTGGGCGCCGACCGCTGCCAAGAGCATGAAAGCATTGCTGGAGTCCTGTAAGAACCTCACCTTTGCGGAGAATGAAGTGCAAATTAAATCTGCATTAAACAAAGAAAGTCTGGCTCAGCTTGAAGCATTAGCCACAGAGCTGTGTAAGGATTATTGATCCTGTTTACCGGCTTAAGGAACATGCCTCTCAAGGCGCACGAAAGAATGCCGCAGGCTATCCGTTTCGGATGTCTGCGGCATTCTTCATATAGCGTAAAATCTTTATTTTATTTAATAACGTTTGATTTTTTTGGTTGTATTTTTTCAAACTCCGTTTCCCGAATCTTTATCTTGAAGACTCTCTTATATAAAGGCGCTTTCTGATTATAGGCATCAATCATTTTTTGAAGTTCTTCCGGAATATCCTTTATTTTTTTCTTATTCGCATACTCGTAATCCGGGAAAATTTCCGCCTCTATCACACCCTCGCTGTCCCTAATCAGAATCTCCTGGATCAGACGATTCTCCGAAAGCTTATTTTCAATCTCTTCGGGGGAAATGTTTTCCCCGTTAGGTGTAATGATCAAATTCTTCTTCCTTCCGGTGAGGAATACAAAGCTATCCTCATCCACTGTCTTTGCCTCGCAGTTCGGCATCAGCTTACCTACCGAGCCTTCTTTATTATTCCAGCTTAAATTAGTACTGATAACAGGAGCGCATTCCGTCATTCCATATCCCTGCAGAATGGTGATCCCATACTTTTTCTATATAAAAATGTCCGACATCAAAACCCTGTAGTTTCTTCCGTTCTCACTTCCGATCAAAAACTGCTCCTGCGCCTTGAGCTTTTGTATAATACGTGATACCTGACTATTCCGTTCGGGATATTCCACTGTCACAGTCAATTCCACATCCGGATTTTCCTTAAGAATCAGTTTCATTGTGCCACCTCCTTTACGCATCTTACCGAATCGCCTGCCTGATTTCAACCACTCCATAGCCCAGCTACAAAAAAAGAGTACTCAGTTACATGATGAAACAAAAAAGAAGTCCCAGAAATTTTTCATTTCCGGGACTTACCCATATCATTGCAAACGGAGAAAACACTACCATTGCTGTTCAAGCCTTCCAAAAACCTGTATTTTACCTTCTATTCTGTTTCCTTTTTCCAAACGTTCCTTGCAATCAGTGTAATACCAATTGCTATTAGCCAAACAAATACCTCAACAACAATCAGGGGCACACCATTTTTAGCTGTAAGCACCGCTACTCCGTCCAAAATAGCATGCAACAGAATTGCCAGAATAAAAAGATTGCCTTTGATTTTCTTACCCGCAGCAGCATACCAGACGATCACAGATAAACCAATCTGTGCGGTGATTGCAGCAAGGCGCTCCACAGGGCTTAACGCAAAAAGCCAGAATGGTGTCTGAACCAGGGCATCAAACGCTGTCTGTAATGTACCTCTGGTGGCCTCATCCAAGGGTTCAAGCAGTGTCTGCGTCTGCCCCAGATTGATCATTACCGAATAGATGAGATTATTTATCATTCCAATCGAGAGAATTACAAACATCTCAAACCCACCATGACCTGCACCATACATAAGTGCATTATGGGCATTGCCGTGCTCCTTCTTCAGTACATAGCGCATTGCAAGAAGACGTCCTGTCTCCTCAAACAATCCTGCCATCACAGATCCATAAAGCGCATACATCCAAATATTTTCCTGTATCACTATACCGGCCGGAGACCCTAGGACTACACTATGAACAAACTGCTCCAGCACCATTGCAAATAAAAGCATAACTGCGCAGCCGACCAGAAAGCTTTTGGTGCCGGCCTTGTATTTCTTTTATTATCGTTTCTCCACCAACTCACGAAATATTGCATCACGGTCATAATTATTTTCTACAAAACCCGGAACCTCTTTTATTGACTTGCAAAGACTGACACTAAAGCCTGTCAGGATATGCCCCATTTCCTGTTCAGAATATGGGCAGCCACCCGCTACAACAAGTGTTGCCAGACTATGAACGACAAGCCACATATCCCGGAAATCCTTTTTTGCGGACAACACGCACCGCTGCCTCAACCATTTCTTCTCTCGTATACTTATTTCTTGGAGCCATTTATTTATTCCTCTCAAAAAAATATTTCATAATATATATTATTTGATATATATTATGAAATATCTTATATAAATAAAATTGTATTGTCAACCGTTTTCTCTTCTGATCTAAATATCACGTATTGCTTTTCGTACCTTCAAAACATTAACGGCTGATACGCTAAGTTCATCCACTCCCATATCAAGAAAAGTATGTGTCAATCCCGTGTCAGCTGCCAGTTCTCCGCAGATTCCTACCCAAATTCCTTCTCTATGCCCATTTTCAACAGTCATTTGTATCAGACGAAGCACTGCCGGGTGATGTGTGTCACAAGTACCTTCAAGCTTTTGATTCTGCCTGTCAACCGCCAAAGTATATTGTGTCAAATCATTGGTTCCGATACTGAAAAAATCCACTTCTTTTGCCAGTTGATCCGAAATAACAGCTGCCGCCGGCGTTTCCACCATAATTCCAAGTTCCACTTCACCCATTCGGAAGCCTTCTGCCAGCAGTTGCTCTTTGACCTGCCCTACAATTTCTTTTATCCTAATAATTTCATCAACTGATACGATCATTGGAAACATAATTGCCACTGTTCCGTAGGCAGACGCCCGATAAATGGCACGCAGCTGAGTGATAAATAGTTCAGGACGATCCAGGCAGATTCGGATTGCCCTATATCCCATTGCCGGATTTTCCTCCGGCTCCAATTTGAAATAATCGACTTTTTTGTCAGCACCGATGTCAAGCGTTCTAATGATAACCTTTTTCCCATTCATCTTTTCCAGCACTGCCTTATAGCTTTCAAACTGTTCTTCTTCCGAAGGATAATCATTTCGTCCCAGATATAGAAATTCACTTCGAAACAGACCGATTCCACCCGCATCCGCTTCAAGTGCAGCGTCCACATCATTTACATCTCCGATATTAGCATATAAATTGATCCTTCTGCCGTCATGTGTAACATTTTCTTTTCCCTTTAGCTGTTCTAATCCTGTCAAATCTGCAGTCCATTGAGTTTTGCGTGTGATCATTTCTTCCAGAATATCTTCTTCCGGTTCAATCATAAATTCACCGTTAAGTCCATCTACCACAGCCATTTTTCCATTCATCTCTTCCGTCAGTTCCATCTGTGTATTTACCAAAGCAGGAAGATTCATGCTTCTTGCCAGGATCGCTGTATGGGAATTGGAAGATCCTTTTACCGTAACAAATGCTAAGACCTTATCCTTATCCATTTTTACAGTTTCACTTGGTGTCAGATCCTCTGCGACCACAATCACAGGTTCTTCAGTCTGGATGCCATCTTCACCAATCCCTGCCAGAATATTGATCAATCTTTTTGATATATCCCCGATATCCGCCACTCTTGCTTTCATATATTCGTCATCCATCGAAGCAAACATTTCAGTAAATTGTTCTTCTGCAACACTGACAGCATATTCCCCGTTGAAGCCTTCTTCTATGACATTTTTGACCGTATCCAGGTAATTCTTATCTTCAAGCATCGTCTTATGTATTTCAAAAATCATAGCATGATCTTCACCCAAATTTCTACGTGCATGCTCATATATTACTGCAAGCTGCTCTTTTGCAGTTTCAACAGCTCTTTCAAATCGTTCTGTTTCAGCATTTACATCCAAAACTTCTGTCTTTTCTACTTTAGAGTTTTGTTTCTTATACCAGTAGATTCTTCCTACTGCAATTCCTTCTACTACACTTTTCCCGGTATATCTCTTCAAGAGAACACCTCCTGTCTTATTCTCGCAACACAAAAATAAGGTCTCCTTTGGCAACCGCTTTTTCGGCTTCCGGTAAAATCTCGGAAAAACTGCATGACCTGTGTGGAATACTGTGGTAACCGTTTGAAATCAGCAAGCAATTATTTAAGCTATTTTATCATATTTTTTATTAATAGTCTGTAGCTTGTCATTAAATTTCTAGCCGACTTCCCAAACTGCCTTATCTGTCCATTATGATTCCACCACCAACTTACGAAACATTGCATCACAAAGAAAAGCCCCGGGAATACAGCATTCCCAGGACTTCTCCATATCATCTTTATCTTAGAATTCAGCTATTATACGATTCCCTGAGCTGTCATAGCATCTGCAACCTTCAGGAAGCCTGCGATGTTAGCGCCTGCCACATAGTTGCCTTCCATGCCATACTTCTTAGCTGCATCATCAAGGTTGTGGAAGATGTTAACCATAATGCTCTTAAGCTTGCTGTCTACCTCCTCGAAGGTCCAGCTGAGTCTCTCGGAGTTCTGGCTCATCTCAAGTGCAGAAGTAGCAACACCACCTGCGTTGGAAGCCTTGCCGGGAGCAAACAGAACACCGTTAGCCTGGAAGTATTCTGTAGCTTCAATTGTAGTAGGCATGTTAGCGCCCTCTGCTACAGCAATAACGCCGTTGGCAACCAGAGCCTTTGCATCGTCCAGGTTCAGTTCATTCTGGGTTGCGCAAGGAAGCGCAATGTCAACCTTTACAGACCACTGATTGGTTCCTTCTGTCTTCTTGTCATGATACTGAGCGCTTGGTCTTGCTGCTGCGTACTCTGTCAGTCTTGCTCTCTTTACTTCCTTTACCTCCTTGAGGAGTGCTACGTCGATTCCTTCCGGATCATAAACCCAGCCTGTAGAATCAGAGCAGGTAACAGGCTTAGCGCCAAGCTGCTGTGCCTTCTGGATTGCATAGATTGCAACATTACCGGAGCCTGAAACTGCAACGGTCTTGCCCTTGATGTCCTTGCCATTGCACTTTAACATTTCTTCTGTAAGATATAACAAACCATATCCTGTAGCTTCCGTTCTTGCCAAAGAACCACCGTAGGATAATCCCTTACCTGTAAGAACACCTTCATATAATCCGGTAAGTCTCTTGTACTGACCATACATGTATCCGATTTCTCTTGCACCGGTTCCGATGTCACCGGCAGGAACGTCTGTGTCAGCACCGATGTATTTGTGCAGCTCTGTCATGAAGCTCTGGCAGAATGCCATTACTTCTCTGTCTGATTTTCCCTTAGGGTCAAAGTCAGAACCGCCCTTACCTCCACCAATCGGAAGACCTGTTAAGGAGTTCTTGAAAATCTGCTCAAAGCCAAGGAACTTAATGATACCAAGGTTTACACTGGGATGTAATCTTAAGCCGCCCTTGTAAGGTCCGATAGCACTGTTAAACTGTACACGGAATGCATTGTTTACCTGAACCTGTCCCTTGTCATCCACCCACGGTACTCTGAACAGTAACTGTCTTTCAGGGGTTACAAGTCTCTCAAGAAGAGCATCTTTTCTGTATGCTTCCTCATTTGCCTCAATAACCACTCTGAGGGATTCCAGAACCTCTTTGACTGCCTGATGGAACTCGGGCTGAGCAGGGTTCTTTTCAACTACCATCTGAAACACTTCATCAACATATGACATACGATATGTCCTCCTTAAATTTAGTATTCTTGTGGTACAGTATCCTTGTATACAATAGCGGTCAAAATAACCGCTATATGATATCCAGGCTACTATACAAAAATACACAGGCCTTTTGTCCTGCGTATCTGACTTCTTTGCCCATATTGTATTATATAACGTACTTTTAAAAATCGCAATATACTTTAAGCAATTAAATTGTAAAAGTTTCAATTTTTACAAATAATGCTTTAATCTTTCAATATTCTTCTCCTCGAAGTCCATCAACTCTTTCGCCATCTCCATGGAGGAATCTCCTGCTTTCTCATGATGGTTAATGGCTTTCCACATACTGGTCAGCCCTCTGTTAGAGCCTTGTATCAACAGCTCGGCGATATGGCTTGTACTGGTATTAAGCATGGTGTTTGCGCGCACGCTCCCCTTCAGCATCACATCCTCAAAGCCCGTGCTCCTGTAGGATGCAGCCCCTCCCGAAAGAAGCTTATCCGTTGCCGCGTTATAGATTTCAGAATATTTCATTGTCTCCCTTGCCACCTGCATGGAAAGATCATCGTCATAGATTTTGGGGCTGATCGCGTCGAGTGCTTTCATCGCCATCCCTGTGTTCCGCTGAACCTCTTGCAAAATCTTTACATCATCATTTCTCAATTTACAATTCATGGTTCATTCCCTCCTGAACAAAAACATACAAAAAGACAGGGCAAATTTCTTACCCTGTCTTATCATTCCCTTTTTTTTCATTTTTATTCCTGTATTTCCGTTTCTTTTTCAAATGGATATTCAATCCCCCATTCCTTGCGCAGCCCGTCCATCATGCGCATCACGCGAAGGGTTTCACTGTGAGGCATTTCCGAGCATTCCAGCTGATGAGAACGGATTGCCTTCATGCTTGCTTCCACCTCATATTCATAGCCTGAGATCTGCTTTGGTGCCTTGTAGAAAGCAACCCTTTTGTAGGAAGAATCATAAACGGAAATACTTTCGAAATTATTGATATTTTCAACAATCACAAAGCCCTTTGTTCCGTAAATAATCCCCTTCCGGTCACTGATTGAAACCATGGAGCTGTTCAGCACTGCGGTCTTTCCATCTATATACTGAAGCGTTATGGTATTCTGCTCATCTACTCCCGATTCCGTATAAGTACAACAGGAATGGATCTTTTCTATGCTGTTGCCCAAAAGCATCAGGGCGAAATTCAGGGTGTATACTCCCACATCCAAAAGAGCGCCACCTGCGAGAGCCGGATTTTGCAATCTTTCTACTCCACCTATCTGGTATCCGAGATTCGCGGTAAGCGTCTTCGGTTCCCCGATTACACCGCTCCCCAGCACCTCTCTAATGGTTGTCAGCATAGGCATATAGCGTGTCCATATTGCCTCTGTTATGAAGACACCCTTTTCTTCCGCAAGCTGAAAGATTTCCTCTGCCTGCTTTGCATTGGCGGTAAAAGCCTTCTCGCACAAAACCGGTTTCCCATTCATGATACAGAGCTTTGCATTGGCATAATGTTCAGAATGCGGTGTCGCTATATAAATTAAGTCTATCTTGGGATCCTTCACAAGCTCTTCATAAGACCCATATGCCTTTTTGCACCCGTGCTTTCCAGCAAATACGTCTGCCTTTACTTTCTCTCTTGATGCAACTGCATAGACCTTTACGCCCTTCATTTTGTCGATTGTCCGTGCCATGATCTCTGCTATATTCCCGGTCCCCATAATACCTATATGAAATTTACCCAGCATCGTTTTCCCTCCCAAATAAAAAGCATTTTACCTTGTAAGTATACTACAAATTCTTACAAAATAAAATGCTTTTCTGTGCTGAATAATTGTGCTGAATGATTACCCTGACTTTGTCAGGAATGCCGTTATTCTACATACTCAGATTTGACATATGCAGTCTGTCCTTTATACTTAACTTTTGTCCAGCCGTCTGCCTGTTTCATGATCAGGTCAAGCTCTGTACCTGCATAAACAGTCCCCAAAACCTCTCCATCCGTTCCGGCGCTCTTACGTACTCTTACACTTTCAATTACCTTAACGGTTCCGCTTGTGCTCTCATTCGCATTTTCATTAGAAGAAGCTGCCTGCTCTGAAGATTCCTCCGGGCGCTGTTCTGTTCCGGTTGTCTCAATAATCTCCTCGTCAACCACTTCCAGATAATCGCTCTTGATAAAAGCTTCACCACCGTTATATTGGATCTTGCTCCAGCCGTTTCCACGTTCTTCAAGCAGTGTAAATTCCTGTCCGATCTGCGCTTTATCGATTTTGTCCGCTTCCTCACTGTCAGATTTTCTGATATTTACCACATCGGTTGTACGGACCGTCTTGACTACATTCTGTGCTGTGTCAGCAGATGTTTCAGCATCCGCATTCTCCGTATCCGCCGGATTTTCTTCCTGCGCCGGCTGCTCTACCTCTGCCAGGATCTCACCCACATCCTCATTGATCTTTTCCTTCAGATAGGCAATAAACTCGCTAAGCTCTTCATCCTCTGCTAGAAGCTCATTGTATTCCACTACAATCTTGTTATTCAGATCCACCACATCATCCTGAAGCGTAATCTTCTTAATATATGCCTGTATGGATTCATCATAAGTTCCGTCGTTGATGAAATAGTTTCCGTCACCGTTCATGCCAATGTAGTATGTCTGCATACCCGGAAGGGGTACATCTACATCAGAAAACTGAACCTCGGAGCATACATATGCAACATAAGTGTTTTCTGTAAGTCCCGGCTTGGTGTATACATTGATTTCCGGATAGGAATCAATGTACTTACTTAATTCCTGAACACGTATCTTTTCTATATCATTCAGATAAGTGTTTAAAGAAGAAATGGTCTCCATATCCCCTGATGCCTGAGCATCATAGTACGTTTTGACGAGATTATTTATTTCGGGATGAGCATTCTCTTCCAGTTCAAAGACAGGAGTTTCCAGTCCCTGTATCGAAGTAGTTGTCTCTTCTGAAGCTACAGCCATCGCCGCCTGTTGTGCTTCCTTCTGGAGTGCTTCCTTCTGGTTGGCATTCACAGCTGCTACAACGGTAATGAGCACGCAAACGATTAGAACAAGTGGCATTACAATCTTGTTATGCTCCATGATCCAGTCCCTGACCGTCATGAATTTTTCTTTCAGCACATGCATTTTGTTCTGTTCTGAATGTTTCATAGCTTTCCTTTCTTTTCATATTCAAGGTGATGTAAATGCACCCGACAGGAATCGAACCTGCATTAAAGGCGTCGGAGGCCTTCGTTCTATCCGTTAGACTACGGGTGCATAAAATGAAATATTACAAATTTGTTACATCACCTTGAATATCATAACATAAGCCACTGCGATTGTCTAGTCTGTCAATTGCAAAAAAACTGTGAACAATTCTGGAAAATGATTACATTACACAAGCCAGAGAATCTGGTCCTTACTGCTACTGTAAAGGTAAACGGAATCTGCAAGCACCTCATCCTCTGCCACCTGGGTTCTGTTAATATCAGTCACAATCTCCTTTAAGGTATTCTTATCTGCAGCATCCTTAGCCGGCACAAGAATAACCTCATGAACAGAACTCGGAAGTATAAAAAAGTCCTGTCCCAGCTTCTTCGCAAACTCCTTCAGTATACCGGGGTAGAGCATGCATGCTGCCCCATAAAACTTCTGTCTGTTGGTAAGTACATACATGGGCAGCTTGGCTCCGGCAAGCTCTTGCGTCATCTGCGTAAGAATTTCCTCCATCCACTCCTGCGTAAATTCCATCTGCTCTGTCGAATTATGAGGGATATCCTTTCGCAACCCTTCTGCGAGAATGTCCTTAATGACCTCTTCCATTCCTTCAATTTCACCCGGGAAAAGCTTTGGGGAATTCCGGAATGCAATTTGAAAAAGCTCATCCACATTCGTATTCCAAAGCTTCATATGGGTATTGTGCACCAGAATGGCAGCCTTTCCGCCAAAAGGAGGCTCCTGAACCGAATAGTAAAAAACCAGTGCAAGATTGAAAAAGGTTTTATATGGCACCTCCTTTAACAGCTCCCTGTTTTTCTCTTTATTGACAAGTCTAAATGCAAGCCTCTCTCCTGCCTTCTCAAAATCAAGAAACCCGGACAAGTCCATGTCCTCTTTCATCTCTGCTTTCCGGAAATCACTGTTCAAAAGCTCTGCCGCTTCCTTCACCTCGGCTTCCGTAATATTATTGTGATAAAGCCGGTCAATATAGATAGTCGGAGAAGCATTGCAGCCGGATCTTTTCACCACAATTCCGGTCATTTCTATTCCGTTGTTCTTACGGACTGTATGGGAAAACACCGTATAGTCTTCTCCAAGCTCTTGCCGTAAATATTCCAATATCATGTTTTTAAAGGATGTAAAATCAATAGATGTGTTCTTCATAGATACCTCTTTCCTAAATAAGTAGACATCTTTCCTGTATGGAAGGAACAATAGTTCCGCACACAAAAAAGACAATGAATGGGATTCATTGTCTTTCAGGCTTGTCTTATCAATTGGACGCGGCAGGTTTATACTCTGGAAAGGTATTCGCCTGTTCTTGTATCAATCTTGATCACATCATGCATTTCAACAAACAGAGGTACATATACTGTTGCTCCGGTTTCTACCGTAGCAGGTTTGGTTGCACCGGTTGCGGTATCTCCTTTAAATCCGGGCTCCGTATCAGTAATCTCCAGTTCTACGAATAAAGGAGGTTCAACTGAGAAAACGCTGCCATTGTGAGAGCAAACCTTAACCATTTCATTTTCCTTAACGAATTTGAGTGCATCGCCGACAGTCTCTGCATTTAATGCAATCTGATCATATGTCTCAACGTCCATAAAGTTATACAGTTCTCCGTCTGAATACAGATACTGCATATCTTTTCTGTCAATACGTGCCTGTGGACACTTCTCAGTAGGTCTGAAAGTCTTTTCCACTACGCCGCCACTCTTGATGTTTTTCAGTTTGGTTCTGACAAAAGCTGCTCCTTTACCAGGCTTAACATGCTGAAACTCGATAATCTGGTAAACGTTATTATCTAACTCAATTGTAATACCATTTCTGAAATCACCTGCAGAAATCATAAAATATTCCTCCTAAAATTTTCACGTTATAATCCTTTAACAGTTTAATATAAAAAGTGATATTTTTCAACCACTTTCTTAAAATTACTTTTTCATATCCAGCACTGCATCGATCGCTTCCAGATAGCCGTTCAGTCCGTGCCCGTAAATCTGCTTGTCACAGGCAGGCGCTGTCACAGATATTTTGCGGAATTCCTCTCGTTTGGTTATGTCGGAAATATGGATTTCCACCTTGGGAACGGTGATGCTTGCCAGTGCATCATGGATTGCATAGCTGTAATGGGTAAAGGCTCCGGGATTAATCACGATTCCGTCCGTTCCGTCAAAATAAGAATCTTGAATCCGGTCAATGATCGCCCCCTCGTGGTTACTCTGGAACACCTCGATGGCTGCACCGCACTCCTCTCCCTTTTTGCCGATTAAATTCAGCAGATAGTCATAATCCTGTGTTCCGTAAATATTCTTTTCACGGATTCCAAGGAAATTTAAGTTTGGTCCGTTGATCACTAAAATTTTCATTTGCTGTTCCTCTCAATTTCTTCTATGATCTCTTCAAAGCTTTTGCCTGAAACCTCCACAATCACATCCGCACATGCCTCGTAGACAGGAGCACGCTTTTCCATCAGCGTCCGGATCCTTTCCATAGGATCCTCCACCTGTAAAAGAGGCCTTGTTGTGTCGTTTTTTACTCTCTCGTAGACGGTTTCCGGTGTCACCTTCAGGTAAAACACTCTGCCAAGTTCCTTCAAAAGCGCATGATTTTCTTTCCGCATGGGAAGCCCGCCCCCCACAGAAATGATCTGCCTCCTTGCAGTTTTAATCAATTCCCTTAAGCATTCCGTTTCCATGCACCGGAAAGCTTCTTCTCCACTTTCTTCAAAGATTTCCGACACCGTCTTTTTCTGCTTCTGTTCAATCCACTGATCGGTGTCAATAATCGTCCTGCGAAGCCGGTAGGACAGCCTGATACCCACACTGCTCTTGCCGCAGCCCATGAATCCGATCAAAATAATATTATCCTTCATGCTGTCAATCCTTTATATCCATTTCCTGCTTCAGTATCTCATATACCTGCATCGCCATCTCCTCCGATACCGAAACCCCATTCCAAAGCTCATACGCAATGATACCCTGATAAAGAAGCATCTTTAAGCCGTGATATGCCCTTCCTTTGTGGCTTCTTACAAGCTGCATAAAGCGGGTATCGGAAGGCTTGTAAATCAGATCGTAACCGGTATGTATTTTCTCGTAAAATGCATCATCCTCAATGACTACCCTGTCAATATCAGGATATAGTCCCACGCTGGTAGCCTGAATTGCAAGGAACTTTCCATCCGGAAGCTGTCGGTAGTCAGACAGCTGCATCGGAAGAATACAATCCGTATTGCATTTCTCATTGACCTCTGAGGCAACTGCCCTCGCCTTTTCTACAGAACGATTCAGCAGATAAACCTTTTTTACATTCTTAGATGCACATAAAAAGGCAACCGCCCTTGCTGCCCCGCCTGCTCCTAGTAAAATTACTTCCTGCCCTTCTATCTGAATGTTTTCACTACACATGGCACGATACAGTCCCGGCATGTCCGTATTATAGCCCTTAAATCCATTCTCACATCGAACCAGGGTATTCACCGCACCGATCTTGGCTGCAAGGGGATCAATCTGCGCCAGTTCCCGCATCACCTGACTCTTATAGGGCACTGTCACATTCAATCCAAGGATATTCAGTCCGCAAGCACCCTTCACAGCATCCTGAAGTTTCCCTTCTTCCACATGAAAAGGCACGTAAACCAGATTGTGGGAAAGCATCCGGGCTAAGGTGTTATGTATCAGAGGTGACATGGTATGCTCTACGGGATTTCCGATCAGCCCGCAGGTTCTTGTATGTCCGTTAATTACCATCTCTCCTTTTCTCCTTTGCATTTTCTTTGATAAAAGAAAAGAACAATCTTTTCCAGATAGCGCTTCAGTACGATCTGAATTTCTTCTTTTTTGTCAATGGGCTGAACCAGGATGGAAAAAATGCCGGTATTTCTTGCCCCCCACACATCCGTAAAAAGCTGGTCTCCAACAAAAAGCGTATTTTTCTCATTTGTTCCCATCTGTTCCATCGCTTTGCGATAGCCCGCACGTCCGGGCTTCCCTGCCTTAAAAATGTAATGAACATGCACCGCATCATTGAACATTTTAACTCTGGGTTCTTTATTGTTTGATAAAAGCAGAATCTGAAAGCCCATCTTTTTCAAGCTCTCAATCAGCCGGATGCTCCGCGTATCCGCCGGTGCCCCATGAGGTACCAGCGTATTGTCTATATCAAAAATAATACCCCGGTAACCGGAGTCATAATATTTCTGAAAATCTATCTGGTAGGTGGAACTGATATAAACATCGGGGTAAAAACACTCCAGCATAAGCACTTCCTCGCATACAAATTCTTTCTCTATTGTACAAAACACCCTGCCGTTTGGCAAGGTGTTTATCATATCAGCTCCGTATCAAAAATGATCCTCTTAATGTTATTCCAGTCCTGCGGGCTTGGGTATCACGATACCGTCCTGTGTTTCTCGCAACAGTGCCTGTGCACTACCGACAAAATACTGATATTCCTGGAGAACGGAATCTTTCCTCATATCAGAAACTGCCTTCTGTACATCCAGATTGGCAAGACCACTTTCACTTCCTATGTAATCGTAGCTTTCTTCCTTATTAAAGGTAAGGGATATATTTTCAAGGTCAGCCATTCTTAAACGTGTATCCTGAATCGGCTGCATTTCCTGTGAAGAGTAAGGCTGAACCGGAGTTTCCTTCTCAGCTTCCTGCATCTTTTGTGACTTCTTTACTTCTTCCACACTCACAGTTGGTATTTCAGACGCTCTGTAGTACGACTGCATATTACCAAATCCGCTTAAGAACTGAATTCCCATTACTCTTCACCACCTTTCCTATTTTGATTTACATAACTATTTTATCGCATTCTCTTTTATTTTGCAAGAATTGTTTACATAATATTTTTATGTAAATGTTTTGATTAAGTACATTAATATTATCGACCAAAATCAAAGAATATTTACACTGCTCAGAAAAAAAATTGTTTCTCAGTAATTAATACCCGCAGCTTTCAGCAGGTTTGCCGTATATTCATTCTGATGATGGAAATAAACCTCCTCCACCGGTCCCTGCTCTACCAGCTGTCCGCCTTTCATAATCATCACATTGTCGCACATCTGATAAACCACCCGCAGATCATGGGAGATGAACAGGATGGAAAGTCCCATTTCCTTATGCAGTCTTTTGAGGAGTTCCAAAATCTGAGCCTGAATGGTCACGTCAAGTGCTGATACCGGTTCATCGGCTATCAAAAGCGCAGGCTCCTGCATCAACGCACCCGCAATACACACGCGCTGACGCTGTCCGCCGGAAAGCTGATTCGGGTAACGATCTGCAATGCTTTCATCAAGCCCTACCCTGATGAGCATTTCCCGGACTCTTTGCTTCCTTTGGGCAGAATCCAATCCTCCTTTCAGGCGTAAGGGTTCCTCCAAAATCCAGCCAACCTTTTTCGCAGGATTTAAGGAGCCGTAAGGATCCTGAAAAATCATCTGGGGATAGCTTGAGGTCTGACTGATTTCTCCCTCATAAGGAATCAGCCCCAGAATTGCTTTTGCAAGCGTGGATTTTCCGCTTCCGCTTTCTCCCACCAGTCCAAGAATTTCGCCCTCCTTCATTGAGAAAGAAACATCCTTAAGCACCTGTATTCGATTGTTTTTCCCGAAAAGTCCCCTGCTGCGATCCTGAAAGGATACATTCAGGGAGGAAACCCTCAAAATTTCTTTTTTGTCCGTCATATACTTATATACCCTGTCCGTTTTCAGATTTTTGCTGTTCCTTATTCTTGCGATCCACTTTTGGAATCGCTGCAATCAGCTTCTGTGTATAGGCTTCCTTAGGATGATTAAAAATATCCTCTGTATTTCCTGTTTCCACAACATAGCCGCCCTGCATGACCATAACTCTCTGGCAGAGCTGCTTCACCAGACTCAAATCATGGGAAATAAACAGGATTGAGGTTTTCTTTTCCCTGTTCAGTCGCTTTAAAAGCTCTACTATCTGCGCCTGAATCGTCACATCAAGCGCTGTGGTCGGTTCATCTGCAATCAGAAGCTTGGGATTACAGATCATGGCCGCTGCAATCATCACCCTCTGGCGCATACCACCGGAAAGCTCATGGGGATAACTATTGTAGATTCTTTCCGCATCCTCCAGCTCCACATCCCTTAACATTTCAATGACGCTGCGGTAACGTTCCTCCTTAGAAAGCTCCGTATGGATCCGCAATGCCTCCTCCACCTGCCAGCCGATTTTCTTAAGCGGATTTAAGGAGGTCATAGGTTCCTGAAAAATAATACCGATATCATTCCCCTGAATCTTACGAAGCACATTTCTCTCACAGGTCAGGATGTCTATTCCGTTAAACAGAATTCGACCGCGCTTCTTCATATCCTTTCGGCTCAAAAGTCCTGCGATTGCAAGAGCACTCATGGATTTTCCTGAGCCGGACTCTCCTACAAGCCCCACAATTTCTCCTTCTTTTAATTCAAGATCAAAATCGTAAACAACCGTTTCAGGTATCAGATGGTCATGAAATTCAATATTCAGATCCTGCACCTGTAAAATCAAATTCTTTTCCACTATTGCTCCTCCCTTTTCAGCGCATCACCCAAAAGACTGAATCCTAGCACCATCAGAATAATGACCGCTCCCGGAAAGATTGCGTAAAACGGTGCACGGAACAAATAGCTTTGCGCCTCAGAAAGCATTCTTCCGAGACTGGCCTGAGGCGGCTGTACACCAATTCCCAAAAAACTCATACCGGCCTCCGCAAGCACTGCGTTATTAAACCCGATCATGATTGCAGAAAGCAGCACGGTAAAGGTGTTGGGAAGAATATGAACAAACATGATGCGAAGATGCCCTGCTCCCTGCAGTTTTGCATTTTTCACATAGTCCATATTTTTACATTTGATAAATTCACTTCTTACGATTCTTGCAAAACTGGGAATAAATGCAATTCCCAAGGCGATAACCACCTGATAGGAACCGCTGCCGAGCAGACTGATAAAAACCAGGGCAAGCAAAATACTGGGGAACGCAAAAATGGCATCGTTGACACGCATCAGAATCTCATCCAGAATCCCTCCGAAATAACCGGTAACAGCACCCAGGATCATACCAAAAAAGGTGCCTATGAACACGGTTCCCGCGGCAACCGATAGAGTTGTCCCCGCTCCCTTCATGACACGGCTCAAAATATCCCTGCCAAAATTGTCACAGCCCATCGGATGCTTCAGGGACATACCTGCAAACTTTGCCGAAGCGTCCATCGCATTGGGATCATAGGGTGTTATAAAAAACCCGATCACGATAAAGATAAGAAGTATCCCCGTAATTGTTCCGCCAACGATTAAATTATAGTTCTTCTTTTTTCCGCTTTTCATACGAATCTCTACTCCAAAAGCAATTCTACGCTATTTTACAGATATTCTCGGATCAATCAGACCATACACCAGATCCACGATCATATTCACAATAAGTACCAGCAGACAAATACAGACGATGATAGCCATGACCACCGGATAATCCCTGTTTGAAATGGAAATCAGAAGAATTCTTCCAAGTCCCGGTATGCTGAATACCTGCTCAATAATGATGCTTCCCGCAATCATGTCCGTAAGAGCCATTCCGAGAAAGGTTACTACAGGAATTAATGCATTTTTAAGCACATGCTTATAAAGCACATCATTTGTTCTGTTTCCCCTGCTATAGGCGGTTCTCACATAATCAAGCCGCGATTCGCTGATCACCGAACTTCGAAGAAGCTTCACTGCCATGGCCGCCTTCGGCAACGCAATGGCAAGCGCCGGAAAAAACAGATACCCCACAAAACCGGAAAAGTCTTTCTCATAAGAGATATAACCGCCCGGTGTAAAAAGCTTAAATATTTTTCCAAATAAAAGTGTAATTAATATTCCTGAAAAAAAGGGCGGAAACGCCATAATAATCTGGTTCAAAATATAGATGGTTCTATCTATGAAGCCTCCTGCGTGCTTTGCCGTATAGATTCCAAGCGGAATCGAAATCAGCACCATCATCAGGAAGGCCAGAATTGTCAAAGTAAGTGTGACGGGAATTTTGTCCGTCACCATATTGCTTACCGGCATTCGGTAGCTGTAGGAGGTTCCCATATCTCCCATAAGAAAACGACCTGCCCATCTGCCATACTGTACCAGAACAGGATCGTTGAGTCCCATTTCCTCCCGCAATGCTTCAAGCTTTGCAGGGGTTGCTTCTGTTCCAAGCATGGAAGATGCCGGATCTCCGGAGATCACATGAAATGCAAGAAAGACAAAGAGAGTCACCGCAAACAGTGTTAAAAACATCGTTAACAGCTTCTTGCCTGCATACCTCATCTCTTTGTCCTCCTGCAAATAGAACTTATTCCTCCGCCAGTCTCAGCTTGGCGATATCCTGCACATATAACGGGTAGAATTCATACCCCGTGTATTTTTTGTTGATCGCTACAAATTCAGGTAAATCCTGAATATAAACGTTTGCCGCATCCTCTGATAGAATACGCTCACATTCCTGATAATATTTTGTCTTTTCCGCATCGTCCGTGCTGTAAATTGCTTTCTCGAACGCCTCATCATATGCGGTATTATTGTAGTTGATAAAGTTATTGTGCGCATCGGAAGTAAAACGCTGAAGAAGTGCTGCTCCTGTCAGATTGGATGCATCCACACCAACTACAGTAGACTGGTACTGACGTCCCTGATATACATCGCTGAGCCAGCTGTCCCATTCAATCAGCTGAATTTCCGCTTTGACACCGATTGCTTTAAATTCTTCTACCAGCACCTGTGCGGTATCAATATGGGGCTGATAATTGGAGGGAACCGTAATCGTAAAGTCAAAGCCGTCCGGATAACCTGCTTGTGTCAGCAGTTCCTTTGCCTTCTCAACATCCTGATTATAGGTGTCATTCAGTTCCTCCATATAATACTTGGAAAAAGCAGGGAACATACTGCTTCCCAGCTCCGTACCCTTGCCGTCTGATACCATCAGCATGATCTCGGACGGATCAATGGCATAGCAGAGTGCCTGACGAACCCTCACATCATCAAAGGGGGCTTCTGCATGATTCAGATACAATGCCTGTACCAAGTTCATGGTACCCTCAAGCACCTCAAACTGATCCGAAAGTTCGGCTGCCTGTGTTGCGGTAACCCTTGCAAACATATCAATGGAACCGCCCTCTAAATCCATCACCAGGGAATCTGCATTGGCGCAGATCTTGAAGGTGACATTCTGAATATGTGCGGGCTCTCCCCAATACTCATCAAATTTCTCTACCACGAAATTTTCCTGGGGAGAACGGGACACATACTTATAGGGTCCTGTGCCGATGGGATTGGTATCCGGGTTCGCATTGGAGGCCGGAATGATCGCTGTCGTCATATACGCCAGAAACTCCGTATTTGCCTCCTTCAGAGTGACAACAATCGTCTTCTCATCTGCAATGTCTACGCTTTCAATATTAGAAAACGCCGCTACCAATGGATCTCCCGCACTGGTATCGGCGCATTTATCAAGTGAAAACTTAACATCCTCTGCCGTTACCGTACTTCCGTCATGGAATTTTACACCATCACGCAGGGTAAAAGTGTAAACCTTACCGCCTTCTGATTCCTCGTATGCACTTGCCACAGCAGGGATAAAACTACCATCGCTTGCCGGCTTAACCAGTCCTTCAAACAGGTTAAACAGTACCTCCTTAGTTCCTGCCGCCACTGCCTTGTGGGGGTCAAGACTATCCTCTAAATCCTGAGGAATACCGATGGTAATCTGAGAAGAATTTTCCCCTTTCTTATCACCTGAACATGCGCTCAGTGCAACAGCAAGTGTGGTCAACACGAAAATCAGAAGAAGGCTTTTCAATCCTTTTCTTTTCATGTTTCAAATTCCTTTCTCTTAGATTATGAAATTATGACGTTAAATTTTTAACGCATGCTTATTGTATACAATTTGCATCCGAAATGCAATGTTTTTTTTCAAATACTTTTAATCCGGGATTTCTTTCTTCTGCCTTGCGGAAGGTTCTCTCCACCTTTTCAAAATACTCTTCTGCCTGGTCGGTATTTGAAAATTCCACTTCCGTATTCTCAAGCTCCGTAAGACAATCATATAAAGCATCCAGATTATTTCCGTAATACTCCGGAAAATTCATTGCTTCCTTCAAATAGGCGTGTGCCTCCTTCCGGCTTCCCATTAGTCCTGCATCAAGTATAATCTTCATAATCATTCCTCTCCATACAAAAGTTCAAAGGTTTCGTAGTGATCCTCCGTGTAGTAGATCAATCCGTCATTGGAAAAAACAATCCGTTTGGCCCCCCGATAACTGCCTGTACTGTCGATATCACATTCATAATAGTCTCTGCCCTTCTTCTCCGGCAGACTTCCTTCATAATTGCCAAAGTAGTCACCGCCAATGCTCTTTCCCGGTGCCACTTCTCCCAGATTTCCTTCCTGGCTGATCCATCCAAGTTCCTTTGCTTCTTTTTTGGTAATATAGTTATCCGGCAAGTGCCCGTAGAGATTGATGTATGCTGCGACCTCCTCCCTGGAAGTATATTCACCATCCTCTGAAACCGCTGTCTCTGTCTCTTCCTTTGACGCTTTCTCCTCTGTTTGCTCCACGTTTGAAGCTTCCTGCCCCGATATCTCGGAAGCTGCACTCTCCTCGCTGACCGAGACCTCAACAGGGGCGTATCTCACATCAGCGCATCCTATCAGAAGTCCCGCTGTCAGCAGCAGGATTCCCAGCGAGGCTTTCAAATTTCTGACACTATTTTTGGTCATGCTGTCCCTCCAAAGCAAAACCCGGGAAGAAAAAATGCTTTTGCAGATTTGGGGCTACAAAAGCATTCGTTTTTCTTTCCTGATTTCTATATTTTCTTTACAATCTTATTATACCGCACTACCAGTCCGAACTTGGCCAAGGTTGCCAGCAGCATCAAAAGAATATCCCATAAAAGGAACTGATACATCCCGGAAACCAGATTGTCAAACCACCCGGTTCCCTCCCAAAGCTTTTTGCCAAAATAGATAAACACCAGTAAAACTACTGCAATGAACATAAAGAACAATCTGATCTTGTTCATCACGTCAACCGGTCTTTTAGCCTTTGCCACAATTTCCTTTTCTTCCTCCGTGAGCGTACCGCTCCCTGCATTACTGCCTGTTCCGACTGCCATCTTATCCCTCTGCTTCCTAAAATTCTTCTGCCTTTATTCCAGAACCTTTTTCAGTTCATCCATAAAGGTATTAATGTCCTTAAATTCTCTATACACGGAAGCAAAACGCACATAAGCAACCGCCTCCAGATCCTTGAGCTTATTCATTACAAGCTCACCGATCACACGGCTGGATATTTCTTTCTCTTCCTTGCTGAAAATCTCCGTCTCTACCTCATCCACCAGTTGCTTGATCTGGTTGGCACTGATGGGTCTTTTATGGCAGGCACGAAGCACACCCGCTTCGATCTTGGACCTGTCGTAGGTTTCACGGTTGTCATCCTTCTTAATAATGATCAGAGGAATCGTATCCACCTTCTCATAGGTTGTGAATCTCTTATCACACTCATCACAGGCACGACGCCTTCTGATGGAACTATTATCATCCGCAGGTCTTGAATCAATTACTCTGGTATTTTCGTGGCCGCAAAACGGACATTTCATAGGTTTCCCCTCCGCTATACATTATTTTGATAACAAGACCATTATATTGTGATTTACAAATTATGTCAACTATTTTATGGAAACCAAAAGTTAATGCAAAAAATATCATGAACTATTAAATAATATATTCTATTTGATCCATGGTCTGCCTGGTATTCCGATTGTACAGCAGTACGCTCTCCCGCCAGTCAAGCCTGCTAAACGCATATGCACCTCTGCCTGTGCTGTTCATTAAATCCTTATGTACACGCCTGTTGCGCACCTTCGGCTCATCCCAGATCATGGTAATCCCTTTCTGATTAAAATCCTTCTGCCTGAAATAAGGGTCGAACAGATCCACATAATCACCATCTATCCCTGTAAGGAGCACATAATGTCCACATCCGAGCATGACCTTGGCTACCACAACCCCTTTTTGCTGCAGGCAGCCTGTGATTTTAGAATTTTGTCCGATATAAACCTCATCTTTGCTGATGGTCTCACAATGGATCGGGAACTTTCTTACCTTGCCGAAATGATTCAGCCAACTCGCCAGAAAATCCATCGCATAATAGGTCGTACCACTCTTGTAAGCTTCTCCCTTACTATTGTAAGCATCCATACAATACTGCATAATATATTTGGGAATATCCGGTGAAATCTCCTCTCTCTTAAATAGAAAGCTGACGGCATTGGCCATTGATGTAGGTCCGCAATCATACTCCGTCATCTGGTAATTCAATGGATTCTTCATAATGTTCTCTCCGCATACAAATAATTATCGCATTGCTGCTTTTGTCTTAAGTGTGGAAAGCCGCTCAAGCGCTGCCCTCAGCGTATCATCCTTCTTTGCAAAATGGAACCGGATATAGTCATGAATATTCTCCCTGAAAAAGCTGGAGCCCGGTACTGCGCCCACTCCCACTTCCCTTGCCAGCCATTCACAGAATTCCACGTCATTCTTCACGCCAAACTCTGACACATCCATAAGAACATAATAGGCTCCCTGAGGTTCGTGGAAGGAAAAACCAAGTTCCTTAAGCCCGCCCACAAAAAGTTCCTTCATGTGGGTATAGTGCGCCTGAAGCTCCCGGTAGTATTCATCTCCGAATTGAAGACCTGTGACCGCTGCTTCCATCAGTGGTGCAGCTGCTCCTACCGTTAAAAAATCATGTACCTTCTTCACTCTGTCAATGATTTCCGGCGATGCAATCACGTATCCCAACCGCCAGCCTGTGATGGAATAGGTCTTTGAAAGAGAATTGCACATGATGGTGCGCTCCCGCATTCCCGGAAGAGTGGCAAGATAAATATGCTTATGCGGCTCATAGACAATGTGCTCATAAACCTCATCCGTAATCACATAAGCATCATATTTTACAGCCAGCTGCGCAATTACCTTAAGTTCCTCGTAAGTGAATACCTTACCGCAGGGATTAGAAGGATTGCACAAAATCAATGCTTTTGCCCCTTCTTTAAAGGCCGCCTCCAGTCTATCTGCATCAAAGGTAAACTCCGGCGGCACCAGAGGGATGTAGATTGGCTCTGCGCCTGAAAGGATTGCATCCGCTCCGTAGTTTTCATAAAAAGGAGAAAAAACGGCTACCTTATCGCCCGGATTTACCACCGTCATCATGGATGCCATCATGGCTTCCGTACTGCCGCAGGTTACCACGATTTCCCGGTCGGGATCAATCTTCATTCCCGAAAAATGCTCCTGCTTTTTTGCCAGTGCTTCCCGGAAATTCTGTGCGCCCCAGGTCAGGGCATACTGGTGAGGGCCGCTCTTTGCTACCTGCGCAAGCCTGTCTGTTATTTCATTCGGAGGATCAAAATCAGGGAATCCCTGGGAAAGGTTGATTGCTCCGTACTGAAGGGATATTCTTGTCATTCGCCTGATGACGGAATCGGTGAAGCTTGCCGTCCTGCTACTCAGTTCTCTCATAGTGCCTCTCATTCCGCTGCCTTTGCAGCTTATTTTCTTTCGTCCAATTTGTTTCTATTATAATTTCCGTGCAGACCTTTCGCAACCTGTTTTTCTCCTGGTTCCCGTTTCTGCACACGCAAGAGACTTTCCTCATGCGGTCAGATAATTCTTCATCACCCTTAATGCATTCTTTTCTAGCCTTGAAACCTGTGCCTGTGAAATACCGATCAGATCCGCCACCTCCATCTGTGTCTTACCTTCAAAAAAGCGCAGGCTGATAATTTCATGCTCCCTTTTTCCCAGCTTCTTCATCGCCTCACTTAAAGAAAGATGCTCTACCCAGTTTTCTTCCTTGTTTTTTTTGTCACTGATCTGATCCATCACATACAGGGTATCCCCTCCATCGGTAAAGATGGGTTCATACAGACTCATGGGATTCTGAATGGCATCCAGCGCATAAACCACATCCTCCTTTGCAATACCGATCTCTGCTGCAATTTCATTGATTGTGGGCTCCTTCATATTCTGTTTGATCAGATTTTCCTTAGCATAAATTGCCTTATACGCTGTATCCTTTAATGATCTGCTCACACGAATGGAATTATTGTCACGCAGGAAACGCCTTATTTCTCCTATGATCATCGGAACCGCATAGGTACTGAATTTCACATTTAAGGATGAATCAAAATTGTCAATTGCTTTGATCAGTCCGATGCATCCGATCTGAAACAAGTCATCCACATTTTCGTTGCTGGAAGAAAAACGCTTGATCACGCTTAACACAAGACGCAGATTCCCCTCAATATATTTTTGCCGGGCAGCCTCATCTCCCGTCTCAATCTGCCTAAACAGTTTCTCCTTTTCCTCTGCCTTTAGAAGCGGAAGCTTCGCTGTATTAACTCCGCATATTTCCACCTTTCCCTGTGCCATTCGTGAATGTCCTCCTGATTTTAGTTTCAGCTTTTTTCTGTAATAAAAATCATTCACCGTTTGGCTCAAAAATATTCATTCTGCATATGATAAACTATACCGGAAAAAGGCAGGAACCTGATATGCTGTTCTCTGAACTGAAATGTAAAGATGTAATCAACTTACGTGACTGTAAAAAGCTCGGTCGGATTTCCGACCTTGAATTTGATCATTGCAGCGGACAAATCTGCAAGGTCATCATTCCCTGCGGAAATAAATTTATCAATATCCTCGGTTCTGAACCTGACATTGTCATACCCTACAAGGACATCAGGCAAATCGGACCGGATATCATCATCGTCGATATACGCTGCTAACAAACGACTGTCACAATAATACGAATGCCCGAGCGAGTGTTTGAGAAGCCATTGCAGTACCTCTGCCGGGAGCTCGATAAAGCCTTCATGGAAAATCTGATCAGCTTATTTCAGAGATATGATTAATCCCCCGATTTCAAACTTGCTACGCTTCGAACAAAGAAATCGGGGGATATATTTTCTGAAATAAGCTGATTGATTTTCCTATAAAGCCTTTAAGACCTCCCGGCAGAGGTACTGCAATGCGCTTTGAGTTTCTCGCAAGGGCATCTTATCGGTATTTGTGACAGCTGGGTTCACAAAATCCCCAAAGCGGGTTATTGCCGCAATACAAATCCAACAGACATTCCCTCAAAAACGATTGTATTGATATCTCCGATGGCGGTGGGGGAATGTTAGCAGCTGTCTCGAAGCAATTCCTTTTTCAGGCGCTTCATGATCTTCTTTTCCAGGCGGGATATGTACGATTGGGAGATCCCCAGAAGATCCGCAACCTCCTTCTGCGTCATTTCCTGTCCGTCCGGCGTCCCTAAACCAAAACGAAGATTAATAATTGTCTTCTCCCGGTCTGTCAGCTTATTAATTGCCTTCAGCAGAAGTTTTCTCTCTACCTCATTTTCAATATCCCGATAAATGACATCCTCGTCTGTTCCCAGAATATCCGAAAGAAGCAGCTCATTTCCGTCCCAGTCCACATTTAACGGTTCGTCAATGGACACCTCCAGCTTTGTCTTATTGTTTCGTCTCAGATACATCAATATTTCATTCTCGATACATCTTGAAGCATAGGTTGCCAGCTTAATATTTTTCTCAGGGTTGAAGGTATTGATGGATTTGATCAGCCCGATTGTTCCGATGGAGATCAGATCCTCCACCCCTACCCCGGTATTATCGAATTTCTTGGCAATATAGACAACAAGCCGTAAGTTATGTTCAATCAATATTGATTTTGCTTCATCCTCATACTCTGTCCCAAGGTCACTGATCACTGCATTTTCCTTCTCTATTTCAAGGGGCGGCGGAAGCACCTCCGAGCCGCCTATGTAATGGACATCCCCCTGTCTTGCCCACAAAAAACCCGGTTCTCTGCGGTAAAGCTTAAACTGCAGCTTCCCCGGTATCGCTACCTTAAAAACCATACTTTCCTCCTGTCTGCTGTCTTTCTATACGGAAAGCCCCGGTGGCAGAATCATCTGATATTCTCCTCTTCCGGATACCTTTCCCTCAAATACTGCTATAATAACATCCTTATACTGCTTTTTTTCTGTTTTTCCGATCACTTCCATGAAATCGACCATATAGCCTTCCAGAAGTCCTCTGTCTTTCCCTATGCTGTGATAAGGAATTGCCTTATACTTTTCCGGTCTTTTCCATTTTTGCATGTAACTCCACACCTCCTCGTCCAGTATCGCTACAGGCTTTTTGCTGACCGGATCCACTAAGCCGTTTCCCGTATCAATCAAAGCCTTGATTTCCATGGTTCCTTCATCTGTACAAAGGCACACTCTGCAAAAACAATTCCTTCTTTTTTCCCGATACTTTTCGATTATCCTGCTGCAGACGGCATAACCTGTAAATCCCAAAAGTGCCAACAGCAAAGCGGAATTTTCAAATTCTTTAGGTACACACAGCTTTCCCTTCAGAAAAAGGATGAAGCCACCCAGAAAAAAAGAAAAAAGATAAAGATAACCGGTCGCCCGGATCAGCTCCCGTATCCCTTTTGTTTTGCAGACAATTTTTATCATCAGTACTCCTGTCGGAATCATTCCAAGCAATACCTTCATAGCATAAGGTATCCCCGGAACGCACAGCACAATGCAATATCCTGCGGCACCTGTAATGCTTCCTGCAAAAATCCTTAAGTAAGTGGCAGTTTTCCCAAGTACCTTTGCCGTCAGCATCAGCAGATAAAGGTCCATCACCAGATTTAGCAAAAACACGCTGTCGATATAAACCGTCTCCTGCAATTGCACCCTGTCATCCTTCACCTCCATTTCTTAAGTACATGTTCATTATAAACATTAAGGACTTCATAATTTGTCAAAACATTGTACGAAGTGTAATCTTTCATCGCTCATGTTCGACAAAAAAGCCTGTACGCAGTGGCTTTATCTCAACTGCATACAGGCTTTTGATCAACTGTATTCCTATTATTTACTTTTGATAGAAGACTTCCAGAACTCTGACAAGTTCCTCTATATCCCTGCTTCCTGCAGTCTCCACTGCCGAATGCATGGCAAGCTGCGCAAGTCCGATATCCGCTGACTGCACTGCCACCTGGGCGGTTGACAGATTTCCGAGGGTCGAACCACCTGCTATATCGGAGCGGTTATGGTAATCCTGACAAGGCACCTCTGCTTCCCTGCAAAGCGCACGTATTAGTGCTTCCGAATACCCGTCCGTCGTGTACTTTTGTCCGCCGTGATGCTTGATCACAATTCCGCCGTTTGGCACCGGTCGGTTTGCAGCATCTGCCTTTTCGGGATGATTGGGGTGAAGCGCATGGGCATTGTCCGCAGAAATCAAAAAGCTGTCTGCCACGAGCCGCAGATATTCACTTCCACTCTTATGAAAGCATTCTGCAGTTCTCTCCAGTGTATCCTTCAGGAATGTGGAGGCTGCGCCCTGCCTTGTAAGACTTCCAACCTCCTCATTATGAAACACGGCGCAAACCGATGCATACTCCTTTGGCTCCTTTGCAAGCAGCGCTTCCATAGATGCATATACACACAAAAGGTCATCCAGTCTCGGTGAAATGATCAATTCCTTATCTGCTCCTGCCAGTTTGCCCTTTTCCCGCACATACAAATAAAGATCGCTTCCCAGGATCCCGCTCTGCGGCACTCCGGCAAGTTCTGCAAGCTTTGCCATAAGACTCCCCTTTGCATGCTTTCCACCCATCAGCGGAAGAAGATCGATTTGGGGATTCAGCTCAATTCCCTTATTTGCTTCCCGGTTCATATGAATGGCTACGCTGGGTATCACCAACAGTTCTTCATCTACATTGACGAGCACGGATTCTAAATTCCCATCCTTCTTCGCAACAATTACCCTCCCGGCAACAGAAAGACTTCTGTCAAACCAGGTAGAATAGATCATTCC
This sequence comes from Bacillota bacterium, assembly GCA_030526045.1. GTDB lineage: Bacteria > Bacillota > Clostridia > Lachnospirales > Lachnospiraceae > Suilimivivens. The sequence continues at coordinate 7,242 of JAUNDN010000016.1, read as the reverse complement.
TCCATAGGGCTCTGTATTTAACCGCAGATAGCAATCTTCCACCAAAAGCTCCGGATTCGTCTTAACCTTAAAAGTAGGAGAATCGCTGTGGGATGCTACGATGTGAAAACCCTTCATTTCTTTGTGAGGAAGCCTAAATGCCACAATGGAAGCGTCATTCCGCTTCACATAGTAGCCACCTCCCGCCCGTAGTTCCCAGCTTTCCTTCTCAGAAAGCTCAGTAAAACCGGCTTCTTTAAATCTTTTTTCCATGTTGGCAACAACATGATAGCAGCTCACGCTGTCATCAATGAATTGCAGGCACTTTGCTGTCCGCTCATTCTGCATTTTGTTACTTCCTTTCCATATGCTCCATTTACAGGATATCCATTTCTTAATGCTAACGATACAGAAGGCTGTATACCTGCCGCTTTTGCTTCGGTATACAGCCTTATTCATCAATAATCCGCTTCTTCTTATTTCTTCTGAAGGAAATCCGGTATCTTCAATGGCTTGTCTGCCACATTGCTTCTGATATCGCCGGGGCTTGTAATTCCGGATACCGGTCTTGTGGATGCTGCTGTCACATTGGGAAGCGCCGCACCCTTACCGGATACCACATGGGCTCCTTCTCCGGCTCCTGCTATTCCGGAAGGTCTCACGGAGATATTGGGTGTAACAGGCTTCATGTATTTATTGGCAAAGGTCCCAAACTGTGAAACAGGCTTATTGGTAGGTAAGGTAGCATCCTCGAGCCCTGTTGCAATAACCGTAATTGTACAACTGTCTGTCTGGGATTCATCATACATTGCACCAAAGATGATATTGACATCATCTCCTGCCAGTTCCTGAACATAGCTTGCTGCATCTGATGCATCTGCCAGAGTAATATCACCGGAAACATTAATGATCACATGTGTAGCACCGGAGATTGTTGTTTCAAGCAACGGGCTTTCCACTGCCATCTTAACAGCTTCGCTTGCCTTATCATCACCCTTACCAGCACCGATACCGATGTGTGCAATTCCCTTGTCTTTCATAACGGTCTGTACATCCGCAAAGTCAAGATTGATTACTGCGGGAACATTAATCAGATCCGTAATTCCCTGTACTGCCTGCTGGAGAACCTCATCTGCTTTCTTAAGGGCATCCGGCATGGTTGTCCTTCTGTCAACAATTTCAAGTAATTTATCATTGGGAATCACAATCAAGGTATCTACATTATCCTTAATCTTTTCAATACCACTGATTGCATTGATCATACGCGCTTTGGCTTCAAAACGGAAAGGCTTCGTCACAACACCTACCGTCAGAATTCCCATATCCTTGGCAAGCTTGGCTACGATCGGAGCTGCACCGGTTCCGGTTCCGCCACCCATTCCGCAGGTAACAAATACCATATCCGCACCCTTGAGTGCTGCAGCAATCTCCTCACTGCTTTCTTCTGCGGCCTTTTCACCGATTTCAGGCTTGGCACCTGCTCCAAGTCCCTTCGTCAGCTTCTCACCAATCTGTAAAAGCTTAGGTGCTTTGCATAGCTGCAATGCCTGCTTATCGGTATTAATTCCGATAAATTCAACACCTGTAATATTCTCATCGACCATTCTATTTACTGCATTATTACCGGCACCACCAACACCAATCACGATGATTTTGGCAGCCGCTTCAGCATCGTTCGTCTTAATCTCCAGCAAGGGTAATTCCTCCTTCATCTCCCACTCAGCGTCCATAATCATGCATCAGCCTGTCCCATTTTACATGGACAGCAAAAGCAAATATAGACTCATATAGATTATCATATAATTTTTTCTTTGAATTATCAACTACAAATTTTAGTTTTTTGGACTAATCCAGTTCAAAAGAAATATTTTTGGTATCCTCCGTATATTTTTCCATTCTCAGAGTTCCCTTTTTCCCTTCCAGTTCGGGAAGCATATACTGTAGCTTCATAATCTTTTCATCCAGATTGTCCCCCATTCCCAGAGCTGCCCGAACCTCTCCAAAGTACAAGGTAAGCGACCCGTCACTTCCGAAATAAATTCTGTCGGTGGACAGATTGTACTTATTCACAAGCTGGGTAATGCTAAGAATTGACCTAAAGATGCTCTCATCCTCTACCGGAAGAGGCTCATACAAAACAACATGGTCAAAGGATAAGCCCGTCACCAGCGGTACGCCTGCTGTTTTTTCCTGCGAGCTTTCCACCACGATTCCGTCCTTGTCAAAATACATATAGCGCTCAAGATATTCCACATACCCCGCAATCGCCTTCTCATATACCTCAATCTTGATCGTATGGGGATCAAGCACCGAAACATCCATCTTTTCCACAAATGGAACACCCACAATACTCTTGTCCTTGTATTTCATGGATAAAAGAAGGGAATTATCTCCGTAACGCCCTTCCATTACCCTTTCAATGATCTCTTCATTCGTATAATGGACATTTCCTTCTACATAGACAGTAGTAACCGTATAGTTTTCAATCACATAGTAATAAGCATAAAGAAGACCAAGAAGGAGAGCGGTCACCATAATTCCAATAATCAGCAGACTCTTGTGCCCTGCCAGGTATTCCCTTACGCTCCTCTTTTCCTTCTTCTTTACAACCGTTGTATTTATTTTTTTGATCGTTTTTTTCTTTTTTTGCTTTTTTGCCATAGCTCCTGTTATCCGGTATAGATCGTAACGCCAAGATTCTGCAGATCTCGGCAGATGTCCTCATAGCCTCTCTCAATGAAGTGGCGATTCTTAACGAGCGTTTCGCCCTGTGCCATACATCCTGCTATCACAAGCCCCGCACCGCCTCGCAATTCCCTGGCAGACACCTCACAGCCATGCAGACTTTCTGCTCCCACAATGACCGCCTGGCACTTTTTCTGTATTTCAATACAGGCTCCCATCTTCTTTAGTTCCTCTACAATGCGTAAGCGGTCTTCAAACACCGTCTCCTCAATCACACTGATTCCCTCTGCTGTAGTCAGCACCGGCATGATCAGCGACTGCATATCCGTAGGGAATCCCGGATACACCTCTGTCCGAAGGTAAGCAATGGGGTTTTTTCGTTTTTCCGAAAGGACACTCAGCCCGTCTTCGGAAACAGCAATTTCCGCCCCAATCTGCTCTGCAGCTTTTATTGTGCTTTGCATCTGCGCTGAAGGAGCATCCTTTAGAAAGACATGACCGCCGACTCCGACTGCCGCCATCAGGTAGGTTCCTGCAACGATTCGGTCGGCAGGGATCTGAAAACGAACACCATGAAGGGGATGCCCTCCCTGAATGATCAGAACCGATCCGCCGATTCCTTCTATGACCGCTCCTGCTTTCCGCAGGAATTCACACAGCGTAACGATCTCCGGCTCTCTTGCTGCATTTTGAAGAACCGTAATTCCTTTTGCCCCCACCGCTGCCAGAATCACATTTTCCGTAACTCCTACACTGGGAAAGGGAAGCCTGATTACAGTTCCCTCCAGCTTTCGTGCCTTTGCAGCAAAGCAGTTTTCTTTCTCCTCAATCTCCACTCCCATTTTGCGAAGCGCACTGATATGGAGATCAATCGGTCTTACCCCGATCACACACCCTCCCGGGTATGCCATCGTGATTTCTCCCACTCTGCCAAGCATGGCCCCAAGCAGTGTAATGGAAGAACGCATTCCTGTCACATTTTCCCCCGACATGATATCATCAGATACCCTTCCGGCGTCGATGGTAACACTCCGGTTCTTCCTGCTGATTTTACATCCAATTCCTTCAAGCAACATCAGCATATGATGTACATCCGAAATCCGGGGACAGTTATCTATCACACAGGTGTCCTCTATCAAAAGTGCTGCGGCAAGAACCGGCAGCGCCGCATTCTTAGAGCCCTGTATTCTGGTTTCTCCAAAAAGAGCATTTCCTCCTCTGATATGAATAGTGTCCAAATTATCACCTTCTGCCTTCCGGTTAAAAATAAGACCTATTCTAATTTATGAATTAAGGAGAAAATGGTTCCTTGTACTATAAATCTTTCAGACGGATTCCCCTTCCCACACTCAGTACGATCCCGATCTCAATCAAAAGGAACATGACCGCTGAGCCTCCATAACTGATAAACGGCAGTGAAATACCGGTGTTGGGAATCGTGTTGGTAACAACCGCTACATTTAAGATTACCTGAATAGCGATATGCCCCATCACCCCGACCACCAGAAGCGCCCCAAACAGATCAGGCGCATTATTTGCAATTACCATGAATCGCCAAATCAAAAGAATAAACATAATTAATATGGAAATCGCGCCGAACAGTCCAAGTTCCTCGCAGATGATCGAAAAAATCATATCATTCTGAGCTTCCGGCAGGAATCCCAGCTTCTGCATACTCTGTCCCAGTCCCTTTCCCAAAATACCGCCCGAACCGATGGCGTAGAGTGCCTGTAAGGTCTGGAAGCCCTTTCCACTGGCATAGGCCTCCGGATCAAGCCACGCAAGAATTCTGGTTCCACGCACACCAAGACTGTCTGAGCTGTCAGCGTTTACGATCAAAAATACCGCCAGCGCACAGACTGCTAATCCCAAAAGTCCCAGTAATACAAACCGCTTGTAGTCCGGTGTTGAAACGAACAGCATCAGCGCCGCTATACCGAAAATAATGATGGCAGAGCTCAGGTTCTCCGTAATCTTCCATACCATGGCACAAATGGGCATGGGAATCATCAAAACAAACAAAAAGCCTTTCCCCGTCCTGATTTTTCGCCCCATCCGGCAAATCGTACTTGCCAGGAACAAAATCATCCCCAGCTTGGCGATCTCCGCCGGCTGCAGGGACAAGCCCGCAATACGAAGCCAGCGCTTCGCCCCGTTTGCCTCAATACCAAAGGGTATAATCAAAAGAATTAACACTGCAGAGCCCAGGTAGCCGAGCATGGCAAACCGCTCCCAGAAATGATAGGGAATGCTGGCTACTACGATCATGGCAACAAGCCCGATTACAGTAGATAGCAGCTGTTTTTTCAAAAAGTAAGCTGAATCCCCGTCAAATTGCAGACTGGCATCATAACTACTGGTGGAATACGACATAACAAGGCCGAAGCCTAACAGGAACAATACGATGAACAGTAACGTATAGTCAAAAAACGCTTCCTGCTGATTCCTTATTCTTTTTCCTGCTCCGGTTCTGTCTCTTCTATCCGCCACAGCCTAGACTCCAATCTTTTCCACAAATTCTTTAAACATCTTACCACGTACTTCATAGTTCGGAAACATTCCCCAGCTTGCACATGCCGGAGATAACAGTACGGCATCTCCGGGAGCTGCCTGCTTTACGCAGATATCAAATGCCTCCTCAAAGGTATCCGCCAGAATGATGTTCGTAACACCGTGTTTTCTTGCACATTCCGCAATTTTTTCTCTGGTCTGTCCAATCAAAACGAAGGCCTTCACCTTTCCGTCAAAGGCTTCAATCCATTCATCATACTCACTTTGCTTGTCATATCCGCCCCCAATTAGTATTGTAGGCTTACTCATGGCTCTGATTCCCTGGATTGCTGCATCCGGATTGGTTCCCTTAGAATCATTATAGTAATCTACACCATTCTTGGTTGCAACAAATTCGATTCTGTGCTCAACTGCTTTGAATTGCCGTACGGTATTTAAGATTATATCGATGGGTACCTCCATGGCACGGCTGATTGCAATCGCTGCCATCACATTTTCCACGTTGCACATGCCCACCAGATTCATCTCATGGATATTCATGAGGTGTTGCTCTTTTCCGTTCTCGGAAAGAATTATTTCTTCCCCATCCAGGTAAATACCATTTTCAAGCTTTCTTTTGGAGGAAAAGAAAACCGCTTTTGCCGGACATCTGCTTCCGAAATCTCTGGTATATGCATCCTCATAATTCAGAACACAGGTATCCTCCTTTGTCTGATTTTCTGCGATTGCCTCCTTCGTCTCCACATAGCATTCCATCGTATGATGCCGGTTCAGATGATCCGGTGTAATATTCAGGATTGCTGAAACAGCCGGTTTAAAGGTATGTATTGTTTCCAGCTGAAAGCTGCTGATCTCCGCAACCACCACTGTCTCCGGTTTTGTCTCAAGGGCAACATCGGTATAAGGATTCCCGATATTACCAACCACATATACAGACTGATAGTAGGCATTCATAATCTGCCCTACCAATGTCGTCGTAGTAGTTTTGCCGTTGGTCCCCGTAATGGCGACCACCCTTCCCCGGGAAAATGCATAGGCAAGCTCAATTTCCCCCCAGATGGGAATGCCCCGCTGTCGATATTCCTCCAGCATAGGTGAATCCACCGGGACGCCCGGGCTGATAACTACAAGGGTAATCTCCTTTTTTCGTTCGTCCGGTACTTCTCCGAGTATAATTTCAATTTCCGGAACCGCTCCGGTCTTTTCGCTAAGTTCTTCCTTATTCAGCCGGTCATTGCTGTCAAACAGAATGGGAAGCGCTCCGGCCTTTCCAAGAAGCCTTGCAGCTCCGATTCCGCTCTTACCGCTTCCTACTACCAGCACCTTCTGTCCCTTTAGTTCCATAATAAACTTAATCCTCCTTAAAAAACACCCAGCAGAGCAATCAGGCAAAGCGCCGCCGTTACGATGGCAAACACCGCCACAATTCTCGTCTCTGTCCATCCGCACAGTTCAAAATGATGGTGCAGGGGTGCCATTTTAAAAAAGCGCTTTCCTGCGCTGATCCTATAATAGATTACCTGAATGATAACAGATAATACTTCAATCACATAGACAAAGCCCACTATCAGCAGGAACAGGGGCATCTGCATCATATATGCGCATGCCGCCACGAATCCACCCAGGGCAAGGGAACCCGTATCCCCCATAAAAACACTGGCAGGATGTACATTAAACAAAAGAAAGCCCAGCAGCGCTCCTGTCACCGCACAGGTAATCGGTGCAATCGGAACACCGGTTCCAATCGCTGCCACCGTAAAAAAGGTCGCCACCATTACCGTTACACTGCTGACCAATCCGTCCAGTCCGTCCGTAAAATTGGTTCCGTTGGCTGTCCCCGTAACCACCACAAACAGAAAAGGAATGTTCATCCATCCCAGGTCCACGAAATAGCCCTTGGAAAAGGGAATCTTCATCGCCATTGAAACCGATGTTCCCTGCGTAAGGTAATAGGCAAACATGCCTGTCACAAGAAGCTGCAGCAGCATTTTCTGCCAAGCCCGAAGCCCCATGGAACGCCTCAGAACCACCTTGATATAGTCATCCAGGAAACCGATCAGTCCGAAT
>JAUNDN010000085.1 GCA_030526045.1 Bacillota bacterium | reverse complement strand
AAGGCACCTGTTAAGAAGGAAGCAGCAGTTAAGAAAGCACCTGCTAAGAAGGCAGTAATTAAAGAAACTGTAAACTTCCAGTTCAGAGGAAAGTCCTATACACCCGAGGATCTGTTAAATATCTGCAAGGATGTATGGAAATATGACCTGAACGGTAAGGAAGAAGACTTCAAGAGTGTTGAACTTTATGTGAAGCCGGAAGAAAATACTACTTATTATGTAATCAACGGAAACATTACAGGAAGCTTCTTTATTTAACAGATGGTCTTGTTATCAAATTTGTGAGTACATAATTTTGAAAGGTATCACTGGTTGAAGGTGGTACCTTTTTATTATGCGGGATTACGGTATGAATTTGTTTCACAACAAACATAAAAGGGGAGAAACAGAATGTACATTATATTGTTACTGTCAGGTGTAATATTTTTGGCTTATTTTCTCTGTATTGCGCTTTTTGTAGGGCATGGGACAAACTTTTACTTCATATGGCTGCTTTTGGGAATCGGCGCCATCGTGTTTGCAATTCTCATAAAAAGGGGAATTTGGGTTTCTCATTTTCCGCTCTGGTTCAGGAGGATTTCTACAATAATTGTATACATTGGGCTTGCTATCTTTATTTTTGTGGAAGGATGCATTATCAGTGGCTTTTCGATGACAGCTCCGGACGGACTTGATTGCCTGATAGTGCTTGGCGCACAGATGAAAAGGAGTGGCCCGTCTAAGGCATTGCAGTACAGGCTGGATGTGGCAATTGACTACCTGCAGGAAAATCCGGATACAATAATCATTGTGTCCGGCGGGCAGGGATCTGACGAGCATATTTCGGAAGCACAGGGAATGCATGATTATCTGATTGAAAAAGGTATTCCGGAAGAGAAAATAATAATGGAGAACCAGTCGAAGAACACTTTTGAAAACCTGGTTTTTTCTGCAGACTATCTGAACAAGGAAAAAGATCGTGTGGGTATCGTCAGCAATAATTTTCACGTATTCCGTGCAGTAAGGATTGCCGGAAAGGCAGGCTATGAGAATGTTTACGGGATTGCTGCAAGGGGAGAACCGTTTTTGCAGTGCAATAATATGATGCGGGAATTTTTCGGTGTGATGAAGGATTTTTTGATGGGAAATATCTGAATCAGTCAGATTTACCGGCGGTTGAAGAAAATCAGACCATGTAGTAAACTGGATTTAGCATTTGATGATAATTTGTGCTGGAAATAAACAATCATGTGGAATAGGAAGGAAGCAGATATGACTCCGGTTGAAAGACTCAAGGAAATTGTATATAACAGTAACAATATTGTATTTTTCGGAGGGGCAGGTGTTTCCACCGAGAGTGGAATTCCGGACTTTCGAAGTGTGGACGGATTGTACAATCAGAAGTATGACTATCCGCCGGAAACAATATTAAGCCATACCTTTTACAGACAGAAGCCGGAAGAGTTTTTCCGGTTTTATCAGGATAAGATGCTCTGTCTTACCGCAAAACCCAATGCGGCACATTTGAAGCTGGCCAAATGGGAGGCGGAAGGAAAGCTGAAGGCAGTCATTACCCAGAACATTGACGGTCTTCATCAGGCG
>JAUNDN010000061.1 GCA_030526045.1 Bacillota bacterium | reverse complement strand
GTGCTGCGTCTGTTTTTACGTTCGCCGTTCATTGTATTCGGTGCCATGATTATGGCATTTACGGTTGATGTGAAAGCAGCACTTGTATTTGTAGTGGTGATTCCGGTATTGTCCGTTATTGTTTTCGGAATCATGCTGATCAGCATTCCGTTGTTTAAGAAGGTGCAGGCACGACTGGATCAGGTACTTGGAATCACAAGGGAAAACCTGTCAGGTGTGAGGGTAATCCGTGCCTTCGGAGAAGAAGAACATGAAATTCAAAAATTTGATGAGGGAACGGATGCCCTAAAGCATATGCAGATGGTAGCCGCAAGATTTTCGGCATTGATGAATCCGCTTACCTATGTGGTAGTGAACGGTGGATTGATTGTGCTGATCTATGTGGGAGCTGTCCGTGTGGAGACAGGACTTTTGACCTCCGGGCAGGTAGTTGCACTGGTCAATTATATGTCCCAGATCCTGGTGGAACTGGTAAAATTAGCCAATCTGATCATTACAGTGACAAAGGCAGTTGCCTGTGGAAACAGAATCCAGAGTATTTTGGAAATTCCGGCAGGAATGGAATATGGTTTCGTTACGGACAAAGAAGAAAATGGGACAATGGGGACTGTCGAATTTGAACATGTCAGTCTGCGTTATTATGAGGGCGGTGAAGAAGCACTCACGGATATTCATTTTAAAGCAAATAAAGGTGATGTCATTGGGGTAATCGGAGGCACCGGATCCGGCAAGTCCTCCTTAGTCAATTTGATTCCCCGTTTTTATGATGTGGAAAAGGGAAGCGTGAAGGTTGATGGCAGAGATGTAAGGGAGTATTCTCTTGGAGAACTGCGGGATAAGATCGGAATGGTTCTGCAGAAGGCCGTGCTGTTTTGCGGAACCATCCGGGATAACCTGAAATGGGGGAATGAGGAGGCTTCTGATGACGAACTCTGGGAGGCTTTGCGGATTGCCCAGGCAGAGGAATTTGTTTTAAAAAAGGAAAAGCAGCTGGACGAAATGATTGAGCAGGAGGGAAGAAACCTATCCGGCGGTCAGAAGCAGAGACTTTCCATTGCAAGAGCACTGGTAAAGAAGCCGGAAATCCTGATTCTGGATGACAGTGCATCAGCACTTGATTATGCAACAGACGCAGCCCTGCGTAAGGCGCTTAAGGAAATGCCCGGAGAGACCACGGTATTCATAGTTTCCCAGAGAGCATCCTCCTTGATGCATGCGGATACCATTATTGTGCTGGATGACGGTGATGTGGCAGGTATGGGAACGCATGAGGAACTTTTAAAGGACTGTGAGGTCTATCAGGAAATATACTACAGTCAGTTTGAACGAAAAGAAGAGGATGAGAGAAAGGAGGGTGAACACTGATGAAAGATACGCCAAAAAGCGTAAAACAGAAGGAAACGCTCCTAAAAGTACTCAACTATATTAAGCCCTACCGCTTTTTGATGATTCTCACTATTTTGATGGCAGCGGTTTCGGTGGCACTTACACTTTACTTACCAATTCTTACGGGAAATGCGGTTGACAGTATTGCGGAGTTGTTTGAAGGCGGGATTAATGTACCAAAGGCTTTCAGCAATGCGGATTTCTGGGCAAAGCTGACGTTTATTTTAAAGAAGATGGGGATTGTGATTGCGTTGACAGCGCTGACACAATGGATCATGAATATCTGTAATAATAAAATTGTATATAGCATTATTCAGGATATCAGAAAGAAAGCCTTTCGCAGGCTGGAGGAACTGCCCCTCAGTTATCTGGACGCACATTCTCATGGGGATATCATGAGTCGTGTTGTGGCGGATGTGGATCAGTTTGCGGACGGACTTCTCATTGGTTTTACACAGTTGTTTACAGGAGTGGTCACGATCTTAGGTACACTGTGCTTTATGCTCTCCGTCAATGTGGGTATTACCCTGGTAGTCGTAGTGATTACGCCGGTTTCTCTATTTGTTGCCAGTTTCATTGCGAAGAAGACCTTCAATATGTTTAAGCTTCAGTCAGAAACAAGAGGAGAGCAGACTGCGCTGATTAACGAAATGATCGGAAATCAAAAGGTAGTTCAGGCATTCGGAAGAGAGCAGAAAGTATTGGGGCAATTTGATGAAATTAATGAGAGATTGGAAAAGTGCTCCCTGAAAGCGATCTTCTTTTCTTCCCTTACCAACCCCTGTACCAGATTCGTAAACAGTCTGGTTTACACGGGCGTGGGACTTACAGGAGCCCTTGCTGCAATCAGGGGAGGACTTTCCGTTGGGCAGCTCACCTGCTTCCTCTCCTATGCAAATCAGTATACCAAGCCTTTTAATGAGATCTCAGGGGTGATTACGGAACTGCAAAATGCACTGGCCTGTGCAGCAAGAATTTTTGAATTGATTGAGGAAAAGCCGCAGATTCCGGATGGCGCCGATGCAAGAGTTTTGACTGAAGTGGAAGGAAATGTTAATCTTCGGAATGTAGCATTCTCCTATGTACCGGATCGAAAGCTGATTGAAAATTTAAATCTGGATGTAAAACCGGGGCAGAGAATTGCGATTGTGGGACCTACCGGCTGCGGAAAGACGACAATCATCAATCTGCTGATGCGGTTTTATGATGTTGATGCAGGAGAAATCAAGGTAGAGGGAACGAATATCAAAGACATTACAAGGAAATCGCTGCGTACTTCCTATGGTATGGTGCTTCAGGATACCTGGCTGAAGAGGGGAACGATCAGAGATAATATTACGGTCGGAAAGCCGGATGCCACTGAGGAAGAGATTATAGCAGCGGCAAAGGCATCTCACGCACACAGCTTCATCAGGCGTCTGCCGGAAGGATATGATACGATGATCGGTGAGGACGGGGGAAGCCTGTCACAGGGGCAGAAGCAGCTCCTATGTATCACCAGAGTCATGCTCAGCCTGCCGCCGATGCTGATCCTGGATGAAGCAACCTCCTCCATAGATACCAGAACGGAGATCCGGATACAGAAGGCGTTTGCTTCTATGATGGAGGGCAGAACCAGCTTTATCGTTGCCCACAGACTTTCCACTATACAGAATGCGGATGTCATTCTGGTGATGAAGGACGGGCATATCATTGAGCAGGGAAATCATCAGGAACTACTGGAAAAGAACGGCTTCTATGCGAAGCTCTATAACAGCCAGTTTGCTATCGCATAAGAGAAACAGCAGATACTGCCCTTGTATTAGGCGTATCTGCTGTTTTATATCTGTAATCAAGGTCTGTAATCCTTTCGGATGAAGGGTTCCGCTATCTGTTTGGAAACAAGCAACCCGTATTTTTGTGGATGTCGGTAGGCATTCCCGTGAACCTCGCAGCTTCTGTAGGCGCGGATGTCATCTATCGGAAAGCTTGCTATATAGATGCCTTCCTCCTCGCCGGCTTCTATGATCAGGGTGTCTCTCGAGCCGGAGCCATCCGGTCTGTAGGCAATTCCGTCAAAAGCGGAGGAATGCCCGTTGCAATCAGGCTGTGGTCTTGGATAGTTTGTCGTTGCGATTCCCACCATATTTTCATAGGCTCTTGCGCGAAGCTGTGACAGACGGTTGATTTCCATAGGGCAGGCATTAGGAACCAGAATGATCTCCGCACCCTTCAGCATGAGAACTCGGGCACTTTCAGGGAATTCCCTGTCATAACAGATCATGGCACCAACCTTAACGATACCCTGCCCGGTATCTAAGTCAGCAACATAAAAGTCATCACCTGCGCTCAGCCGGCATTCCTCTCCAAAATCACAGGTATGTACCTTGGCATAAGTAAACACCTTATTTCCGAAGCGGTCAAACAGACATAAGCTGTTCCGGGGAAGAGATTCGTGCGCTTCCAGGAAGGTGATTCCCACTGCCATTTCAAGCTCTCGGGCTGCATTCTGAAAGGCGCGGATAAATTCGCAATCCTCCGGGATAGAAATGGCTTTCAATTCTTCTATATTTTCCGGAATATTATAGCCGGTGCTCCACATTTCGGGAAACAGAGCAAGATCTGCGCCTGCAAGCTTTGCCTTCCGGCAGGCATCTAATCCCTTCTTGAGATTTTCTTCTATTGATTTTTCGGGTAATAGCTGCAGTAATGCAATATTGAATGATTTCATAGTATCAGTCCTATGCTTCCAAATAAGCTTTCAGGTACTCGGTAAGCACTTTGGCTGCCCGTGCATGGGATTTTTCTCCCGGATGCATATGGGAGCCCACTGTCTCATCAGTGGTATTTGGCAGGTGAAGGAAAGCAACGTTATTATCTCCGGTTGCTTTCTGGTAAGAATTCATCGCATCTGTAATGGCGAGGGTCAGGTCGTAGCCTAGCATGCCGTATACCCACACAATATGGGAATCGGGATTATTGCGGCGGAGCATGGTGAGAAAATCGATCACTGCCTGCTTGAAACGATTTAAATCGCTTGGATTAAAGGAACCGTCAGGATTCTTGTGCTGCTTGAAGGTTTCACCTGTCTCGGGATTCGTCCATTCCGGCTGATTGAAAGCACTGGCATCATTGGTTCCCAGATTCACAATTATGGCATCCGGTTTCCAGCTTTCAAAATGATAGGGCTTTGAAGCACCGAGTTTTTCATTTATTTCACCGCCAGCAAGCCCGCAGATCTTTTCATAGCGGGAGGGAATGTTATGCCTGGGATCATTGTCCCATCCGCTAAGAACTCCCCAGCCGCCCTGGGAAAACAGTCGGAATTCTGCACCAAGAGCATCGGAAACCATAAGAGCATAGTTACGGCTTACACCCATATACATAGCAAGCCAGTCGGTATCCTCTTTTGCACCATAGCTTCCCTCTCCGGAAGTGATGCTGTCACCGATGAATTCCAGCTTGTATTTTTTGTCTGAAACCGGAAGGAAGAAGCCATCTGTGCGGAAGCCTTTGATCAGGATGTGACAGGAATCATCCTCTGACATTGCCTGAAGCTCCCGGAAGAATTTCATGTTCTTCACTGCGTCAGGGCTCATGCTCCTGAACAGGCAAAGGGAATAGGAACCTGACATCAGCATCTGGCGGCTCATGAAGGAGTCATTCAGTCTGGTAAAAATCCAGGGTTCATGCATATCATAATCCACTTCAATATCAATCCAAAGCTCGGAGCCGGTTACATTCACTTCTATGCCGCTTCCGTTAAAAAACAGGGGAAGAGGATATTGTTCCTCATCTGTTCTCCCGTATATCTTGTAATATTCCATATCCTTTAGGGAGTAGGTTTTCAGGTTGCTGTTTGGTGTCATCTTTTGCCTCCATATTTTTGATAAATCAATATTGGTTTATTTCGATATCATCAGTGTATTTCTTTCCAATCTTATTTGCAAGAACAAAATAGATATTTTCTATTTTTAACTGATTCTATTATAGGAAATAGAAAAAGAAACACATATATTTAAAAAGTAGTATGCCATCATTACAGGAGAAGGAGGCATCTTATATGACACCTATTAAGTGGGTATATTCTTTTTTGAAAAAATACAGGGCAAAGATGGCAGCAGGCTTGTTGATGACAACAGGAATCGCACTGCTGACTATAGTCAGTCCTTACCTGTCGGGAATCATTGTGGATGATGTTATTGGAAAGGGAAATCGTAAGCTGCTTCCGGTTATGATTACTTGCCTTATTGGAGTAACGATTCTGAAGGGAATTCTTCGCTTCAGTTCCCAGGTCATGTTTGAAATCTGTTCGCAAGGCGTTCTGTTCAGCATGAGAGACGCAGTGTATAGGAAGCTGCTGCAGGAGGATTTTTCTTTCTATAATAAGAATCGTACGGGAGATCTGATGTCAAGACAGACCGGTGACATGGACGCAATCCGACACTTTATTGCTTATGTTATTTACGCAGTCTATGAGAATATTCTGCTTTTGACATTTGCACTTCTGATGATTTTTACGGTAAATGTGAAGCTGGCTTTCTGCATGTTGGCGGTGCTTCCCTTTACAGCGTTTGCAACCTATGCACAATCAAAGAGAGTCCGCCCTGCATTCCGGAGAATCAGGCAGCAGTTTTCTTCCTTGAATACATTTGTTCAGGAAAACATCAGTGGCAATCGTGTTGTGAAGGCTTTCGCTAAGGAAGATTTTGAAATCAGCAAGTTCAACAGAGAGAATGACAGTTACAGGGAAGCAGAATTGAATGCCTCGAAAATATGGATGAAATATGTTCCGATCTTTGAGTTTTTATCCAATATCCTTACAGTGGTGCTGATGCTGTATGGGGGTTATATGGTAATTACAGGTGAGATTACCATGGGTGAAATGGTGACGGTGAACGGGTATCTCTGGATGCTGACAGTTCCCTTGCGAATGGCGGGCTGGTGGATTAATGACATCCATCGGTTCATTACCTCCGCAGAAAAAATTTATGCAACCTACAGTCAGGAGCCGGATATCAAGGAACCTTGCAAGCCGGTGTGCAGAAAGCATTTTGACGGAGATGTGGAATTCAGGAATGTGTCCTATCAGGCGGACGATGCGGACATCATTACGGACGTCAGTTTTCAGGTAAGAAAGGGGCAGACGGTAGGTATTATCGGTTCTACCGGTTCCGGAAAATCCACAATTATGAACCTGCTCTGTCGATTTTATGATGTTTCCAAGGGAGAAGTCCTGGTGGATGGCGTAAATGTGAAGGATCTTGATCTATATGATTTGCGTGACAATATCGGAATGGCAATGCAGGATGTATTTTTGTTTTCCGATACCATAGAAGGAAATATTGCTTACGGACGTCCTAACTGCAGCTTTGAAGAGGTGAAAAGGGCGGCAAAGATGGCAGATGCCAATCTGTTCATTCAAAATATGCCTGATGGATATGACACCATTGTCGGTGAGAGAGGAGTCGGACTGTCCGGCGGTCAGAAGCAAAGGATTTCCCTGGCAAGAGCATTACTCAAGGACCCGTCTATCCTGATTTTGGATGATACTACTTCAGCGGTAGATATGGAGACGGAAAGCTATATTCAGAATCAGCTGAAAAAGATAGAGAAGAACTGTACGATTTTTATTATTGCATACAGAATTTCCTCCATTAAGGATGCGGATCTGATCCTTGTTATGGACAGAGGCAGAATCGTAGAGCAGGGAACTCATGAGGAGCTGGTTGCTGCCGGCGGTTATTATGCAACTGCCTTCCGCCATCAATATGGAAGCTTTCAGGAAACGAACAGTGGGGAGGTGAAGTGATGGCAAGAAACAAGTATGATGTAGATGAAGTTCTGGAAGATAAATTTGATTTGAACCAGTTAAAGCGGCTTGCAGGATATTTAAGACCCTACAAAATACAGATGGGGATAGTACTGTTTCTCATGTTGTCTGCTTCTGCTCTGGGTATGCTGATACCGAAATTTGTTATGAGCGTTATGGATGTATGCATTCCTGAAAAAGACATGAAGGGAATCTGGATTTATGCAGCTTATACAATTTTGATAGCGCTCTATACCTGTGTCAGTCTGCGAATTAAAATTAAAATGATGACCGGTGTTGGGCAGAATATCATTCACCAGCTTCGAAGTGACATTTTTACACATTTGCAGGAGTTGCCCTTTTCTTATTATGATGAACGTCCTCACGGAAAAATTCAGGTGAGAGTAGTTAATTATGTCAATAATCTCAGTGATCTACTGAGCAATGGCATTATCAACACTGTTACAGATCTTTGCAACCTGATTTTTATTATTTTCTTCATGCTCAGTATCAATGTAAGACTGACCCTGATATGCCTATGCGGTCTTCCGTTGTTGACGGCAGTCATTATTTTTTTAAAAAAGAGGCAGAGAAGGGCATGGCAGATACAGAGTAATAAGCAGTCAAACCTGAATGCATATATTGCAGAAAGTATTAACGGAATTCGTGTGACGCAGTCCTTTGTGCGTGAAAATGAAAACCAGGGAATTTTTAACAGACTTAGTGACGGATACAGACAGGCATGGATGCGTGCAGTGAAGTACAACTTTGTAATGGGACCGTCTGTGGACATCATCAGCGCGGTAACAACCGGCTTTATCTATGTGCTTGGTATTGCCTGGATGAGTGATGCAGGGTCCGGGATTACTGTGGGTGTCCTGATTGCGTTTACCGCTTATATCAGCCGGTTCTGGCAGCCGATCAACACGCTGGCCTCCTTTTATAATTCTCTGCTGACAGCAATTTCTTATCTGGAGCGTATCTTTGAGACGATTGACGAGCCTGTTCAGATCAAGGATAAGCAGGGCGCAGGAGAAATGCCGTTAATCAGGGGTGACGTTGAGTTTAAAGATGTTACCTTCAGTTACGAGGATGGTGTTGAGATTTTAAAGAAGATCAGCTTTCAGGTGAAGAAGGGTCAGACGGTAGCAATTGTCGGTCCTACAGGTGCGGGAAAAACGACGATTGTAAATCTGCTGAGCCGGTTTTATAACGTAGACAGCGGAGAGGTTCTGATTGACGGAATCAACATTGAAGACGTGACGATAAAGTCCCTCAGAAGCCAGATGGGTGTTATGATGCAGGACAGCTTTATTTTCTCGGGCACTATTATGGATAATATTCGCTACGGAAATGATATTGTCAGTGATGAGGATGTGATCCGGGCGGCTAAGACGGTCTGCGCACATGACTTTATTATGGAGATGGAGGACGGTTACCAGACACAGGTCAATGAAAGGGGTAGCAGACTTTCTGCCGGGCAAAGGCAGCTTATCTCTTTTGCAAGAGCACTTCTTGCCGACCCCAGAATTCTGATTCTGGATGAAGCGACCTCCAGCATTGATACAGAGACGGAAATTTTGCTGCAGAGAGGACTTGACAGGCTGCTTGAGGGCAGAACCTCCTTTATCATCGCACATAGACTTTCCACGATTAAGAATGCGGATTTCATTATGTATATTGATCAGGGTGGCATCCGTGAAATGGGTTCTCACGAGGAACTCTTAGCGAAACAGGGGGACTATTACAAGCTGTATATGTCACAGTATGATTTTTTACAGAGATAAGAACAGTTTTCACAAAATAACAATTATAAATATTTTCATAAATATTGACTGTTTGTTTGAAAGAGAGTAAAGTAATATTTGTAAATACATTAAGATTTACAAGAAGGGAGAGTTGGGGTAATGAAAAGAAAACTATTAATTATTGCGACCCTTGTTGTAGGTTTAAGCACAACAGGAATAACAGTGAATGCAGCACCGAAAACAATGTCTGATGGTACGATTTTTGACGCCGAATATTATGCAGCAACATACCCGGATGTAAGGGATGCAATTGGTAATGATGAAACAGCTTTGTACAATCATTATGTTCAACATGGCAAGGCCGAGGGAAGAAAAGCAACTGCTGAAACGACAGTGGCAAAAGCCACAACAAAGGCTGAAGTAAAAGAAGCTTTTGATCCGGTTTTCTATGCGAATACCTATCCGGATGTAAAGGCAGCTATAGGAACGGATGAAGCGGCACTTTATAATCATTATATTACTTGTGGAAAAGCAGAGGGAAGGCTGGGTATCGCAAGCCAGGCGACGAAACAGCCATCAACCAGCAATACGATTGTGGATTCTGCAAAGACAACTTCAAATAATTCGGCATCGGTAACAGTACCTCAAAAGGAGGAGACCGCAGGAAATCTTGTTTGGGTTCCTGTGAATGGTGGAACAAAATATCATAATAAACCTTCTTGCAGTAAAATGGAAGATCCAATGCAAGTATCTGTAGAGACAGCAAAAGCGAACGGTTATACAGCATGTAAAAAGTGTTATAAATAAAAATAAAAAGGGAAACCATTGATTCAGTGGTTTCCCTTAATAATATATAAGCGGGTGACGGCGTCGCAGACTCAAATGCAATTCCCATCACCCGCTTAAACATAGTGAAAGCGGGTGATGGGAATCGAACCCACGTATCCAGCTTGGAAGGCTGGTGTTCTACCATTGAACTACACCCGCAAAAAGTATACTTATGTTTGTAGAAGTATCCCTACGAGTAAGTATCATACCATAGAAAAAAACATTGTGTCAATAGGAAAGTTTATCTGTTATTACCAGTCACTTCCCCAATCATCATATCCGGAATCCCAATCACTGCCGGAATCCCAATCGCTGACGCAGTCCCAATAGCTGTCAGAATCCCAGTCACTGCTACTATCGGGTTCCGTGTAATATTCCGAATC
>JAUNDN010000060.1 GCA_030526045.1 Bacillota bacterium | reverse complement strand
GACAGAATTATTGTTGGGGAAGTACGTGGAAAGGAAGCCGTGGACATGCTTCAAAGCGTGAATGTCGGGCATAGTGCAATGACCACGGTACATGCTAACAGTGTCAGGGATGTAGTGAGTCGGCTGGAGACAATGGTTCTGATGGGGATGGAAATGCCCATATCGGCAATTCGCAGACAAATTGTTTCAGGCTTTGATTTTATGATTCATCTTGGCAGGCTTAAGGACGGTAGCAGGAAGGTCCTTGAAATTGCAGAACCGGTAGGATTTTTGGAGGGAGAGGTGCAAATGAAAACGATTTACCGGTTTGTGGGGGAAGGTATGGACGATAGCGGAAGGATCATAGGGCAGTTAAGGAAGGTTGAAGAAGGAGAAAACAATTGAGATGGTTAAGCACAAGAGAAATAACCTGGCTAATCGGAAAAAGTATTTTGGCTGTTTGTAGTTTGAATTATTTCTTTTACCGATCTGCATTCGCAATTCTGCCATTGTCAGTCCTGGGCTTTCTCTACTATCAGGCGGAGAGAAATATGTTGATTCATAAGAAGAAAGGCATGGCAAAGGAGCAATTCAAGGAACTGCTGCTTTTGGTTTCCACGGGACAGAAGGCAGGGTATTCTGTCGAAAATGCCCTTTTGACAGGCTATCACGATATGAGAAATCTGTATGGGGAGAGCAGTATTATTTGCCGGATGCTTACCGCATTAAGAGTAGGGGGAGAAAATAATATTCCGTTTTCAAGACTTTTCGGAGAAATTGGAGAAAGTATCGGAATTCAGGAAATACAGGATTTTGCACAGATTTACGAAATATCTTACAAGAGCAGTGGGAATATGTCTGCAGTGATGGAAAAAACAGCAGAATTGATTGTACAGAAGCTGGAGACAGAGAAGGAAATCGAAGTCATGTTAAGTGCCAGAAAACTGGAGCAGAGGATTATGAACGTTATGCCTTTTCTTATTATGTTATACATAAACCTGACATCTCCCGGATACTTTGGCAGCTTATATCAAACGGCAGCCGGAGCGGGAATAATGAGCATTTGTCTTTTGATTTATTTGGGTGCTTATGCACTCTCCCAAAAACTGACCGCGATAGAAATTTAATATGTGGGAGGCAGGTAGAAAACGATGGCTCTTGAAACAGTACAGAATAAGGAAGCAAAAAAAGCACTGGAGAGGTTACATCCACAGGAGAAGGGTAGAACCCTGTACCTTAATTATCAAAGAAAAAAAGCAAGATTGATGATTGGGCTTGTTCTTACAGGGTTTGTGTCTGCACTGGGATTACATTTGAGCAGCCGGATGGAAACCAGATTGGCAGAAGGGGCACAATTAATCAGAAATGAATGGGGTGCAGGTGATTATCAAATTAATTTGATTGCAGAATCAGGAGAGTGGAGCAAGGAAATTCCATTTCTGGTGGAGGAGAGAAGCTTTACCGAGAAAGAAAAGAAGCAAATGAAGAAACAGTTGTATAGGCTGCTACCGGAAATAATTAAGGGAAAAAACCGGGATTTACAACATGTAACAGAAGACCTTAATTTAGTCACGCATATTCAGGGCTATCCGTTTATTCTAAGTTGGAGCAGTGATAATAAGCAGTGTGTGGATTCCTGCGGAAAGGTAAACAGACAGCAGATTCAGGCAGATGGGGAATGGGTAATACTTTATGCAACGGTGAAAGAGAGCGGACAAAAGGAAAGTGAAACGTTTGAATATAAGATATATGTTTTACAGGAGGAATTAAGTGAAGAAGAGAGGTTTTTTAGAATACTCCAAGAAAGACTTTCGGCAGAGAATGAGAAAAAGGCAGAAGAATCAAAAATATTGCTGCCGGAAGAGATAAACGGAAATAAGATCATATGGAAAGAAAGGTATGAAAATAACAGTATTTTTATATTTCTGCTGTTCCTCCTTGGAAGTGTGCTTGCCGGAAAGGGAATGGATTATGATCTGAGAAGAAGCCTTCAAAAGAGAAATCGGCAATTGGAGAAAGAATATGCGGGTTTTGTTAATAAGCTTCGGTTGTATTTGTCGGCGGGGCTGACAGTCAGAAATTCATTAATAAAAATTACGGAAGAATACGGGAAATATCTAAAAAGCAGGAGGAAGAACTATCTGTATGAGGAACTTAAAATCAGTTGCTTTCAATTGGAAAACGGAGTGGCGGAGGAACAGGTTTACTACAATTTTGGTCAGCGATGCGGAGAAATGCGGTTTCGAAGATTGAGTACCCTGCTTGGAGTGCAACTGAAGCAAGGAAACGATCAACTGCTGCAAATTTTGGAAAAGGAAGCAGACAGTGCATTGGAGGAGCAAAAAAACAGGGCAAGAAAAGCTGGTGAGGAGGCAGGCACAAAGCTGTTATTTCCCATGATGCTGATGCTGTTGGTGGTAATGTTCTTGATATTGGTTCCAGCCTATCTGGATTTTGGAAGTATTTGATAAATGACTAAAAATAATGAAAAGAAAGGGTGAAGAAATGATGAGAAAAGAAAAGATGGAAAAGAAAGATGCAGCGTGGCGTAAAAACAATCAGGGAATGGGAACGGTTGAAATGATTTTGATTATTGTGGTGTTAATCGGTCTGGTACTTATTTTTAAAACGCAGATTACGGAGCTTACCAGCACCGTATTTGAGAAAATATCAGCAGACAGTTCTGCAATTCTGGCATGATGAAGGGCTATTTGACGGTATTTCTTTCAATATCTTTATCGCTGCTTACAGGCTTTATTTTGCTGTTAACAGCCTGTGCAATCAGGAATGGGGAAAAGATCCGGTTTGAGTGTGCGTCGGATACCGCTATGAATGCGGTTTTGTCAGAATATGGTATCCACTTATTTGAGCGGTATGAGCTGCTTTATGTGGATGCCTCTTATCTGGAAGAAGCACCGGCCATTGAAAAGGTTCAGGAAAGACTATCCTTTTATATGGAACAAAATACAGTGTCTGTTATGCAGAAAAGAAATGCTCCTTGGGGACAGCTTACTCCTTTAAGCGTGGATATTTTATCCTATGAAACGGCTGCTGCAAACAGGGGTGCATCCATGCATCAGCAGGCTGTTTGCTGGGTACGGGATACCGGAGTTACAAGAAAAGAAAGTGATGTGGTAAATGTTAAGTCACAGATAAGCAACCTCGATGAAGCAGATCCCTTTGGGGCATGGAACGGGATCATGGAACAGTTAGCCGGAATGGAACTTCCGCTTATCTTGAATGAAAAAGGAGAGTGGGAGGAGGTTCCTCTCTCGAATCCTGCGGATTGGGTTTACGGTCTTGCAGAAAACGATGCAATTTATTTGGCTGAAGCAGATATGGGACAGGTCAGTCCGATCAGTGTTGATCTTGGACAGTACATTTCTCATAGAAAGATTGTAAATACAGCAGCTTCAAATCGAAGCTATCAGCAGGATGAGAGAGCATTCCTTACTTATTTGTTTGAAAAAATGGGTTGCTATGGAAATGAAAGAGAAGGTTCTCTGCTGTGTTGCCAGTTGGAATATTTAGCAGAGGGAAAGGATTCTGACATTGCCAACTTAAGAGCTGTGACAAAAAGAATATTGCGATGGAGATTCGCAGATAATGTCAGACTTGCGTTGTCAGATGGAGGTCTTCAAAGCGAAGCAATTGCAGCAGCGAATAATTTGCAGGCAGTAACACTGAAAAAAGAATTTGAAATGCCTGTGGCAGAGAGTATCCTGTATGCCTGTGCTTTTCTGGAGACGGTTGCGGATCTAAGAACAATTTATGCAGGAGGAAGTGTTCCTTTAGTAAAATCAAGTCATCAGATGTCGGTAGAAAAGGTGCTTGATGGAATTCTTTATCGTGCCGATGGGGGTGAAGGTTTTACCTACGGGCAATATGTTGCGGGAATGCTACTATTGCTTGGGGAAGAGAGACTGAACCTTCGCGCTATGGATGTTATGGAAATGGACATCCGACTTCAAAACGGAAACGAAGGTTTTTGCATGGATTGGTGTATTGAAAGCTTTGAAGCATTGATCACTGCTAAGGGAAAAGCAGCCGGAACCTACCGGATCAGTCGAAGATACGGATATTTTTAAGTAGTCAGTACGGAGGAATGGAAAAGTGCTCTCATTAATTGACGTAGTAACCGTAAATACAAATAGTTTGGTAAAGGTCCCTTCTCTCAAATTGTGGCCAAAGCATAGAAATAGACAGGTGTCAAGGAAGAGAGTACTTTTCCATTCCTCCGGCAGACTGAAAGGGAGTATGGCGGTAGAGGGAAGTCTGGTACTTCCGCTCTTTCTGTTTTTTATGATGACAATACTATTGAGCCTTGAAATGGTGCGTTTTCAGTCAAATGTTCAGGAAGCTCTGTATCAGGCAGGAAATGAAAGTGCTTTTACCGGTTATTTCAAAAAGAATGTGGGTGAGCAGATAACTAATCCTGAAAGCAGAATCAGGGAATACATAGAGGAGCAGGTTTATCCATATTTATGCGTTGCAGGCAAAAAGGAAGGGATTAAGATTGAAAATCTATCTACTATAGAAGAAAACGGAAAAATTCATATTAAGGTAAGCTATCAAATGAAACCGTTTGTTTCATGGCTTCCGATGGGAGATCTTTGTTTTGAAGATGAAATATACAGTCATGCATGGACAGGCTATAGCGGCCGGGAACTATCCCACGGAAAGAGTGGAGAATATACGTATGTATTTGTAACGGAAACCGGTAGCAGATATCATTTGTCCCGAGAATGTACTTATTTGAGAGTTCGGGTTAGGGGTGTGAATTATCATACATTATCAACGATAAGAAATGAAGCAGGAGAAAAATACTATGCCTGTGAGAGATGTCATCCAGGGAAGGAAGGCACTGTTTTTCTTTCCACGGATGGGAATCGTTATCATGGCAGTGCGGATTGCGCGTCCTTGCGCAGGACAGTCCGTCTGATTTTGTTAGAGGACGCTATAGGCTATAGCCCCTGTAGCAAGTGTGCAAGATAAGGTCAATAGAGGAGGAAAGGAAGTGGTACAGAAAACGGCATATGGGATAGCACTTTTATTTCTTGCAATTTTGACGCCGGAGGACATCAGGGAAAGAAGAATTTCTGTTAGTAAGCTTTTGTTCTTTGCAGTTACCGGAATTGGATTCCGATTGGCTGTCAGCTCTTTTTCAGGCTACGAAATGATTGGCTGTCTTATTACAGGCGGATTTTTGATTCTGTTGTCAATTTTAACTAAGGAAGAAATTGGTTTTGGGGATGGAATTGCAGTTACAGTATTGGGATTATGGACGGGGGGATGGTTTACGTTCATAACGGTCTGTATCGCATTATTGCTGTCGGGAATTTGCGGATGCCTTTTTTGGGCTTTACATAAAAGAGAAACAGTTCCGTTTATGCCCTTTTTATTAATAGGAATGGAGGTAAGTTTGTTGTATGCGTAAAAAAAGGCTAAAAGGCTCCTTTTCCCTGGAAGCTTCATTCATTATGCCAATGGTTTTGCTTCTTTATTTATTAATTATTCTTGCTGCCCTCTTTTTGTATTGCAGGTGTGCTATTTCACAGGATACATTTCTTCTTTGCATGAGAGCAGAAAGATTCACTTATGGAGAAACAGATTATGGTGAAGTTATTTATGGAGAAGAGGAAACAAATTGGCTGCCTGACGATTACGTGCTTGAAAGGCTTGAGCAAAAAAGAAGTACTTACCCCGGATATGCTTCTTTTGGTGGTGAATGCCGGATTACGGAGGAAGACGTGGCTGTGGAGGTAAGAGAGAGAGGACTTGAAAATCCAATAATTAAAAGAATGCGAAAAATAAATCCTATAGACATTATAAGAGAAGGGAGAAAGAATTAATATGCTGGATGTTAAATATTATAAGGACTATAGACACAATTATCTGATTATCAAGGATAACGGCAGTTTAGCACAAAACGTTTATCAACAAAGGATGATAACAGAAAATAAGATTAAAGGACTTCTTCCAACCAGTGAGAAACATGTTAACGGGGAATTATTTCTCTATTATGAAATAACATCAAAGCAGAGCCTTCAAAGTTCTTTTGACGGAAAAGACATTAATATTAATCATCTAAAAAAGATCTTTATTCAGCTTAAGGTGGTTAACGATACATTGCAGAAATATTTATTGGATGGAAGCTGCCTGGTGCTTTCTCCTCAATATATTTTTCAGAATGTTGAAACGGAGGAGCTCTTCTTTTTATATTACCCCGATCCGGAGGTGGGCACGCTCACCGAATTGATGGATTTTTTGATTGCCAGAGTGGATGACGAGGATATGGAAGCCGTGGAGGCTGTATATAAAATAGCGGATCTGGTCCATAGAGAACAGTTTGTACTGGATGAGATCTTAAAGTGGTTTGAGGATGAACAAGAGGAGAAGGTAATCGCGGAAAAACCGGACATTTACATAGAGAATGAATTTGAGAGTATTAGTGAGGAAAATAGTAGCTCAAAGCCGTGCGATGACAAAAGAGTAATCAAAATTCTTCCGGCAGTAGGATTTGCGGCAGTTGTAGCAGGAGTTTTGGTCTATATTATGTGCTTTTATCAATTGTCATATCGGGAAACAATCTATTTGATTTTGGGTTGGGGGTTTGTGGCAGCAGTACTTTTGAGTGCGGCTGTCTGGTATTTCAAACCAAAAGTACGGGAATTGCAAAGAAAAGAGCCTCTAAGGTTTCAGGAGGATGCAGGGAATCTAATGAAAACCTATGAGGTTGACAGAAAGGAACTGCCTGAAGATGTAGGAAATACGGTGTTTATTCCCTGGACAGAAAACTGTGAAAACAAATTATATAGTATGGACAGAAAAAACAAATGTCATATCGATCTTAGGAAACTTCCTCTTACCGTAGGGAAGCTTGCAGGGGCGGTGGATATGGTTATCGATGAGCAGAGCATCAGCAGGATGCATGTGCGTTTTACTAAAGCCGGCAGCAGAATTTGCATTACTGATCTGAATTCTACGAACGGCACATTCAGAAACGGAATGCGTCTTGAACCGAATGCTTCGGAAATAATCGAGCCGGGAGACGAAATACGCCTTGGAAAATTAAAATTTATTTACAGATAGATAAAAGCGCCTTATACTAGATATAGTAGTTTTAGGGAAAGGCAGGAACGATATGAAGATAAACATATACTATGGCGGAAGAGGTCTCATGGACGATCCTACCCAATATGTAATTAAAAAAATGCAGGAAGTTCTTGAGGAACTTCATGTTACGGTAGAAAGATTTAACCTGTATGAGCTGAAGAATAATATTACAACGCTGCCTCAGACAATAAAAACTGCAGATGGAATCATTCTTGCTGCAACAGTAGAGTGGTATGGAATAGGTGGGTATATGCATCAATTTTTGGATGCCTGCTGGCTGTACGGTGACAAGGAAAAGATTGCAAAGACCTATATGTGCCCGGTTGTTATGTCTACAACCTATGGGGAGCGGGAAGGAAAGCTTACACTTGCAGAGGCCTGGGAAATCCTTGGGGGTCTTCCCAGCAGCGGTATTTGCGGGTATATTGCGGACACCTCTTTGCTGGAGGAAAATGAGGATTATAATAAAATTATCGAAAAGAAGGCGGAAAATCTGTATCGAACCATCAATCAGCGAATGGCAAGCTTCCCGGCAAGTAATCAGGCTGTAAAGCAGATGGTTTCCATCACTAAAAACATCGATTTGACACCGCAGGAATCTGAGCAGCTCTCACAGTACGCTGCAGATGACAGTTATGTGAAGAGACAGAAGCAGGATATTCAGGAGCTGACCAGCATGTTTCGGGATATGATGGGAAGCGGTGAGCAGGAGGAACCGGGAGAGGAATTTATTAAAGATTTTAAAGAGCATTTTGTTCCTAAGCCCGGATTCAAGGCTCTTTACAAAATCCAGGTAGAAGGAAAGAAAAAGCCGTTAGTAATAGAAGTTAATGGTGCTGTAAATAATTATTATTATGGAAGTGTGGATAATGCGGATGTGGAGATTCAGATAAGCCGGGAAACAATGGATGACATTATTTATGCCAGAATGACCTTCCAAAGGGCATTTATGGGCGGTGCAATGAAGATGAAGGGAGATTTCAAAATTCTTCGTACTCTGGATCAGATATTTACTTTTATGGAAAAAACTTTATAAATGATTTGTCAGAAAGGAAAAGAAAATGAAGCAGGATAATTGTATTTTTTGTAAGATAATAGCTGGAGAGATTCCGTCACATACACTCTATGAGGATGAAATGTTTAAGGTAATTCTGGATGTTGGACCTGCAACGAAAGGGCATGCACTTATCCTTCCCAAAAACCATTATGCAAATCTCTATGAGCTTCCGGAAGAGGATGCCGCACAAGCAATAAAGCTTGCGAAAAAGATGATGATTAAAATGACAAATAAGTTAAACTGCGATGGCTTTAACATTGTGCAGAATAATGGCGAGGTGGCAGGCCAGACGGTATTTCATTTCCACATGCACCTAATTCCAAGATATAAAAATGATGGGGAAATTTTAAAATACATTGCAGGAGAACCAAGTCAGGAAGAGCTTGCGCAGATTAAGAAGATCATAACAGAGTAAAAGTGGGCGGAGAAAGTTACATGAGAACAATTAAGACTGATGAGATCATTCATACAATTAAGGAGATGTGCATTGAAGCAAACCATTATCTGACAGAGGATATGGAGCAGGCACTTAATCATGCGACTGAGACGGAAAAAGCGCCCTTGGGAAAGCAGATTCTATGTCAGCTCCGAGACAACCTTCGTATTGCATCGGAGGACATGATACCGATTTGCCAGGATACCGGTATGGCGGTGTTTTTTATAGAAGTCGGGCAGGATGTTCATGTAGAAGGCGGTTTGTTGACAGATGCTGTAAATGAAGGGGTAAGGCAGGGCTATGTAGACGGCTTTCTTCGCAAATCTGTAGTCAAAGATCCTATCCTTCGAGAAAACACAAAGGATAATACACCGGCTGTTATTCACTATGACATTGTTGCCGGAGATAAAATCAGAATTACAATAGCACCAAAAGGCTTTGGAAGTGAGAATATGAGCCGTGTTTTTATGCTTAAGCCGGCCGATGGAATAGAAGGAGTTAAGGACGTAATTCTTACGGCAGTCAAGGATGCCGGTCCGAATGCCTGTCCTCCGATGGTAGTCGGAGTAGGAGTGGGGGGGACCTTTGAAAAATGTGCACTTCTTGCAAAGAAGGCACTGACACGTCCTGTGAATAAACGTTCTGATATTCCTTATGTACGGGAAATGGAGGAAGAACTCCTCGAAAGAATAAATAAAACAGGAATAGGACCGGGAGGTCTTGGAGGTAGTACGACAGCACTAGCGGTAAACATCAATACTTATCCTACACACATTGCGGGTCTTCCGGTTGCGGTGAACATCTGCTGTCATGTAAACAGACATTGTGTAAGGGTGCTCTGATAGAGGGAGAGAAAGGAAAGAAAAGATAATGGACAGATATATTACAGCTCCTCTTGATGCAGAAACGGTAAAGGAACTACAGAGTGGTGATTATGTGTACATAAGCGGAACAATTTACACAGCCAGAGATGCTGCACATAAAAGAATGTATGAAGCATTGGAGAAGAATGAAGAACTTCCTATCCATATGGAAAATAACATTATTTATTACATGGGCCCTTCTCCCGCACGTGAGGGACGGCCTATCGGATCAGCGGGACCGACTACTGCCAGTAGAATGGACAAATATGCCCCCTCTCTTTTGGATTTGGGATTAAGAGGAATGATTGGAAAAGGAAAAAGGTCAGATGCGGTAAAACAGGCAATTGTGCGTAACGAGGCAGTTTATTTTGCGGCGGTCGGTGGTGCAGGTGCACTGTTATCAAAATCAATACTCAGTTCTGAGGTAATTGCCTATGATGATTTAGGTACGGAGGCAATCCGCAAGCTGGAGGTCAAAGACTTTCCGGCAATTGTGGTAATTGATACAAAGGGAAACAATCTTTATGAGACAGCAATAGAAGCATATAAGGAAGCTTAGTATGAGAATTGCGTTGATGATTATAAGACTTTTTCTGAAAACCCCATATTACTTTTTTAAGATTTGGTGGTGTAGTATTAGTAAAAAGATTTCTTATGAACAGGCCTTTCAATGTATTAAGGCAGTGACGAAAAAAGCAAATCATGCAGGAAGAGTAACAATTGAAACATACGGATTAGAAAATATTCCTAAGGAGGATGGTTTTATTTTCTTTCCCAATCATCAGGGACTATTTGATGTTCTTGTTTTTTTGGACTCTTGTCCGAGACCTTTTTCTTTTGTCATTAAAAAAGAAGCAAGTAATATCATTTTGCTCAAGCAGATAGTCAGAGCATTAGGTGCGTATGCGATGGACAGAGATGATATCAGACAGTCTATGAAGGTGATCAGTGCAGTAACAGAAGATGTTAAGCAGGGAAAGAACTTTCTGATTTTTGCAGAAGGAACCAGAAGCAGACAGGGCAATCAGCTACTGGAATTTAAAGGAGGAAGCTTCAAGAGTGCGACGAAAGCAAAATGTCCGATTGTACCATGTGCCTTGATTGATTCCTTCAAACCGTTTGATGAGAAATCAATCCGACCGGTAACAGTGAAACTGATTTACATGCCGCCTATCTATTATGAAGAATATAAAGATATGAAAACTGTGGAAATTGCAGAGGAAGTAAAAGGCAGAATAGAGAGAACAATCGCTGAATATATATAATAGAAGAGGAACCAGGATCTCCTTAAAAGGAAGAAATGTCCTCTCTAAAAAAGCATTGACAAACAAAATGTGCTTATGTATAATAACACTTGCGTTGTAAAGCGCACAATAAAATATTGGTAGTGGTGTAATTCAGATTATGGAGAAATACTCAAGAGGCTGAAGAGGCGCCCCTGCTAAGGGTGTAGGTCGTTCACGCGGCGCGAGGGTTCAAATCCCTCTTTCTCCGTTTTAGCTACCAATAGACATGGAAGTATCAATTTGATACTTCCAAATTTTTGGCTAAAAATTATAAAAGCGCATTGACAAATTTTAAAAATCAATGCTATAATGTAAATCCACCGCCCAAATAGGCAGGTGAACAGAAAGAAATTTCCAAACAGGAAATTTAAAAAAGTGCTTGACGAAGACGTAGCAGCATGGTACTATATCAGAGTTGCGTCTTGACAAGACAAAACAGAACCTTGACAAATAAACAGCA
>JAUNDN010000015.1:55137-57771 GCA_030526045.1 Bacillota bacterium | reverse complement strand
CGGAAGAAACAGAAGCAACCGAAGAAGACAAAGCATCAGAATAAGCAGCTGAAAGTGTTTCCAATAGAAAAAGCCTGAACCATAAGTGCGAGAAGCAGATATGGTTCGGGCTTTTGTTATCCCTGAAACGCTTTCACAAAGGAACCGGCAGAGGAAATGGGCTCTTTACCGTTAAGAAGATGATGGACATCTCCCATAGCCTGAACACGGAAGTATGCCTCATTACTCCAATGCTCTTCACTGGAAACGATTGTCAAAGAGGTTGTCGGTAGAAAGAATCCGTGCACTAAAAGCGGAAAAGGAATATTTAACAAATGGGAGAGTACCACACAGATCACGCCCAGGTGGCAGAAAATGACAATGGTTGGTTCACTCAGGCTATCATCATCATGATCCGCAAAGGGAGAACCGTCTTTTGACACAGTTCCTGCAACGAAACGTTCCTTCTTGCCGGGCATCCGGTAAAAATTGTTTTCTCTGATATATCCGTAGGACGCAAGAAGCTTATCAAAATTCTGACATACATCTTTGTAAGCGGATTCGATGATAGGATTCTGTTTCATTACATCAGCCTGCGTCCAGCCATCAATGTCATACATGAGGGATTCCTTAGTCCAATAGGAAGGGACGAAATCCCATGGTATACTGTGACGTTTTGTTACAGGATCATCAATATGGTATGAAAATTCTCTTATCCAGGGAAGGATAACGGCTTCTCGCCCCATTGCCTTTAGGGTACAGGAAGCGGTATCTTTAGCCCGTCCCAAGGGAGAACAATAAAACTCTTCAACCTTCCACTTACTGATACGTTTGGCAAGAAGTTCTGCTTCACGCCACCCCTTTTCGGTTAAGGAATCCTTTGAATAATCGGGTTCGCCGTGCCGGACAAATACAATTCTCATTTTTCCATAAGCTCCTTTTCGTGAATAATTAAAATCTTTTCTGATTCTGTATGAATCGTAGCATATGGCTTTTAGAAAGTCCAGATAAAACAGATACTAATACTTGAAACATATGTTCGGTCGTGGTAGAATGGTTTTATGGACAAATCAATGATTAAAAAGGATATTCTATTTTTGGTGTGTGTTATTTCCCTGGCGTTGATCGTATGGGGAATTTATGCATATTGCAATCAGAACGGAGCAGATACCGTATTTGTAATTCAGGACGGTAAGCAGGTTGGTGCATATCCTTTAGAGGAAGATAAAATTGTCATAGTTACCTGGGGTGAGGATGAGTACAATCTGCTTATGATCAGTGACGGTACAGCATTTATGTCAGATGCGGATTG
Source organism: Bacillota bacterium (assembly GCA_030526045.1). Taxonomy (GTDB): domain Bacteria; phylum Bacillota; class Clostridia; order Lachnospirales; family Lachnospiraceae; genus Suilimivivens. Next base: position 56,480 of record JAUNDN010000015.1, on the reverse strand, counting down.
CCCGGATAAATTGTGTGTAAAACAGAATCCGATTTCCGGGAATGGAGAAAGTATCATTTGTCTTCCGCATAAGCTAGTGATTCGGATTGCGGCAAAGGAGGAGAGCAAGCTGGATGCAGTCACTTACTAAGCGTAAAAGCAGTGCAGCATATCTGGGATTATTGACGGCATTTGCATTAATCCTGTCCTATGTTGAAACATTGATTCCTTTTCAGGTTGGAATACCCGGTATTAAGATCGGACTCGCTAACCTTGCAGTAATTTTAGGACTTTATCTTTTTGGCTGGAAAGAAGCAGTGCTGCTCGCTGTCCTTAAAGCATTTGCCGGTGGTTTATTATTCGGTAATCTGTTTATGATCGTATATTCACTTGCAGGTTCAATTGTCAGCGTGTTTGCAATGATTCTAATGAAAAAGAGTAAATGGTTTCATGTGCCGATTGTCAGTGCGACGGGCGGTATCATGCATAATGTTGGACAATTGTTAGTTGCAATCTTTGTGGTAGAGACCTACAGTGTTGTTTATTATTTACCGGTATTAATGATAGCAGGGACGATTACAGGACTGGTGATTGGCGTGGTGGCATCAATTGTGTTGCCATACATTCAAAAAGTAATTTTGAAAGGAGTTCCCTTAAAATGATTGCTTTTGTAAAAGGAAGAATTGACGATATTTCCGAAGAAAATGTTGTGATTGATACAGGCGGTATCGGATATAATGTGAAAATATCCACGGGAACGGCAGCAAGCCTTCCGGGAATAGGAGAAGAAGTAAAGCTCTATACCTATACCTGTGTAAGAGAGGATATGTTCAGCTTGTACGGATTTCTGACTAGGGATGATCTTGAAATTTTCAAGAAACTGATCACAGTGAACGGGATCGGTCCAAAGGGAGGTCTGGCAATTCTTTCTGCCATGAGTGCCGATGATTTGCGATTTGCTATCATTTCAGGTGATGCCGCAGTCATTTCAAAGGCCCCCGGTATTGGCAAGAAAACTGCGGAACGAGTCATTCTGGATTTAAAAGATAAGATTTCCCTAGAGGATACGCTGATACATAAAGAAATGAATCAGCTAAATGTCGGTGGAGGATTGACAGATCACCATGCAAGAAATGAAGCAGTGGAAGCATTGACAGCATTAGGCTATTCCGCAACGGATGCACTCCATGCGGTTAAGGAAGTTCAGATTGAAGATGATATGGATGTTGAGACGATTTTAAAGCTTGCGCTTAAAAATATGTTTTGATATTCGAGGAGAGGACTGGAGCAGGTAGCATGGCGAAAAGGATGATAGAAACTGATTTGCAGGAAGAGGATATTAGGATTGAAGGTTCTCTTCGACC
>JAUNDN010000015.1:0-55037 GCA_030526045.1 Bacillota bacterium | reverse complement strand
TTAAATAATCTTCAGGAGGGTGACCTTTTATTTGTGGATGAAATACACAGGTTGAACCGACAGGTAGAGGAGGTTCTTTATCCTGCTATGGAGGATTATGCCATCGATATTATGATTGGTAAGGGACCAACAGCACGTTCCATCAGACTGGATCTTCCGCATTTTACTCTGGTAGGGGCAACGACCAGAGCAGGACTTCTTACGGCGCCCCTTCGCGATCGTTTTGGAATTATTCACAGGCTTGAATTCTATTCTGTGGAAGAATTGCAGACGATTATCATGCATTCTGCAAGGATACTTGATGTTCTTGTGGAACCTGCAGGAGCAATGGAAATGGCGAAACGAAGCAGAGGAACCCCAAGACTTGCAAACCGTATTCTCAAAAGAGTGCGGGATTACGCACAGGTAAAGCATGATGGCGTTATCACTGAAGATGTGGCCGTTACTGCGCTAAATCTGATGGATGTGGATAAGCTGGGACTGGATCATATTGACAGAAATATGCTGGAGACCATGATTCACAAATTTGCAGGCGGACCGGTAGGCATAGATACTCTTGCAGCTGCAATTGGTGAGGATTCCGGCACGATTGAAGATGTGTATGAACCGTATTTGATCAAGAATGGATTGCTTAACAGAACACCCAGAGGAAGAGTGGTAACAGAATTGGCATATCATCATTTAGGACTTGAAATTCCGCAATAATCTGCTTATAATATATTTTGTATAGGCTATTATTTGTGCTCAGCATATTTTGTGTTAGAGGGGTGAACCTGATGTCAGTTAAAACGGATACGGAAGTAATCATCGGCGGCAAAGTATTTACATTAAGCGGATATGAAAGTGAAGAATATTTACAGAAGGTCGCCTCATATATTAATAATAAGACATCAGAATATTCCAAGGTTGAATCCTTTAAGCGACAGCCGATGGATACTCAGAATGTTCTGCTTCAGTTAAATATTGCCGATGACTATTTTAAAGCCAAAAAGCAAATTGCACTTTTGGAAGAAGAAATACAAAGTAAGGAAAAGGAATTATATAACTTAAAGCATGAATTGATTGCGGCACAGATCAAGCTTGAGAATACAGAAAAGAATGTGAAATCGCTTCAGAATGAAGTGAATGAAAGCGCCAGAAAAATTATCAGACTGGAAACTGAATTGAAAAATTGACCAAAGGCTGTCTTAATAGGACAGCTTTTTGTTACTTGTGAAAGTAATGGGGAGTGTAATGAATAAAGTTGAATTACTGGCTCCGGCAGGAAACTATGATGCGCTTATGGGTGCAATCAATGCCGGTGCAGATGCCGTTTATCTGGGTGGAGAAAAATATAGCGCCCGTGCATACGCAGACAATTTTTCACGTGAAGAAATCTGTGATGGGATTCACTTTGCCCATGTGTTTGGAAAGAGAATCTATCTGACGATCAATACGTTGGTCAAGGAAAATGAACTGGATGATATTTATACTTTTTTATTGCCTTATTATGAAAGTGGCTTAGATGGCGTGATTGTTCAGGATTTGGGGGCACTTCGCTTTATTAAAAAGCATTTTCCCGGTCTTGCGCTCCATGCAAGCACCCAGATGTCATTAACGGGAAGTTTAGGAACGAAATTGATAAAGGAAGAGGGTGTTTCCCGAATTGTCCCGGCAAGAGAGCTTTCACTTGAGGAAATACAGGAGATTAAGCAAACCACCGGAATCGAAATAGAAGCATTTATTCATGGTGCAATGTGCTATTGTTATTCCGGGCAGTGCTTGTTTAGCAGTATTTTAGGCGGAAGAAGCGGCAACAGAGGAAGATGTGCACAACCCTGCAGGCTGCCTTATCGGGTAGATGGTGGCAGGGAACAATACCCATTGAGTATGCGTGATATGTGTACAATTGAATTAATTCCGCAGTTGATTGATGCCGGGATCGATTCCTTTAAGATTGAGGGGAGAATGAAAAAGCCTGCTTATGCAGCAGGCGTTACTGCCATTTACCGCAAATATATTGATCTTTATTATGAAGATCGCGATAACTATCATGTTGATAAGAGAGATATGGACAGGTTGAATGCACTGTATATTCGCAGTGAAATCGGTGATGGTTATTATCATCGACATAATGGACAAGATATGATCACCTTAAACTCCCCGGCTTATTCTGAAACTGATGAAAGCCTCTTAAGGACAATTGAGCAGGAATATATTGAGAGGGAACCGGGGGTAAACGCAAAGGCGGAAATCATTCTTGAAGCAGGAAAGCCGGCTGAGCTTTTATTGAAGGCGGAAGATCGAAGCATAAGAGCTATCGGTGATATTGTCCAATTGGCGCAAAAACAGCCGCTTTCTGACGAAAAAATTGTTAAGCAGATTAAAAAAAGCGGAAATTCTACAATTGTTATTGATGAAGTTAAAGTGTCCTGTAAAGGTCAGATATTTATGCCGATTGGTGCCTTGAATGATTTGAGAAGACGTGCAATTCTTAAGATGGAAGAAGAACTCATCAGACAAAACGGACTTCTGTTTGAGGAACGAAAAACTGTTTTGAAAGATACAGAACAAAGCAGTGATGGCGGAATACATTCGGCTTCTTCTACAGTAAATCTGAGCCTGCATGTAGCTGTACGTACCAAAGAACAGCTTATTGCGGCACTTGAGCAAAAGCCGACAAGGATTTATATTGATTATAGCCTTCTGATTATAGATGGCGTGCAAAAGATTCAAGAACTGTTATACTCAGAAAATAGTGGTAAGAAAGAATTCCCCGCTCTTTATGTTGCGGCGCCTTATATTGTCAGAAAAAAAGAATTCGGTTACCTTACTGAAATCAGACATGCGGTTGAATCAGGATTGTTTTCGGGCGTACTTATCAGAAATCTTGAAAGCTTTGGCTATTTCAAAGAATATCTTGATAAGGATAAGCTGGTGCTTGATTCCGGGATGTATCTTTGGAACAGGGAAAGCATCCGCTTTTTTGAAGGGGAAACGGCTGAATTTTATCTCCCGATAGAATGCAACCGAAATGAATTAAGTAAGCTACAAAAGATCTGTATGGATGACAATGCCTGCTGTTCCGCAATATTATACGGAAGACTGCCAATGATGATAACAGCAAATTGTCTGCAGAAAACCACCGGCAGCTGCACAAAACAATTAGGATTGATTTCACTGAAGGATCGTTATGGGAAAATATTTCCGGTCTTTCATGACTGTCTTTGCTGTTATAATATTGTTTATAATAGTGTACCGCTTTCTCTCCATAAATTTCTTCAGGAAAATATGCATCTGTTACATGCCGGAAGGCTTGATTTTACGACTGAAAACGGAAGAGAAACGAAGGAGGTAATTCGTTATTTTAGGAGGATAACGGATTGCTATGAGGAGCCTCCTTATCAGGAATATACAACGGGACACTATAAAAGAGGAGTTGAATAGATGGAACTGTATGTCAGCGAATTTTCCAAGTATGTCATTGCACTGCTGATTACAATATATACCTATGAATGCTTTGCTGTATTTCGCTATGAAGATGAAGAGAGAAGAAGCGGGATCTATACAAGACAGAATATTATCATGTTTGCTTTTCATTTCAGCTGCTTTCTTGTAATCTGCTTTGAGACAGGGGATATTACCTATCTGTTCTTCTATGCATTTCAACAGATTGTGCTGTATGCGGCAGTTATGTTGTTTCAGATGCTGTATCCGAAAACCAACCGTCTGGTAATCAACAATATGTGTATGCTTCTCAGTATTGGATTCGTAATTTTGACGAGACTGGATCTGAACAAAGCGATTAAACAATTTATTATTGTTTCCGGATCATTGGCGATAGCTTTGATTCTGCCGTTTTTTGTTCATAAGTTTAAGTTTTTGAAAAATTTGAAATGGATTTATGCGATAGTTGGCATTTCTGCCCTTTCAGTGGTAATGATTCTGGGTCAGACAACCTATGGCAGTAAGCTGTCCTTTTCGATTGCGGGAATTACATTTCAGCCATCAGAATTTGTAAAAATACTCTTTGTTTTCTTCGTGGCAAGTGCGCTTTACAAGGCATCAGGTTTTTTTGAGGTGTTTACTACTGCGGTGGTGGCTGCTGCACATGTAATCGTACTTGTAATATCCAGAGATTTGGGCAGTGCACTGATTTTCTTTATGGTATATGTGCTGATGGTATTTGTGGCAAGTAGAAATTTCTTATATATTCTGGCAGGAGCAGCCGGAGGTACCGGTGCTGCCTATGTTGCATATAAGGTATTCCGCCATGTTCAGGTGAGGGTACAGGCATGGAAGGATCCCTGGAGTGTGATTGATTCTGCCGGTTTCCAGGTCACACAATCGCTTTTTGCGATTTCAAGTGGTGGATGGTTTGGGCTTGGATTATTTAAAGGAACGCCGGATTCAATCCCTTTTGTCGAAGCTGATTTTATTTTTTCTGCCGTAGCAGAGGAACTCGGAATAATCTTTGCGGTATGTCTGATACTGATTTGTGTCAGCTGCTTTATTATGTTTATGAATATTGCTGTCAGATTGAATGATAAATTTTATCAGCTGACGGCATTCGGACTTGGCGTCACCTATATTTTTCAGGTATTTCTCACAATAGGTGGTGGATCCAAATTCATACCGCTTACAGGAGTAACGCTGCCGCTGATCAGCTACGGCGGAAGCTCAGTGCTGACTACTTTGATCATGTTCTCGATTATTGAAGGGCTTTATATGATCAAGCAGGATGAGGGAGAGCAAGAAAGGAAAAAGCAATTAAAAAAGCAAAAAAGGAAAAAGAAGAAACGGGTTGTTACTACTACGGAGGAAGATCAGGATGACGACCTTGAATGGGAGGAATTTCTTCTTTCTGAGGAAGAACTGGCAAGAAGGGTAAACAGTAAGGCAGGTAATCGATTTGAAGATGACGAAGAATAAGAGGACAGAAGGCAAGCCCCAAAAGAAAAATAGAGAAATTATGATTGTCACATGGGCGTTTACGCTGCTGTTTCTTTGTATGGCGGGCTATATTACGCATTATGCAATCACCCACCAGCAGGAGTTGATCAATAATAGCTATAACGGAAGACAGCAGATGCTGCTGGCACAGAACCGTAGGGGGAAGATCTATTCTGCGGATGGTGAAGTGCTTGCACAGACGGTGACAGATGAGGAAGGAAATGAAAAGAGACAATATCCTTACCAAAACCTGTTTTCCCATGTGGTGGGATATGCAAGCAACGGTAGGATGGGAGTGGAAGCGCAGGCAAATTATTATCTCATTAACTCCAATGCTCCTTTATCACAAAAGGCTTCTCTTGATGTAAACGGTGAAAAATATCCCGGAGATGATGTGTACACAACACTTGATGTGGAGCTGCAGCAGATAGCATCTACAGCACTTGGTGTATATCAAGGCGCCGTTATTGTTAGCGAACCCGGTACGGGAAAGGTGCTTGCAATGGTATCTAAACCGGATTTTAATCCGGAAGAAATAGAAGAGATGTGGGATACACTGATTGCTGACACGCAAAGCAGTATTTTGTTGAACAGAGCGACACAGGGATTATACCCGCCGGGATCCACATTTAAAATCATAACCGCATTGGAATATATCAGAGAGAATCCGGATACCTATCAAAATTATCAGTATCAGTGTAATGGCTCCATAACCAGGGGGGAAGATCGTATTCAGTGCTATCATGGCAGTGTTCACGGTACGGTAGGATTTACTAAATCCTTTGCGAAATCCTGTAATTCCTCCTTTGCCAATATTGGTCTTTCACTGGATCGGGATTCGTTTGGGGATACCCTTGATTCTCTATTATTTAACCAGAAACTACCGGTTTCTTTTCAGTCAGGCATCAGCAAGGTAGAAGTATTTGAAAATACATCGGATTCTGATATGATGCAGATTGCAATCGGACAGGGGACGGCATCGATTACACCCCTTCTGTTAAATATGATAACCTGTTCCATTGCAAATGACGGTACATTGATGAAACCTTATTTGACGGAGTGTGTTAAGAATAGTGCAGGGAGTACGATTAAGACATTCTCGCCCTCTTCGTACGGAAGACTGATGAGCGAGCAGGAAGCTGCGGTTTTACAGGACCTTATGATGAATGTTGTGGAGGAGGGAACCGCGTCACGGCTAAAGGGATTATCCTATACAGCAGCCGGAAAGACCGGATCTGCAGAATATGGAACAATAAAAGGTGACAGTCATGCATGGTTTACGGGGTTTGCACCTGCGCAGGATCCGCAAATCTGCGTGACCATCATTATTGAAGGTGCGGGAGCCGGTGGAGATTATGCGGTTCCAATCGCAAAAAGAATCTTTGATGCTTATTTTGATGCATCCAATTAATACATGTTTCTGATAGATATATCCCGACGTGCCGCAAGATCGATGAAAGAACCGTCATCTATAACGCGCACAAGCGGTCTTCCGAGATGCCAGGGATTGACCATAATAACGGCTGCGACCTGGTCATTACTCAGCATGACATTCATGCCGATTAGATGGTTTGCAATTCGGTACAGGAAGGGCTTAAGTAAATCGGTATCGTATTTAAAAGCATCCTTTTCAAAGATTGCAATTACCTCAAAGGGATTTTTGGATTGACGATAGGTTCTCGGAGAAGTCATTGCTTCATAGGCATCCACGATGGCAATATATCTTGCATAAAGATCAATTTGAACATCGTGAAGCTTGGAGGGGTATCCTGAACCGTCAAACTTCTCATGGTGCATAAGAGCAGCATTTAAAACATGGGCGTTAATCGGCATATTCTGCAGAAGCTGGAAACCAAGGAAGGTATGAGTCTTTATTTTTTCAAATTCCAGCTGACTGAGCTTGCCGGGCTTCCAGATTAATTCATTTGGAAGCTTCAATTTACCGATATCATAAAGTAAGCCACATTGTACCAGAAGAAGAGTTTCTTCTTTTTTTAAGGAAAACCAGGATGCAAACAATCCGGCGAGAAGACCGGAGTTCAGACAGTGGGCATAGGTTAAGTCATCCTCAGTTGGGAGCATATTATAGAGGTAGTCAAGAAGATAGGACGGCTTCTCCAATGTGGAGGTAATGTCCTCATATATCTGTATTAATTCGTCCATTTGAAAAGGAACGCCTTCAAATACAAATTTTTGCATGATTTCTTTATATTTGGGCATAGCATTATTGTATACCTTACTAAAATCAATAAAACCTTTGCTTAAACGTACTTTTTCGAAATGGGTGGTAGCATAGTCGATTTCTTCCATGACAGTGACACAGACAATATAATGTCGTGCCAGCTTATTGATTACATTGTTATCAACAATTGTTCTTGCTGGAACAATGACTTCACCTTTGTAATTTTTGATATCAACACCAATCTCCATACCGGGTTTTAATGCCATTCTTGCGATATCTTTCACAGTGTTCACTCCATTGTCTGACATTTGGTTAATTATTTGTACAATACTGATACAATTTTAAGTATAAGATATTCTGGTGATTTGTCAATATTTTGCTTTGGTAAATTAATAAATTATGATATGATTAAGCAATAGGTGAAAGATTTGTGGAACAGGTGCTGAATGAATGAAATTTTATCGATATCTTTACGTTGGGGACACCATTAAAAATCCCAATAAAATTAAATGGAAACTAAAACATCATGCAGGAGTACAGGTCTATGTAGTAACAATTGCTGCCGGCAACGATCAACTGGAGCTGTTTCACAGTGCATACCTTAAGCAGAAGTATTTCAGGAAGCATCCGCCCATTGTGGTCGGAATTGCATCTGATTATAATGAAGCAGTTCAGATAGTGATGAGAATTACTCAGGAGTGTCTTAATAACACGGGAAACTGTAACCTGAAGGAATATTTAAAACAAAAGGTCAGACTACAAAAAGACTTTAACGGGAGCTTAACATGATTTCTATTCTATTAAACATATTAAAGATATTAGGAATCCTCCTGCTGATTTTGCTGGCAATTATTTTGACAGTTCTCATACTGATCTTGTTCGTTCCGGTACGATACTCTGTTACCGCTAAGCGGAAAGTGGAGGAAGAGAAGCCTATACAGGCAAAGGTGAAGATAACGTGGCTTTTGCATATTTTAAATATGAGGTTTCTTTACCCCGATGCGGCTTATCTTAGAGTCAGGGTGTTCTGCTTCACGATATTCCGCTCCGATAAAAAACAAGAACCTGAAAAAGCAAAGTCTACCGGTGAATCATCTTCTGAAAAAGCGAAGGAAAGCTCTGAGGAAAGTCCGAAGGAAAGCTTGAAGGAAGCTATAGAGGAAGAACAAAGAAATCCCCAGATTAAGGAAACAAATGCTGTGGAAGATGATACTCATCAGACTTTGGAAGAAATAGAAAAGACAGAGGTGCCACCAACCTGGAAGGGGTTCTTTAAAAAGCTCATACACATCATAAGAAATATTAAGTACACAATCCTTAAAATTTATGATAAGATAAAACATATTCTGGAAAATATTGAATATTACCTGAAAGTAATCAGAAGCGAAGCCTTTCAAAGTGCTTTCGGAGTCTGCAGCAGTCAGCTTGCAGTTTTGTTGAAAAGTATCAGACCAAGAAAAATTAGTGGCGATCTTTTGATCGGTACCGGAGATCCGGCGGGTACAGGACAAATTTTAGCAATCTATGGTATGCTGTATCCTGTAATTGGGAATCATATCAGCATAACTCCGGATTTTGAAAGGCAGATTATAGAAGGTAATCTTTTTGTGAAAGGAAGGATCACTGTAATCAGATTGATACAGGTAGCGTGGAAGGTTTATTTTCATAAAGATATTCGTCGTGTGATCAGATTATTGAAAAGGGAGGCAGCATAATGGCAGAGAACAATTTTACGGGAGTAATTGAATCCTTAATGAAAGGAATGAATACCGTTTTGTCAACGAAAACGGTGGTGGGTGAGGCGACAAAAATAGGTGATACCATTATCCTGCCGCTTGTTGATGTGACTTTTGGTGTTGGTGCAGGCGCAAATGTGGGTGATAAGAAGAATGGAGGTGCCGGCGGCTTTTCAGGAAAACTGACACCAAGTGCTGTTCTTGTGATCAAAAACGGAAGCACCAAGCTTGTAAATATCAAAAATCAGGATACTGTCACGAAAGTTCTCGATATGATACCGGATATCGTTGATAAATTTACTGCTCCGAAGGAAGAGATGATTGATGATGACGATGCAGTGGATATTGCATTTCCGGAAGAGACGGATAATATGCAATAATTTTAGTCGATCGGCATAACATATAGTAAGATGCACAGGTGAGTGGGTATACGTGAAAAAACTGATAGGGTTTATTGCTTTCTGGATTGCAGTCGGAATGTTGATCATGCTTTTTCTGTCGCATCATGTTTTAATTGGCTTAATCATTATCTCATTGCTATTGCTGATCGGGTATAATTTCTATTATTGTGATTGATAGGAAAGATGAGACTTCGTTTATGGATAATTCAGATAAGGCCATCAGAAACCAGGATTTCGAAAAAAAACTTGTAGATGGTGTCGGAGAAGAGCTGGGAGAGCTGAAAGCGTGGTTATTCAAAGAAAGTATACGCATTGAGCTTGAACGAAACGAACTCAAACGCATGGAAGACAAGTTCTTAAAGGAAAAACAGCAGTTTCAGGAAGAGATGACAGAAGTAAATCATCGGCTGGTGATTGAGCGAAAGCGTTTAAAACAGGATGAATCCTTTTTTGACAAGAAAATGGAAATCTTAAAAAGCGGCTTTTCGCAGCTCGAGGCTGATCGAAAGAAGCTGGAAAAAGAAAGAATGCTGCTTGAGGCAGAGAAAAATGCTTATTCCTCTTCGATTAAAACAGACAGGAACATGGAGCTGACAGAGCTGCTTTTTCAAGGGGTAAACAGTCAACTTGCACTGAAAAAGCGTTATAAGGATCTTATAAAGATGTTTCATCCCGATAATATTGCGGGTGATCATGATATGGTACTTACCATCAACCGAATTTATGAAGAATTGAAGCGGGACTATGAGATGGGAAAACGGGCTTGAATGTGATTTCAAGTCAAATAAGAAAAATGAAATTTTCGCTTGCATTCTGATTTGTTTTCTGATATTATACAACTGTTGTGTGTTTATAATCGAATTGTTAGGAGGTGCAACGATGGCTAAGTGTGATATTTGTGGTAAAGGCGTTCATTTCGGGAACAATGTGAGCCATTCTCATAGAAGATCTAACAGAATTTGGAATTCTAACATCAAAAATGTTAAGTGTAAAGTAAACGGAGCTTCCAAAAGAATGCATGTTTGTACAAACTGCTTAAAGTCCGGAAAAGTTGAAAGAGCTTAATTTGATTCTTTGAAAAAGCTGACCGATATGGTCAGTTTTTTTATTGCAAGTAAGTGGACCGGCATTCTGAAAAATATTGTTTCTTTTTTTCTTTTTTATGGTTATAATATTCTATATATGTTCAAAATATAAGGAGGCGCCTATGAAAAATTCTTCTATGAAGGAAACTTCTATGAATACTCATATGGGGAATATTACAATTGATAATGAAGTGATTGCCCAGTATGCCGGCAGTGTTGCAATGGAATGCTTCGGTGTTGTGGGAATGGCAGGAATCAATGTAAAGGACGGTCTTGTTAAGCTTCTGAAGATGGATAGCATGACAAGAGGCATTAATGTTTCTATTCAAAATAATAAGCTTACCTTAAATTTCCATGTAATTCTTGCTTATGGTGTCAGCATACTTGCAGTTTCTGATAATCTGATCAGCAATGTGAAATATAAGGTTGAGGAATTTACGGGAATTGAAGTAGAAAAAGTAAACATCTTTGTTGAAGGTGTTAGAGTGATTGATTAAGGAGGATTTGCTGTGACTAATACAATCGACGCTAAGATGCTTGCAAAGATGTTCTTAGCAGGAGCCAAAAATCTGGAATCCAAGAAAGAATGGATTAATGATTTGAATGTTTTCCCTGTGCCGGACGGCGATACAGGTACCAATATGACGCTTACGATCATGTCGGCGGCCAAGGAGGTTGCGGCACTTAGTGACTTGGATATGATGTCTCTTTGCAAAGCAATTTCCTCAGGTTCCTTAAGAGGAGCAAGAGGAAATTCAGGCGTTATTTTATCCCAGCTGTTCCGCGGCTTTACGAAAACAATTAGAGAAATGGATGAAATTGATATCCCTCTGTTTGCAGATGCTTATGAAAAAGCAGTGGAAACAGCCTATAAAGCAGTTATGAAGCCGAAGGAAGGAACGATTTTAACAGTTGCAAAGGGAGCAGCTACAAGAGCAAGAGAATTGTCTGATGAAGGCTGTACAGATTTATCCTTCTTTTTTGAAGAAGTAATAAAGTATGCAGATGAAGTTTTACAGCAGACTCCTGAAATGCTTCCTGTATTAAAACAAGCAGGGGTTGTTGATTCCGGCGGACAGGGATTAATGCAGGTACTGAAGGGTTCTTATGATGCATTCCTTGGTAAGGAGATTGATTTCAGTATAGAAGCTTCTCCCAAAAAGGAAGGGGCTTCACCGAATGTGCAGGTACAGGAAGAGATCGATATTAAATATGGCTACTGCACAGAGTTCATTATCATGCTCAACAGGAATTTTAACATTAAAAATGAAATGGATTTCAAGGACTATCTTGAGTCCATCGGTGATTCGATTGTTGTAGTAGCGGATGATGATGTGGTAAAGGTGCATGTACATACCAATGACCCGGGACTTGCAATCCAGAAGGCATTGAAGTATGGTGCACTCTCGAATATGAAGATTGATAATATGCGCCTTGAACATCAGGAAAAGTTATTCCGTGAAGATGCGAAAGCACAGGAAAAAGCGCAGGATGAAGAAGTTCTGATGCCTCATAAGGATGTTGGGTTTATTGCCGTTTCAGTTGGAGAAGGAATCAATGAGATCTTTAAGGGACTTGGTGTTGATTACATTATCGAAGGCGGTCAGACAATGAATCCCAGTACAGAGGATATGTTGAATGCCATCGATAAGGTAAATGCAGATACGATTTTCATTCTTCCTAACAATAAGAATATTATTCTTGCTGCAAACCAGGCACAAATGATGGTGGAAGACAAGAATATTGTCGTAATCCCTACAAAGACGGTACCACAGGGTATTACTGCAATCATTAATTACGTTCCGGATATGTCAGCGCAGGAAAATGAAGAGAATATGAAGACTGAGATCGGAAACGTTAAGACCGGTCAGGTAACCTATGCAGTTCGTGATACTGTGATTGAAGATAAAGAAATCAAGCAGGGGGACTATATGGGAATCGGAGATGCAGGAATCCTTTCTGTGGGCGATGAGGTATTGGATGTTACCTTTGGTATGGTTCAGGAAATGATGAATGATGAATTGGAACTGATCAGCATTTATTATGGTCAGGATGTTACAGAAGACGCAGCACAGGAGCTTAAAGACCGTGTGGAAGAGGCTTATCCGGGATGCGACGTAGAACTGCAATATGGTGGTCAGCCGATTTATTACTATATTGTTTCTGCGGAATAGAAGAGGTTTATTGTAAGGGATGTTTTTATCTCTTGTATTTCAAGAAGGGCGGGTGATCCGTCCTTTTTGCATAATAGGAAATGTAGAAAAGAATTCTACATGAAGTGGTTATGAGGAATGCCAGATGAAATACTCAGATGACATTATAAGTATAAAAGGAATTGGTGATAAAACAGCAAAGCTTTTTTATCGTATGGGAATCTATACGGTTAAGGATCTTTTGGAGTTTTATCCAAGAGATTACCAGACATTTGAAAATCCAATACCCATCAGTAAAGCCAGAGACGGAGATGTTGTAACTTTGGAGCTTGTTATCCCTTCCGCATTTAAATGGAAACGTGTGAGAAACCTTTCCATCGGAACCGGAGCAGGAAGTGATGGAACTGATTTGGTGTCTATTACCTATTTTAATGCACCTTATTTGAAAAGACAGTTGACTGCCGGCAGCACCTATTTGTTTCGAGGCAAAATAAAGAAACAAAACGGTAAATACCGTATGGATCAACCGAAGCTTTTTACTTGGAAGGAATATGAGGAAAAGCTTGGAATTCTAGAGCCATGTTATCCGCTTACATCCGGTCTTAAGAACAGTACCGTTTTGAAAGCAGTTCAGCAGGCTTTTGACGGCTATGAGGAAGAGGATTATCTGCCGGAGTATTTGAGAAAAGCCTACAATCTGTTGCCTCTCTATAAAGCCAAATGGAAAATTCATTTTCCCAAGGATTGGGAGGAACTGGTAGAAGCAAGGCGAAGACTTGTGTTTGATGAATTCTTTTTATTCCTGATCGGCATCAGATGTATGAAGGAGCAAAATGAGGAACTTCAGTCAGATTATCCGATGATCGAGACAGCAGAACCGGAACGGCTTATTGAAAAGTTGCCCTACAGGCTTACTGAAGCACAAATGAGAGTTTGGCGGGAAATAAAAAGAGATATGGTAAGCGGAAAATGTATGAATCGTCTTGTTCAGGGTGATGTTGGTTCCGGTAAAACGATTCTGGCATTCCTATCTCTGTTACTTACTGTTACAAACGGCTATCAGGGGGCATTGATGGCACCTACGGAAATTCTGGCAACTCAGCATTTTGAGCAGATTTGTGAGATGACTCAAAAATATCAACTGTCTTTTAAGCCGATCCTACTCACAGGATCTATAGGAACAGCGGCAAAGCAGGAGTTATACAGGGAAATCGAATCCGGTGAAGCAAACGTGATAATTGGCACGCATGCATTGATACAGGAAAAGGTTATTTATCAAAAACTAGGTCTTGTAATTACGGATGAACAGCATCGCTTTGGCGTGCGTCAAAGAGAAACATTAAGCGGAAAAGGCGGAAGAGCGCATGTCCTTGTAATGAGTGCGACACCGATTCCCCGTACTCTTGCTATCATTTTGTTTGGAGATCTGCATTTGTCCGTAGTGGATGAACTTCCGGCAGACCGGCTTCCGATAAAAAATTGTGTAGTAGGAATCTCTTATCGCAAAAAAGCGTATGAGTTTATCACATCACAGGTTCAAAAGGGAAGACAGGTCTATGTGATCTGTCCTATGGTAGAAGCAGGAGAAGAGGGAACAGAGGGGCTTGAAAATGTAGTGGATTACGGAGAAAAGCTGAAAAGTACACTGCCACCGGAAATTCATGTTGAAATTCTTCATGGAAAAATGAAGCCTGCAGATAAAAAAAGGATTATGGATGCGTTTGCTTCCGGTGATATTCATGTCCTTGTATCAACGACGGTAATTGAAGTCGGAATCAATGTTCCAAATGCAACGGTAATGATGGTTGAAAATGCAGAGCGCTTCGGTCTGGCACAGCTTCATCAGCTGCGAGGAAGAATCGGCAGGGGAAAGGAACAGTCTTATTGCATTTTTGTGAGTGGCTCCGATAACGAAGCATCTATGAAACGATTGAAAATATTGAATCAGTCCAATGATGGATTTTATATTGCGGAGGAAGACTTAAAACTGCGGGGACCCGGCGATTTATTCGGGATACGCCAAAGCGGTGTTATGGAATTTCGGATCGCAGATATTTATCAGGATGCAGAACTGCTGAAAAAGGTCAGCATGTCAGTAGATGAAATGCTTGAGAAAGACAGGGATCTTACAGGGGAAGAGCATGCAAAACTTAAGCGATATCTGACGGAAAATACAGGGAATTTTGTTGACTTTAGATCAATCTGAAAGTAAGATAAAAAATGGTGAAAGGAATGGTGAATTCATTGAATAAGAAGGTAGCAATTGTTACGGATTCTAACAGCGGTATTACACAGGAACAGGCAAAGGAACTGGGAGTATTTGTTTTGCCCATGCCATTTATGATTGATGAGGTGTCCTATTTTGAGGACATTGATCTAGATCAGAAGGGATTTTATGAAAAACTGGAAGGCGGAGCAGATGTGATTACCAGCCAGCCCTCTCCGGATTCTGTATTAACACTATGGAAAGAAATCCTTGAAAATTATGAGGAAATCGTACACATTCCTATGAGCAGCGGACTCTCCGGTTCCTGTCAGAGTGCAATGATGCTTGCGGAGGATTTTGACGGGAAAGTACAGGTTGTGAATAACCAGAGAATTTCCGTTACGCAAAGACAATCTGCACTGGATGCTGTGATGCTGAAAGAAAGAGGGATGAACGCAGTTCAAATCAAAGAGGCACTTGAAGTGGATAAATTTAATTCCAGTATTTATATTATGCTGGATACCCTATATTATTTGAAAAAAGGCGGAAGAATCACACCTGCGGCGGCAGCAATCGGAACACTCCTGAAACTGAAACCGGTTCTGCAGATCCAGGGTGAAAAATTGGATGCATTTGCGAAGGCAAGAACCACCGGACAGGGTAAATCTATTATGCTGAATGCGATCCGCAATGATATGGAAACCAGATTTGGCGGTGCCACTGCTGACAATATCTGGCTAGAGGTGGCCTATACGAAGGATGAGCAGGCGGCAGAACAATTTGTTCAGGAAATCCAGAAGGAATTTCCCGGATTTGATATTGTTTGCAATCCGCTTTCCTTAAGTGTTGCCTGCCATATCGGTCCCGGTGCGCTTGCAATTGCATGCTGTAAAAAGATGAAATGATTGATGTGATATAGAAATTTGTGAGAAAGAGGAATAAATATGGCGAAAGCAGCAGTTTATGATGCATCCAGCATAACCGTACTGGAAGGGCTTGAAGCGGTAAGAAGAAGACCGGGAATGTATATCGGCAGTGTTTCCACTAAGGGATTGAATCACCTGGTTTATGAAATCGTTGATAATGCAGTGGACGAGCATCTTGCAGGATATTGCGATAAAATCTGGGTGACCCTGGAGGCGGACGGATCTGCTACGGTTGAGGATAACGGCCGAGGTATACCCGTCGGAATGCATGAAAAGGGGATCAGTGCAGAACGTTTGGTATTTACAACCCTTCATGCCGGTGGTAAATTTGATGATTCTGCATATAAGACAAGCGGCGGTCTGCATGGTGTTGGTTCATCGGTTGTAAATGCACTTTCTACCCATTTGACAGTAAGAGTGAAAAGCGGTGGAAATATTTATGAAGATAAATATGAAAGAGGAAATCCGACTGTCGAATTGGTTAATGGACTCCTTCCGGTCGTCGGAAAAGCCAAGGGCAGCGGAACTACGATTAATTTCCTCCCGGATGATACTATATTCGACAGAACCCGTTTTAAAGAGGATGAAATAAAAAGCCGTATGCATGAAACGGCGTACTTAAATCCGGAGCTTACCATCATTTTTGAGGATAAGAGAAAGGAAGAGACAGAACATATTGAATTCCATGAACCGGATGGGCTGATTGGATTTATTAAGGATATCAATAAGTCTACGGAAAGCGTCAGTGATGTCATTTACTTTAAGGGTGAAGTGGAAGGGATTTCCGTGGAAGGTGCTTTTCAATATATCAATGAATTCCACGAAAATGTTCTTGGGTTTTGTAATAATATTTATAATGCAGAGGGTGGAACACACCTGACAGGTTTTAAGACAGCATTTACGAATATTATCAACACCTATGCAAGAGAGCTCAATATTCTGAAGGAAAAAGATGCTAACTTTACCGGTGCGGATGTCAGAAACGGAATGACAGCAGTGATCTCCATCAAACATCCGGATCCCAGATTTGAAGGACAGACAAAGACCAAGCTGGATAATCAGGATGCTGCAAAGGTTGTTTCCAAGGTAACATCAGATGAACTGGTGCGTTATTTTGACAGGAATCTGGAGACCTTAAAGAATGTAATCGGATGTGCTGAAAAAGCCGCTAAAATTCGTAAAACAGAGGAAAAAGCAAAGACTAACATGCTGACGAAGCAGAAGTTTTCTTTCGACTCAAACGGGAAACTGGCAAACTGTGAATCCAGAGATGCCTCTAAATGTGAAATTTTTATTGTTGAGGGAGATTCTGCGGGCGGAAGTGCCAAAATGGCAAGAAACCGTGCTTATCAGGCAATACTTCCCATTAGAGGAAAAATTCTGAATGTGGAAAAGGCTAGTATCGACAAGGTTCTTGCAAACGCAGAAATTAAGACCATGATCAATGCATTTGGATGTGGTTTCTCGGAAGGCTATGGTAATGATTTTGATATCACGAAGCTTCGATACGACAAGATTATTATTATGACTGATGCGGATGTGGATGGTTCCCATATTTCCAACCTGTTATTAACGCTGTTTTATCGTTTTATGCCGGAACTGATTTACGAGGGACATATTTATCTCGCAATGCCGCCTCTCTATAAGGCAATGCCGGCAAAAGGAGAGGAAGAGTATCTATATGATGACAAGGCGCTGGAACAGTACAGGAAGCGTCATAAGGGATCGTTTACCCTGCAAAGATATAAGGGTCTTGGCGAAATGGATGCCTCTCAGCTTTGGGAGACGACCTTGAATCCGGAAACCAGAATTTTGAAACAGGTTGAAATCGAGGATGCAAGGATGGCTTCCGAGGTAACTGAGCTTCTTATGGGAACCGAGGTTCCCCCAAGGAAAGCATTTATTTATGAACATGCCACAGATGCAGAGCTTGATATATAGTGTGATTGGGAGCGGAGTAAGCTAAATGGAAGAAAAAATCATTAAAACAGAATATTCTGAGGTCATGCAGAAATCCTTTATCGATTATGCAATGAGTGTAATTATAGCAAGAGCACTGCCGGATGCGCGTGACGGTTTGAAGCCTGTACAGAGACGTGTACTTTACGATATGCATGAACTTGGAATTAAGTATGACAAACCTTATCGAAAAAGTGCCCGTATCGTAGGTGATACGATGGGTAAGTATCATCCTCATGGGGACAGCTCAATTTATGATGCTTTGGTTGTCATGACGCAGGACTTCAAGAAGGGACTCCCTCTTGTTGACGGACATGGAAATTTTGGAAATATTGAAGGAGACGGAGCCGCTGCCATGCGTTATACGGAGGCAAGGCTTGAGAAGATTACACAGGATGCATTTTTGTCTGATTTGGATAAGGATGTTGTTGATTTTGTTCCCAACTTTGACGAAACAGAAAAAGAACCTGGCGTACTTCCTGCAAAGTTTCCAAATCTGTTAGTAAACGGCTCTGAGGGAATTGCAGTCGGTATGGCGACCAGTATTCCCCCTCATAATTTAGGTGAGGTTATAGATGCCGTTAAGGCTTATATGCTCGACGAATCCATTACTACGGAAGGATTGATGAAGTACATAAAGGGACCTGATTTTCCTACCGGCGGTATTGTGATCAACAAGGACGAACTGAAGGAAATCTACGAAACAGGTGTCGGGAAAATTAAGGTTCGCGGAAAGGTAGATATTGAAAAGGGAAAGGGAGGTAAGACCAATGTTGTAATCTCTGAAATTCCCTATCCAATGATCGGTGCCAATATTTCCAAGTTCCTTATGGATGTGGCGGCACTTTCAGAGACGAAGAAGACTCAGGACATAGTGGATATTTCTAATCAGTCCTCCAAGGAAGGTATTCGTATCGTAATCGAGCTGAGAAGGGATGCGGATGTAGACAATTTTGTCAACATGCTGTATAAGAAGACAAGGCTTGAAGATACCTTTGGTGTCAATATGCTTGCCATTGCGAATGGGCGTCCGGAGGTTATGAGTCTGAAACAGATTATTCAGCACAATGTTGATTTTCAGTTTCAGGTTGCAACCAGAAAATACACCACATTACTTGCGAAAGAGCGGGAAAAGAAAGAAATTCAGGAAGGGCTCATTAAAGCATGCAATGTCATTGATCTTGTGATTGAGATCCTGAGAGGCTCGAAGGACAGGAACATGGCAAAGGCCTGTCTGGTAGAAGGAAAAGTAGACGGGATCAAATTCCGCTCCAAGGAATCAAAAATCATGGCAGCACAACTGCGTTTTACAGAAAAGCAAGCTAATGCGATCCTTGAAATGCGTCTCTATAAGCTGATTGGTCTGGAATTGGAAGCCCTGATCAATGAGCATGAAGAGACTATGGCAAATATTTATCGCTATGAGGATATTCTTGACCGGCGGGATTCCATGGCTCAGGTGATTATCAATGAGCTGGAGCAACTTCGAAGGGAATTCGCAGGCAAGCGTAAAACGGTAATTGAAAATGCTGAGGAGGCTGTTTATGTTGAGAAAAAAGCGGAAGAAATGGAGGTAGTCTTCCTGATGGACCGCTTTGGTTATGCAAGAACGATCGATATGGCAACCTATGAGAGAAATAAAGAAGCGGCTGATGCGGAAAATAAGTTTGTATTTGTATGTAAAAATACCGGAAAAGTATGCCTGTTTACGAATACAGGACAGCTGCATACAGTTAAGGTAATGGATATTCCTTTCGGCAAGTTCCGTGATAAAGGAGTTCCCATTGACAATATCAGTAATTTTAACGGGGAAAAAGAACTTGTTGTGGCTGCTGCCAGTCAGACAAGCCTGAATTTATATCGCATCATCTTTGTTACGAAGCAGGCGATGATGAAGGTTGTTGATGGCGGTGAGTTTGATGTTGCAAAGAGAACTGTTGCTGCTACAAAACTGGCGGATGATGATGAGGTAATTTCCGTAGCGGTTTTGAATGATCAAAAACAGATCATATTACAAAGCGCAGAGGGCTTTTTCTTAAAATTCTCAGTGGATGAAATACCGGATAAAAAGAAAACTGCCATTGGTGTAAGAGGAATGAAGCTGGGTCCAAAGGATTATTTGGAAAATGTTTATTATCTTCAAACAGGAGTTGAGCAAATCATTTCTTACAAAGAAAAGCCGGTAGATCTTCATAAAATGAAAGCTGCAAAACGTGACGGAAAGGGCACCAAAATAAGAGTGTGAGAGGAATAACCATGCGTGTTATAGCCGGAAGAGCCAGAAGTCTCAAACTGAAGACTCCTGAAGGAACAGATACCAGACCAACCACAGACAGAATTAAGGAAACCCTGTTTAATATGATACAGGCAGAAATACCCGGTTGTATTTTTGTGGATCTATTTGCGGGAAGCGGCGGTATCGGAATTGAAGCTCTAAGCCGTGGGGCTTCCCACGCATATTTTGTAGAAAACGGAAGAGAAGCCATCACGTGTATTCAGGAAAATATAGCCTTTACAAAATTTACGGAGAGTGCTACACTGCTGAAACAGGATGTTTTCAGTGCTCTTTCCATGATTCACGAAAAGGAAGTAGATATCGTTTTTATGGATCCCCCCTACCATGCCGGCTATGAACGGGAATTGTTTCAGCTGCTTGCAATGCAGCCATACATTACGGAAAGTACATTGATGATTATTGAAGCAAAGCTTGATCAATCCTTTGATTTTATTACGGAGCTTGGTTTCAAGGTAAAAAAAGAAAAGCTTTACAAGACCAATAAACATGTATTTATTGGCAGAGAATAAATAACGGTAAAACCGCTAAGAAAGAGGAAAAGATGAAAGCAGCTATATATCCGGGAAGCTTTGATCCGGTTACTTACGGACATCTGGATGTGATCAAACGAGCATCACAGATTTTTGATGAATTAACAGTCAGTGTTTTGAATAATAAGCTAAAGACTCCATTGTTTTCTGTGGAAGAACGTGTTAAGATATTAAAGGAAGCAGTAAAGGATATTCCCAACGTAAAGGTTGAGTCCTTTAGCGGTCTTCTTGTAGATTATGCAAGTTCACGTAATATTCATGTCGTGATCAGAGGTCTTAGAGCAATCACAGACTTTGAATATGAGCTTCAAAATGCACAGACCAATGCCAAGCTGTCAAACGGAGCATTAGATACTATATTTCTGACGACAAGCCTTGAATATGCATATTTAAGTTCCTCAAGTGTTAAGGAAATTGCAAGCTTTGGAGGAGACATATCCATGTGTGTGCCTGACTTTGTGGCAGATCTTGTTTATGAGAAATATGGAATTAAATAAGAGATAAACGGGGGAAAGCGAATGAGCAGCAGAATCGAACAGTTGATTGATGAGATTGAAGCGTATATTGACGGTTGTAAATACCAGCCGCTTTCAAATACCAAAATTATTGTTAACAAAGAAGAAATTGATGAACTTCTTCGTGAGCTTCGGATGAAGACTCCTGATGAAATCAAACGCTATCAAAAGATCATTAGTAATAAAGAGGCAATTCTGAATGATGCACGTGCCAAAGCAGAGGCATTGATCAATGAAGCAACCATCCATACCAATGAATTGATCAGCGAGCATGAGATTTATCAGCAGGCTTATGCACAGGCTACCGCAGTTGTGAAGCAGGCAAGCCAGCAGGCACAGGAAATTCTTGATAGTGCAACAATAGAGGCAAATAATATGAGGGCCGCTGCCATGCAGTATACAGATGATATTCTTGCCAACATTGAGAATCTTCTGACACAGACCATGAAAATGACCTCAGATCATTATGAAAGCTTTATTACCGCATTAAATCAATACAATGATGTGGTAAATGCAAACAGAGTTGAGTTGAACCCACCGGAGGCTGACGAGTATATCGGACAGGAAACTGCTGAGAGTGAAGGTACTTCAGAAGGGCTGAACCTGGATTTACTTTAAACAAATAAGAATTCTGACCGGCTTTGACCATAGGGAGAAGCCGGTTTTTTTGATAGGGGGATACATGAGAAAAAAAGGCATTTTGATTTGCATTGCAGTTCTTCTGTTTATGACAGCTTTTTATGTTACATCGATTGAAGGTAAAGCGGATGAGAAGCTTGTCATCGTTATTGATCCCGGCCACGGGGGAGAAAACCTGGGAGGTCAGTACGAACAATATGTTGAAAAGGAGCTTAATCCCATTGTTGCGCAGGCAATGAAGGAGGAACTGGAAAAGTACGAGGGCATTGAGGTTTATTTGACACGTGAAACAGATATTGATATGAGTATTAAAGACAGAGCGAAGTTTGCAAAAGAAAAAAATGCAGATTTTCTGTTCTGCCTTCACTTTAATATGTCTGTAAAGCATGATCTGTTTGGCGCGGAGGTCTGGGTGCCCGCGACCGGAGAATATTATTCCAAGGGGTATGCCTTTGCAGAAATCCAAATGCAGGAATTTACGGATCTTGGATTGTATTCCAGAGGAATAAAGACAAGGCTCAATGACAGGGATCAGAATTACTATGGTATTTTGCGCTATTGTACCGAGGAGGGAATTCCATCTGCGCTGATTGAGCACTGCCACCTGGATCATGCGGCTGACCAGCCGTTCTATCAGGAAGGGGAGGAGCAGCTAAGGGAGCTTGGCAGAATGGATGCAACTGCAGTTGCCAAATATTTTGGATTGAAATCGGATACACTAGGGGTTGATTATCGTGATTATCCTGTGAGTAATATCAGTATTCCTTCCGGCATTGTCAGACCCGATGAAACAGCGCCGGAGCTTTGCAGCATTGAGGTGGAATCCGTTGATCAGGAAACAGGAGAGGTGATAGTCAGAATTGAAGCAAAGGATGCCGAAAGCTATATTCAGTACTATAGTTACAGTACGAACGGCGGAAATTCATATTCAGATTTACAGACATGGCCAAGACCTGAGGCATGGAATCGTTCACAGGACGAAAACAGGGTGACGATTCAGCTTCCCTTTGACAGGGACATTGAACTGAGGGTTAGTGCTTATAACGGCTTTGACAAATGGACAGAAAGCAATATTGTAAGTATTTCACCTATTACGGATCCACAGCGCCTTGCTGATGAGCTTGAAAAGGCAAGAGAAGATGCAATACAAAAGAAACAGCAAAGCTATAAGGAAATAGTGTATGAGGAAACGACGCAGCCGAAGCAGCCTTCCATCATTCCGGTGATTATCATTATCATCATTCTAATTTTGTGTATTGTAATCATTTCGATCATCATGCTCAGACGAATCATGCATTTATTAAAGCGTAATAAACGACGGTGATGGCGGTAAGTACCATTTTATGCATCACATATTTGCTGAGAGAAAGCTGCGTATTTTTAATCATACTGTAGGTCTGCGCGATACAGGAAAAACCACCGAAAGGTAATATACACAAAACCAACTCGGGAATCTGATTGCCTAATAAGCCAATACCACCGGATATTTCCAGAAGACACCCCAGAGAGCCTGTTAAACAGGAACTTTGTGAAGGAGTGAGCGGGAGTAGGTAAGCTGCAAGTGCCGGAAGAATAAACAGCAGATTAAAAAAGATCATGTAGCCTCCTAATCTTGTGATGCCGGATAAAGCGTTGAATATAGATTCATCCAGTGCATTAAGGAGAGATACCGCTTGTGTCCGGTTGGGATTTGTTACGTTGATAAACGAAATTCTTCGCCTGTATATTGTGTAGCGCAAAAATATACCATACAGAAAAGGAAGACCATACATACCAAAGAGATAAATACCGGGAGAATCGATTCTAAGTGTCGGAAGTACAAAGCTTAAGAAATAAACCGGACCGATGTTATTGCAAAAGGAAAGAAGAAAGGACGCCTCCTCCTTTGAAATAAGTTTATGTTCATAAAGCTCTGCAGCTGTGTGGGCTCCCATTGGAAAGCCACATAAGAAGCCAATCACAATACCGTAGATACAGGAGGGTGAAACACAAAAGAGCCTTCCAATAGCAGGTGTAAGGAATCGGACACAGGAGGAAACCAGATTCATTCGGATCATGATACCTGACAGAACCATAAAAGGAAACAATGCGGGAATCATTTTGCTAAACCAGAGATTCAGTCCGTTTAATGAAAAGGAAAGACATTCAGAAGGAAAGCACAAAATAATGGTGCTAAGTGTAATTGCAAGAACGGAATAAAAAGAAAGAACATTAAATCTTTTTTTCATGATAGGCGCTTCTTCTGATTTATGTTATTATTATTGTTATGAGAATTGACAAATTATTATGTGAATTAAATATCAGTTCAAGGAATCAGGTGAAGGAACTTCTGAAAAAGGGGCAGGTATTGGTTGACGGAATTCCTGTCAAGAAGCCCGAAACGCAGGTAGATGAGAAAAACGTACGTATTCTTTGCTGCGGAAAGGAATATCAATATCAACCTTTTGTCTATTTTCAAATGAATAAGCCTGCAGGAGTGATCACAGCAACAAAAGATCATAAGGAAAAGACAGTATTGGATCTCTTCAGGGATCAATATCAGCTGATGCATCAGGGAGAGCTTAAGGGAATACCGATTCAGGATATTTTCCCGGTAGGAAGACTTGACAAGGATACAGTAGGATTGCTTTTACTTACCAATGATGGTGAACTGGCTCATAATCTGTTATCGCCCAAGAAGCATGTGGCGAAGAAATACTATGTAAAGACAGATGGGATTCTTACGGATGAAATGATCAGACTGCTTGAAGCAGGCGTTGATATCGGTGAGCAGGAATTGACCCTGCCTGCTGTTATTGAGAAGGAAGAAGATCAAGTCTGCTATATTACGATTACAGAAGGTAAATTCCATCAGATTAAACGAATGTTTCTGTCAGTTGGCTTGCAGGTGACATATTTAAAGCGTGTATCCATGGGAAAGCTTCATTTGGATGAGCGTCTGAAGGAAGGTCAGATACGAGAATTAACTAAGGAAGAGGTTAGCGAATTGTATGCTTGAAAATATAGATGCCGTATTGTTTGATCTGGATGGAACGCTGGTTGATTCCATGTGGATGTGGAAAGAAATTGATATCGAATATTTGGGAAGATTCGGTATTCCTTTACCGGAGGGATTACAATCAGAAATTGAGGGCATGAGCTTTTCGGAAACGGCTCAGTATTTTAAAACCAAATTTCATATACCGGATAGTATTGAGAAAATGAAAGAAGACTGGAATCAGATGGCGTGGGACAAATATACCTATCAGGTTCCTTTTAAAGACGGTGCGATGGAATTTCTTACATATTGTCATAAGAATGGGATCCGTCTTGGAATCGCTACAAGCAATTCCAGGGAGCTGGTGGAAAATGTGATCAGGGTGCACGGAGTCTTTGATTATTTTGATTGTATTGTAACAGGATGCGATGTAGAGAAGGGGAAGCCGGCACCGGATGTATATCTTGAGGCGGCAAGGATTTGTGGCGCTGAGCCCTATAAATGTCTTGTTTTTGAGGATATTGTTCCGGGAATACAGGCGGGGAAAGCAGCCGGTATGAAGGTTTGTGCAGTGGAGGATGACTATTCCCGTCACCAGGAGAAGGAAAAACGCAGGCTTTCCGACTACTTTATCAAGAATTATTATGACATTATGGCAGAATTGAAGCAGACGGGAGGACTCCTTGAATAATGGATTTTTACCTATATCCAGACAGGATATGGAAGAGAGAAATATTGAGCAGCTTGATTTTGTATTTGTGATTGGTGATGCTTATGTGGACCATCCTTCCTTCGGACACGCAATCATCAGCCGGGTACTGGAAGCCCACGGCTACAGTGTCGGTATTATTTCACAGCCGGACTGGAAGGACGATAGAAGTATTACCATTCTTGGTAAGCCGAGGCTCGCATTTCTAATTGCCGGTGGTAACATGGATTCCATGGTAAATCACTATTTTGTTTCCAAAAAGAAGCGTCCTACAGACGCCTATACACCCGGCGGAGTTATGGGGAAACGGCCTGATTATGCCACCGTTGTTTACGGAAACCTGATAAGAAAAACCTATAAGGATGTTCCTATCATAATTGGCGGGATTGAAGCCAGCCTGCGTCGGCTTGCCCATTACGATTATTGGAGTGATTCACTGAAACGTTCTATCCTGCTTGACAGTCAGGCTGATCTGATTTCCTACGGAATGGGAGAAAAGTCGATCGTAGAGATTGCTGATGCACTGCAGAGCGGAATCGAAGTTAAGGATATTACCTTTATTCCGGGAACTGTCTATAAGACAAAAGACATTTCAGGAATTACCGGCTTAGAAGATGAAGAGTATAACGCAATAGAACTCCCTCCCTATGATGAGATGAAGGAAAATCCCGAAAAGTATGCCCAAAGCTTTGGTGTACAATATCAGAATACAGATCCCTTTACTGCCAAAATACTTGTGGAGGGCTATACAGGTGGTGTTTATGTGGTGCAAAACCCGCCACAGAAGCCGCTAACCGTAGAGGAAATGGATGATGTTTATGCGTTGCCTTATCAAAAGACCTATCATCCGTCTTATGAAAAAATGGGCGGCGTTCCGGCCATTGCGGAAATTAAATTTTCATTAATCAGTAACAGAGGCTGTTTCGGTGCCTGCAGCTTTTGCGCCCTGACCTTTCATCAGGGAAGAATCGTACAGGTAAGAAGCCATGAGTCAATTCTTAAAGAGGCAGGTGAACTGATCAAGGATTCCGACTTTAAGGGATATATTCATGATGTAGGCGGTCCTACCGCTAATTTTAGGCATCCTGCCTGTGATAAACAGTTAAAGTGCGGAGCCTGTAAGAACAGGCAGTGCCTTTTTCCCACTCCCTGCAAGAATATGAATGCTGATCACAGTGACTATTTACAACTGCTTCGTAAGCTGAGGGCACTTCCCGGCGTGAAGAAGGTATTTATCCGCTCCGGTATTCGTTTTGACTATCTGCTGGCAGATCAGGACGATACTTTTTTCAGAGAGCTTGTGGAGCATCATGTTAGCGGTCAGTTGAAGGTGGCTCCTGAACATATATCTGATAAGGTTCTTGCTAAAATGGGAAAACCCGGACGAAATGTTTATGAAAAATTTGTTAAAAAGTATGAGAAGATTAATCAGAGCCTGGGAATGAAGCAGTTCCTTGTACCTTATCTGATGTCCTCACATCCCGGTTCGACGCTGAAGGAGGCCGTTGAACTGGCAGAATATCTCCGGGATCTTAACTATATGCCGGAACAGGTGCAGGACTTTTATCCGACACCATCCACGTTATCTACCGTTATGTATTTTACGGGAATTGATCCAAGAGACGGAAATAAGGTCTACGTTTGCCGAAATCCGCATGAGAAGGCAATGCAACGTGCACTGATTCAATATCGGAAGCCTCAAAATTATGATTTGGTAAAGGAAGCTCTCATGAAAGCCGGACGGGAGGATCTGATTGGATATGATAAGAAGTGCCTGATACGTCCCAAGGAGGCTGCAGGTGCTCAAAGACGGGGAGAAAAGGAACAAAGGAAGAAAAGAACCATAAGAAACGTTCACAAAAAGAAAAAATCATAAGATATGAAACACGAGGATAGCTGAGAGGAGAAAAGGTCTTGAAAAAAGCTATAAAGGGAAATTTCGGATATTTATCCGCCAAAAGGAACCAGGTGCTCATCAGAACAATCTTATTTTTTGGAATTTCATTGGCAGTATTTGCTGTTGGATACATTACTACAGGGACAAAAAAGAATCTCCTTACGGTAGTGGCAGCTCTGGGATGTCTCCCGGCAAGTAAGAGTCTGGTGAATCTGATCATGTATTTCCGCGCAACAGGATGCAGTGAAGGAGCGAAAGAAGCAATTGAACCACTGATAGGCAGACTGATCGGTATGTATGATATGTATTTCACCTCCTATCAGAAAAATTTTGCGATCAGTCACATGATTGTGGAGGATAAAGTCATTCTCGGTTATACTGAAAGTGATAAGTGCGACTGCAGAGCATGCGAGGAACACCTGCAGACTATGTTGAAGCAGAGCGGTTTCAAGGATATGACTATAAGAATTTCCGATAAACTTGAGCATTATTGTGAACAGCTTCAGAAATTAAATGATAAGGAACAGTCTAATAATCCGGAGAAAGATGATGAAGTAAGGATTGCTTTGTATGATATTTCTCTGTAAAGGAAAACAAAATGCAGCAGATTGAGATTGGTAAAAATGAAGCAGGTCAGAGACTGGATAAATTTCTTCACAAGTTTATGCCAAAGGCTCCTTCTTCGTTCTTCTATAAAATGCTTCGTAAAAAAAATATTACTCTGAACGGAAAAAAGGCAGAGGGGAATGAAAAACTGCTACAGGGAGATAAGCTGTCCTTTTATTTGGCAGATGAAACAATCGCAGGCTTTCAAGATGATTTCGAAAATGCAGAGACGACAGCAGAGTACAAAGCAGCATATAAGAAACTTAATGGGATTATCGTGCCTTATGAGGATGAACATGTGATCATCATGGATAAACCGGTGGGAATCCTTTCACAAAAAGCGGAACCTAAGGACTTATCCTTAAATGAGTGGTTGATCGGTTATCTGCTTTCGAAAGGCAGTTTACAGGAAAATCAGTTATCTACCTTTAAACCCTCCGTATGCAACAGGCTTGACCGGAACACCTCAGGACTGGTGATCGGAGCAAAGTCATTGCAGGGAAGTCAGAAAATGAATGAGCTTATCAGAAGTCGCAGTGTACGGAAGTTTTATCGCATGCTGGTAAAAGGCCGGGTTGATCAGGAGGAAACTCTGGAAGGATATCTGATCAAGGATCAAAAGAATAATAAAGTCCATTTGGTTAAGGAAAGAAGCGATCAGGGTGAATACATTAAAACAAGATATTATCCAATCAGGGAATTCTCAGACAGAACACTTGTGGAAGCTGAACTGATTACCGGGAAACCCCATCAGATCCGTATTCATATGGCAAGTACAGGGCATCCTCTGCTGGGAGATTATAAATATGGAGACAGGAGCTTTAATGATATTTATAAGCAGCGCTTCTCCATCAAAAGTCAACTGCTTCACGCATATCGGTTGGAATTTCCGAAGTTGGATCCTCCTTTTTTGCAGCTATCGGAAAGGGTGGTGGAAGCACCGATACCCAAAGAATTTCAACTTTTAACGGAAGGATAACGGACTATGGCAACATGGAATTCCAGAGGGCTTCGAGGCTCAACACTGGAAGATTTAATAAACAGGACAAATGAAAAATATCTGGAAAATGGGCTCGCATTGATCCAGAAGATACCAACGCCGATCACACCGATCAATATTGATAAGGCAACCAGACATATCACGCTTGCCTATTTTGAACAGAAAAGTACAGTAGATTATATTGGTGTGGTACAGGGGATTCCTGTTTGCTTTGATGCGAAAGAGTGTGCAGTAGACCGCTTTAACCTTCAAAATATTCATGAGCATCAGGTGGTCTTTATGGAGCAGTTTGAAAAACAGAAAGGGATTGCTTTTTTCCTGATTTATTTTTCACACAGAGACGAGTTTTACTATCTGCCCTTTGAAATTTTTAAGTTTTTCTGGGACAGAGCAAAGGGAGGCGGAAGGAAAAGCTTCCTCTACGAAGAACTAAATCCAGAATATATTCTTCCCAGGAAACAGGGCATCTTCGTTCCTTATCTGGATTTACTCAGTAAGGATGTAGACGAGCATGAAATGATTTGACAAATGATTTTGCATTTAGTATACTACCAATAGTTTCATTTGCTAATATGGTAGCGAATTAGCACTTTAAACCAATAAAGTATCATAACAGGGTATGAGGTAATCAAATGAACCGACAGTTACTGCACACTCCGGAAGGAGTAAGGGATATTTACGGAAAAGAATATGCAAGAAAGCTTGCGGTAGAAGAGCTGATCCATAAGCAGCTTAATTTATACGGGTATCAGGATATTCAGACACCTACATTTGAATTTTTCGATGTTTTTTCAAAAGAAATCGGAACAACACCCTCTAAGGAGCTATATAAGTTTTTTGACAAAGAAGGAAACACACTTGTTCTGCGTCCCGACTTTACACCGTCTATGGCGCGTTGTGCCGCAAAATATTTTATGGATGAAAATGTTCCCATCCGTTTCTGCTATGCGGGGAACACCTTTACCAATACCGGCAATCTTCAGGGAAAATTAAAGGAAGTTACCCAGATGGGGGCAGAACTGATAAATGACGGAAGCGTGGAAGCAGACGGTGAAATGATTGCCATGGTGGTAGAGTCGCTTCTTAGAGCCGGCTTAAAGGAATTTCAGGTCAGCATCGGACAGGTGGAATATTTTAAAGGACTTTGCGAGCAGGCAGGGCTTGATGAGGAGACGGAAAGCGAACTTCGTGAGTTTATTTCCGGCAAAAACATTTTTGGGGCAGAGGAGCTTTTACTTGAAAAGAACGTGGATGAAAGATTCCGTATGTTGCTCTTAAAAACAACGGATTGCTTTGGCTCTGTGGAAATGCTGGGTAGCGTAAAAGAACCGATACTTAATGAACGTTCCCTGAAAGCCATTGCCCGTCTGGAAGAATTGTATCATGTACTTTGTGAATATGGTGTTGAGAAGTATATTTCCTTTGATCTTGGAATGCTCAGCAAATATAATTACTATACGGGTGTCATTTTTAAGGTATACACCTACGGTGTTGGCGACGTGATTGTTAAGGGAGGAAGATATGACAATCTACTCGGTTACTTTGGGAAAGAAGCACCTGCAATTGGTTTTGTTGTAGTGATCGATGATCTTCTGTCTGCTTTGGAACGACAGAAAAGTAATATTGAGATTCAGGATGAACTGATTGAAATTACTTATGATCATGATAATTATGAAGAAAAGCTGAAGGAAGCAAGAAGGCTTCGCATGGAGGGCAGAAAAGCTGCCCTGATTCCGGAAAAATAAGAATAGCTTCTAAATGTATGTTAAGATAATTGGAAGGCATGGTTAATGAAATGAGTGAAGAAAGATATTTAACGTTTGCTCTCGGAAAGGGGCGGCTGGCAAACAAGACTCTTGAGCTTTTGGAACAGATCGGAATTACCTGTGAGGAGATGAAGGATAAGAATTCCAGAAAACTGATTTTTGTAAATGAGGAATTGAAACTGAAATTCTTCCTGTCCAAAGGTCCTGATGTGCCCACTTATGTGGAGTATGGCGCTGCTGATATCGGTGTTGTCGGAAAAGACACGATTATGGAAGAAAACAGAAGGGTATATGAGGTTTTAGACCTTGGTTTTGGTAAGTGCCGCATGTGCGTGTGCGGTCCGGCCAGTGCAAAAGAGCTTTTACAGCACCACGAAAGGATTCGTGTTGCCAGCAAGTACCCGACTATTGCAAAGGACTATTTTTATAATAAGAAGCATCAGACCGTGGATATCATCAAGCTGAACGGTTCCGTGGAATTAGGACCGATCGTTGGCTTGTCGGATGTGATTGTTGATATCGTGGAGACAGGTTCCACCTTGAAGGAGAATGGATTAGAGGTTCTGGAGGAAATTTGTCCGTTATCGGCAAGAATGATCGTAAACCAGGTAAGTATGCAGATGGAAACACAGAGAATCAGAAGTCTGATTTCCAAACTGAAAGAGTTGTGTCAGAACGGATAATTTCCCGATTTTGAAAGGAGTAGATCAGAAAGATGCGTATTATAGAGTTGACGGAAGAAACAAAAGACAATCTGCTGGAAAAACTGTTAAAGAGAAGTCCTAACAGCTATGGACAGTTTGAACAGACGGTAAATGATATTATTGCCAAGGTAAGAGAACTTGGAGATGAAGCCCTGTTTGAATACACAAAAGAATTCGATAAATGTGAGATCAATCAGCAGACGATTCGGGTTAACAGACAGGAGATTGAAGAAGCCTATGAGAAGGTAGATTCTGAGCTTATCAGAGTGATGAAAAAATCTGCGGAAAATATTACTCGTTTTCACGAGAAACAGCTCCACAACAGCTGGATCGTGCCGGAAGATAACGGAACAATCCTGGGACAGAAGATTACGCCAATAGCAATTTCAGGTGTGTATGTACCCGGCGGCAAGGCAGCCTATCCTTCCAGCGTTCTGATGAATGTCTTGCCTGCAAAGGTTGCCGGTGTTTCCAGGATTATCATGACTACACCTCCCGGTGCAGACGGAAAGGTTAATCCAGGCACTCTGGTTGCGGCGGATATTGCAGGTGTTGATGAAATCTATAAGGTTGGCGGTGCCCAGGCGATTGCTGCCATGGCATTCGGTACAGAAAGCATTCCAAAGGTATATAAGATTACCGGCCCCGGAAATATTTTTGTGGCGCTGGCTAAGAAGGCCTGTTTCGGGTTTGTAAGTATTGATTCCATTGCAGGTCCCAGTGAGATCCTTGTTCTTGCAGATGAGACGGCAAATCCGAGATTTGTTGCGGCAGATCTTCTTTCCCAGGCAGAGCATGATGAGATGGCAAGTGCAATCCTGATTACAACCAGCAGGGAACTGGCAAAGAAGGTTTCTGATGAAGTGGAGCAGTTTACCAGGCAGCTTTCAAGAGAAGAGATTATCCGCAAATCTCTGGACAACTATGGATATATTCTGGTTGCAGAAAACATGGATCAGGCAATTGACGCTGCAAATGAAATTGCTTCAGAACACCTGGAAATCCTGACAAAGAATCCTTATGAGACAATGACGAAGATAAAAAATGCGGGAGCAATTTTCCTTGGAGAATACTCGTCAGAACCGCTTGGAGACTATTTTGCAGGTCCCAATCACATTCTTCCTACTAATGGAACTGCTAAATTTTTCTCTCCCTTAAATGTGGATGATTTTCTTAAGAAGACCAGTATTATTTCCTATTCGAGGGATGCGCTTGAGTCGGTACATAAGGATATAGAACTGTTTGCCAAGAAGGAAGGCTTGACGGCACATGCAAACTCCATTAAAGTAAGATTTGAAGATGGGGAGGATTAGGAATGAGTCGAAGCACATTACAAAAAAGAACAACGAAGGAAACTGATATTACGCTGAAACTGGAACTGGATGGAATAGGAAAGAGCAATGTGGAAACCGGCATCGGATTTTTCAACCATATGCTTGAGGGCTTTGCTAAGCATGGATTTTTCGACCTGGAAATACAGATCAGGGGCGATTTGAAGGTGGACGGACATCATACCGTCGAGGACGCCGGAATTGTACTTGGAACTGCTATCAAGGAAGCGTTAGGTGATAAAGAAGGGATAAAGCGCTATGGTTCCTGTATTCTGCCGATGGATGACGCCCTTGCACTTTGTGCTGTTGACCTGTGTGGAAGACCTTATTTTTCATTTGATTGTGATTTTACCGTTGAAAAGGTTGGTTATCTTGATACGGAGCTTGTTCGGGAATTCTTTTATGCGGTATCCTACAGTGCGGGAATGAATCTGCATATTAAGATGTTATCGGGCATTAATAACCATCACATGATTGAAGCGATGTTCAAGGCTTTTGCAAGGGCACTTGATGAGGCAACAAGCATTGATGACAGAATAAACGGCGTATTAAGTACAAAGGGAAGCCTTTGAAGAATATAATGATATCGTAAGCGACATAAGGAAATCTCAGAAGAGGAATTGACAAACGTGATGACAAACTATAAGAAATTTATACCCTGTATTTTTTTGAAGGATGAAAAAGCGGTCGCAGGATTTCAAAATACTGACGTTGTAAGTGATCATCCGGCACAGCTTGCCAGATTCTATGGAGAAAACAATGCCGACGAGCTTTTGGTGTTTGATCTTTCTACAGATGATGAATCTCATGAAAAGGCTTTGGATCTGATCAAAGAAATCTGTCATGAAGCCCAGATTCCTGTCATCGGGGCAGGAAATGTGAAGCGGATGGAAGATATCAAGAAGCTTCTTTATGCAGGCTGTAGTAAGGCTGCACTTAATTACTCCAAGGAGGGGAATATTGAGATTACCAGGGAGGTATCCCTGAAATTCGGGAAGGATAAGATTGTTGCCTGCATTGCAGACGCATCTGAAATTGAAACCAATGCTAAGTTGCTGTGCGAATTTGTTGAAGAAGTTATTTTGATTCATGAAAAAACAATCAAACAGGCAATTGAAGTTGCGCAGCTTCCTGTAATCGTTACTTTGCCGGAGGTTTCGCTTGATAAGATCATCGAATTGTTGTCTTGTGAAGTGATTGCCGGAGTAACGGGACCGGCGATTAACGAAAATGCTAAGGAAATCAATGATATAAAGGATCTTTGCGCCGGAAACGGCGTACAAGTGAAAACCTTTGCACCTGCCATATTGTGGGATGAACTCACCAAGAACTCTGATGGCCTTGTACCTGTAGTAGTTCAGGACTATAAAACCAGAGAAGTTCTGATGGTAGCCTATATGAATGAAGAGGCTTATCTTCATACACTAAAAAGCGGCCGTATGACGTACTATAGCAGAAGTCGAAAGGAACAGTGGATCAAAGGCGAGACCAGTGGGCACTTTCAGTATGTGAAGGAGCTGACGGCAGATTGCGATAAGGATACGATTCTTGCAAAGGTTTCCCAGGTGGGAGCTGCCTGCCATACCGGCAGCTACAGTTGCTTTTTCAATGAAATTATGAAGAAGGAATATGATGAGTCTAATCCACTGATGGTATTTGAATCAGTTCTTAACGTGATTAAGGATCGTAAGGTGCATCCAAAGGAGGGCTCCTACACGAATTACCTCTTTGATAAAGGAATTGATAAAATATTGAAAAAGCTCGGTGAGGAGGCGACTGAAATTGTCATTGCCGCCAAGAACCCGAATGCGAATGAGATCAAGTATGAAATTTCCGATTTCCTGTATCATATGATGGTTCTCATGGTTGAGAAGGGTGTTACATGGGAAGAGATTACAGAGGAACTGGACAAAAGATAGTGACATGCACCGTATAATTTTTCTATACGGTGCATATTTTTTATAAATCAATAGACATGGACAAAGAATCATGGGAAGGATTGACACAGACAGAAAGCTGGAGCTTGTGAGAACCATTCGACTTCAAAATCAATACAATAGACAGCTGTGCCTAAGCAGACAACAATTACTATATTCGAATGATCCCTATCAGGAAAAAGGTGAAATCTACGGGCTTGAGTCAGTTGCAATACCTGTTTCGGGAGGGATTAACAGGAAAAGAAATGCAAAAACCAATTTAGAAAAAGAGCAGGGAAGCAGTCTTTTAAAAGGCTTTCGCATCAGGCTGGTAATTGCCATGCTGCTGTTTCTTGCCTTTGTATTTTGTGATGTAAAGGGTATCCGTGTAGGAAATGAAACAATGAATATGATTTTTGAACGCATGACTGAAACAAATTTGCCGGACTTTTTTCAAAGTGTACTGCTGGGGGAAAAGACACCATAGACAAATAACAGTCTTTGGGAAACTGAAAATAGCTCTTGCCAACAGGAAATGGCAACCCGTATAATAGTTGGGTAAGAAAAATAAGAGCTTAAAAGGTAAATTGCAATTATGAGAAAACTGGCGTTAAGCGACGAGATACTGATGCAGGTGGAAAAGCCTGCCCGCTATATCGGAAATGAAGTCAATGCAGTCATGAAAAACAAGGATGAGGTACAGGTTCGGTTCGCCATGTGCTTTCCTGATGTATATGAGATCGGGATGTCCCATTTGGGAATCCAGATTATTTATGACATGCTCAATCAATTTGAGGATGTATGGTGCGAAAGAGTATATTCCCCCTGGGTGGATCTGGATGCCATCATGCGAAAGGAGCATATTCCTTTATTTGCGCTGGAGTCACAGGATCCCATTAAGGAATTTGATTTCCTGGGTATTACCATCCAGTATGAAATGTGCTATACCAATATTTTGCAGGTGCTTGATCTTTCAGGAATTCCCCTTCTTTCTAAGGATCGAAGTGAGGAAGACCCGATCGTGATCGGCGGTGGCCCCTGTACCTATAACCCGGAGCCAATCTGTGATTTCTTTGATCTGTTTTACATCGGTGAAGGAGAAACGCAGTATCGAAATCTGCTTAATCTGTACACGGAGTGCAAAAGGAAAAAAGAAAGCCGGAAGGAATTTTTGAGAAAAGCAGCAAGGATACCGGGAATGTATGTTCCTTCTTTATATGATGTTACCTACAAAGAAGATGGTACGATCAAAGAGAGAATTCCGTTGGCAGAGGGAATTCCCATGACGATCACCAAGGAGCTTGTTTCGGATGTCTCAAATACTTATTATCCGAAAAAACCTGTAGTGCCATTCATTAAGGTGACACAGGACAGAGTGGTTTTAGAGATTCAGAGAGGCTGTATCAGGGGGTGCAGATTCTGCCAGGCCGGGCAGCTTTATCGGCCTGTCCGCGAAAGAAGCCTTGAAATGCTGGAAACCTATGCCGTCGAAATGTTAGAAAATACAGGGCATGAGGAGATTTCCTTAAGCTCCTTAAGCTCCAGTGACTACTCAAAGCTCCCGGAGCTTCTGGATTTCCTGATTGAAAAATGCGATGAAAGAAAGATCAATATTTCCCTGCCGTCTCTTCGGATAGATGCGTTCTCGCTGGATGTAATGAATAAGGTGCAGGATGTAAAAAAGAGCAGTCTGACCTTTGCACCGGAGGCAGGAAGCCAGAGATTAAGAAATGTGATCAATAAGGGGTTGACCGAAGAAGTCATACTTGAAGGCTC
This sequence comes from Bacillota bacterium, assembly GCA_030526045.1. Classification (GTDB taxonomy): domain Bacteria; phylum Bacillota; class Clostridia; order Lachnospirales; family Lachnospiraceae; genus Suilimivivens. The sequence continues at coordinate 18,795 of JAUNDN010000015.1, read as the reverse complement.
CAGACTTGCCTTTGAAGGCGGATGGACAAGAGTTAAGCTTTACTTCATGCTGGGGCTTCCCACAGAGACACCGGAGGATATCAGAGGAATAGCGGAGCTGTCCAATAGAATTGCGGCAGTTTTTTATGAGACGGTTCCCAAGGAAAAGAGAAACGGACGGGTACAAATTGTAGCCAGTACTTCCTTCTTTATCCCGAAACCTTTTACACCCTTCCAGTGGGCACCCCAATGCACGAAGGAGGAGTTCCTTGATAAAGCATATCAGACCAGAACCGCAATTACGAGTCAGTTGAACCAGAAGAGCATCAAATATAACTGGCATGAAGCGGATGTAAGTGTTCTGGAAGGCATTCTGGCCAGGGGCGACCGGAAGCTGAATCAAGCAATCCTGCGTGCTTATGAAAAGGGTTGTATGTATGATGCATGGAGTGAGTATTATAAGAATGACATCTGGATGGAAACCTTTGAAGAATGTGGAATTGACATTTCCTTCTATACGACGAGGGCACGTGGAGACGATGAAAGCTTTCCATGGGATTTCCTTGATTGCGGTGTAACTAAGCAGTTTCTTCTCCGTGAATGGCACAGAGCGCAGGAGGAGAGCGTAACTCCCAATTGTAAGATGCAGTGCCAGGGCTGCGGAGCAGCAAGCTTTCAGACAGGCATCTGTATGGAAAAGAAGGGAGAATAGAGGTCATGGCAGAAAATACAATAAAGGTTCGAATCAAATTTGCAAAATACGGAGCCGTGAAATTTATCGGACATCTGGATGTAATGCGGTATTTCCAGAAGGCAATCCGCCGTGCAGGCATTGATATTGCCTATTCGGGAGGCTTCAGCCCCCATCAGATCATGTCCTTTGCATCGCCCCTTTCTGTGGGACATACCAGTGAGGGAGAATACTTTGACATTGAAATGAATAGCTTCCCTTCGGAAGAAGAAATTAAAAATCGTTTACAGACAGCAATGGTGGAAGGCATTGACATTCTGGCGGTCAGAAAGCTGCCGGACAAGGAGGGGAATGCTATGGCAAGCGTAGCAGCTGCTTCTTATCTTGTGGGCTTCAGAGAAGGTTGTCTGCTACCGGAGGATTGGGAAGAACGCCTTAAAGACTTTTATGCTCAGAATATCATCCCTGTTGTGAAGAAAACCAAAAAAGGTGAGAAGGAGTTAAACTTAAAGGAAAGTATTTATAAGCTTGAGATCCGGGAAATTCCGGATAATAGCTTGATGGATGGTATGGGAAGGCGCAACGGCGTCTACATGCTCTTAAATGCCAGCAGTGGCGGAAATATCAAGCCTTCCTTTGTGCTTGATACCTTTTTTGATTCACTTGGGGTTACATTGCCGGAATTTGGATTGCTGGTACACAGAATAGATACCTACAAAAATATCGGCTCTGAACAGGAAAGAAAATTGGTGCCTTTGATATGGGAAAAGTAATTATCATTGAAAAGAATCAAATGCTCCTCCTTGTTTTGCTGGATGAAAACAGCAAACCACTCACCATCCAGGTGGCGCCACTACCAGAAAAGGAAAGTGTGGTCGGGAATATTTATGTAGGACGTATTCAGGAGATCGCGGAAGGCATTCGGGCAGCCTTTGTGGCAATCGATCATGAAAAGAAGGTATTTCTTCCTATCGAGGATGATCTTGCGCCTCTACTTTTGAACCGTGAGTATGACGGCAGACTCCTGCAGGGAGACGAGCTTGTAGTTCAGATCATCACGCCTGCCTTAAAGACCAAGCTTCCGACAGCAACCACGGGTCTTTCCCTGGCAGGACAGTATTGTGTGTGTAAATCCGGTAGCCATGGAGTGAGCTATTCCAAAAAGCTTACGGAAGAGAAACTAAAGTACTTGAAGGAAGCTGTGAAAGTAAATGATTTTCCGAACCGTAAAAAGTATGGATTTGTCATCAGAACCAATGCGGGAGAACTTACTGATTTCGCTCCTGTTATGGAAGAAATGAGAGAATTTGCAGCTTTTTTTGACGAGCTTACGGAGAAATACAGGTATAGGACTCTTTACAGCTGCCTGCATCACGCACAGCCGGAATATATATCCCTGCTGAAGGATATTCCTGTGACTGCCTATGAGGAAATTGTTACGGATATCCCTGAGGTGTTTGCGCAACTGAAGGAGTGCGGTATTAAGGCCCCAAGATTGTATCAGGATAATATGCTTTCCTTGTCTGCATTATACAGCATAGAGACACACTTAAAGCAGGCACTTGACAAGAAAGTCTGGCTGCCATCAGGCGGTTATCTTGTCATCGAGCCGACAGAGGCAATGGTGGTGATCGATGTAAATTCCGGAAAGGGAAGTAATGAAAAAAATGCCGAAAGGAGAAATCTTTATCTGAAGATTAACTTGGAGGCGGCAAAGGAAATTGCAAGGCAGCTTCGGCTCCGGAATTATTCCGGTATGGTCATGGTTGATTTTATCAATATGGATGCTAAGGAGGATCAGCAAAAACTCCTTGCCTGTCTGGATGCCTACTTAAAGGAAGACAGGACACGAACAAGATTAGTGGATATGACTGCTCTCGGGATTGTGGAAATCACCCGTAAGAAGATTTCAAGACCACTGATGGAGCTGCTGAAGGGAAATAAAGAATAAAAGATTTGGTGAAGATTTGAAAGAAAATTACTTGACAGGAATTCTGCGTGATGTTATAGTTTATGAGTATGCCGCATAACGAGGTCGAAGTGCGCTCATTTAAGCGCCACCAAAGTTAGCGAGTAAAATCAGTTTCGGCTGGTTAGTATAGGAGGTGCCATATGTACGCAATCATTGCAACAGGTGGAAAGCAGTATAAGGTTTCCGAAGGTGATGTGATCAAGGTTGAAAAGCTTGATGTAGAGCCCGGAGCTACTGTGACATTTGACCAAGTTGTCGCTGTAAGTGACAAGGAACTTAAGGTTGCCGGTGATGTAAAAGGTGCTAGTGTAACTGCAACTGTTATGGAACAGGGCAGATACCGTAAGGTTATCGTTTACAAGTATAAGAGAAAAACCGGTTATCATAAGAAAAATGGTCATAGACAAGCATACACACAGGTTAAGATTGATAAGATCAATGCTTAGTATGCAAAAGGTTTGATATGACAACCGTTACGATTATAAAATCCAAAAATGGGGAATATAAGGAAGTAATCTGCAGTGGACATGCAGGATTTGCACAAGCCGGCGAGGATATCGTCTGCAGTGCAATATCAATGCTTGTTATCAATACGATCAATTCACTTGACAGGCTCACAAGGACGCAAATTAAAGTTCATAGTGAGGAGGAGAGCGGGTTGATTACATTCCGGCTATTAAATGAGACGGATGAAGGCGGAAAGCTTCTCCTTGATTCCATGATTCTTGGATTACAGAGTGTCGTAGCAGAATACGGCAAAAAGTATTTAAAACTCAAATTCAAGGAGGTGTAAATCATGTTAAAGCTGAACCTTCAATTTTTCGCTCATAAAAAAGGTGTTGGTTCTACCAAGAACGGTAGAGATTCCGAGTCAAAGAGACTGGGCGCAAAAAGAGCTGACGGACAATTCGTAAAAGCAGGAAATATTTTATACAGACAGCGTGGAACCAAGATTCATCCCGGCATCAACGTAGGTCGTGGTGGTGATGACACATTGTTTGCTATGGTTGACGGTGTACTTAAATTCGAAAGAGTAGGAAGAGACAAAAAGCGTGCTTCCGTATATCCTGTAGAGAAATAGTACGAACTTGTTAAGGCTTCAAACATCTTTTTGTTTGAAGCCTTTTTAAAAATGAAAATATCGTTCAGGCAGACATTTTTGATATATTTGGGAAGGAATTTGATATGTTTGCAGACAGAGCCAGAGTTTATGTGAGGAGCGGAAAGGGTGGCGACGGCCATGTTTCTTTCCGACGTGAAAAATATGTACCAAACGGAGGTCCGGATGGTGGGGACGGCGGTAACGGCGGAAGCGTGATCCTTCAAGTGGATGACGGCTTGAATACCCTTACCGATTATCGTCATGTCCGTAAATACCATGCGGAGGATGGAGAAAACGGCGGTAAGAGGAACTGCCGTGGCAAAAATGGTGCGGATATTATTTTAAAGATACCGGAAGGAACAGTCATCAAGGAAGCGGAAAGCGGAAAGATCATCACAGATATGTCAGGAGAGAACAGACGCTTTGTACTCCTTACCGGCGGCCGTGGCGGCAACGGAAATCAGCACTATGCAACCAGCACTATGCAGGTGCCAAAGTATGCCCAGCCCGGACAGCCTGCAAAAGAGCTTGAACTTTTGATGGAACTTAAGGTGATCGCCGATGTAGGACTTGTTGGCTTCCCAAATGTCGGGAAATCCACATTTCTGACAAAAGTATCCAATGCAAGACCTAAGATTGCAAATTATCATTTCACAACCTTAAATCCGCATCTTGGAGTGGTAGACCTTGAAGATGCCAAAGGCTTTGTCATTGCAGATATTCCGGGCCTGATCGAAGGTGCATCGGAGGGTGTTGGACTAGGCTTTGAATTCCTTCGTCATATTGAAAGAACAAAGGTTATTATTCATATTGTGGATGCTGCTTCCACAGAAGGTCGTGACCCGATTCAGGATATTTATGCCATCAACAAAGAATTGGAAACGTATAATCCGGAGATCGCGAATAGGCCGCAGGTGATAGCTGCCAATAAGACAGACATGATTTTTGGGGATGAGGACCCGGTTCAGAAGCTGAAGAACGAGTTTGAACCCCAAGGCATCCGTGTATATCCTATATCTGCGATAAGTGGAAAGGGAATCCGCGAACTACTATATTATGTGAGAGAGATGCTGGACAAGACGGATGATAAGCCAATTGTCTTTGAGCAGGAATTCTTCCCGGAATATATGCTTGTTGGTTCTGATGATCCTTTCACGGTTACGTACGATAAAGAAGCAAACGAATATGTTGTTGAGGGACCTAGAATTGAAAAGATGCTGGGGTATACCAATCTGGAGTCAGAAAAGGGCTTTACCTTTTTCCAGAACTTCCTAAAACTGAACGGTATATTAGAGCAGCTTGAGGAACTTGGAATTCAGGAAGGAGATACCGTAAGAATGTACGGATTATCCTTTGATTACTATAAATAGGAGGCGCTTATGACAAGTAAACAGCGTTCATACTTAAAAGGACTGGCGATGAATATTGAACCCGTTTTCCAGATTGGAAAATCCTGCCTGACCCCTGAGGTAACAGAGGCAGTGAGAGAGGCTTTTAATACAAGGGAACTGATTAAGATTGCCGTTCTCAAAAACTGCATGGATGATCCGAAAATGATGGCAGCTGCTCTTGCTGACCGTACAGGCTCACAGGTAGTGCAGGTCATTGGGAAAAAGATTGTTTTATACAAGGAAAGTAAAGAACATAAGAAAATAGAACTTCCTCGATAGGAGAGCTTAGGTGGTTGCTATGGAAAAAAAGATCGGAATTATGGGCGGAACCTTCAATCCTGTTCATTACGGACATCTTCTTCTTGCAGAACAGGCAAGAGAAGAGCTTTTACTTGATGAAATATTGTTTATGCCCAGCGGCAATTCGTATATGAAGGATCAAAATGAGATCCTTGACGGTGAAGATAGAGCTTCTATGTTAGCACTCGCAATCGAAGGGCATCCGGATTTTCGATTGTCAAGAATGGAGCTTGATCGAAAAGGACCTACCTACACCGCAGATACTTTATTAGAATTAAAAGAAAAATTTCCGCAGAATACCTACTACTTCATTATGGGTGCAGACAGTCTTCTGATGCTGGAAAACTGGAAAAATCCCGATGTTATCCTTCAAAATGCCGTAATTGCGGTTGCAGTACGCGGAGCAGGAAACACTGAGAAAATCAAGTTGATTTCAATGCATCTTAAAAACACGTATGGAGCAAATATTCAAATCCTTTCTTCAAGATTTGTAGATATTTCATCCTCCGAAATAAGGCAAAGAATTAGAGATGGTAAATCAATTCGCTATCTGTTGCCCGAACATGTACAGGAATATATTCTCAAAAATCATCTATATCAGAATAAATAATGGGGAGAATAAATGTGAAGACAGCTGACATCAGAAAAATCCGTAGAAAAATGGAAAAAGTATTAGATCCCAAAAGGTTTGAGCATACTCTCGGCGTAGCATATACCGCATCCGCTCTTGCCATGTGTTATGATGTAGATATTAATAAAGCGCAGACAGCCGGTCTGCTCCATGATTGTGCAAAGTGTATGAGTAATGAAAAAAAGCTATCCATCTGTGAGAAACATCACATACCCGTAAATGAAGTTGAAAGAAAAAATCCGTTTCTTCTGCATGCAAAGGTTGGCAGCTATGTGGCAATGAAACAGTTTAATATACACGATCAGGACATCATCAACGCAATTTTAAATCACACCACCGGAAGACCGGGTATGTCTCAACTTGAAAAAATCATTTATATTGCAGATTATATTGAACCCAGCAGGAAACAGGCGCCGAACCTTACAAAATTACGCAGACTTGCTTTTCAGGATCTTGACCAGGCACTTTTACAGGTATTGGGTGATACCCTTCATTATCTAGAAAGTATAAACAGTCCAATCGACCCTATGACACAGAAAACATATGAATATTACCTTGGAAAGGAATGATTTTTATGGCAGATATTGTAGCAGAAACAGTTAAGAAAATGGCAGGAATTGCCATTCAGGCTTTAGAAGATAAGAAGGCAGAAGAAATTCGGGTGATCGATATCAGTCAGGTTTCCGTTCTTGCAGACTATTTTATTATTGCAAACGGTACAAATATAAGTCAGATACAGGCTCTTGCTGATGAAGTGGAAGAGAAGCTTGGAAGAGCGGGATATCCGCTAAAGCAGATTGAAGGATATGACCATGCGAACTGGGTACTGCTTGATTTTGGAGATATTATCATTCACATTTTTGATAAAGAGAATCGATTGTTTTATGATCTTGAACGAATCTGGAGAGACGGGAAAACAATCGAACCGGATACGCTTAAGAAACTATAAATCGGATCTATCAAAGAAAAGACAAGGGTTATTCCCTTGTCTTTTCTACTCCACCGGCATACATATAAAATGTAATCAGATAAAGTCCGCAGATACCTACAATTGCATAAATGATCCTGGATAACCAGGACATTTCTCCAAAAATAAAAGCAACAAGGTCAAAGGAAAAGAAACCAATCAATCCCCAGTTAACAGCACCGATGATTGCAATGGTAAGTGCAATACAATCAAGACATTTATTGTTCATGTGATATACCTCCATTAAAAATTGACAACAGTATATTAAGCTGTCAGGATTTATTTTTCCCAGAAAACTTGAATCTATACAACATAAAAGGATAATCTGACTTAAAAGTATTTATTATGAAAGTTGACAATAAACTAATTTTAAGGTATTATAACTTGAAATTAGTTTTGAAGGAGGAAATATTATGAAAAAGTTCAAAAAAGTAACAAGCCTTTTACTTGTTGCTGTTATGACCATGGCTATGCTTGCAGGTTGTGGCGGCTCAGGTGAAAAAGCTGGCGAATCAACTTCAGAAGCTGTTTCCGAAAGCAGTAATTCGGCAACAGAAGGAAATGCATCAGCGGCAGCCGGAGAAACATTTAAAATCGGTGCAATCGGTCCTGCTACAGGCGGTGCAGCAGTTTACGGTCTTGCAGTTAAGAACGGTGCTGATCTTGCAATCAAGGAAATCAATGCGGCAGGTGGTATCAATGGATATCAGGTAGAGTATAATTTCCAGGATGATGAATGCGATAACGAGAAGTCCGTTAATGCCTATAATACATTGAAGGACTGGGGAATGCAGATGCTGGTTGGTACAACAACAAGCGGATGCTGTATAGCAGTTGCGGCAGAATCTTCAAATGACAATATGTTCCAGATTACACCTTCAGGATCTTCCGTAGATTGTATCAAGGGTAATGATAATGTATATCAGGTATGCTTTACAGATCCTAACCAGGGTATTGCTGCAGCACAGTACATCGGTGGTAATGCAGTAGCTTCCAAGGTTGCTGTTATTTATGACAGTTCTGATGTTTATTCTTCAGGTATTTATGAAAAGTTTGCAGCAGAAGCAGCAAATCAGTCCTTTGAAATTGTATCAGCAGAAGCATTTACTGCTGACAATAAGACTGATTTCTCCGTACAGCTTCAGAAAGCAAAGGATGCCGGCGCAGAACTGGTATTCCTTCCTATTTATTACACAGAAGCTTCCCTGATCTTAACACAGGCTAATTCCATGGGATTTACACCTAAGTTTTTTGGATGTGACGGTCTTGACGGCATCCTGAACGTGGAGAATTTTGATGCATCCTTAGCTGAGGGTGTTATGCTCTTAACTCCTTTCGCTGCTGATGCACAGGACGATGCAACCAAATCCTTTGTAAGCGCATATGAAGCAGCTTATGGAGAAACACCTAATCAGTTTGCAGCAGATGCTTACGATGCAGTTTATATCGTTAAAGCCGCAGTTGAGAAGAGTGGTGCAACACCTGCTGACAGCATATTCGATATTTGTGATAAACTGAAAACAGCTATGGCTGATATATCTGTAGACGGACTCACTGGAGAGGCAATGTCATGGGATGAGGATGGTGCAGTTAATAAGGCACCTAAGGCTATGCAGATTGTTAACGGAAATTACTCACTGATTCAGTAATTGAACTTTAAGCCAAAGAGGGTTGCAAAAATGCAACCCTCTTTTTGCATTTTTATATTAAGGGCATTCCTATGGAGTTTTATGACTTGCCATTCCCTGTGTTTATCTGATATACTTAATAGAATAATTTTTTTACAGAGGTGTTCTTATGAGTTTTATATCCTATTTGATCAACGGAATCAGTCTTGGAAGTGTATATGCAATTATTGCCCTTGGCTATACCATGGTATACGGGATTGCCAAAATGCTCAACTTTGCACATGGTGATGTTATCATGGTAGGGGGCTTTACGATATTCTTTGCAGTGAGTATGCAGGGACTTCCGCCGGCTCTCGGAATTCTTCTTGCAATTATTCTTTGTACTGTGCTGGGAATTACAATTGAATATATCGCTTACAGACCTCTGCGTCAGGCGGCATCTTCGCTGGCAGTTCTGATTACGGCTATCGGTGTCAGCTATCTGCTTCAAAACCTTGCATTACTCATTTTTGGTGCGAACACAAAAGCATTTACATCTGTTGTGAACGTTCCTGCAATTAAGCTTGCAGATGGTCAAATCAATATTTCAGGAGAAACTATCGTTACAATTATTTCCTGTATCGTGATTATGATCGGATTAACTCTTTTTGTAAATAAAACAAAGGCAGGACAGGCAATGCTTGCTGTTTCTGAAGACAAAGGTGCGGCGCAGCTTATGGGTATTAATGTAAATGCTACCATTTCCCTTACCTTTGCAATTGGTTCTGCACTTGCTGCAATTGCCGGTATGCTTCTTTGTTCTGCATATCCGTCCCTAACGCCCTACACAGGATCTATGCCCGGTATTAAGGCATTCGTGGCCGCGGTATTTGGAGGAATCGGTTCCATTCCGGGGGCACTGATAGGCGGAATTGTACTTGGAATCATTGAAATTTTAAGTAAAGCATATATTTCTTCCCAAATGGCGGATGCAATTGTGTTTATGGTATTGATCATTGTCCTTCTGGTTAAGCCCACAGGTATTCTTGGTAAGAAGATTCAGGAGAAGGTATAAGGAGGAGATGACAGTGAAAAAACTGAACTTAAGTAAAAATGTAAAAGATAATATCATTACATATGGTATTGTAATTGTAGCATATTTGATTATTCAGGCATTGATCAGCGCCGGGAGCCTTTCCAGTCTGATACAGGGTTTGCTGGTTCCGTTATGTGTTTATGTGATTCTTGCTGTATCTCTGAACCTGACAGTAGGTATTTTGGGGGAACTCAGCCTTGGACATGCAGGATTCATGTGTGTTGGCGCATTTACAGGTGCTTTTTTCTCAAGATGCATGGAGGATGTTATTACAATCGCACCTGTTCGCTTTATTCTGGCACTTATTATTGGCGCAGTATGCGCAGGTGTCATCGGGTTCTTAATTGGTATGCCTGTTCTGCGTCTTAGAGGTGATTATCTGGCAATTGTAACGTTAGCCTTTGGAGAGATTATTAAAAACGTTGTCAATGTGTTATATATCGGTAAGGACAGTAAGGGATTTCATTTTTCCATGAAGGATTCCATTTCCCTTGGTCTGGAAACTGATGGAGATGTGATTATTAATGGTGCTCAGGGAATTACAGGTACCCCAAAGGATTCCAATTTTACAATCGGTGTCATTTTGATTATCATAACACTATTCATCGTATTAAATTTGATTCATTCAAGAGACGGAAGAGCAATTATGTCAATCAGAGATAATCTGATTGCTGCGGAGTCTATTGGCATTAATATCACCCGATATAAACTGATGGCATTTTCCATATCAGCTGCTTTGGCAGGAGTAGCAGGTGTTCTTTATTCCCATAATTTGAACAGCCTGATGGCAACACCCAAAAACTTTGGTTATAACATGTCAATTATGATTCTCGTATTTGTGGTTCTTGGCGGTATCGGAAATATTAGGGGATCTATGATTGCAGCTGTAGTGCTTACCCTGCTTCCTGAGCTTCTTAGAGGCTTAAACAATTATCGTATGTTGATTTATGCGATTGTATTGATCGTAATGATGCTTTTCAACTGGAGTCCAAAGCTCATTGAGCTTCGTAAACGTTTTTCAATCAAACGTATGATAGGAAAATCAAAGGAGGTGTAATAAAATGACAGCATTGTTAGAGGTTAAGAATTTAGGCATTTCCTTTGGTGGTTTACGTGCGGTAGATGACTTTGAGGTATCGATCCGGAAAGGACAGCTATATGGACTGATCGGTCCTAACGGTGCCGGTAAGACTACCGTATTTAATCTTCTTACCGGAGTATATCAGCCGAATGAAGGAATCATTAAGCTTGATGGTAACGATATTACTGGGCTTAAGACGATTGAGATCAATAAAGCCGGAATAGCAAGAACCTTCCAGAATATCAGACTTTTTAAGGACTTGACAGTACTTGATAATGTTAAGGTAGGACTTCATAATCATTATAAATATTCTACATTTGAAGGGATTTTAAGACTTCCCCGTTACTTCAAAATGGAAAAGGCAATGGATGAGAGAGCAATGGAACTCTTAAAAGTATTCGAACTGGATGGTGAAGCAAATTTCCTTGCTGCAAATCTTCCCTACGGAAAGCAGCGTAAGCTGGAGATTGCAAGAGCACTCGCTACTAAGCCAAAGCTTCTTTTGCTTGATGAACCGGCGGCAGGAATGAATCCAAATGAAACCATGGAGCTAATGGATACCATCCGCTTTGTAAGAGATAATTTTGATATGACAATCCTTTTGATTGAGCACGATATGAAGCTGGTTTCCGGAATCTGTGAAGAATTGACAGTTCTTAATTTCGGACGGATTCTTGCACAGGGAAAGACAAGTGAAGTCCTCAATGATCCGCAGGTTATCACGGCATATTTGGGAGAATAGGAGTGGGAGGAAAAGCTATGGCATTGCTTGAAATAAAGGATTTAGAAGTTTATTACGGGATGATACAGGCAATTAAAGGCGTATCCTTTCAGGTACAGGAAGGAGAGGTCATTGCCTTAATCGGTGCTAACGGTGCCGGTAAGACTACCATTCTGCATACTATTACAGGGCTTCTTGAAGCCAAAAAGGGATCTGTTATCTTCGATGGGAAGGACATTACAAAAACACCGGCCCACAAGATCGTTTCCATGGGAATGGCGCATGTACCTGAAGGACGGCGTGTATTTGCAAATCTATCCGTGTATCAAAATCTTAAAATGGGGGCTTATACAAGAAAAGACAAACAGGAAATTGAGGAAACTCTTAAGACTGTCTATAAGCGTTTCCCCAGGCTGGAGGAAAGGAAAAATCAGTTAGCAGGTACCCTTAGCGGAGGCGAACAGCAGATGCTTGCGATGGGTAGGGCACTGATGTCACATCCCAGGATTATATTAATGGATGAGCCATCAATGGGCCTTTCTCCCATTTTCGTGAATGAAATTTTTGATATTATCAAAGAAGTAAGTGCAAGCGGAACAACAGTACTTCTTGTTGAACAAAACGCCAAAAAGGCCCTTTCTATCTCAGACAGAGGTTATGTTCTTGAGACAGGAAAAATTGTTCTTGAAGGTAATTCCGAAGACCTTCTTAATAATGATTCTATCAAAAAAGCCTATTTGGGCGAATAAAGATTTCGGGGGTTAAGTGCAATGAAAGAAAAAATTGTGATTACAATTGCCAGACAATATGGAAGCGGCGGACGTACCATAGGGGAAATGCTGTCAAAACGACTCGGCATTCATTACTACGACAAGGAGCTGATGAAGCTGGCTTCTGATGACAGCGGAATCAATGAAGCTTTGTTTGCCAATGCGGATGAGAAGATAAAAAGTTCTAATCTTTTTAAGATCGCTCATCGCGTTTATCATGGAGAATTGATTTCACCAGAGAGTGATGATTTTGTTTCTACTCAGAATTTGTTTAATTATCAGGCAAAAATTATTAAAGAACTTGCTGATCAAGAATCCTGCGTGATAGTCGGACGCTGTGCCGACTTTATTCTGAAGGATTATGACAATGTCCTGAGTGTATTTATTCATGCACCACATGAATATTGTATGGAACAGGCAGCAAAGAAGCACAGTATGCCCTCAAAGGAACTGGAAAAATTCATTTTGAAAACTGATAAACATAGAGCCGATTATTACAAGTATTATACCGGCAGAGAATGGACAGATGCCAGAAACTACGATTTATGTCTTGACAGTTCAAAATTAGGCTATGAGAGATGTGTGGAAGAAATTATTGCATACATAAATGTCCGTTTCAAATAATAGTGTTATGAACATAAAAAACCCTTCGGATTCTTAAAGAACCGGAGGGTTTATTTTTCATATGAAAAAACTAATGGAAAATTCTAAATACACCAAAAACCTTTCCAAGAATTTGACAATCATCTACAATGATAGGATCCATAGTATCATTTTCCGGTTGTAGACGAATATGGCCGTTTTCTTTATAAAAAGTCTTCACAGTGGCTGAATCATCAATCAGTGCAACAACCATATCACCGTTCTTTGCTGTATTGCATACATTTACAAAAATCTGATCACCACTGAAAATACCGGCATTGATCATCGAATCTCCCTTTACATTTAGTACAAAGGATTCTCCATGAGGAACCATTTCAGCGGGAACCGGAAAGTAGCTTTCAACATTTTCTTCAGCGAGAATAGGTTCTCCGGCAGCAACACGTCCTACAACAGGAAGGCTTACCATTTCTGTACGAACCATTTGAAAATTATCATCACATATTTCAATTGCACGAGGCTTAGTGGGATCTCGCCTGATATAGCCGTTCTTCTCAAGCGTTTCAAGATGAGAGTGAACAGAAGAGGTAGATTTCAGATTAACAGCCTCGCAGATTTCTCTCACTGCAGGTGGATATCCCCTTTTTAAAATTTCATCTTTAATATAATCTAAAATTTCCTGTTGTTTGCTGCTGATCTTACCGTAGCCCATGAAATACCTCCTTAATAATAGATGATATTATGTACGTTTTATTTATTGTATCATATAAAAAATAAAAAAGCAAACATATATTCCAAATATTTGTTCGATTTTTTGCAATTTTCGTATTGACATTCGAATGCATGTTCTGTATAATCTATATAAAGAACAAACGTTTGCAACATTTGTTCTGGTAAATCTATATTATTGAATGAAGTAAACGGAGGGACGGAAGATGAACGCAAGAGTAAGCGAAAGAAGAATCAGAAATAACCGAATCAGAAGACAACGTGAATTAAGACGTCATATTCTTATTAGTTTTTCAGCAATTGCATTTGCTATCTGCCTTTCCTTCATCTTTTTCAGTTTCGGTACGAAGGCTCAAAGTAATGATGAGGAGATTCTTTATAAATATTATAAGAGCATAGTGGTGGAAGAGGGTGATACTCTCTGGGGCTATGCAGAAATTTATGGAGAAGAAAGCCATTATGACAGCCATCAGGAGTATATTGATGAGGTCATGAATATGAATTCACTCACAGATGAAAATATCACGGCTGGGCAACATATTATTCTTCCCTATTACAGCCCTCAATTCTCATAGCATGAACTTAATTGATATTAATTAGGTTTTTCACGCAGTTGAACTGCCTTAGCAGCCATCCTTCTGCGATGATCTTCCAATGCTGCGTAGTGTTTACGGGTTGTATTGACATCTTTGTGTCCAAGTACATCAGCAACAAGGTATATGTCACCGGTTTCCTGATAAAGAGCAGTTCCGTAAGTACTACGAAGCTTATGCGGCGTTATTTTCTTAAGTCCGGTTACGTTGGCAGCATATTTTTTGACCAAATTTTCAACAGCTCGAACGGTTATACGCCTATTTTGTATGGAAAGAAATAATGCATCCTCATGACCTTCAAGAGGGACAATATGATAACGCTTTTCAAGATAATCATGAAGTGCATCTGCAACCTCATCACCGAAATAAACAACTGTTTCATATCCGCCTTTTCGTCTGATTTTGATCCCGTTATTTTTAAAATCTACATCTTTGATATCCAGTCCGACACATTCTGAAACACGTATTCCGGTACCCAAAAGAAGAGTAAGAATTGCAATATCACGTATTTTTGTCTTGTTATGATATTTAAGCTGATCCTTTGTAAGCTTGTCACCATCTTCAACCTGATCTAAAAGGATGGCTACCTCATCAGCGTCTAAACGGATGATTTCTTTTTCGTGAAGCTTTGGAAGCGGAACAAGAGCAGCTGGATTAGTGGTAATTTGTTCTGCTCGAAAGTAGTAATTATAAAAGCTTTTCAGTGCAGAAAGCTTTCTTTTTTTACCACGTTCATTATTCGTATATTCTTTACCATCTTTTACATAATAAGTAATATAATCAAGGTATTCTTCAATATCTTCCCTGGTAATCTGATCAAGTACGGAGATAGGGAAATCAATAATTTCTATTTTCCCAAGAACACTATTATGACTATGAATAAATTCAAAGAACACACGTAAGTCATATGCATATGCAAGCCTGGTTCTTGATGAAGTATATTCCTGTATGCCACGAAAAAATTGCTTGCAAAAAGAAGGAAGTGTTGCGACTACCTGGCGCATTTTTATGGTATTTAAATTGTTTTGCTCATCGTGATAATTTTTACTGTTTTCCATTTTCCAAGCACCAGCCTTTCAAATTCCCATTTTGAATTGCAGTAAACATTCGTTCCTTTACGCCCGGGTTTTCCTGATTGAGTTTTTTTAGGAGTTCTTTGGTGTATTCACGTTTAGTATATCCATCTGCCGGACAGGGACTTTTTACTACCGGAACCTGATATTTATTAACAAAACCAATAACATCCGCTTCATTCATATACATGAGTGGTCTGATGACTGTTAGATCCATTCTGTCAAGATACGTAACAGGAGAAAAGGTATGAAATCTTCCCTCAAAGATTAAGGACATGAGCATGGTTTCAACAACATCATCTTTATGATGAGCGTAAGCCACCTTATTGCATCCGGCAGACTTAATTGCTTCATTTAGTGCTCCCTTCCTCATTTTTGCACAAAGTGAACAGGGGTTTGTTTCCTTTCTTTCATTAAAAATAATGTTTGCAATATCGGTTTTAACAATGGTATAAGGGATTTCCAGGTTTTCGCAGAGTTCTTTAATCTTGTCCAGATTTAAATTATCAAAGCCAAGATCAACAGTTACTGCATGTATATTAAATGTATTAGGATAAAAGCGCATAAGACCGTGAAGACCATATAAAAGTGTCAGACTATCTTTTCCACCGGAAATTCCGACTGCAATCCTGTCACCTTCTTCAATCATATGGTAATCATCAACCGCTCTACGTATATAGCTGAGCACCTGTTGCATTTTCATATTAGCATCCATCCTTCGTTAAAATTCAATTAATTCTATCATATTTCATGATTATGCCATAGTATCTTTTCAAAAAAAATGCTATACTAAGCATATAAGGATTTATGTCAATTCTATAAGGAGGAAGGGGATATACCCTGTAGCAGACTATGAAATTCCGTATTGATAGAAAGTATCTGAAAATTGGGTTCATTGCATTTCTTGTTATTGCAGCATCTATTTGCTTTTATTATCTAATTTTTCACGGAGACCGTTTCTCAGTACAGATAAAGGAAATTGCAAGAATTGTCAGTCCTGTATTATATGGAATTATCATAGCTTATCTATTAACACCACTTGTAAACACAATTGAAAACAGTTTTTTAATACCACTCACAATTAAATTGAAAAAGAAATCCGCTGTTACAGATAATAACAGAAAACACATTCGTGTTATTTCAATCTTATTTACGATTATACTTGTGTTCTTTTTTATTTATGGATTCTTTTCCATTCTTATCCCTAATATTGTTAAGAGTGTAAGAAGCATTTCTTATCAATTTCCATATTATATTCAAAACCTCACAAAATGGTCTGCAAAGTTTTTGGACGACAATCCTGATATTGAGAGAGTTGTATTTCGTTTATTTGATGAATACTCGGAGAAAATTACAGACTTTTTAAATCATAGCATAATTCCTCAAATGGAAGTAATTGTAAGACAGGTATCCTTAAGTATGATAGGTCTATTAAAAGCATTATGGAACTTTATCATAGGTTTTATCATATCCATTTATGTAATGTATAATAAGGAGAGCTTTGCAGGTCAGGGTAAAAAGCTTGTATTTGCGCTTTTCAATACAAATACCGCAAATCAGTTAATTAAGGATGTCCGTTTTACCAGTGATACTTTTATCGGTTTCATTAGCGGTAAAATATTGGACTCCTTTATCATTGGTTGTATTTGCTTTGCCGGCACAAGCGTAATGGAAATTCCTTACGCATTGCTTGTAAGTGTCATCGTGGGAGTTACTAATGTAATCCCTTTTTTCGGCCCTTATCTTGGAGCAATTCCCAGCGCTTTCCTTATTTTGATGGTAAATCCAATAAAATGTGTTTATTTTATCTTATTCATTCTTGTTTTACAGCAGGTTGACGGAAACTTAATCGGGCCTAAAATTTTGGGTGAATCTACGGGCTTGTCAGGTTTCTGGGTAATTTTTTCCATTACAATTTTTGGTGGAATTATGGGTATCCCTGGCATGATCATTGGTGTTCCCTTTTTTGCGGTTCTATATGCAATGATTCGACGCTTTGCAAACAGATTATTGGAAAAGAGAGGATTACCAACTGAGACAACTAAATATCTGGATGTAGATTATATTGAGGATAACAATATTTTTGTAACAAGGACTGAAAAGCAGAGAAAGAAAAGCTTTTTTAAGGTAAAAAAGAGCCAGTCAGATGAAGAAAATAGTAAAGGAGAGCAGCAATAGCGATGAAATTTGTTGTTCAAAGAGTATCAAAAGCAAGCGTCAGCGTGGATCAGAAGGTTGTAGGAGAGATTGATAAAGGGTTTATGGTATTAGTAAGCGTCTGTAATTCGGATACCTATGAAATTGCAGACAAAATGATCAATAAGCTGCTTAATCTTCGTATTTTTGAAGATTCTGAAGGAAAAACCAATCTTAATCTAAAAAGTGTAAATGGAGATTTGTTAATTATTTCACAATTTACATTATATGCAGATTGCCGTAAGGGAAACCGGCCATCATTCGTGAATGCCGGTAATCCTGATCTTGCAAAAACACTTTATGAATATGTGATTTCAGAATGTTCTAAGCATGTTTCAAATGTTGCACAGGGAGTATTTGGCGCCCATATGGATGTTTCGCTGATCAATCATGGTCCTTTTACAATATTGCTGGATTCAGATGAAATATGCAGATAGATGTACAGATAGGCAGGTATGGTTATGAAGCTTATTATTTGTATTATGATTGCATTTTTAGCAGTTGTATATGTATATAGCTATATCAGGTATAAAAGACAAAAGAATAAAATAATTGATACAGTTGCGGAATTTAATGAAAAATATCTAAAGGGGAAAAAAACATCCGTTAATAAAAATGGACCGACGGATTATATTGAACGTACAGAATTCATAGAGGAAGCTCATAAAACAGCAAACATAGAAAAAATCAAGGAAACACCTTGGGGTTAACATAAAATAATTATGTAAACCCCACGGCATACGCATGGGTATAACTATTCGTTAAACTTGTGTTTTGCGAATAGTTAGGTCTGGACGGCTACCTCTCCGCGCTAACGCTTGGAAGGCTTCCTAGGTGGCAATTTCCACGTTACAGGCATAGAAAGCGACACAACACATCACAGCCACCACGTTACACAACGGGTAGTCAAGCGCTGTCAGAGGAACTACGTTCCGACAGCACCGCAGGACAAGTTTCTGGGTGTGCGGATATTGTCAAGGGTCACTACGTGAAAATCCTGCCAGTCGTAGAGCTTATTTTCAGACATTAATCAGTACCCCCTTTCCCCCTTGTGAGTGTTAAGTGTTGCTATAGTCAAGTATAGGGGGAAAGGATTTTTTTGCTTTTTTATCTGGTTAAGGCTAAAAGCCTTTTTTCTTTTTGTTCGACTTTTCCCTTGACTTTTCTCCTGCTTTTGCATATATTGGTTCTAACCCTTAATTGACCCTATGGCACACACCCTTACCGCTGTAGGGTCTTTTTTGTAAACGGCAAGTACTTTTCCATATTTTTTGGCAATTAATTTTCCATAAAAAA
>JAUNDN010000014.1:33259-59497 GCA_030526045.1 Bacillota bacterium | reverse complement strand
ATACCCCAAGCTCCTTCAGTTTGCCGACTGCCACCTGTGTGATGTAAGGCATCAGATTGTTCGGAATGCCGTTAGGGTTCTCCCCGATGGTTCCGCTCTTGTGGGCGCCAATTGGATTAAAGTAACGAAGCAGAATCACATTCCATTCAGGGTCTGCCTTCTGAATATCTGTTAAAATCTGCTCCAGCATGGACTTGGTCCAGCCATACGGGTTGGTACACTGTCCCTTCGGGCACTCCTCTGTAATCGGAATGATGGCAGGATCGCCATAGACTGTTGCAGAGGAAGAGAAAATGATATTCTTTACACCATGCTTTCTCATCACGTCAATCAGGGTCAGCGTACCTGCAATATTGTTCTCATAATATTCCCATGGCTTCTGCACCGATTCGCCCACTGCCTTTAGACCGGCAAAGTGAATACAGCAGTCAATGCTTTCCTTTTCAAAAACGGTTTCCAGCGCATCCCGATCTAAGATATCAGCCTTGTAGAAGGTAACCGGTTTGCCGGTAATCTTTTCCACTCTTTGAAGACTCTTTTCACTGGAATTACTCAGGTTATCCACAACCACCACATCATATCCCGCATTCTGCAGTTCTATTACCGTATGACTGCCGATATATCCGGCGCCACCTGTTACTAGTATTGTCATTTTGTTACCTCCAATCATGGTTTCAATTTCGTCTTTAAGTTTCTGTCAAAAATCAAAGCTCTATTCCGTTTTCCCTGCAAAGCGCCCTCGCACTTTCCACAGAGTCAACTCCGGTCGCATTTTTGATCGGTGCAAACTCGCGGTTTCGCTCTACCTCAAAAGGCAGGCAGCTGTCAAGCTCATGAATCATATCCAGCACCAGCTGTTCAAATTTGTATCCGTTGGGCTTTTCGGGCTTCACCGCATCTCCGCTCTCGTTAAGATAAGGAATCTTCTTTTCCACAATATGCAGCGGCAGATTCTTTTCCCGAATTTTCTCAAGGTCAGCCACACGGAACAGATAATTTAGGATCACACCGAAATTGTACGCCGGATCCCCGTTTGAATCCTTTGCATTCATCAGATCCTCTGTGAGTTCATAATATTCTACGATAGAAGGCTTCCCGTCCTCTAAACACATCACGCCCACCTTCTCATCCGGAGCGCATTTGCGAACTACTTTGGAGCCTGCCACACAGCCGCTTGCTATGACTGCCCCTACAAAACATGGATCTGCTATTCTCTGTAATACGTTATCCACTGCAAAAACATTGAGCCATTCCACGCCATCTTTCATTGCCTTTGCGGCAATCCCCCACTTATGCATGGAAGAATACCAGCCACCATTTCCGTTAGGAGATGTGGAAAGCTTCCACTTCTCCTCCAGATAAACCTTCCCTTGATAGTCGCATGCCGGAGCCATCTCCTGCATAAAGAAGGTAATATATTCACTCTGATATCCGAAATAGTCATGCTCCTTCAAAAAACGTGTGGTGGCTTCATGATTCTTATCACTGGTCATGACATAGAGGGGAATCCATGCACCGGCCTCCTCCACTACATCAAGAAGATTTTCAATCAGCCTCTGAAAAATGTAAACATCCTTTGTTATTCCAATGTTATACATTCCTTTGGGATCATCCGAGCCAAGTCTGGTTCCCATTCCTCCCGCAAGAAGAACCGCTCCCACCTTTCCCTGCCTAATGGCTTCAATACCGAGCTTTCTGAATTCTGCTTCCTTTGCATGTATTTCCGAAAGCTGCATTGCTGCAAGCGGTGTAATTCTGCCTTTTGTCACACTACCCTTTTTGTCCTTAACGGATGCAAGTACCGAGAAATCCGTATCGGCAATCTGGTTAAGCAAAAGCTCCTGCTGCTCTCCCGTCAGCTCCTCATAATATTTTAAAGCATGTTCCTGACCATACTTTGCAAGCTTTTCATGTGCTTCCTGATAGTTCATTTTACCGGTCATATTCCCTTCCTTTCCAATTCTTCAGCTATTTCCTTTCCTATGTCATGTCCTCTATTGATCCAGTCTCTCACAATCAGCCTATTCTATCAACAAAGTACCGGTTCTTTCCGGATTTTTTGGCCATATACATGGCATTGTCCGCTCTGTTAAACAACTCCTCAAAGTCATCCTGCTTGGATACTCTGGCCGCAATACCGGCACTGCACCTGACAGGGGGCTCCATGCTGGAGATTTCTTCTAGCTTCTGCATCATCTCATCCACACGGCATTCCACGTTTCTGATTGGTTCATCCATAACCAGAATAATAAATTCATCACCGCCGAATCTGGAGCAGATGCTGTTTTCCGCGAAGCATTCACTGATCACTCTGGCCGTTTCCTTAAGCACCTCATCTCCGAAGGAATGTCCCTTTATATCATTGATTTCCTTAAAATTATCCAGATCTATCATGACAAGATGTGCTTCCTTGGTTGAATTCTCTTTCATCCACCCGGATATCTTCTCTGTAGCAGCTCCCTTGTTATAAAGTCCTGTCAGGAAATCTGTCTCCACTTTGTGAATCATTTCCTGGCGCTCTGTTGCAAGTTCATGGATATTCTGAATTCTGCCAAGAACACTGAGCACCCTTCCGCTCTTGTCCGCTATGCTGGAGTAATAGGTTTTGTGCCACTCAAATTCTCCGTTTGAAACCTTACTGAGATATTCCAGTTCTCCCCGTGTCGGCGTTTTTGACGCTGTTTGAAGAACATTCAAAAACTTGTGCAAATGAGACGGATGCACCAGCGGCGACACCTTCACATACTGATGGTAATTCTCAATCACCTTCCGACTCTTGTTCTCCGGGAAATTATAATTAAAGATCATTGTGTCCTCGTTCGGATGATACTCAAAGAGTAATGCCGAAGTGGTTTCAACCAGAATCTGATAGCGTTCCTGCATCACCTTGATCTGATTTTCCAGTTCCCTGATTCGTTCCTCGTATCCCGCATTATCCATATGTATTTCCCCCACAAATTTCTATAATCAAGCTTTCATTTTCCTCTCTCCTATAGAAAAAATCCTTCATAACTATTATAAATTTTTTTCTCACTTTGTGCAACCGCATCTTCCCTTTCATTCGCATTTGTGCACTATATGCAATTGCATTGTGCTCTTTATCGGTTTTTATATTTTTTTCAAAAAATCTCTTGCAATTTCTTCTCCACATGATTATAATCACTTTCATAACAAAGGCGTTTTTGTATACGAGTATACAAGGGCGCCTTTCTTTTTATTCAGGAGGTAACTATTATGGAACGATTTGTAATTGCCCTCACCAGAACCTGTGGAAGCGGCGGCACCACTATCAGTAAGATGCTTGCCGATGATTACGGAATTGATATGTATGACAGAAAGCTTTTGCGACTCGCCTCCGAGGACAGCGGCATCAATGAAGCCCTATTTGCAAATGCTGACGAGCTGACACGCAACAGCCTTTTATACCGGGTTTCCAAAAAACTGTATCACGGAGAGTTGATTCCACCCGAGAGCAACAATTTCACCTCGGATCAAAATCTTTTCAATTATCAGGCTAAGGTATTGAAGGAGCTTGCCGAGCGGGAATCCTACATCTGTGTAGGACGTGCCTGCGACTACATCTTAAAGGATTATCCCAATGTCCTTAAGGTTTTCGTCTATGCTCCCACACAGATCTGCATTGAAAACGAAATGAAGCGGCAGGGTATCGAACGCAAGGCAGCTGAAAAGTATGTAAATTCCAATAATAAATTCCGACGTGAGTATTACAAATATCACACCGGACGTATCTGGGAGGATCCGTACAATTATGACCTGTGCTTAAATACCGGCGATCTGACTCATGACCAGGCAGTAGCAGTCATTAAAGCTTATGTAAAAGCTAAGTTCGACGTTGAATGATCTGCCAGAAAGGCAGCCAAGTCTAATCGGTAGATATGCCTGTTTCCTTCAGGCAATTTACATACATTCAGATTCCAATCTGAAATATCATTTATTTGAGGAGGAAAACGTTATGAAGAAAAAATTATTAAGTCTTGTACTCAGTACAGCAATGATTGCAGTTCTTTTAGCCGGCTGCGGTTCTGATGCCGCATCCACTGAAGCACCTGCTGAAGCAGCTGAACCCGCAGCAGATGCTGCAGGAGCACCTGCCACAGAAGCTGCTCCTGCAGGCGAGGAAGATAAAGTAATCAAAATCGGTGTTGTTGCACCCATGACAGGCGGTAAGGCTGTATACGGCGAGGGTGCTCAGAATGCCATTGACATGGCCGTTGAGGAAATCAACGCAGCCGGCGGCGAATATACCGTTGAAATTGTAAACGGTGGCAAGGCTGCTGATGACGGCGGCGATGCAAAGCAGGCAGTAAATGCATATAACAGCCTCATTCCCTATTCTCCTGAGGCAGTTGTAGGCTCCTTCTTCTCATCAGTAACCCTTCCGATGACCGAGCTTGCAAACGAATCCGGTATGCTTCTTCTGGCAACAGGTGCTACCAACTACACTGTAACTATTGATAAACCTACCGTATTCCGTGACTGCTTCATCGACCCTTATCAGGGCAAGATGGCTGCACAGTTTGCTGTAGACCAGAGTGTATCCAAGGCTGCTATCATCTATGCTAAGGATGATGACTATTCCAACGGTCTGAAGGATGCCTTCATTGAAAATGCAGAAGCTGCAGGTATTGAAATTGTATATACCGGTGAATGTACCACAACTGATACCGACTTTACCGCTCAGGCTTCTCAGGCAGTGGCTTCCGGTGCAGACTTTGTATTCTATCCTTGCTTCCTTGATACTGTACCTCTGTTCGTACAGCAGGTAAGAGATGCAGGCTTTACCGGCATCATCATGGGTGGTGACGGTTGGGACGGTTCCGATACCACCGGTCTTGAAACCTACTTTGAAAACTGCTACTTTACCAACCACTATTCTTCAGAGGATACCGCTCCTGAGGTACAGGCATTTGTAAGCAAATATACAGAAAAATACGGAACAGAAACACTTAGTGCTTGCTCAGCCCTATACTATGATGCAATCTACATGCTGGTTCAGGCTGCTGAAAACGGCGGTGGCTCCGATACTGCTTCTCTGGTAAAAGGTATGACAGGCATGACCTTCACAGGTGTTGGCGGTACCTTTACACTGGATGATAACGGTGACCCTGAGAAATGTTGTGTTATCAACACTTACGAGGGCGGTACTGTTAAGTGGTTCAAGACTCTGTCTCCTGACGCCTAAATAATTCCGGCAGCAAGTAACACCTTTATATTTACTCATTAGCAATTATACGGCACAGGGGCTGTAGCTCTTGTGCCGTAAAAAAATAAAAAAGATAAGAATAGGAAAGAAAAAGAGAAAGAAAGGAAGTGTTCCTTATGCAACTTGCCCTTTTTATCCAAAGTGTGATCAATGGGCTCAACCAGGGTGCTATCTATGCATTGATTGCACTGGGTTATACCATGGTTTATGGTATCATCCGCATGATCAATTTTGCTCATGGTGATTTCATCATGGTGGGCGCCTACACCCTTTTCTACACGATTCCCCTGATGATCAGTGCCGGAATGCCTGCCTGGCTTGCCGTCATTGTTGCAATTACGGTCTGCGTAATCGTCGGTGTCACCGTGGAGGTAGTCGCCTACAGACCCGTCCGCGGGCAGGGCTCCATGACTGCTTTGATCACTGCACTTGCCATGAGCCTGTTTCTTGAGAATCTGGCTATGGTACTGTTTGGCGCCAATCCCAAATCCGTTCCGGCAATTTTCACATTGCCTACTGTTAATTTCTTAGGCGCTACTCTGCAGACAAAATATCTGCTCACATTCGGAATCGGCGCAGTAATCATGATATTGCTCCAGCTTTTTGTCAAAAAGACAAAGCTCGGCAAGGCAATGCGAGCCGTTCCCCAGGATAAGGAAGCATCTACCCTGATGGGTATTCATGTAAATAAAATTATCACTACCACATTTGCCATCGGCTCGGGACTTGCGGCTGTGGCAGCACTGATGTACTGCTCCACCTACCCAAGATGTACCACCGACATGGGATCCATGATGGGTCTTAAGGCATTCATCGCGGCAGTCCTTGGTGGAATCGGTTCCATCCCCGGTGCCATGCTGGGCGGTCTGGTAGTTGGTCTGATCGAGATTTTCGTTAAGGTATATATTGCCCCCGGCTGGTATGAGGCAATCACCTACGGACTTCTGATCATTGTTCTTTTAGTAAAGCCCTCCGGTATTCTTGGCAAGAATGTCGGCGAGAAGGTTTAGGAGGTGCAGCTGTATGAACGTTAAAAATCCAAAGAAACATTTTATCGCGTATCTTATCAACCTGGCCGGTGTGCTGGTATTGTTTTTCCTTCTGATGGGCCTTTTTAAATCCAATGTGCTGGGTGCAAGAACCGCATATCTGATGGGGATCTGTACCACTGCCTGCTACACCATTGTCATGGTTACTTCACTGAATATCCTGGTAGGTGTCATGGGCGAATTTTCTCTGGGACATGCAGGCTTCATGTCAGTAGGTGCCTACGCCTCTGCCATTGTCACCAATGCCCTGGCAGGTGCCGGACTTCCTACGATCTTACTTTTTGTGATTGCCCTGCTGGTAGGCGGTGTTGCCTCCGCTATTACCGGTGTGCTGGTCGGTATTCCTGCCCTGCGCCTTCGGGGAGATTACCTGGCGATCGTTACGGTTGCATTTGCTGAGATCATTCGTGTAGCCTTCTGTAACTTTGAAATTACCGGCGGCGGACGTACCATGAGCGGCATTGCAAAGCTCTCCAATTTCTATTGGTGCTTCTGGGTAACGGTTATCTGCGTAACCATTATGTATATGTTTGTCCGTTCCCGTTTCGGACGTACCGTTAAAGCAATCCGTGAGGATTATATTGCAGCTTCTGCCAGCGGCGTAAATGTTACCTTTTACAAGGTCATGACCTTTACCTTCTCCGCCTTCTTTGCAGGTGTTGCAGGCGCTATGTACGCTCACTATATGACAGCGATGATCCCCACCATATTTAACTTTAACTACTCCGCAGAATTCCTGACAGAGGTCATCATCGGCGGTACTGGATCACTTACCGGTTCCGTTATCGGTGCCGCACTGCTCTCCGCTCTTCCTGAGCTGATGAGGCAGTTCTCCACCTACCGTATGCTGGCTTACTCCATCGTTCTTGTACTTGTCATGATCTTCAAGCCCGGCGGAATCTTCGGAACCTATGAATTCTCTCTGACAAGAATTTTGAAAAAACTAGTATCCGGTGAGCTTTTTAAAGGGAAAAAGAAGCTGGCGGATGAGATGGGAGGTGCTGCTCATGAGTGAGCTTAAAGCAAATGAAACTAAAAAAGAACCTGTCCTTAAGGCGCAGCATCTTGGCATTATCTTTGGAGGTCTGAAGGCAGTAGATGATTTTTGTCTGGAAATCGGCGAAAGCGAGCTGGTTGGTCTGATCGGTCCAAACGGTGCCGGCAAAACCACCGTCTTTAACCTTCTGACCGGTGTTTACCAGCCAACCGAAGGCTCCTACTATCTGTGCGGCGAGAAAATGAACGGTAAAAAAACGCATCAGGTCGTAGCTGCCGGTATCGCAAGAACTTTCCAGAATATTCGTCTTTTCAAGAAATTAACTGTCCTTGAAAATGTCAAGGTTGCAATGAATATGTATATGCATTATTCCCTTGCCTCTTCTATTCTTCGTCTTCCCCGCTTCTGGAAGGAGGAAGCCGCTATCGAAGAAAAGGCCTATGAACTGCTTGACATTGTTCACTTAAAGGATAAGGCTGACTTTATTGCCGAAAATCTTCCTTACGGGCAACAGCGAAGACTGGAGATTGCCCGGGCACTTGCCACCGGCATGAAGCTCCTTTTGTTAGATGAGCCTGCTGCCGGCATGAATCCTACCGAAACAGCAGAACTTCTTGATATTATCAATGTCATTCGTGATAAGTTTCATATTTCCGTGCTCCTGATCGAGCATGACATGAGTCTTGTCATGAAGATTTGCGAAAGAATCCAGGTCATCGATTACGGTGTTACCATCGCAAGCGGGAAACCGGAAGAAATTGCCAATAACCCCAGAGTCATCGAGGCTTACCTTGGCAAAGACGATGAGGAGGTGAGTCTGTCATGTTAAGTGTAAAGGACTTAAACGTATCCTACGGAGCAATCCATGCCATCCATGATGTCAGCCTTGACGTGAACGACGGCGAGATCGTTTCCCTGATCGGGGCAAACGGTGCCGGAAAAACTACGATTCTTCACACGATTACAGGTCTGAAAAAGGCACAATCCGGGAGCGTTACTTACAATAACACCGATTTGCTGAAAACAGAGCCAAGCAAAATCATTACCCTCGGCATGGCACATGTGCCGGAGGGGCGACATATTTTCCCCGGCATGACCGTAGAAGAAAATCTGGAAATGGGCGCCTACATCCGCAAGGATGATCTTTCCTCCTCCATGAAGGAAGTGTATGAGCGCTTCCCCAGATTAAAGGAACGAAGAAGACAGCTGGCCGGAACCTTGTCCGGCGGCGAACAGCAGATGCTGGCGGTAGGCCGTGCTCTGATGAGCAAGCCCTCCATCCTCTTGATGGATGAACCCTCCATGGGACTTTCCCCTCTGCTGGTAAAAGAAATATTCAGTATCATTAAAGAAGTTCATAAGCAGGGAATCACCGTACTTCTGGTAGAGCAGAATGCAAAGATGGCTCTTTCCATCTCGGATCGCGCCTACGTGCTTGAAACCGGTCATATTTCCATGAGCGGTGCTGCAGACGAACTTCTAAATGATGAACAGGTAAAAAAAGCTTATCTCGGTTTATAGTTACACTCTACCTTTCTTTCTTATCAGGAAGGCCCTCCGGTTTTGGGGGGCTTTCTTTTTATGACAGTGTGTTAAGAAATCGCAAAGAGAACGTTAAACTGTCGTTAAAAAAGCGCTCCTTTTCTTTCTTCCCCCCTTTTCATCTGCTAGTATTAAGGCTGAAAAAAATATGATTCCATAATAGAAGCCGCTCAGGCGGCAGAATGAGAGGGTACTATGAATATCGGAATTTTATTAATTGCAATTGTCGGTGGCATCGTTGGAATTCTTTCCACTCTGTATCTTACCTTTTCTTTTCCGGCTGTTATCATCTGGAAAATCTACAGAAGGATTACAAAGGGAATTCCTTTGACAAAATAATTCCGCCCGCATATCATATTAAAAACACTTTGGGGAATTCTTATGGAAATATATGTGGTCAAACAGGGGGATACCGTGGATTCCATCGCCTCCGCTAAGGGCATCCCGGTCTCCTCTGTGATCTACAATAATCAGCTTTTCTATCCTTATGCCCTGGCCATTGGTCAGGCTCTTTTATTATCCACACAGGAATCATCCTCTTCTTTCTATCCTGCCAGCATCAACGGTTATGCTTATCCCTTCATTGAACAGAGTGTTCTTGACGAAACCCTTCCTTTTCTGACCAGTCTGTCCGTGTTCTCCTATGGCTTCACACCGGAAGGAGCCTTAGTTCCTCCCGCCCTTGACGATACCTTTATGATCACCGCAGCCGAAAATGCAGGAGTACTGCCCATTCTTACCCTCACGCCCTTCGGTTCTGACGGCATGTTCAACAACAATTTGATCACCTCTCTTGTCAATAATGAAGCAGTCAAAAAAACCCTGCTTGCCAATCTCTTATCTACACTGCAGACAAAGGGCTTTCAGGGTGTTGATATTGATTTTGAATATATTCTTCCCCAGGACCGCATCCCATTTGCGGACTTTGTTGCCGATACCCGGAATTATCTTGCCCCTTACGGTTATCACGTTTCCGTAGCACTGGCACCGAAGACCTCCGATGACCAGCAGGGACTTCTCTATGAAGGCAAGGATTATCAGCTACTGGGCCAGGCTGCCGACAGTGTTCTGCTCATGACCTATGAATGGGGCTACACCTACGGTCCGCCAATGGCTGTTGCTCCGATCAACAAAGTACGCGAGGTTGTAGAGTATGCAATCACCCGCATCGATCCTGCCAAAATCGACCTGGGCATTCCCAATTACGGCTATGACTGGCCACTGCCCTACGAGCGTGGCGTTACGGCAGCACGGGTGATTGGCAACGTGGAAGCAGTGCAGATTGCAGTAGCAGCCGGCGTTCCCATTCAGTTTGATGAGACTGCCATGTCTCCCTTCTTCCGCTACGAGCAGGATGGCATTTCCCATGAGGTCTGGTTCGAGGACGTTAGAAGTCTCCGGGAAAAGTTTTCCCTGCTCCCCTCTTACAGGCTTCGGGGTATCGGTTATTGGCAGATCATGCGCTTCTTCCGCGCCAACTGGCTGCTTTTACAGGATACCTTCCAAATTCGAAAGGGCCGGGCAGAAAGCTTCACCCCTCTGCCCTAGGGCAGTGTTTTCCTCAGATAATCCATGAAATTTCCGCCTATAATCCGGCAGACATCCTCTTCCTTCATCCCCCGTTGCAAAAGCGCTGCCGTCAAAAGCGGAACCTGGCTGTGATTAAGCAGGCAGTCATCCTGATCCTGACAGGTTTCCCCCTCCATAAGTGCTTTCCCACGCTGGTAGGAATCACACAGATCAAAGCCGTATCCTACATGAGCACTGCCAATCTTCTCCACCTCATATTCTATGTGACGACAGAGCATTTCCAAATGATTTCCTTCAAGGGAGCCTGCAATGTATTTACATCCATTTACCCCCATAATGCCGCCGGCATCTGCCAATGCTCTCATTTGAATGTCAGTCAGATTCCGGTAGCTGTCATAGACAGCTCTCGCGCCGGAGTGTGTGGCAAGAAACGGTCTGTCAGAGAGTCGGCACACCTGTTCATATCCTTCATCATTCAGATGACTGATATCCAGAAACATAGAAAGCTTCTCAAGGCGCTGTATCGCCCGGATTCCTGCCTCTGTGAGCGGTCCCTTCTTCTCGCATTTATCCCATGCCGTACAGCATCCGGTGGCCAGATCACCCTTCCGGCTCCAAACCAAAGAGGCGCCCCGGATTCCCATTCGGTACAGCTCATCCAGCTTATCGATATCCTCTCCGATACATTCCAGCCCTTCCATATAGATCAGGATACCGATCTGATCTCCGGAAAGTAATGTATTAAGCTCTGCTTTGTTCCTGACAAGCATGACCTCCGGAAGTGCTTCCACCTCTTCCTTCAGTACACGGATCTGATCCATGGCATTTTCCCAGGCTCTGCCTAAATTTTCGTTTTCCACAAAAACAGAAGAAAAAACAAGCTTTATCCCCGCCTTTCGGAAGTTATCAAGATAATACTTTTTAATTACTTCCCTCTCTCCGGCCTGATGGCGCATCAGTATTTCTCCGGCAAGATCCAAATGAGCGTCCACCACAGGTTGACGTTTGTGAAGTGTCATAGCCTGCTCCAAATATTCCCTTCTCACTTTGATATCCATACCTTTTCCTCCTTCACATAAATTCAAAACCTGTCATATATCAAATAACAAAGGGTGCACCAAATCTTTTGTGCACCCTGCTTAACATCTATATGCAATTTACCATCCGCTTATGCCGGACATTATTTCTCCAGATCTACCGTCTTAAGCAGCTCTCTGATCTGTTCCACGCTGAGCCATTCGGTATTGTTGCCGGAGCTGTAGGAGAAGCCCTCCTCCACCTTTTTCCCGCTTAGATTGATCTTCTGCTTGTCATTCCAGATCACCTGCGGATAGACAATGAAATGCTTATCATATTCATAGGTGGTAGCAGAATCCTCCACCGTAACCATGATCTCATGCAGCTTCTCGCCGGGACGGATACCGATTTCCGGCATCTTACAATCCGGCAGCATTGCCTTTGCAAGGTCCGTCACCTTAAAAGAAGGAATCTTGCTGATAAAGGTCTCACCGCCTGTTGCCTCCTCCAGCGCTTTGATCACCAGCTCTACCCCTTCGGTCAGACTGATCCAGAAACGTGTCATTCGGTAATCAGTAATGGGAAGCTCGTTTCCGCCGTTCTTAATTATATTATGGAAGAACGGAATGATAGAACCACGGCTTCCTGCCACGTTTCCGTAGCGCACGATAGAGAAATTGATGTCCTTATTGCCTGCATAAGCATTTGCAGCAATAAACAGCTTATCGGAAACCAGCTTGGTACCGCCGTACAGATTAACCGGGTTGACTGCCTTGTCGGTAGAAAGAGCAACCACCTTTTTGACGCCTGCATCCAAGGATGCATCAATCACATTCTGAGCGCCGTGAATGTTTGTCTTAATTGCTTCGTTGGGATTATATTCACATGCCGGAACCTGCTTGAGTGCCGCTGCATGTATCACATAGTCAACACCCTCCAGGGCTCTCCTTAATCTTTCCTTATCGCGTACATCGCCGATAAAGAATCTCAGCTTATCCTCGTATTCCTTAAATTCTCCCTGCATGATAAACTGTTTGAATTCATCTCTGGAATAGATGATAATCTTCTTCGGATCATAGTGGGTCAATACATATTTTGTAAAACACTTACCGAAGGATCCTGTACCACCGGTAATGAGAATAGTTTTATTATTTAACATGAAAACGCCTCCATATGATTAATCAGGGCTTGCCCTACCCGAACAGTTTACCATGAATAAGGTATATACGCAAATGTTTTTACGCCTGATCTTCTTCGTCCTTGTCTCCTAAAATCACGATGGCAACAATCCTCATTTCAGTTCATAAAGTGTCCACGCTTCTCTTTCAGCAATCTTTTCCATGGAAGTCAAATGCGTATTTACCGCAAGGAATTCGTCCAATGCTGTCTCTGAATTGTCACCGTCCGCCACGTAGACCAATACCCGCTTACTGCCTGTCAGCTTTTCATCCGTAATCGGCTCCCTGTTTTCTTCACTTGCAAGATATACTTCCGGGAATTCCATCAGTTCATCAGACAGCCACCAGATATGATCCCCGGAGGCTTCATTATAGAACACCACCACAGGCACATCCGTGTTGTCTCTGACAAATTCCTTTTCTGCAGCCTGCTCCTCATAGAGAAAAAACACTCGTCCGTCCCGCAGCGCAAGTCCATCGATCACAAGCAGGATCACCAGGAACGTTCCTGCAAGAATTCCCAGTCCCCTGCCCTTCACTCCGGTAGATTCCTCGAAAGCTCCCGCAGACCAAACGGCTTCCAGTATCTGCACAAGATAAGACCATGTAAAATACAGCAGCAGAAACAAAAGAACTCCATAAATCGGAAGCTGATAGCGGTTTGAGGTCTCGCCAAGCAAAAGCGCTGTTTTGGAAACGGTAAAGAAATATCCTGCCGCTGCAGCTGCCATCAGTCCGATTGATGCATTCAGGATATTACCTGCTACCTTTCCTCTCTTTTTCAAAAAGTGAGCTGTTACAGCCAGAAGAACGATTACAAGGATCCAGATGGTTAATGTATCATACATGACATAATCATCAAACAGCCCATAGAAGAAACGAAGCCGCTCTCCCGTATTGGATACATTTCCAAATTCGCTGACCGCCTCTGTGCCCCGATAGCCCCTGAAGATATGGGACAATGCGGACGGGTAATACAAAAGTGCCATTCCCAGCGCCAGCGCACAGGTAATCACATAGGAAAATAATTCCCTTATCCTCTTTCCCCACAAAAGATACAGGCAGAAGGCCAAGCCGAGGAAAAAATGGAAAATAATATAATAATATTGGGTAAGGAACCCGGTAAACACCACAAGTCCCAACGGAAGCAGAAAGCCTCTGATTCTGAAATCCTGCTTTTTCACCGCCCTCAGGTGAATTGCCAGGCAAAGTAAAATCCACATGGTCAGCCACTGATACATCCGGATGAACATCACACCGGAAATCACCGCACCGGAAAATCCCCAGCCTGCACACACCAAAAGAGCAAGAAGCCGTCCACGGGTACTGTCCTCCTTCCCCGAGGCTGCCGTATACGTCACATAGGCAAGCAACAGATAGGAAAGCACATAACCAAACAAATTCAAACCAATTCCCTGCCATTTGCTGAATATCCCCGGTGTCAACGAGCAGACAGTGTGAATGAGATAGTAGTAAAGCGGCGGATGTACATCCCAGGACTGCATCTGCTTCACCACATTGTAGCGGAATCCCTCCCCCGGGAGCACTACAAAATCGTTGCGAAGCTGATCCCGCATCATCCATTGCCTGTCGTTTACAAACAATCCTGCGGTCTTGTTCGTGGAATAGTAGGTGTACAGCTCATCCTCGTGGAAACCTGTCTTCCGGCTTCCATAGTAACAAAAAAGTGCAAGCTGCATGAGCAGTATCACCGCCATCACCGCTATGAACAAAAGCTTTTTCTTTTTATCCGACACAACATTTGCCATGTTAATCATCCTTTTCCCCGCAAAATACTGTGCACCTTCCGGACCAGCCTGGGCGCTGTTCCAAGCAGAACCAG
Source organism: Bacillota bacterium (assembly GCA_030526045.1). Classification (GTDB taxonomy): domain Bacteria; phylum Bacillota; class Clostridia; order Lachnospirales; family Lachnospiraceae; genus Suilimivivens. The sequence continues at coordinate 45,117 of JAUNDN010000014.1, read as the reverse complement.
ATACACTTTGTTTTTCTGCGTCAGATACTGTGATTTTACAGCATCCTTTCTGTGCTTTTTAAGATAGGTCTTTACCTGCTGATAAAATGCATTTTCACGATTCATCTGTGAAATCGGAATATGCAGCATATAATCAAGACGCTGGAACAGCCCGAACCGCATTGCCTCCGGCAAGAGTGCAGGGTATTCCTCCTCCACAATCTCATGCACTCTGTCCGCATTCCGCACAATATCCGTAAACACCTGCGGAAATTCATCCTTATTTCTGGTTCTGGTATTGCTTCCGTAGCGATAGAATACATGATAATCCTGCTCCGGCAGAATTGCCACCGCGGGCACCTTTGGAAGAAGCCTTACCAGCAGATAGAAATCCTCATTCAGCTCTCCCTCCGGAAATCTCTCTTCCTTGAGAAGTGATGCATGGATCAGCTTGGTGCAGAAGGAGCAATCCCCCCGATGCAAAAGCAGTTCTCTCATAAACCGCTCACACTCCCAGAGTTCCAATTTTTCCGGTGGCTCACATACATTGGGCATGGGATTTCCCTGCTCATCGATCTCATCTCTCGAGGTCTGCGCCATCAGCAGATTTTCTTCCAGCATCGCTGCAAGGAGCCGTTCATACATTTCCGGTTCAATGTAATCATCACTGTCAACAAAACCGATGTAGTCACCGCTTGCCTTGGAAAGACCAAGGTTTCTTGCAGAGGAGGAGCCACCGTTCTCCTTGTGAAAAACGCGGACCCGTTTATCCTCCAATGCCATTTTCTCTGCTAATGCACCACTATTATCGGTAGAGCCGTCATCCACCAGAATAATTTCCAGATTCCGGTAGGTCTGTCTGCGGATGGAATTCACGCATCTTGGCAGATATTCCACAATATTGTAAATCGGCACGATCACACTGATCAGTATCGGTCTGCTTCCTTCTTCCATTCTTACTCTCCGCCTTTTTCCTCTTCTTCCTGCATGCTCTTTCCTTCCAACATAAAACGAAACATGTTTTTAGGTGAAATCACCGGTGCCGGACTGAGCGGTCCTGTCTTAGCCGGTGTGAATGTCCCGGTCTTTAGCTCCGTAATCATTCGGGAAAGCTCATTAGCCGCATATGACGCATTCCAGGACCCAGCAATGGTCTGATAAGCGGCAATCCCCATCCGCTCTCTATCTACCGGATGCTTAAGCAGGTAAATAACGGCCTTTTTCATCTCCTCGTAGCTGTTATCCGGATAGGCAATGCCGTTCTCTCCCTGCCTGATCAGATAAGGAATAGCTCCCGCCTGTACATTTGCCACCTCCGCGCAACCACTGTTCATAGCCTCATTGACAACAGCTCCCCAGCCCTCCAGATGATTGCTGGTAAAAATATGGATATGACACTTCTCCATAATGTCCCGCACCTGTTCAGGTGTCTGAAAACCATAAAAAGTCAGCATATCCTCCACGCCGTATTCCCTTGCTTTGGCCTTGAGTTCCTCTTCCAGCTGCCCGCTTCCCACCATATGAATGCGAATTTCTCCGGCAAAGCTACTGTTTCCGGTTTCGCTTTTCTCCTGCAGTGCCTTTAGATCCTTTGCCAATTCTATCATATATTCGGGGTGTTTAAGGGGAATAAATCTTCCCGCAAAAACAATATCAACACTTCCATCCGCAGCCTTCTTCGAGAGAAGCTCCTCTTCCGTGTAGGTTCTAAGCTCCGTGAAATAGCCCCACCTGAACATTTTGTCCGGATAAGCATGAATCAGATGGAAATCAGACGGGACATAGGCTCCTGCACACAAAAGATAAGCCGGACTTTTCCTAAACCGGATATGCTCCCGGTATTTGTAAACCAATCCCTTCGGAGAAACTGCCTTCCACTGTCCTTCCCGATAGATCCGCTCACTGATGCGGATCGTCAGTTTTCCTGCCTTCATGCGCTCCTGAACCAGATCCTCCCTGCCGCTCCAGCCTGCCAGCAGCACATCACTGTTTAGGATCAGCTCTTTGCACCTTGCTTCCTCCTCATAGAGGCAATGAACATAAGGAAGCTCTTCTCCTACACTGCTCCAGCCCATGGAAAGCCGCTCCTGCTCCATCGGCTGCGTCTGCACAAAGTGATAATCCTCTCCCCAAAGTGCATAGCAGGCATTGGAAAAGGGAATCTGATGATGATTGATGTAATTGGATACAAATGTGACCGTCATGCCTTTTCCCCGATCCTGTCATAAATTTCCAGAAGTCTATGATAATTTGCTGCTCCGTCATGAACGCTCCGGGCCCTTTGCACTGCCTGCGCAGAAAGCCTCTGCGCCGGACATAGTCCGGTTTCATCCACGGTTCTGTCAAACAGCTTTCCGATTGCCTTTGCAAGCGAGTCGGCATTTCCTGTCTCAAACAAAAGCCCGTCCTGGCCGTCCGTAATCATATCCGGAATTCCGCCTGCTTCCGATGCTGCTACCGGCACTCCCAGAAGCATCGCTTCTCCCACCGTATTTGGAGAATTCTCAAGAACGGAAGCACAGACGAACACATGGCTTTTCAAAAACTGCTGTTTCATTTCCTCCGCTGTCAGTTTTCCGGTCATGATAACTTTTTTCTCTAACCCGTACTTTTTTATCAGGGAAAGAAGATATTTCCCGTAAGCGGGAAGCTTCAGCTTTTCCTTGAAGGTACGATCATTGATAATACTGTTTCCCGCTACATACAGCTTCACATCCGGGTAGCTTTCTGAAAGCCGGGCCATTGCCTCAAGCACAAAATGCATTCCCTTTAAAGGATAATCCCCCTGCCCCAGGAAAATGCTGTGTTCCTCACAGTTCTCAAGCTTCCAGCTTCCTGTATAAAATTCCTTCCGCATGGTTTCATTCATATGGAAATATTCCGCGTCAGGATTAAGTCTTGCCGTTCCCTCCCTGTCAAAGCGGGTCCTTCCCGTAATATTGCCGCACCCTTTGATTGCCAGAGTCTCCTGCTCTCCTCTTTGAAGGAACTTCTTCTGCTGCTGCCGGATGGAATCCCTACGGACAAGATCACGGAAGGTCACCTGATGCTGTACCTTTTCCGGCAATCCGGCCATATAGACCCTGGCAATTTCCCCGCACAAACCCTGAATACCGATCAGTGTCCTCTCCGGTCTATTGAAGCTGCGCACGGCAGCCAGCGCATGGGGAAATTCCGTTCCGAAAATATGAAGAATATCGGGCTGATAATCCGCAAAAATCTCCCGGAAGCGTTCTTCCAAGGAAGCATCATATCTCTCCGGGTGTCCCAGATCCTCCAAGAACGCATAGCAGGGAACACCTTTTACCCGGAATCCTCCTGCCTTTTCCGATGCGGGAATCTGTGACCGGTCCGTTACCGGGAAGCAGACCCCAAGACAGATTTCCCTCTCTCCTGCCAAAGATACTTCCGCAGTATTCTCCCCCGATCCTTCTGTCAGTTGCCGGAAAATACCGGAAAGCCAGCCCTCCCGGTTACTGTATGGTAAATGAAGTTCCTGTGCAATAGCAGGAAGTATGATATTGCAAACCCACAAAACCCTTTTCAACTGTTCCTCCGCCTTTCGTTTATGATGATTTTCCCATAAAGCGGTAAAGCAGGCTCTTTGCCCGATTATAGAGCCCCGCTGTCTTCGCATTCCTGGCAAGTAAGGTTCGAAGCGGTGCTAACGTGATCACCATTACCGCCTGAAAATAAAACAGCTGTCCCCTGCTCATATATTTTCGTGTAATTTCTTTATGCTCTGTGGCAGATTGTTTCCGGTTTTCCTTCGTCTCAGAAAAACCGCCACCCTCATAATCCGCAATCAACAGATCCTGATAGGCAAAAGCAACCTTCTCCTGTTTGGTGCCAATAAAAAAGCACCACAAAAACTGTTCATAGTCCGCCCTTACGCGGTACTTCACTTCAAAGGGATGTGCAAGCAGAAGCTCTCTGCTGTAGAAGCATGCCTGATGGCAGGGTACATTCCGATAGCATCCAAAAGCATCCATATGCGGGTTGGAGGACACCACCTGAGCGGTCAATCTCTCGTAAATATTACCATAATAAATCCCGATTTCCCCTCTCTTGCCGGCACCGGCAGTTCTGCTTTCTATAAACTCCTTCATCTGTGCAAGCACCTGTTCGGAATAAAAGCGGTCCCCGCAGTTCAAAAAATAGACATAACGACCGGCAGCTTCCGCTACCGCCTGGTTCATGGCATCATAGATACCGGTATCTCCTTTTTCTATCACCCGCAAGGATGAACCCCACTGCGCCTGTAAAGCTCTCACATACTCTATGGAACCGTCCGCAGACCCCCCGTCCTTAATGATCACCTCGTAATCATGAAAGCTCTGCCCTTTGATGCTTTCAAGCGTAGTCTTAAGCTTATTCCCCGGATTTAAACACACTACCAGAATTGAAAAGTATGGCTTCATCAGTCCTCTCTCCCTTCCCAAATCAGTTTACATCCGAAAGAATCGGTACCATATCATGGAACATAAAGGTTTCATAAGGCAAAATCCGCAGCCCGTCATTTCCGGCCTTCATCAAAATAAAGACAGCAAAGTAAAGAATTGCCGCCATCACCACTCCGGCCCTTAACAGCTTCCTTAGCTTTGTGCTTTCAATTCCCTCAACAAGCGCCGGAAGGAAAAAGATATGGGTAATCGTCAGATAATAGCCGATTCTGGATATGATCGGCAGGAAGGAGCAGCACACATACATGACAAGTGCTCCCAGATTACAATAGAAATAAAACCGGTTACGCTTGGAATCCTTCACCGTCTGCTTATAGCATAGCAGTGATAAGAGCAGGATTGCCAGGCAACGCGCTATATTACTATAGCTGGTTCCGCCTTCCAGATATTCCGTATCCTCGTAGGTGGGATAAAGGAACACCACCACCTTCAGGTAAAAATCCTGCAGGAAAAAGAAGGTGGAACAGAACACCGCCCCAAGGGCAAGCTGCCATTTTTTCCAAGGCAGAGCTGCCAAAATGTACAGAGGGATTACCACCAACAGGGATTTGTGCAGAGTTGCTCCGAGAAGTACCATGATCAGAAATTTTCCCCATTCCTTCTTCAGTACATAGGGAATCGAATAAAGTGCAATGGCTAGTGCCAGATAATACCGCACCGTATTAAAGGATTGAAAATAATATCCGAATGCCATAAACAGAAAAAAGGAAAAGCCAAAGGAATCCGCCTGTCTGTAAATCGCAGCTAGAAAAAGCAATATCGTAAAGAAAGCAAAAAAGGCAAATACCAAAAGGTAATTCTCAAATCCGCTTATTTTGTAGAGAAGCTTTACGATCCAGTTGAATCCAAACTCCGTGGGAACAAAAGCATCACAGTTGATCAAATGCATGAATTCCACGTATTTGGCGTAGTCATTTCCCACATTCAGCCTGCAGGCAGCAACACCAAACAAAAGCAGAAAAACAGATACCATGGAAATCCCATTGAGCATCTGCTGTCTGCTGACACCACATAATTGTTTTTTGCAGTGATTGTTGATCAGAAAGCCCAGAAGAACTGTTACCACTGCCACAAAAATATATAAAATCATAGCTACTCCTGCCTTTTTGCGCTTTTCCCTTCCCGGATTCCCCTTTTCATCATGCCATATGCATCAGAAAGCCTGATTTCCTTCAGCATCTCTCCCCGATGTGCATACAAAAAACGCAGGGAAAATAATCCTGCAAGCCTTCCGTAGAGATGGTGATACAACACCCCTCTGTCAAAAAAGAACTTCTCGTTGTATCCGTTAAACCAGGTAGATTCCCGGTAAATCTCCTCACCTAGCTCAGCCGTTTCCGCGTACAAATGAAGTCCCTTTTTCAGGCAATCATGAAAAAACAGGCTGTCCTCCCCGTTACTGTATCTGGCGCCTCCGCCAAACAACAAAGAAAAACTGACATTTGCGCGATGAAGAGACTCCGTCCTTGCTGCCGCCGCATAGGTGGGGTAGCGCCCGTAATTGTACCATCGGATTCTTCCCTTTTCTTTGTTGTAATAAGTGGTCCTTCTCGGATCCACCTTAAAATTAAAGGTAATGAGGTCAGCATCGGGGTTTTCCCGAAAGGCCTTCAGTATCAGTTCCTCATATCCCGGATAAAAAACAATATCCTCATCGGAGAACAGACAGATTTCCGCATCGGCACGCATAAGCGCCGTATTCCGGCTAAGACCAACTCCACGCTCTGCCATGGAAAAACACTTCACAGTTCTTCCCTTATGCTGATATTCCTGATAAGCAAAATGGTCACATTGGTTGACTATGATTGCATCCGTTTCCAGATTCATCTTTTCGGGAAGCCGCTGCACCTCTTCGTTGACCGCCGCTACCAGCACCTGTAATTTCATCCGCTCTCCATGCCTTTCTTATGCATAATATCTGTTTAGGAATTCCTCATCTGCCTGCTCGATGATCATGCCGAGCACAGGGCATTCCTGATTTCGAAGGAGGCACAGAATTCTCTCTGTCCTTCTGCCCATATCTTTTCCAAAGGGAAGCAGCACCACAACACCGCCAAGCTCCCGGATTTTCTTACATTCCTCTTCTCCGAGAGTATTCTCGTTAAAGGAAACGATCTCCCACTCTCCCTGTTCCTTAGTCAGGTCATCCTCCATGATATGCCAGCCGAAATCATCCTCTCCTGTTTCAATGCAGACCTCCATCTCTCCTCTGTTCAAAAGCCCCAGAAGCTCCAATCTTCGCGCATCGGCATGATCCTCCATATCCAGAATGCCAAAGGTCTTACAGTTGCCAAGCACATAATGGATATTTGCTTTGAGTTCTCCCGCATAAGGCTCAAGTCCTTTTTGATTCTGCGTCAGAATGCCAAGTGCCTTCTGCCCGTATCTCTTCTCCACATCGCTCTGCACATAAACAGATTCATTAAGCACATACGCTAATCCAAATCCAAGCAGGGCAATGAACCCCAGGATCATTGCTCCTGTAATACATGCCGCGCTCGTACGGTTGTCCCAATAAACCCTCTGCGGCATACCGGAACGGATGACCTTGATCAGATTAATCTCCTCACACTCCTGGGCATACAGCATCAGCCCTGTTTCCGTTGCATCCCTGACCTCTCTGACAAATTTCTCATCATCGCCTCTTACCGTGATGGTAAGCAGCCGGATATCGGAAAGGATTTCCGCGGTTGTGGCCTCCCGGACCTTATCCTTTTCATAGCCCGGAAGCTCTGCCATGATCAGATCCAGAATGGGATCACAGTCCAGCAGATCATTCCAGGTATAACCATTATAATATTGGTATACCTCTCCGCTCTCGTCCACAGCAAAGCTCAAATAAAGCTTGGACACAGTCTGGTATTCCACAGGCATCTTCATGGAGCGCATCACCTGATAGGCGACGCCGCCAAAGGTAGCTCCCAGAACAGTCATCATGATGATCACCCAGATTTTCCTCTGAAAGTACAGCACCAGCCTCTTTAGATCCATTCCTCTGTTCAGATATTCCTCATTCATTCTCATTTCCTTCTTCTTCCACATTTGAATTCTTCATTGCAGTTACCTGTGTGGATTCTATACCTTCCGTGCTCTCCGGCCTGATCAGAATTTTTAACGTCAGAAGCATCAGCTTCAGATCAAGCCACACGGAATAATTCTCAATATAGGACAGGTCAAGCTTTAGCTTGTCATAGGGAGTGGTATTATACTTCCCATAAACCTGCGCATACCCTGCAAGCCCTGCCTTTACCTTCATTCGAAACGCAAACTCGGGCATTTCCTCCATATACTGCTTAATGATTTCCGGCCGTTCCGGTCTTGGTCCGATAAATGACATATCTCCCTTTAAAATATTGATCAGCTGAGGGAGCTCGTCAATCCGAACCGCTCGGATAAACCTTCCTATTGGCGTAATGCGGCTGTCATTCTTGGCAGCAAGCCTCGCCACACCGTCCTTTTCCGCATCAACGCGCATGCTACGGAATTTCATGATCATAAATTCTCTTGCACCCCGGGTGCACCGGACCTGCTTATACAGCACCGGTCCTCCATCGTAGCATTTGATGGCAATGGCAGTGATCAGCATAAACGGTGAGGCAATCAGAAGCAGCAGCAGTGAGCAGATGATGTCAATCAGTCGCTTGGCAATCCGCTGCTCCACCGTAAGAGCATATTCTCTTGTAAGGAAGATCGGTGTATCAAACAGATGAAGCTGGTCAGAGCCTTTGATCAGCACATCCGGGATCTTAGGCATCATATAAACTCTGACCGAACGACTATAACAATACTTCAGCAGCTGGTTTCTGTCCGCAGTGGGAATATCCCAGAGTACGATTGCACCATAATCTCCCTCGATTTCCTCCTCAATCCGCCAGAGGCCTTCCCTGATATCCATACATTTGGCAATCCGATACTTGTCCTTCCTGGATGCAAATTTCCTCAGAATGTCTTCAATGTCCCTCTCCCCGTGAATCAGGAGCATCTTTCGGGGCGGGAATACCCTTCGGTACACGCCGTTACAGAATGTTGTCCAGGCTGCAGCAATGAGCAGTTGAACGACAGTTGCAATGCCAAAGCATCCCGGAGGAACCAGCCAGTTTCTCATTAGGGATATCTGAAAGTATGTAATTATGTTGACAATGATCACTGCAAAAAATTGGGACAGGAAAACGTCCAGCGGCTTTAAATAGCCGATCTTCAAGCCGCCATAAGTATTGGTGAAGAAAAACAGCAACACCAGATAAATACCGATTACGAGCAAATGTCCGTTTCGGTGGAATTTCAGACCTCTGTTAAAATTGTTGATCAACGGATAATAGTATTCCATCCAGATGTAGGCATAAACTGCGGTCTGCATTACAAGCCCCACAAAACTCAGCCACAGCACAATGATTCTTTTTACGGATTCAAAACGTTTCACTTACACACCTCTTGCAAAAGGATTTCCCGATCCTTCTTTTGTCTATAATCTTCTGAGCGTTGCGCGCAGTGCCCAGAAAAAAAGGTTATAGCAGCTCTGCGGCAGGGAAAGCTTTTCTTGCTTCCGGTACAGGTTCCAGATTCTTCTGATTGCCTCCAGCTTATTTGAGGACAGAGACCTTGCAGGCCTTCTGTAAATAGTAAGCACCTCGTCAAGCCCGTAAGCCGTAAAGCCGTTCTTTAATATCTTCCACCAGGTGGCGGAGTCCTCACTTTTCACCTCCGGCATACGGATCAGCTCTCTGCCCGCCTTGTCCGTATCCAGAAGAACCGTAGAAGTAAAGATCACCGTTCTCGACAACGCTTCGCGATAAGTAAGAGTGGCAGGGACATGCACAATCTTACCGGTAGGCTTAGCCTGCTCATCTCCAAATTCATAAGCCGTAAAGGCAAAGGCAGCATCCTTTTCCTTCAGAAAAGCAAGCTCCCTTTCAAGCTTGTCCGGCAGCCACACATCATCCGCATCAAGAAATGCAATATATCTTCCTTTTGCTTCATCAATCCCTGTGTTTCTTGCCCTTGCCGCACCTTCATTCAGATTCTTTTCGATGAGACGGATCTGTTTATCCGGGCCGGCTTTCTCCATGCAGGTTCTGATTCTCTCTCTGCTGTCATCCTTAGAGCAGTCATCCACAAGAAGCAGCTCCCATTCCCGAAAGGTCTGGGCACAAACCATACGGATCGTCTCTTCAATATAGGAACCGGCATTGTATACCGGTACAATAATACTTACCAGTTCTCCGGTCATTTCCATCTAAATTTCCTCTTTCACAAGATAGATTGGCCTTCTTTTGACTTCCATATACGTCTTAGCCAGATATTGTCCCACAATTCCGAGACAGAATAGCTGCACCCCGCTGATCAGGGAAATAATACAAACCAGTGACGGCCAGCCGGAGGTTGGATCTCCGAACAGGGCCTTTCTCACAATCGTGAAAATGATCAGTGCAAAAGCCCCCAGGCAAAAAGCAACTCCCATGAACGCTGCAAATGCAAGGGGCGCTGTGGAGAAGGAGGTAATTCCTTCAAGTGAATAAACGAACAGCTTCCAGAAGGACCACTTTGTTTCCCCCTTTTTCCGCTCAATATTATCATATTCCAGCCACTTGGTCTCAAAACCTACCCAGCCGAAAATGCCCTTGGTAAAACGGTTATACTCAGGCAAAGAAAGAATGGCATCCACCACCTGACGAGTCATCAGCCGATAGTCTCTTGCCCCGTCCACAATTTCGGTTTTGGATATCTTTTTCATGATCCGGTAAAACATTCTTGCAAAAAAGGAGCGGATCATTGGTTCGCCCTTTCGAGTCACACGTCTTGTTGCCACCGAATCATATCCCTCTTCTATATAGGTGAACATCTCCGGTAGCAGAGAGGGGGGATCCTGTAAATCTGCATCCAGGAACACCACATAATCTCCGTTTGCTTTTTCAAGTCCGGCATAGATTGCTGCTTCCTTCCCAAAATTCCTGGAAAAGGACAAAAGATGCACTCTCTTATCCTTATCATTCAGCTTCTTTACCTCGTCTGCGGTATGATCCTTCGATCCGTCATTAATAAACCAAAGTTCCAGCTCTATATCCTTCTTTTGAAAGAAGTCTTCTGTCTTCATGAACTCTGCATAAAAGTCTGCTACATTCTCTTCCTCGTTATAGCATGGCACGATAGCACTCAGCAGTTTCATCCCGATTACCTCTTCAACCTTTACATTTTTCCATAATAAACCTATGTTATCCTATATTCTAGCACACAAACACAAATATCACAAGAAGACAAGAGGCAGGGATTTCCCCTGCCCCCATAAGAAAGAAATGATATACACAAACGTGTATTTGAACACTTCTCCTTCATCATACAAAATTTCTTTGCTATTATGACAATGATGTAAAAATTAGCACCTATTACGACATATTTCGCCCTAAAATGCAGCTTCCCGATATAATCCGACTACCTCTTTCCTTCTTTTTCTGCTGACCGGAAGCACGTCGCTATTCTTAAGTCTGACCATTCTGCGGTGATATTGCTCAATATGCCTGCTGTTTACCAGATAGGACTGATGGATTCTGATAAAACAGATTCTTCTGCTGCTTAAATTCTTTTCTACCGTATCCAGCCTTGCATACACCTTGTATCTCCTTCCCGTTTCCAGAAGAATTTCCACAACGCGCCCCTCACTGGCAAAATACAGCACCTCCCACAAGTCAATGATATACGAGCGGTGATTGAAACGAAAAGAAAAATCATCCTGCAAATAATGGCGTTCTTGCCAAAAACGATCCATGGTTTCAAACACCTTTCTTCTTGTCACATTCCCCAAAACAAATTGAGCAGGATATACTTGCATCATTTCTTTCAGATACTGTGTGTTCTCCGCAATAAATACAATTCCTGTCAGTCTGTTCAGTCTTCTGATTCCGCGCGCTGTCTCAATTCCATTCATACCACTGAGCTCGGTGCCGGTAAATACAACTGCAAAATCACCAGAAATCTCCATTTCAAAAAAAATTTCCTCACCGCTTCGAAAACTCATAAGCTGTGTAGTGATCCTTCTTTCATGCGACCAAATATCTAAGTATCCTGCCAATCGTTCCACCTTGGTCGGAGCGGTGTCGCAAACCGCAATGCGTAGCATATTTCCCCCTCTTCTCCACACTTCTACCTCTCCTTCTCCCTAAAGATGTGTATTTTGAGGAAAAGTATACGCATAAATCCGGTTGTCCACTAAACAAACCATGCCAAAGGCAGGAACTAAAAATATATTTTTCATGCACTCGTTCTTGCAATTCATCCTCTTCCGGACATTTGTCAGACTACTTCTTCGATCCTTGCAGAACCATTCTATATATCAGGGAAACGGGTAATGTAGCAATGCCGGATGAGCCTAGAAGCCGTGGCCGCCGCTACTTCCGCCACTTCCTCCACCGCCGCCACCGCCGC
>JAUNDN010000014.1:0-33249 GCA_030526045.1 Bacillota bacterium | reverse complement strand
GAATACTGCCTGTGCATTTTCAAATCGATAGCTGTATCTGGTTCCTTCAAGTAGCTCCTCTTTGCTTGGCTTTTTTGCTCTTGACATTATCTTAACAATAAAGTAGGTGATGATAAGTCCCAGAATTGTTGCAAGGAGAGCGTTGCTGATATATTTCATCGGCTGTGCGATCTTGTTTCCCTGAAGGAGAACCAGCATTTCGGCAAATGCCTCATAGGCGCAGCCGTAATAATCCTCTTTGGATGCATAGGTATAAACATTATCCGTGATCGTATCGGTATAGGCGTTTGTTATGACCTTGGACATGGCTCCATGACAGCGAATCCAGACATTCCTGTAATCCATGTCAATCAGGAATACCCCACCACTGCTTTCTCCAAACATTTCATCGTAATAATCCAGGATAAAACCTTCCGTCGAAGAATAGCTGTTCTCGTCAATCGTCTTAAATGCAACATTCCCATACAGTGTCAGTTCCTGCATCAACTCGTACAGGGCCATCTCCTCCGCATCGGTTAATAGATCCGCATCATCCTCGATGTATGCCCGATAACCGCTATCGGTAGTCATGCTCTCATCGCTCGGCAGGGCACCGAAGCAAGGGAATGCCAATAGCACAGATGCTGCTGCACTAACACAAATAACACTGAGAGCAATAAGCAATCGTTTTACCGGCCCGCAATCATTTTTATGCACGATCATCACCTCCCTGTCTGTCAAACTGAGGCAATCTTCTCATAGCCAGCTTATTATAGTTACGAATAATATCAACAAAAATAAATGCATCCGCCAAAAGTGTGAGGATCGCGCCTATATAATATGGGATGTCAGAAACAGGGTGAAACAGCCTGATCAGCACAGAAATAAGTACAGCCGCTGTAGCAAAAATGAACCCAAACAGTCCCTTTACATCCTCCACTTTTTTGTATCTGCAAATACCCACAATCAGACACACAACCATTGCTATAAGAATTACCGGCCATAAAAATAGATTTGCCAAATCCATAATAAGCTCTCCATAGCATATAATATATAGAATTAGAATAAGGAAGCTTATCGTCGGCTTTCCAAGTTTATTCTTCTTTTTGGATGAGCTTTTCTTTTTTGCTGTTCTCTTTTGCTCTGCTGCCTGCCCGTGCTTTTTTCTGCGCATGATTTCCACCGCACGGTCATCCTCATAAACTGCCCGACGCCCTATGGCATTCATTTCCATTATATAGAGAATTCCCGAAACCAGTGCAAGAACACAGGCAATCCCCATCAATATCGGTGGCTTTAGTGTAAAAAACAAATTCAGCAGGACATAAATCGGAAGTGCCACTACCAGGGATGCGAGCAGATATCGGGCCGGCGAAATAGGCATGTCAGCCACTACCTTTCCGGTCTGTCCGTTAACTGTCGCATAGGCGATCCTGTCTTTGTTTCTGTAAGAAAGGAACCATACCGGGTACATGGTATTATCTGCGCTCCTGCAGGTTGTCCCCAGCTTATTCAGCAAATTGCTTCCACTTAAATTAAGGCTATAACCCGAAAAAGCCTTCTCCTTTCTGATTCTGTCAAATGAGCTGTTGATTGCCAGTCCCTGCGCATCTTCCCGGTAAACCTCTTCATCAATATCTGCCGTATCCGCATAAAAACCACTTAAATAAGACGGTGTAAAGTTCACCAGTTCCTTTGCATCATAGGGTGCCAGTGCCTCGCTGATATTATCATAGAAAGAAGATGAGGCATCATAAGAATACCCCAGGTAATAAGCATCCAAATCTCCGCTCAGATCATAGTGATCCGTGATGATATAATCGCCTTTCCGATAAGATTTCTTCCCTTTAAGGATGACACTGTCCTTCTGCGTCATCTGATAGGTCCAGTAAGGCATATAAATTCCCCGGAATCCGTCTATGTATTCAGGATTCTTCAATTCCTTGGGCACAAAGAAAGCACTGCGCATCTTTTTTGCGTACGCCTGCTTGCAGTCCTCCTTTGTCTTCTTAAAGGGAATAATAAATCTGGGACGTTTCTCCTTGCTGATGCGGCTGCTAAGAATTGTGGAGGCTCCACAAAAGCTGCAAAAGGAGGCCGCTTCATTATCCATGCTGATAATTTCTCCGGCACATTGCGGACAGGTATAGACAGTTGTCTCAAAATAATTCTGCTCTGCAGCATCCGTTTCTTTCTGAATCGCATACGGGTCAAGATGTGTTCCGCAGTACGCGCATGCTAATTGTTGGGTAGGAATATCAAATTTTAGATTTCCTCCGCAATTGGGACATTCATACATACAATTACCTTTTCTTTATATGCTTATGTACAGTTATCAGTTACATTATAGCCGAATTCGACTAAATATACTACTTATTTGACAGATATCGCCCACCAAAAGACAGCCGGTCAACTAAAACAGAGTCAACTGCTCATACCCCTTATTCTCCGGAAATTCATGCAAATAATCAAACACTTTTCCCACCTCATGGATCATTCCATGCTCTGCGCACCTTGCATGGAACAATTTTATCAGTTCTCCATGATGGTCACTTGTAATCTCATAGGCATATCCATACTTACGGTGATACTTCTCACGCAGCCCCGGAAAATGCTTATCAAGCGCTGCATAGTAATATTCTCTGTCGCCCTCCCGCAGAGTCATACCGATTCCAAAACAGATCACGCCATGAACCCTTGCCCGAATACAGTAATCCAGAATCCCTTCCAGATTTTCTCTTGTATCATTGATAAAGGGCAGAATCGGCGACAACCATACTACGGTAGGGATGCCATTTTCATGCATGATCTGAAGCACTTCAAATCTTCTCCCGGTAGTGCACACATTCGGCTCGAGAATTTTGCACAACTCTTCATCATAAGTAGTCAGTGTCATCTGTACCACACACTTGGATTTTTCATTAATGCTCTTCAAAAGATCAAGGTCCCGAAGAATCCGATCCGATTTTGTCTGGATGGCAAGACCAAAGCCGTACCGGTCTATGATTTCCAGGCATCTCCTCGTTAACCCCAATTGTTCCTCACAGTGCATATAGGGATCACACATAGCCCCGGTTCCAATCATGCATTTTTTCCGTTTGGAGCGAAGTGCTTTCTCTAAAAGCTGCGGTGCATTCTGCTTTACCTCTATGTCTTCAAATGCATGATTGATCTGATAGCATCTGCTGCGGCTGTCACAGTAGATACAGCCATGCGTGCAGCCCCGATACAAATTTATGCCGTTCTGTGCCGATAAAATTCCTTTTGCATCAACAAAGTGCATAGCTAATCTCTTTTCTGAAACGTAATTTCTATTTTTCAATATTAACACATGCCCCGTCGTCCCGCAACGAACTGATTATTCATTCTATAGCCGGCAAAAAAGCCAGTACCCTTTCCCTTCGGATAGCACTGGCTATTGTCATCTTCTTAACCTCAACATTTCTGTCGATCACATAATACTGACTAAGCATTATGGATAAGCACTCTTGTCTCATCGTCCTCATTCTTAACATAATAATAGAGGCGGGCAAGAAATTGAGAGTTCGTAGGAACCCCCTTCTTAGAGTTAATACTGTTTCTGAACATCCTGTTTGTGTACTCGATATCCCCCTTTAACCATCCGACTGAAATTGCATGTCTGATGGATCTTTCCACACTACTGGTTGTTGTCTTGAATTTCTTGGCAATGCTGACATAAAGATATTTGGTAACATGATACATATACTCCGGATCCTGATCAATCAGCTGAAGTGCATAGGTTATGTACAAGAAACCATAAATATTTGCCGGAATACCAATGTTTAACAAAATATCCTGTATCTTTGCATCACCAAACTTGTCTGGACAATCCCTCTCCCTGTTTTCCATAATTCTCTCCTTTTTCCACAAATTTTTTAAAAATAATGTATATATAAAGAATCATATAGGATGAATTGACAAAAACAAATATTTGGAGTAACATTTTTCCCATAAAAAACAAATTGTTTTGTGTCTTCTGTGACAAAGGGGTGGTATTCTGATAAACGATGTTTTAAAGGAACTATTGTTCTCAAACAATATTACAGTCCAGCAATTGTCAGACATTTCCGGCGTTCCCATTGAGACTGTGCGAAATATCTATTACGGTAAGGTAACTGATCCGAAGATATCTACAGTTTTGGCTATTTCTAAGGCTCTCCATGTGAGTGTTAACTATCTGATGGGATGCTCTATCTACGATCCTGACGAAACGTCTGTCATAAAATATTACCGAAAGTGCGGGGTGCACGGAAAAAGTATTATACAATTGGTGGCTAAATATGAATCGAAAATTTCAAAATTGGAGCGGGAAACTCCTGATAAGCACAAAATTCCCTGCCTGATTCCTATAGGAAGTAGGGGAGATGTTATCCCTTTTTGCAGCAATGATGTTATTGATGTGGAAACCGTTCTTCCCGATGCATATCTTGCCATTGAAATTACTACAAATCATTTTACTCCTGTCTTTTGCAAGAATGATCGGATTTTATTTGCCAACCGCTTCCCTGAAAACGGAGAAATAGCCGTATTCATGAAAGACGATAAAGCCTTTCTTCGAAAATTCACGGAAGAAGAGGATGGTTATTGCCTCAAATGCCTGAATGGCAGGGGATTTGATATTCTTTTACGGCGAATGGATGAGTTTGACTGCATCGGTACTTGTATCGGAATTATCCGCGCATAAAAAAGGAGGCGCTTACGCGCCAATGTCATTTCTGTTTCATCTATTCCACATGATGGGGCATATATGACAGTTTTCAACTTCTACGCCCTGCCTATTCCTAACTGCGGGGCATATATCACATTCCCTTGCTTCTATGCCCCACCCAGTTCCCAAGTGCGTGGCTTTTTCATCACTTTTCCTCTCCTGTGCCCCGCACCGCGTGGTTTTTAATGCCATTTCTTGCTCCTGCGCCATACCACACGCTTTCACCGCGTGGCTTTTTTCACCATTTTCCACTTCTATGTCCCGTCTGCTTCCAGAACTGTAGGTTATGTAACTTGATTGGGTCATTACATGCAGAAAAACGCGTCAAATTTCAGTTTATCAACTAGTCTCCTCGTTTCCTTAAGTAATTAGAAATGTGCAGAAAAAAACAAGATAAAAAATCCCTTTTTCAATCCTGTAATTCATAGACATGAAATACTCTATCCTGTATAATGTTCAGGAAGCGAGGTTTTGATCTATGAAATTCAAAAGTATTACAAAAATAGAATTTATGTGGCTGATCCTGTCCGTCGTTACGATGGGCTTTTGTCTGTCCTTTCTAGACCGCACTGCTCTCGGCACAGATCCCTGCACCATGTTTAACCTAGGCATGGCAGATCTGTTACATATTTCCCTGGGCAACTGGCAGGCACTCTTTAATTCCGTGCTGTTTATCTTTGTATTTCTGTTTGCAAAGGATCAAATTGGCTGGGGCACTATCGCCAATATGTTCCTGGTGGGTTACAGCTTCGACTTTTTCTCATGGTTGAATCATAAGCTGCTATCCGACGCCCTCTTTCAGAATATGGTTGCAAGGATATTGATCACCTTCCCCATCCTTGCTCTCTTCATTCTGGCGGCATCTATCTATATTTCTATCCAGCAGGGAACCGCTCCCTATGATGCAATCCCCTTCATTCTTCATAGAAAAATTAACAAGCTGTCCTTCAAGGTAGTTCGGATGGGCTGGGATATCAGCGTTTTCATTCTTGGTTTTATACTTGGTTCGAAAGCCGGGATTGTAACGGTCATCATGGCCTTTGCCTTTGGTCCTGCAATTGCTTATACGCAGAAACATATCATTAATAAACTGATTCCATAAAATTTATACCGCTTTTGTGAGTTTATATAGTTCCTCTGCTGCCAGCCTTGTTTTTGCAACGATATCCCCTGTCCCTTTCGGGAAGCAATAATACTGAGTGGCAGCGTCTCCGATACAGATTACATCACCAATCTCATACCAATAAAAATCAGAATAAAGACTGTAGGAGCTTTCCGGAGTCTGTGTATAATTCAACTTTCCGTCACAGCCGGTCAGGTGAAATCCTGCTCCGGTATGCTGCAGCACTCCCTCTCCAACCTTATAAACCGCACTGGAGTCCACCATCATATAGATATCAACCTGGCGCTCCAATCGATAGGTTCCATCCTGAAGTTCCTTTTTCACACATTCTCTTTCCCAACGATACCAGTCCGGGATATGAGGAATTTCCGTTTTTCCCTCCACGGCCTTCATAAACCCATACTCTGTTAACTCATACTTCTTATGGCAGCTTCCGCAGGTAAGATAAATCCCCTCTCCAATCATCTTTCCCTCTGTCAGACAATTTGGGCATTTATACAATACCCTGTTTAGGCTGTCTGCACGAAATTTCTCTGTAATTCGGACCTGGTTTTCCTGCTGCCATCTAAAATGATCAAAGGAAAAATGTTCATCCAGAATTTCCTTCAACTCCTGTGCTGATTTATTCTTAATATCCTCCGGTGAAAAAAGATATTCCACCTCAGCGCTGACCTTTACCTTGCGTACCTGCAAATTGTTATACAAGGGATTACGCAGAAAAGCGCCATAGGAACGCACCATAACGACAGGTACCTGCAGCAGTTTAATACATTTCCCGATGCTATCGGGTAACGCAGTCGCCGTTCCGTCAAAGCTGTAGCTTGCCTCCGGATACATGACAACAGAGCTCTTTAACGTCCTCACCGCATAGACCATATCGCGTACAAGAACAGGATCCGATATGAATTTTTTGGTTGGAATGCAGCCAAGCATGCGCATCAGCCACTTTTTTCCTACAAATCCATCCAATGTACAAATAATCTGATACGGCCGGTCATAAAAAAGATCCGCTATTATTTCCAGATCCAGAAAGCAGGAATGATTCATCAGAATCAGGCAGGGCTGCCCGGGTGCAAGCTTTTCCATTCCGATTTTCCGATATTCAAAGCCAATCCTAGACAAGTCACAGAAGGATAATACTTTCATCAGCATTCTGAATATTACACTCTGCTTTCTTGGTTTTTCATGTGAGCTACGCGGCAGCGCCAGTACCTTGTCATAAGGCATTTCTCTCGTTCGTATTTTCATAGTTCCCCCTCATTATTGCAAATTCACAAACCAAATGCTGCCTTCGGCGTCGCTTGGTTTTCTTCTGTCCGGTTGCAGACTCGCAAACCCGCACCTTCCGTGCTTCCTGTCTATCGCCATCTCAAAAAACTAGAAGTTGTTTAAATAAATTCTGCACCCTTTTCCCGTAGTTTTTTAAAATATTTATCCCTGTTTTTATCAAACATTGTTCCGATAGCCTTTTCATTAACTATTACTTTATACCCCGCTTTTATAGCTCCTAATGCTGTCAATGCAACACACCCGCCACCATCTACCCCCACTACTTCCACATACTCAATATTATGTTCTATTAACAAAGCATTAAGCGCAGGGTTAGAAAACGCATTACCTTCATATTTAATATACACATTATTGGATACAATATGAAGTTCTTTAACTAATTCAATATCTTCTGTTCCCTCATGCGCATGAAATGGTGCAAGTTTGTTTAATAAATTTTTCTTCATCACATTTTGAATATAAACGACCAGATTATTTTCGTTGGCATCAATAGCTTTATTTACCTCATGAATCAATTCCTTATTATCATACTTAAAGTACGATGAATGTTTTGCTCCGACGCATACGTTCTGCATATCAATTACCAATAATGCCTTTTTCACTTTCCTTTTCCTCCGCAAATCTCGATTTTTCACTCTACAATTTCATAACCAGAGTGTTTGAGAATATCCAATGCCTTTTGATAATTCTCCTTTTTTATCAAAACATAGTCCGTTTATAAGTTGAAATTGCAAAAATCGAAATACTGTTTTCTGCCAGAAGCGCTGCGATTTTAGATAGTATTCCAATCAAAGAAAAATCTAAAATGCCTTGAATACGAAAACCTTTCCATCCATCATCACGTTGAATGACATTTGGCGGAACATCGCTTGTAATGCATACCAAGGATTTTTCCTCATCTGTTTTCCCTATGAAGCTGTATTCTGCATTTAAGTTTACAAGTGAATAATCCTTCACTTTGCATACTGAAAAATCTTGCTTGATTTTTTCTATTTCCATAATGCTGTCCTCTGCAAATTTCGATTTGTCAAATTCATAGAATATGAATCTTTCTTTACCATCAATGATAACATAAAAAATAAGCTGATGCATATTTATTCATAAATATACTCATTTAATAAACATGCTTTATCTACAGTCTGAAAGGGGCGAGATAATCGCCCCTTTGAAGATCATATGCTATTCGGTATCAAGATTCCGAATCACCTTTTGATGGTATGAAATAAAACTAAATATTGCTCCAAATAATCCTGTGCATAAGAACATTACAGCCATGCCGCTTCCTGCCCCCATTCCAACAATTATATGAAGCATTTGGGCAAATGGCTTTTCTGTCCTCATAAATGGTTCAAATACATAATCAGCCAATAACCCTCCCAAAAGAATCCCTACCGGAATTGTACTGTATTGAAGTGCATTTCGAACTGCAAATATTCTTCCCTGCATTTTTTCGGGAACATATTTGTATAGAATCAGCATCTGTCCGGCATTAATAAAGGCGATCGGAAGGCTTGCTGCCAGTCCGGCAAACGACCAGGCTATCATATTTCTGCCTACTCCCATTATCACATCACCAAATAAGAATGAAAACAGAGCCGACATATAAATCATTTTTACGCTATTACCTTTGACTTTTCCGGTTGAAACAATAATACCGCCTATGATTCCACCAATTCCTATTACTGCATTCACAACACCCAATACAACGCTATTATTGCCACTTCTTGCAAGTATCATTGGTGACAAAATATTTTCGTAGGTTAGCCTGGAGAAAAAATTTAGCAGTGCCATTGTGATGATAATCATAAAGATTCCTCTGTTACCACTTAAATAGCGGAATCCTTCCGCACATCCGGCAAACATAGACTTCCTTGCCTGCTTTTGCTGTATATCCTCTGGAATCCTAAGTACCAAAAGTAATATCAGAAAAGCAAATACAAAGCTGCATAAATCAATTACTAAGATCAGCTTAAGCCCTCCCAGCGCGAACAAGGATGCTGACAGCACCGGTGTCAGAACTGTTACCAGATTGCCGGAAAAGGAATTCATTCCGCTTACCTGCGCCAGCTTCTCTTTTGGTACAATTTTTCCAATTGCCACCGAGGATGCCGGTCCTTGGAAAGCATTCATAAAGCCTATCGTAAAGTTTATCAGATATATATGCCATATCTGTAAGTTGCCTGCTACACTCAATGCAAATATAGCAGCCGAGCAGAAGGCAGCTAAGCTATCTGATACCAGCATGATTTTCTTTTTGCTATGATTATCTACAAAAGCACCTGCAAACAAACTCACAAAAATATAGGGTACATAATTAAAAAAGGACATCAAAGAAACTGTCATTGCTGAGCCGCTTTTCGTATATACCCATAATACCAATGCAAATGCGGTCATAGAGCTTCCTAATTGTGATAATGCCTGACTGAGCCAAAATATAATATATCTTTTAAAATTATTATTCATTGAATTTATCTCCTTATGTTTTTGTTATACAACTATCCATAAGTACAAAATCCAATGTGGACGAATTAATCAACTGTGAATTTTTACACATGTTGTCTATATACTCTGTACAAGCTTCGTCCATTCATCAGACCTTGTACAGAGTAAATTGCTCAAATCTATGATCATGTGGCACAACATAACATCCCTCCTAAGCTTTACATTTCTATATAGTGAAAATTATACCATAGCACATATTTCTTTTCTATCAATTAACATCGAAAACCTTGTGGATATCAATTTAATCCTTCCTGTTTGCAATATACAAATGTGTCAATCCCCCCCACAGGCAGGAAATAGATACACCAAAACTCCAGCAGCGCTACGCCAATCCAGTATCCTCCCGGCATATCGGCTGAGAACACACCCAGAACCGGCATAACAAAACAGGTAATTGAAAAGATACCGTGAATCATCAGGAGAAGCTTCAACCACCGATCCGCCCTGTTCTTTACATCGATTGTAAGCCCTGCAAAAAAGGTTGCCAGTGCCATAAGCCCATATCCCATTAAGTCATAATGAAAGAACAGCCCATATGATTGATAATCTAATAGATCCGAAGCCTGCTTGGAAAGTCCACCCATCTGCACCGTCGTACACTGTGCAAAGTAAACCAGTAAAATAATTGTTGCATACATAGTTGCAAATGCCACGGACACATATCCGGCTGCTTTTCGCTCCTGTCCTGCAAAAAAGCAGAGAGTACACATCATCGGCACAAAGCTGAGCGCAATGAAAATGGAGGTTATGTAGCCTAAAAAATTACTTCCAAGCAGCATAGATAGTGCAAACCCTGCTACTGCTATGATATTCACTTTTGCCGCTACCGTTCCGATTTTTTTATTCATGACCTTCTCCCCCTTCTCCATTCACACCCGCAAAGAGTAAGTTTACAATTTTATCAATATACAAATCTCTCTGATCTTTTATGGTCAGATCGTATCCCAAAAGTTCCTTTGCTGTATCCCCTGACAAAAATGCAATCTGCATAGCTCCGGTAAGCATAAATACAAGCAGCCTCTTATCTCCTTCCGGCATCCCCTGATCCTGTATTGCTTTCATAAATCCTTTTTGCGTATAAACAGAATTACTCTCTATGTGATAGTTCTGCATATCGCCAAGAATAGAAATACTGGAAATTGCATGATTTTCAAATAAGAAATCAAAGACTTGCTTTGCCCAGTCTGCCAGCCGTTCCTCATCTGACAGATCGCTCCTATCCGCAGTGTCCTTCTTCTGTGAGAAGCACATGACCACATTGTTGATAATTCTCTGGACACAAATGGTTATGAGATTTTCCTTGCTTCCAAAATGATAATTGATCAGACCTAACCCCACTCCTGCCTGCTGCGCAATTTTTCGTGAAGTAATCTCGTGAATCCTCCCACTGCTCTGCTCAATTAATTCTGTTGTGGCACGAATGATATTTTCTTTTACCTTCGATGCATCTTTCATTGATCCAAGCTCATCCTTTCTGAACAATGTTCAAATATATTATATTGAACACTGTTCAAAATGTCAAGATACCATCATCGGCAATTATTCTTTTTCATTCCCACTCCCTGATAATTCTGAAAAAGCGTCGATTCACCTCAATATATCCTTCATCCCGCAGTTTTCCGATCTCGGCAGACATAGCGCTGCGTTCCACCCCCAGGTAATCTGCCAGCGCCTGTCTGTCATAATCAATGGTAAACGCATTGCTTCCCTTCTGCTTGGCCTGCGCCAGCAAAAAAGTCATCAGCTTATCCTTCGTTGTCTTTTTAGAGGTGATCTCAATTTTTTGATTCAGCAAAAGGTTCTTTCGGGACACATTTTGAAGGAGATTATAGATCAAGGTATTATGAAATTCACAGGCGTTACAGCAGGGCTGCAAAATTTTATTACAGTCGATCAACATGACTGTCGTGTCCGTATCAGCACAGACACCAATCGGCAAAGCCGATACCTTTGCACAGGGAAAAGCCTCTGCAAACAGCTGCAGGGAAGGGATGGTTGCTATGATGCTTCTGTTTCCATAATAGTCATCCCGCACGATTTGGACACTGCCTGCAAGCACAACACCAATGTACACAGCCGGATCACCCTCATGAAAAATCATTTCTCCGCGTCCGAATTCCCTGATGTGAATCTCCAAACACTTAAGCATACTTTTCAGGTTTTCTTCTTCAATACCTTCGAATAATGGAATTCTGTTATAAAGCTCTTCGTAGCGTTTCACCTTTTTCTCCTTGTTGGATTTCCAACATACATTTTCTAAAAATCATAGTATATTGATTACGCTTAAGTCAACGAAATATTCAAAACGGAGGATTCATTATGATAAGAAAAATAATAAAGATTGACGCCAAGAAATGTAACGGTTGCGGCGCATGTGCTAGCGCCTGTCATGAAGGAGCAATTCAAATGATTGACGGTATTGCCACCTTAACAAGAGAGGATTATTGCGACGGTCTTGGAGACTGCCTTCCTGCCTGCCCTACGAATGCCATCAGCTTTGAGGAACGTGAAGCGCCCGCCTACAATGAGGAAGCCGTTCGCAAAGCAAAAATGCAAAAAGGAAGTGAACTGTCTCAATGGCCGATACAGATTAAGCTTGTTCCGATCAATGCTCCTTACTTTGAAGGTGCAAACCTTCTGATTGCAGCGGACTGTACCGCATATGCCTATGGAAACTTCCATAGCCGCTTTATCCGCAATCACATTACCCTGATCGGCTGCCCCAAGCTGGATGAAGGCGACTATGCGGAAAAGCTTACACAGATCATTACAAATAACAATATCAAGAGTCTGACCATCGTGCGAATGGAAGTGCCCTGCTGCGGCGGAATTGAGAATGCTGCAAGGCGTGCCCTGCAGGCAAGTGGAAAATTCATTCCCTGGCAGGTCGTTACCGTCAAGACCGACGGCCAGATCATGGAATAAAGGCAGAACCCTATTTTATATAGCCCCCCAATAGAGCATAAATGATCGTCCCTACGATACCGCTTCCCAAAATGATTGATATGGCACTTGCCTTGTACTTCCGAAGTACCCATAAAGCTATCACGAAAATACCAAGTTCAACAAACCGGATGTTACCCAGAGCTGCCTCTTTGAGCTCTGCCTGAAACAGCCCCAGCATCAGGATGGATGCTCCAGCCGATGCAATGAGCGCCACAACAGCAGGCCGAAGGGAGCCAAGCACGATCTGTACTCCGCTGACAGAGCGATATTTATAATAGAAATGAGCCAACGTCAGACAGATGCAGAAGGACGGGATAATACATCCGATGGAACAGATCAGGACGCCGGGGATTCCTGCAATCCGCATCCCTACAAAGGTTGCTGAATTAATGGAAATTGGTCCCGGCGTCATCTCAGCCACTGTGATCAGATCCGAGAATTCTTCCAGTGTCATCATTCCGTAAATATTGACAATCTGTTCCTGAATCAGCGGAATTGCGGCATAACCTCCTCCTACGCTGAACAATCCAACTTGAATAAATGCAAAAAACAGTTTTAGCAACAACATCTTAATCCACCTCCTTTTTCCTATTTCCAAGTGTGAGCACCAAATCAATCAACCCGATCCCCAGACAGGTCAGGATCACGATCATGGCACTCACGTCAAGAAGGTAGGTTGCAATAAAGGCAACGATCATCATGATAATATATAAAATTCTCTTTGTTTTCCAGACATTTGCCGCCAGGTTAATCACCACGTCAAAAATCACGGCGGCAACTCCGGCTCTCATCACCTGTAATGCAGTTGCAATATAGGGGTTTGTTCGAAACTGCTCATAAAAAACAGAGATAATAGAAATGATAATCATCGGCGGTAAGATCGTTCCCAGAATAGCGGTTAGAGAACCTGCTACTCCTGCCATACGATAGCCGATGATCACAGATGCGTTTACCGGAAGCGGCCCCGGTGCCGACTGCGTAATCGCCGTCACATCCAGCATTTCATCCTCTTCCAGCCACTTCAGTTCTTCTACAAACTTCTTTTTCATCAGGGAGACGATCACAAAGCCTCCGCCAAAGGTACATGCACTTAACACGAACATGGACCGGAACAATATCCACAGCTTGCTGTAATCCTTTTTCATCATAACCTCCATCTATGATTACTCTTTTTCAAAAGCATTCTATTATGGAAGTTATTATTTGCATAATATATATGTTTTATGATTCCAATAAAGCCTTCACTCTATATAGATCTCCTATACATTAATATATCCGCCGCAATATGGACATTTGCTGGCATAGCCTTTCGCCGCCTGAAAGGAACTTCCGCAGTTTGGACAATTGACTGCAGTTAAAGTAAGCTTTTCCGGTTCCACAGGCTTATCATCCATCAATTCCGCCTCACCCTTAAGTACTTCATTTCTGACTGATGCCGGATCCCAATTATACCTTCCTCTATACTCATAGATATCCATCGTCAAACCAATCGCATACTGATTCGAGCCCTCAGGGAATTCTGTTGGGATGATTGCTTCCCTCTCTACATGATTTTCATCAAAATAATGTACTTTTACATTAATCGTGAAACTGCCGTTTACAAGAACAGTTGTATTCTTTACATAGCCATAGATTTTGGCAGCATATTTTTTCCCTTTACGCAAAATCACTTTTTTCTTGTTTATTTGGAAACATACTCCAAGAACAAAGCAAATTCCAATTACAACAAACATCATGGGAATCAATATAAAAACAGAAAAACCATCAATCGCTGTAAAAATAGTGCTTATCACAAGCCCTATCATGATAAAAAATGCCCCCATAGCTGCCAAAATTTTATAAACAATGTCCACCTTATTCATCTCCTATATTCTTAATAATTTGTATGACAGTACCTTCCGAAAATCAAAAGAAAACTGCCATATCTTCAGACATTCAGCGTGCAACTCATCTCAAACCATTGTTCTCCGCCCCAGACCGAACCGGAAATTCCGTTGTTGTGAAATCCCATCTTTTCATACATCCTTACCTTTGAATCCAGGCATGTCAAGATCACCCTTTTCCGGCCTTTTTCGCATTCCCGGTTAAGATACCGGGACATAATTTCTTTTGCCAGTCCCTGCCTGCGGTATTCCGGCAACACGTCAAGTCCGAGCACCATAATATTCTCCCCTGACGGGTCATACAGACCGGCATTGGTAAAAAACTCATCCCGAAGGGAAGCTTCATTGGTGGAAAGCCCGTTTAAAAATCCTGCAAGCTTCCCCGTATTTTTATCAACCGCAACCAGAAACAGCTCAGGTGCCACAGCAACTCTTTCCTTCATCATTGTTTCAGAACATACCTCATTCGGAGGAAAACATATTTTTTCAATAAAGACAGCCTGATCGGCTTCTTCGGGCAGAATATTCCTAAATTCAAAGCGCTCATTAAGCTCTTTATTCTCGTATCCGCATTCCTTCGAAAATTCCTGTGGCATCCCGCATCCTCCTCTAAATGATGTCGTAGTTCCTGTTATTTTTCCTTTGCCCGCTCATCCCAAAACGCGCAATCATCCCTTCCGATCACTTGGGATGTAAACGGTGTTCCATCGTCTTCTCTATAATGCTTCGTAGCACGGTAAACATATTTGGAACCGATATAAACAATCGGAACATTGAAAAATACAATCAAAATATTACCCAGGTCCGAAAATGCCCAAAGATTTCCCAGTTCCAGTCCTGCAATATTACACAGAATTCCAAATGCAGCTACAAAAAGTGCAATTCCTCTGATTACATTAATAAATTTACTGTCCTTGCGGATCCGGTTTGCTGCGATTTCTGAGAAGCTGATCATTCCCAGAAGACAGGTATAGGCAAACATACAGAAGCACAACGTAACCAGAAAAGTCATAATTGCATTTGCTGCTGTTCCCGGCGTCAGTTCTGCAACGGATTCTGTAAACTTGGGAAGCTTATCAAGTGCAGCCCAGGCTTCCGCATTTGGGCCTTCCCAGCAATGCGCCATGATCACAACAAAGCCGGAAAGCGTGCAGATGACAATCGTATCTAAGAAAACGCCGATGGATGACAGGATTCCCTGCTCACACGGATGCTCAGCGTCCGCTGCCGCTGCTGACATGGTGATCGTACCCTGTCCGGCTTCATTGGACATCAGTCCCCTCTTAACACCCTGGGCAAGCACCGTTCCGAACACGCCTCCAAAAAATGCCTCCGGTTTAAATGCACCCGAAAATACCGTGCGGAATAAGTAAGGAATTGCCTTAATATTCAGGATAATTAAGACTAAAACCGTCACTATGTAGAGCACTGCCATGACCGGAACCATCTTATCTGTCCATTTCGTAACCTTTTTGATTCCACCAAAAGCAACAACCGCTGTTATCAGGATGATTCCCGCACCAACCACATAATAGAAAGCAGAATCTGTCGGAATTGATGCCCCGCTCACAATCTCCGCCATTCTTCCAATAGAAGATACCACATTAAATCCCTGCGCCGGGAGACAGCAGAACGCGTAAAGAATATAAAGCAGTGAAAGGAACACCCCGATCCACACTTTATTTCCCAGTAGCTTTCTTCCGTAAAACGGAAGCCCTCCGACAAACTCATCATCCTTCTTTTCTTTAAATATCTGTGCCAGCACACCTTCCATATAAGCTACCGCCATTCCAAAAAAAGCAGAAACCCACATCCAGAAAAGTGCACCGGGACCGCCCACTGCTATTGCACCGGTCACACCGATAATGTTTCCGGGGCCTACACGCATGGCCGAGCTTAGGAGAAAAGCGGCAAGCGGCGAAATGCCGATTTCCACCTTTCTCTTTTCCGTCATCGTCTTAACTCCCTTCTTAAAATGTGTCACCTGAATAAATCCAAGACGAAAACTGAAAAAGATACCGGAGCCCAAAAGTAAAATGATGGCGAATGAAAAATTGCCAAGCAATGGAATTGATGCATACCACTCAAAATTTGTCGGAAAATCCCACAGGAAATCTGACAAAGGTCCCACAAATGAAAAAATACCGTTAATAGATTCAAAAATACCTTGCATAACTGCCCCTCCATACGTTGTCTTTGTTATATTATAAAATGTCTATATCATAAATTCTATATTAATAATTGCATTTTACCACAATAAAAATTATACTAAAAGCATAAACGGAGGGAATACTATGAGCCGAAAAAGAAAACCCAAATCATGGATACGAAATGCAGCAACAGCCATTGGATACGCAGGAGGCGGTATCTTACTATGCCTGACAGGTATAGCAGGCAGTAGCAGAAGCATCGGTGCCTTTTTTATTTTACTGCCAATCCCGGCAGCCTTATTAATTGTTTCCTTTCTGTTATTCCGCAAAGCGAAGAAGGATGAACAGGCAAGAATTGCTGAGGAAATGGCTTGTTTCAATCAAACATCCGATGTGGAAGCGCAAACAATACAAGATAATCCCCAACCCGATTGGGATGACGACAGCGGAGAAATCCATACTGTCATTCATCAATATAATCAAACGGCAGAAGACGGCTGGCAACAAAATAAAGCTCTTTACGGTTCCCATGTTAACACCAGCAAAACCAGTCAAATTAAGGGGAATCAGGTCGGCTTAGTTTATCAGACCGATGATTACCGCAAGGTCCTTCCCGGCTATATCATTGGAACGATCCTCCTTCTTGCCGCCAGCATTGTTTTATTAATTCTTGTACCTGTTATCGGTGTGTTCTTTTCCATATTCAGCATTATATGGATTGTTGGTCTATGGAAAAAAGCACCTATTAAGAAATGGAAAAACCAAGCTCAAAAACTGAAGGATGAGAAACAGAATCCTTCCGCATAGTATTACAGGCCTTAACGATTCTCCGCCGGAGCAAACACCCGCACTGTCAGTCCTCCCTTGCCAAATTCCAGCACAGCGGTGAGATCTGCATCATTCAGCCAGGCGAGTGAAGGTGCTTTTGTTGTAATCACCGGGCGCCATTCATCTTTATCCCACTGATTTACAATATGTAAAGAGCAGTTTTCTCCGTTACAATCATTTCCCAGCAGGGTATATTCTGCCCTTAGCTTCGTCTGCTTACCCTCAACATATTCCTGCTTATCGCACCCCTCCGGCACAATAGCGCCCTGAAAATATTTGGTATCGCAATATCCGGTAAAGTAAACATCACACTTACTCATGTCTTTTTCTTCAACAGATTCACAGCGTGTGATCACAACCCGAATGGTAAGAATTTCTTCCCTACCCGAGAGGAACTGCCTCATGGAAGCGACAATACTTTTTTGCTGTTGTTCATCATAGCCGTGCCCCATTTGCTGAATCAGCTGCAGATGACATTGTCCTTTCTCATAGTTTGCCTGTGCGCGAATGGCATAAGAATAATCCACGATTTTGTCATCCACCCCCTGCAGAATCAAAACCGGACCTTTATAAGCTGACAGCTCCAGGTACGGATCCATTCCCACTACTGTATCATGGAATTTCTTACCCAACGTAATGTTACCGCAGTCAATGATCTCCGGCACCCTCTGCACATCATAGCTCGCACCGCCAAGACACCCTCTTCTGGCATGATCCGGAATACACAATGCCGGAAATACCATAATCAGCTTCCCTATTTCGTTTCCACACTTCGCTGCTGCCAGACCGGACACAAATCCGCCCTGACTGAATCCCAGCAAGACCAGATTATTATTATCTGTATATGGCAGACTTTGCACATATTCCTTAACCGCAAGCAGATCTGCAACCTCTGTCCCGATTGTCATATCCGTGGTTTTTCCTTCACTTTTCACACTGTCGTCCGCATCAAATCTGCTCCCGCCACAAAAGCTGAAGCAAAATGCCACATAGCCCATTTGGGCAAAGTCCCTGCAAAAGTCATCCACGTCTGTATAGATTCCTGTGAATCCATGACTTAAAATAACTGCCGGATAGCTTTTCTCTTCCTCGAAATCCGCCGGGAAATATTGTGCCCCACGAATCAAAAGTTCATTTCTTTTGCATGTAAATAGTTGTTTCTTAATACCCATATTTCTTTTCCTTCTCCTTGTCTACCATGAAACCTCTGCCTGATTTAATTGCATAGCTTTAATCCTGCCTTCATATTTTTGAAGGATCAAAGACAGATCTACCGGCTGCGTCACCGGAGGAAAGGTATCATCATAATGATCCAGCAGAATTCTCTTTGGTTTTAAACGTTCTATGATTTTTACTGCCGGGAGAAAATTATCTTCCCATCCACTATAAGGAAGGATCAAAAGATCATTTCCTGTCGGATAATCTATCTCCTCCCGCAAATTCAGGCTTCCCATTAAGGATATCCGCTTTCCTTCTGCCTCTATTTCATAAAAAACCGTTTCACCCTTTTCTCTGCACAAACAGTTTTCCTTAATAATAAAGGGCAGATTCCCTCTTGCAGGTGATTTCAGCATATAGGATATACGCTGTTTGGATGGTCCCGGAAGGATAGCATGCTTTCCGTGATAAGCCTTCAGTTTAAAATTGTGGACGCTCATTTCACTTCCGAACGTGATTTGAACCAAATTGGATTCCGGAATTCCCTTCTTCACCAATGTTTTATATGGAGTCTTTGTGCAGTGTATCCTGATGTTCGGATTCTTTTGAAAAAGTGCCGGAATACTGACGATATGATCAAGATGCCCGTGGGTGATAAAAATATCATTGATTCCCTCATAGTCTTCTATAGAGACAGATACTGTAGATCCCCTCAAAGGTACAAAGGGATCAAACAAAATTCTTCCTGATTGATTTTTCATTTCTATCGAAGCGGTTCCATGCCATTTTATCTCCGGTTCCATACCATTCCCAGACCCCTTTTCTCTTTTGAAAGCTCTGGTAAAAGCATACTATATTTTAGGGTCTTTTTCTATAGGCAAGTTAATCGAAAAGACTAGGAAAGTATCTCATTCAGGTATATAATAGGGGAAAACAAAACCAAAGAAGCGAGGGGATGAATATGTCCGATCAAAAATTAGTTGCATTAACCTTTGATGATGGCCCGACTATCGGAATCACAGATCAGGTTCTGGATGTTTTACAGGAGAATGGGGTGGTGGCAAGCTTTTTCCTCATTGGTCAGCAAATTACCGATGAAACCAGGTATTTGGTGAAACGCGCTCACGATATGGGTTGCTCTATCGAAAATCACTCCAAAACCCACCAGTCTATGCCGAAACAGAGCAGACAGGAAATCGTTGAGGAAATTCAATATACCACTGACCTCATTGAAGAGATTACCGGGGAGAAACCTGAGTTCTTCAGACCACCCTTTATTGATTATGACCAGAAAATGTATGATCTCATCGATTTAGGCTTTATCTGCGGATATGGATGCGAGGACTGGTTGCCTTCCGTCACGGTACAGGAGAGAATTGACAGAGTGCTTCATGATGCAAACCCCGGTTTCATTATCCTACTCCACGATATGACGGATAATACCAACACCGTTGAGGCCATTAAGACAATTATACCGGAGCTGAAGAAGCAGGGATACGAATTTGTTACCGTCAGAGATCTCTTTCAAAAGAGCGACATAAAGCCCCAAAAAAATGTAATCTACATGGGTGTAAATGAGCTCAGAACTGAAACGCCCATGTAGATTGCCTTTTGGTGTCTTAGCCAGTGCTACGAGAAATCCGTAAAGCTATCAGTTTTTGAAACGCTATCCACGTGAACATATACATCCATACAGGTAAGTCCGTTTTTTTCGTACACATACTCAAAACAAGATAATACGTCATCCTTCGGCTTTTCACGGAATCCATTTGCCTGCAAAAACTCCATGATCTTTTTGTAAGCATTGGGGATTCGTTCAAAGGCTGCCACAAAAGGATCATGTATGGTAATTACTGCATAATCAGCCTTTTCCTGATTGGCAAATTCCACCCCGGGGTAGCACGTTTCAAATCCCTCCGGTAAAACATAAGCTGCTACATATCCACGAAGACCAAATCTGTTTTGCAACTCGGGTGAAACATATGGGAAATCCCAACCGATTCTCATTGCATCCGGCTTAAGCTGCAACAAACCTGATTGCCGCGCCCAATTATCCATGTATGCATTTACATCATCCTCCGGCTTCGGCGTAACCATAACATATCTTGCCATCCGAAACGCTTTTACTGTTTTTATTGTAACCTCCGAATAAATCTCGTCACAGGCTATCATATCTTCCTTAACCAAAGCGTCCAGTTTACAAGCGAACACATCGCTTAAAACTACCAGCTTATTCAATTCCGGAATGATTTCATCTGCTTCCCAGCGGGATATTGTCTGCCGGGAAACAGACATAATCTCTGCCAGCTGTTCTTGTGTAATCTTCTTTTGTTTTCTCAAATATTGAATGTTTTTTCCTAAGCTCATACAGTTCTCCTTCTGCTAATCATATATGTTGATGAAGCAACAACCTTCATAATATTAATCATTACATAACCGATAGGAAAAAAACACCACATCAGAAACGCTATTTATATGAGTAATGTCAACCGGCGGTTTACATGGTTGTTAATGGTATGTCTCCTGCATAAATTCTATCATCAATCCGTCTGATAAAGGAATATGCATGCGTTCCTAAAAAATGTAAGTACTATCAAAACTATTCTCATAAAACACCAAATTTGTTGTGAAATATGTGAAACCTCTTATGTCCTTTGGCTACTATGAGATAAAAAGGAGACCATAAGATGAGGAATACTTGCCCCCATCTTATGGCCTCTGATAGATACTTTTAAATTAAGGATTCATAAAGTTTTGTAATATCTTCCACACTGGTTTCCTTTGGATTACCCGGTCTGCATGCATCATCATATGCAGACTGTGCCAGGAACGGAATATCTTCTCTCTTAACGATTTCCTTTAAATCTGTCGGAATACCTACATCAGTAGAAAGCTGTTTTACGGCATCAATAGCAGCCTTGCGATATTCCTCCTGAGACATGGAATCAACACCTGCAACACCCATTGCTCTTGCAATTTCACGATACTTTTCTCCCGTTGCCTCTGCGTTATATTCCATTACCGTCGGAAGAATAATTGCATTTGCCACACCATGAGGTGTATCGTAAAGTGCACCTAAGGGATGAGCCATAGAGTGAACAATTCCTAACCCTACGTTGGAGAATCCCATGCCGGCTACATACTGTCCCAAAGCCATATCGGCTCTACCTTCCGGGGTATTAGCTACCGCACCTCTTAATGAACGAGAGATGATTTCAATTGCTTTTAAATGGAACATGTCAGATAGCTCCCACGCTCCTGCGGTAATATATCCCTCAATCGCATGTGTCAGCGCATCCATACCGGTTGCCGCCGTCAATCCTTTGGGCATAGAAGACATCATATCCGGATCCACAAAGGCAACTACCGGAATATCTTTCGGATCCACACAGACCATTTTACGGTTTTTCTCTGCATCGGTAATAACATAGTTAATCGTAACTTCTGCTGCAGTTCCGGCTGTAGTCGGTACGGCAAAAATCGGCACACATTTGTTTTTGGTAGGAGCCACGCCCTCCAAGCTTACCACATCTGCGAAATCAGGATTGTTGATAATAATACCAATTGCTTTGGCTGTGTCCATGGAAGAACCACCACCGATCGCAATAATATAATTTGCACCGGACTTCTTGTAAGCCTCTACACCAGTCTGCACATTCTCAATCGTGGGATTTGGCTTGATATTGGAATATAATTCGTATGTAAGCCCGGCATCGTCCAAGACCTTTAACACTTTACCTGTTACCCCAAATTTCACCAAGTCGGGATCAGAACATACAAATGCCTTTCCAAAATTTCTTCCTTTTGCCTCTGTTGCAATGTCATTAATTGCTCCAGCCCCATGATAAGATGTTTCATTTAGCACAAATCTGTTTGCCATAACCTTCCTCCTTTAGCCATTACATAGTTTTTACCCTCTGCTGAATATTTCAGCTATATTTATTGTACCATATCCAGAGTATAATTCCCACAATAATTTGCAAAAGAAGAGGTAAATGCAGAGTCAATAATTTTTTTTAAAAGATTCTGCTGATAAATATATTCTTTTTACTCTTATGCTTTCTTGATTGGATGCCTGATAACAGTTTTCCATTTTTCAGGAGCAACCCTTCTTGCATCCGTCATATAAATTTCATGGTGCATACGCTGTTCATTTATATCATTCTCATAGCCCTGCTCCTTCAGATAATCGTCCATCATAGCTACTGTTGCGGGTTCCGAATCAAACGAACCCAGATGCATAATCTGGACACAAAGTCCCTCATCAACCGTTAAAAACTCTGCCGGTGAACAATCTATCTTTTTCTTATCAGTTGCCGTTTGTACCGACCAAGCAAAATCTTTTTCACTTATAAAATCAGGCAAACGAATAACAGAAATCCAATTAAAGGTATCTTTACTGCTGTAATCAATCCCTTTGATATTATCCTGCCACCAGAAGCCTTCCAACGGCGGTACTACATAATCAAAAAATCCTTCAATTTTGTAATCTGTCTTATAGCTCATTTTCAATGTATAAGCAACTGCATATAAAATGCTTATTGCCTGCTGATAATCCCCTCCCTCTACATTAGGATTTCCCTTTCCTCGAACTGCTACATAATTCATAGGAGGAATTTTTACAATTTCCGGTTTATTCTTCGGCATATAAAATTCCTTGTACTCTTTTTTAAAATCAAATGCCATCTTTTTCATCCTTTCTTTAAATTTTTATACGCTCCTTGCGCATATTTCCCGCTGTTTCTTTTTACTAAATCCTTCAAGCACAAGCTGATACGATTTATCCAGTAAGTCCTTCAACAAATCATCAGGCACTTCACCATCCGGCTTTATTGAATTCCAATGGATTTTATTCATATAGTATCCGGGAATGATATCCTCGTACTGTTGCCGCAGGAAATCGCCTTCTGATGGTTCAAGCTTCAGTGTAATATAATATGGCTCATCATCCTCACCCAAACAGACTGCTGCAAACATTTTCCCACCTATTTGGTAGCGAATCCAATTCCAATCCTTTTGGATATCTTTTGTCACTCCTGCCTTACTAAGTAAATATTCGTCAATCCATGTGTACCTCATATATCAGTTCTCCTTCATATTTCTTTTTCATACATTCGATGCTGACCTTAATCTCCTCCCGTATTTCTTCTGGTTCCAGTAATTCTACCTTTTCCCTGAAAGACAAAAGCCAGGTGATCAGGTTCTCCTTATCTGTGTAATCTGCTTGAAATAGAAGTTTTCCATCCTGCTGCACTTTAAAACTTTCCGTTCCAAATTCCTCTACCAATCTCCATTTACAGTCCTGCTCAAATAATGCCTTGACCTTTATTCCACCGGGAAATATTCTCTCATCACTTAAATCCGGCATTGGAACCTGCCTTCGGGAAAACTCCTGCTCCGATATTTTCACTCGGTCCATTCGGTTCAATTTGAATAATCGAAAATCTCTGCGTTTTACACACCAACCCCATACATACCAACTTGACCACCGAAAAATCAGATAATATGGCTCAATGCAACGAACAGACTCTCCTTTAGGCGAATAATAAATGAATTCCAGTTTTCTGCATTTGTCAATAGATGTGCGTATCAATTCGATTTTAGGTGCAAGCGAATCCTTATACCAAGAAGATAAATCAATCAATACCGACTGGTTACCCACCATAAAATCAGATGAACCAACTGACAGCTTTTCCATCAATTGTCCATAACGATTTGTTCCATTCACGCTATCCAGACTGCGCAGTCCTGCTAGAATATCCTGCATTTCTGCCTGTGTAAATAGTGTCTTATCCAATTTATAGTTCTCCATAATGGAGATACCGCCACTTACTCCCTGTTTTGTTACAATCGGAATTCCCGCCTTGCACAAATCTTCGATATCCCTGTTTATGGTTCGCCGGGAAACCTCAAACTTTTTCGCCAAATAAGGTGCAGTAACCGTTTCCCTTTGTAACAGCATTGATAAAATGCCAATCTGCCTGTCTATTTTCATGATTTTCCCCTTAATAATTCTTATAATACTATATAAACCACGTCAACTGTATGTCATGTTTTAAATTTTTTATTATTTTGTTTATCAACATCAGCATTCTAATCAGTTCTAATCAACCGAATATTACGATGCCGTTACGTTGCGGCGGTTTACTCGCGTAATGTTTTGTCTAATCCATAGACCTCACGCATTGAGATGTCATGCTCGGCATCTATGCTTGTGATGTTGATGCGATAATTATCATGGGCAATGCGGTCAATGATTGCATCTGCCAGAGGACTGTCATCACCACCCAGTTGGTCATACCACTCCTCGAATTCATACTGAGAGCAGAAAATTGTTGAAGATTTCTTGCGTCTCCGGTGGAGCAGTTCGAAGATATCCCTTTGTTCTGAATCCGTTGGTTTCAATAGAAGCCATTCATCCAGAATCAGGACAAAAGGATTGGCATACTTAGCCATAACTTTTTTGTAGTTGCCATCTGTCCGTGCTATCTCTAAGTCAATAAGCAGATCAGGAAGGCGGACATACCTGGTATTGTAATACTGCTTACAAGCCTCCATGCCAAAAGCACAGGCCATGTAAGTCTTGCCACAGCCTGTAGCACCGGTAATAAAGAGATTCCGGTGTTCAGATATATATTCGCAAGTAGCAAGTCTGTGAATCAGTTCCTTGTTCAGCTTGCGCCCGGAAGTGTAGTTGATATCCATGATATTGGCTTCCGGCTGATCGAATCCGGCACTCTTTATCAGCCTCTTGAGACGATTGTTTTTACGGCTGCTGTATTCGATATCTACCAGCATACCGAACTGATCCTCAAAAGGAATATCCTTAAGCTTTGGATCATCCAGCTGGTTGCGAAATGCATCTGCCATAGCAGTAAGACGCATTTCAATTAATTTATCAATTGTACTCTGATTTGTCATATGTATTTACCTCCGATAGTAATCGGCACCTCTTGTGATGCCGTGTGCTTTTGGTGTTGCCTTGGTATCGGGTGTTCCCGATATCAGTTTTTCAGAACTGGTTACAAGGATGTTTTTTATACTCTTGTAACTCGGCGATGCTGTATAGGATAATGCCCTTTTACAGGCAGCTTCCAGCAATGCATCTGAGTATTTCTCTGCAAGCTTTAGAAGCCCCATACAGCTCCGGTAAGTTTGTTGTTCCACACCTTTGGAGGTCAATATCGCATTGACTACAGTGTACGTATTTATACCAATCCGCTCAGCCCACTTACGGAAGCGGTCACCGTTCCATTCCAGATATTTCTGATGGTCTTCCGGCATATGCTCGGTAATGGTGCTGTACTGCCCGGTACGTCCTTTCAGACGGCGGTGGGAAGCAATGCGGTTATGGTTGTAGAAAATTTCAATAGTGGTATCTGTTACCTTTACATCAACTTTCTTTTTGATGTATTCATAAGGAACTGAGTATAGCATTCCGTCCACAGATATGTGATAATTGAACTGGACGGTGGCTGTTTTCCAGTCACTCAGTTCAAAACGGGTAGCAGGTAATGGTGCCAGCAATGGTTTTTCTTCCCCAAGAAATAAGCTTCGCCGACTACCCTCTTTCTTCTGAAAGAGCCTTTGGTTGAACAGTTCCAGCTTATCTCTGATTGCCCGGTTTAATTCGGCAAGGGAGAAGAACTGTTCATCCCGAAGTGCTGCTGTAATCCAGGTAGATATGTTTCCTACCGTTCCTTCAGCATTCGGCTTGTCCTTGGGAGCCCTGACACGCGCCGGAATAATAGCGGTGCCATAGTGTTCAGCCATTTCCTGATAGGTTTCATTGATTTGCTGGTCCTTAAATCCACCATTATGAACAACTGCAGTCTTGCAGTTATCCGGTACGAGTATCCTGGCAACACCGCCAAAATATTCGTACATATGGACATGGGCATTAATCCATGATTTCTGCTTCATATCCAGACATGCCTCCACATATGCATACTGACTGTAGGTCATCACGCCGACAAATATATAGGCTTTAATGATTTCTCCGGTATCCGGGTCAATGATTGCTGCAGGGTCCCCTGCCCAGTCTACTTCAACCTGTTCGCCGGGTTTGCGATTGATATGCATGGTAGCACGTCGTTTCTGCTCATCCTGCTGGATGTGATAGCAGAACTGGGAATACATGAGCGGTTCGTCGCCGTTGGCACGGCAGTCCTCCATGTATTCTGTCCACAGAAGCTTTTTGCTGACTCCATTGCGGAGCAGCTCCTTGTGGATGTAAGCGTAGTCAGGCATACGCTTGTTAGGTGATACTTTGTTCTCTTTGGAGAACATGAGCCTTTGCAGCTCCGTGTCAGTCATTGCTTCATCAAGAGGCCATGAAAGTTTTAATTCTCTGGCACGTTTCTGAACCTTGACGACAGTTTTCTGTGCGACACCACAGCTGGC
The DNA here is from genome assembly GCA_030526045.1 of Bacillota bacterium. Classification (GTDB taxonomy): domain Bacteria; phylum Bacillota; class Clostridia; order Lachnospirales; family Lachnospiraceae; genus Suilimivivens. The sequence goes on along the minus strand of JAUNDN010000014.1, from coordinate 6,258 downwards.
CATGATATCGCGTTGTGAGAATCCCAGGCCGGTAAGGCGAATGATTTCTCTGTACTTGGTCATAAGCGTGATCTCCTTATAATGAATTTACACCAACTGGTGCATGACCTCATTATAAGGTTTTTATAGATAAAGCGATTTCCTTTTTAACGGAAACGCGATTTCCTACTAAACGGATTAGTGATTTCCATATGCCGGACAGGTGATGGATTTCATCCCGGATTATTCATCGCGCGATTTGTGCAATTCGAGTTACATGTTTCGTAAGCGCTTAAAATTCAGCCGTTGGCTGCTTTAAGCCAATTTTTGATTTCTCTGAACCTTTTGGTTCGTTGAAATAAAAATACCCCAGCCATATTTCTATGGCCAAGGCACCTTGACAATTCACATACATTTGATATTTAGTCTTCCAGAAGTTTCTTTGCCCATTCTTCCAGATTCGCTTTTACTTCCGGATTCCATGGAAGGTATCTTTCAAAGGCTTCATCGGACAGATCTGTTTCCGGAAGTTTTTCTAACAGATACCAGAGGTAATGGTACATGTTTAGTCCATTTGCTTTTGCCGTTTCCACTAGAGAATAGATTGTGGCACTTGCATCAGCTCCAGCAACTGTATCAGAGAAGAGATAATTCTTTCTGCCCAGAGCTACCGGTTTGATTTCGATTTCACTTAAGTTATTACAGAAACTACAACGACCATCTTCCAGATAAGTCATCATGTCAGACCTTCTGTTTTTGATATAAGTAATGGCCTTATCCATTCTGGTACCTTTGGTTGGGTGCTGTTTTTCAAACCACGCCCAAAATCCCTCCAGAACAGGCATTTCTTTCTCGAGGCGGGCTGCTTTGATGGCATCAAAGTCGTTTTTGTGTTTTTTTTTGATTTCTTTCTCCAAATGAAAAAGTTTGTCGATATACATGGCTCCCTGTACTGCCGGGAGTGTGTAATCCATCTTTTTCCCTTTCGGAATGGCATCCAGAAGATATCTCCTTACGTGAGACCAGCAAGTGGTTCGCTTGGCTTTCTTCAACTTATTGTAACCACTGTATCCGTCACACATGATGTAACCTGAAAAGTCTTCCAGAAAATCTACGGCTGTTTCTCCGGCTCTGGTCGGAGAATACTTGTAAAGAATGATGGGTTCATAACCATCTTCTCCGGTTCTGAACAGCCACATGTAAGAAGTGCTTTCTGCTCGTTTGCTTTCCTCATGAAGCACCTGAACGGTGGTCTCGTCTTATGAAAAGCTCTGCATTATGTAGAGTTGACAGAAAGTCCCCCATTATTATGAGACTTTCTGCCAAGATAACTTTACATAATCAAATGTTGTGTTTTAACCACTCCAATAAAGTTTCTTTTTCTTTTTCGGAGAATTTATTTACTGAAATATCAATGTTTGATGCTGCTTTTTCAAGATATCTGCGCTTGATTTCTGGATTTGATTTTGCATATATTTCCGTGGTTATAACAGATGAATGTCCCAAAAAGTCACGGATATATATGAGATTAACGCCGCTTTCAAGAAGATGCATTGCTTTAGAATGTCTCAATACATGTGGATGAATAGGGGCCATTCCAAATATCTGAGGATTTTTTGTCCGTGCGGAATCAGAGTGTTTTTTTAATATGTAGGCAATTCCTGATCTGGTAAGTGGCTTTGCTTGTTTGTTTGTAAATAACATTTCCGTACTGTCGGAGATTTTATACATTACGGTGTATTTGTTCAGAATTGAAACTACTTTATTACTTATGGGGATAATTCTTGCTTTATTTCCCTTTCCTGTTACATTAATTGTTGCAGGTGAATTTAGTGATAAATCGCCATATTTTAAATCAATCAGTTCCTGTACTCTACAGCCTGACTCGTAAAGCAATGAAAGGATTGCTAAGTCCCGTATACCACTATAGCTGCCCGCATCTGGCTCCTTTAGTAACAGTGTAATCGCTTCTACAGTTAGATAATCTACTGTTTTAGATGGTCCTTTCTTGGGCGGAATATCCAAAACAGCTTGAAAAATATCAAGGTATTCTATGGTGGTCAATGACATATACCGACTAAAGGATTTCAATGCTGCCAAGCGCTGATTTCTGGTTGAGACCGAGGCTCCACGTTTTAATTCAAGCCACTCAAGAAATGCTACGATAGTGTCCTTGTAAAATAGCTCAATAGAAATTTTTCCGCGCTTTATAAGATGTTCTTCTTCTGCATATAAGAAGAGTAAAACAAAAGTGTCTCTATAAGATTTGATTGTATTTTTGGAATATCCAACTGTGTTTGAAAGATAGTTGGTAAAAAACATCGTGATATTGGATGTTAAAGAATTCATCATCACACCTCCGGGAAAATAGTATTTGCTTGTTCTTGTGTATAATTTAAGACATCGATAAAGTATTGCTTGGTTAATCTGAGATAATATTCCGTGGATTCTATTCCTTTATGCCCCATGTAAGTGCTAAGAGCCGGTAATGAACAATAAGGATCCATTCCCTTGCTTATTGACGACTCCAAGGCATGAACTGCATATGTATGTCTTAAATCATGTATACGCGGATAACTTCCGTTGGAAAGTTGACGAACACCTGCCTGTTGCAAGATTTTACGAAAAGTATTTCGAATTGTTGTTGGAGAATAGTGTTCGCCATGACGAGCCGGAAAAAAGAATGGATTACCATCTGTGCGGTCTACTCTGTGGTTGTACATTCTTAAGTATTTAGTAAGTGAATCAGACATTGGAATCATACGTGAGACTTTATTTTTTCCATTTAATATAGTGATAATCCCTTCTTCGAGATTAACGTCATCAGTTTTTAGAGATAAAGTTTCACCAACTCTGGTTCCACATGCATAAAGGAGCCTAAAAACAGCAGGATAAATGAATGGTGTATTGATAAATTTGTTCTTATTTGGTCCTATTTGATCAGCAAACGTGAAAATGCTATGTATTTCTTCTTTTGTAAAAATATATGGTACGAAATCTTTAGGGCATTGTATGAGTTTGTCCGGGTATACATAGGAATCATAACCATTCAATTGCAGATACAAACCGTACTGGCGAATAAAAGATTGATTTGCATGAAGTGTTCGTGGTTTACTACCAATTGATAGAGATAGAAATGAATCAACAACTTCTTTGGTTAGATGGGTAACATCATTATGATTATGGATGTATACGTGGTTCAGCATGTATAACAGTCTTCGCTGATCATCCATCGGAAACTTAAATCCGAGAGAACGTTTATAGGATATATATTCTTCAGCTTGAGATTTGAATTCCTCTGGGAAATTAATGTCAGTTATTGTTTTCATAAGGAACCTCCAATGCAAAATTTTGCAAAGTATTGAAATCAATATTTAGATACACACGTGTGGTGTTAAGATTTGTATGTCCCAGTACATCCTTTATGACATGCATAGGTGTATTGTTCATTAAGAGGTTACTGGCTAAAGAGTGTCTGAGAGCATGTGGACCATGCTTTCGTTTGGAAATATCAATGCCAGCAAGGATGAAGTATTTTGATACTACAGAATGCATCTGACTTGCACCAATCATTTGATAGTTGTTTTTTATACCTACGAATAGTAAATCCGTTTCACATGTAGGTCTGGCATTTTTAAGATAATCAATTAGGGCAAACTTTATATTTTCCAGTAAAGGAAGTTGAATAAAAACACTGGTTTTGAATTGAATGAATTCGATAGTATTGCGTTCCCAGTGAATATCAGAGATCTTGAGCCGACAGATATCACCTGAACGTATTCCGAGTTCAGCAGCCAGTAACACAATAAGCAAATCTCTTTTACCCTTGACAGTATGGTTGTTGACACACGATATGAGTTTTTTGATTTCTGTTTCAGAATAGAATGAAAGAATTCGATCCCTTTTATTTGAAACAATAACAGGAAAAAGCTCATTTCCAGAGAAAATGATGTAGTTTTCATTATAAAGATAATTGAGAAAATGACGAAGAATAAAAAGTTTTCCACTTTTTGTAGAAGATGACAGACTGGAAATACTATCCAAAAAACTTGTTACATTTTTGGGGTGACACTCCTGAAAAGATGCAACTCCCGAATCCCCAAGATAGTTGCAAAGGGAAGTTATGGTGACACGTTTACCACGCATGGTTTCAGCTGCTTTTTCTTGGAATTCCGGTAATGATAGATAATTGTTCAGAATTGGTTTGTACTGCGAATAGCGTAAAACTATTTTTGAATTATGTGACATGGTGCTATCCTCCTTTCACAGAGGATATCGCCAATAGATTATGTAGAGTTTAGTTGTGCTAATATACTGATAAATGGGACATAAGCGTGATAACTCTACATAATGCAGAGCTTTTCATAAGACGAGTTATGTGGAGCTTCACATAATTCGTCAGCCATGATGTAGATACGCTTCAGCAGTTTTCTGTGAAGATAACTGTAGAAGGGTGAAAGGAAACGTTCCGTGTTCTGGATTACCCAGTTGGCCAGCGTTGCTCTGGTGATGTTTACACCATACTGTTTAAAGTCCTTTTCAATACGATACAAGGGCATCGCATTAACATACTTCTGATACATGATCCAGGCAACAGTAGACGCAGAAGCCATTCCATGAAGCATATGTGGTTTTCCATCCTTGCCCTGGATAATGACAGGTGTTTTCACGTTAGGGGAACAAGCCGGACATTTATAGTTCCTGCTATAGTATTCGACTACCTTAAAGGAAGCAGGTTTGTACTTCAGTTCTCTGCGTACAAAAGTTTCACCGATTTCTTCCAAAGGAGAATTACATTCCGGACAGAAGCGTTCCTCTTCCGGTACATCAAGATACTTCTTTTCCACCGGAAGTCCTGCGTAACGGTCCTTATCAGTAGAACGTCCCTTGCGTACAGTAAATGTTACTGTCTGAGTTTCTTCCTGTTCTTCTTCGATAAGCGAAAGATCCTGTTCCTTCTCTAACTCATTAAAGAGGTTCATCTGACCTTCCATATCCCAGGAACTTTTCTCGCTGGATTTGCCAAAGAGCTTCTTGGTAAGATATTCGTTCTGCTCCCGGAGTTTTTGAATCTCCTGTAACAGAGCAGCTTCTTTCGCATTAAAGCTCTCCAAAGCCTGCGCATTTGCCTGCTGCAGAGATAGTATCGTTTTATTTAGTTGGATGATCATATCTCCCTGCAGGGTAAGGCGGGACTCCAGAGAATTCTTGGCCACTGTTGTTACCTCAAAACGGTGTTTTTAACTGTCTTTATTATACCATTTTTGAGGAGATTTTTACAGAAGAAAATGTCTGGAAATGCCGTAAATATCATGTTTTTCGAGCGTTATGATGCAGCATTGTAATCCACCTTTATGGCCTTTGGCTGCTCTATATCAAGCCCTGACATTAACCAGTCGAACTCCTGCCAGGTGAGGTTCCTTACCTCGGATTTGTTCCTGGGCCAGCGATATCTTCCATGGGAAACTGACAGTCTTTTATATAGAAGGGTAATGCCATCCGGCTCCCGGATAAGTGCTTTGATACGGTCGCATTTCTTACCACAGAACAGATAGAGACAGCTGGAAGTAACACTCATGGAAAACTGTTCCTCAATAATGGCACAGAGTCCATCGATCGACTTGCGCATGTCGGTGTATCCGGTTACGATATAGATTTCTCTTACTCCTGATATATCACCTAACATCAGGCACCTCCTAAGGCTGAGAGAACTGTTTTTAAAAGTTCTCTGTCAACGCTGTTGAAGACACGAATGTTAATCCCATGAACATCGATTTCAATTGTATGTGAATTGTCAAGGTACGTTGCAGGCATTACCTGCATTGGTTCCGGTTTACTCAGTTGTAGAGGTTCCGGGTCTATATCTATTCGGACCACCTCCTGTTTGGGAAGTGAGTCCGGAAGGATATCAATAGATTTGTCGCGATTCGGAATCGCATAAGCCTTCTTACGAAGTCTACTGACTGCGCAGAAAAAAGTTGACTCTCGAATATCGTGCTGTTTGCACCACTGGGAATCAGAAAGGCCACTGCGACGACATTCGTTGATGATTCTGAACCATTCTTCATCAGAACGGCTGGGACTTTGGTATCTTGCCATAATAGAAATCCTCCTTCTCGTAGTAAAAGTATCTAACTTTTACGTTCCTTGAGTTTTTGACTCGTAGTAAAAGACTACGAGAGCTTGACTCTATTATGAAAGATTTTGGGTGGTTATTCTATTCGGGCAATATTTTGTAAATGGTAAACTATTTTCCATAGATTTAGGCAAATAAAAATC
>JAUNDN010000084.1:620-1879 GCA_030526045.1 Bacillota bacterium | reverse complement strand
AAAAGAATCTTCCAAAGAGGTGGCGTTCCGTGTATGCCTACCCTACCATCAATCTGGTGCAGACTATGATTGACGCTATCATGGATGCAAACGGCATATATCCGTATTCTGCAAACCTTGTTGCGGATAAGAAAACCGCTTTTAAGGTTTGTATAAAATATGTGGACAAAATATATGAACGGCTGCAAGGTGCCATGGTGGATGTATGGTGGGATACGCTACACATCGAACCGGGCAACCCCGGATACAAAGATCGTGTTCGCATTGAGAACAAAATTGATGAAATTGGAAAAATGCTGGAGCTTGAAGAAAGACTACTCCAAGGATGTAAAAACAATGTAAAACTTCTGAAAAGGAAGTAATAATGATTATAGGTTATTTTCTGAATAATGTGGCCGCAACAACTGGTGGCTTCTCTCCGCTAACGCTGGCAACACCAGCAATTTCGCGAATGTCAACAACAACGGGAATGCCAACAACAACAATGCATCCAACACGTGGATCGGCGCGCCCGTCTGATTCCAGAAAATGTCTGATTCCAGGTAACTATTGTGGGGCCGAGTATAGAGTAGGTCTTTTTAGACAGAAAACAAGAGCCCTTATTAAAAATTTTCATGGAAGGAGAAGATAACCGTCCCGTGTGAAACGGGTGAATATATGCCTTGACGCGGCTGGGCGGACGCTTCTTGCATGGTCTGGGATGGCGATAATATACGCTGTTTGGAATCCAGCTAAGTACCAGATTTCATGGCCAGTGCCGCAAAGGAGAACACAACGCGCCCCTACAATAACACTCTGCGAGGTATGCTATACAATGAATAGTGCAGAAAGACATGAGGCCAGGTACCAACGACGTAAGGCAGCAAGGGAAGCTAAGCGGCGAAAAAAGTTGGACAAATACAATGATTTCAACCGGGTGGCTTCTGTTCCTGCTCTTATTCGAGCCAATTTTGATTCAAGAAAAGGTGTCCTATGGAAAGCATCTGTAGCCAGATATAATGCTCACTTCATAAAGTATGCAGTAAAGCAGTCGAGAGATCTATACTCCGGGAAAGATATTTGCACCGGATTTTTCGTGTTTTGGATTGTTGAACGAGGGAAGAGACGGCATGTACACAGTTTACATTATGCAGAACGTGTGATTCGACGCTCAGCGTGTATCAATGCTCTTGTACCAATCTTATCTAACAATCTGATTTATGACAACGGTGCCAGCCTTAAAGGGAAAGGCGTATCATTCTCGCTTTCAAGATGCGTGG
>JAUNDN010000084.1:0-610 GCA_030526045.1 Bacillota bacterium | reverse complement strand
CTGCATAAGTATTTCCGAGAAACCGGAAGCAATGAAGGGTACATTCTGATTATTGACTTTAAAGGATACTTTGACCACATTCTCCATGAGCCCTTGATGGAGATAATCGACAAGTATGTATACGATCCACAGCTTAATGCCCTTACAAAACTTTTTATCAATGCCGCAAACATGGATAAGCCTGATGATGAAAAAGGCATGGGGCTGTATATTGGACCAGAGGATAGCCAGATTTACGCAGTCTCCTATCCGAACAAAATAGATCACCAGATCAAAGACGGTTGGGGTTTGAAGTATTTCAATCGTTACAACGATGATTCGTATATCATACTCAGGGACAAGGAAAAACTGCTGGAATATAGAGACCAACTGTTTATGATGTACGATGAACTCGGCATCATCCCGAATAAAAAGAAAACCCAGATTGTGAAAATCAGTCGAGGTTTTACTTATCTCAAAACAAAATATTTCCTCACGGATACCGGAAAAGTGATTATGAAACCGGACCATGACAGTATTGTACGAGAACGTAGGAAGCTGAAAAAGCTCAAAAAGTTCTACGATCAAGGCATTATGACCGTTCAACAGGTCAGCCAGCAGTATATGTCAT
>JAUNDN010000083.1 GCA_030526045.1 Bacillota bacterium | reverse complement strand
TCTATCCTTTAATATAACATAGGAATACTGCATTTTCAAGTGCTCCCGAAGATGTGTTTGTGTCAAGTAAACGTTGGCAATTATTCATTTTTCTTTATGACCAACACATTTTCTTTTAAAACCGCCGTCATTGATGGCAGTTTCAGGCTTAGTCCTCTTGTCTGCCTCTTAGCTGCCGGAGCAGTTTCTGTCAAGGGCGAAGCCACATGTGGTGCAGCGCACCCTTGACAGGAAACTGTTCCGACAGCTTATCTGTAATCAAGAGGACTAAGCCTTTCTTTGTACTTCCATACATCTTTTTAACTATTAAACGCTCTCATAAATGCCTTGGTCGACGCGCTTTGCATTGCGTCCAGTAACGGCATATGCATCCGGATCCTGTCTGCATAAGGATTTCCCTTTCCATCCTTTTTCGGTGCTTTTGCAGCACTTAGAATTTCTATCACTTCCCGCATTTGCATCGTAAATATCAATCCATCTGTGTAGCGTTCAATTGTATTTATCAATTCCTTGTTTTCTTTTCTGTAAAGCGCTTTTGCGAGATTGTTCGCACCTGCTTTTGACCATCTCATTCTCCGGTGCTTCATTCGCATTGTTATGACCGTGCAGTTCTGGCTCTCCTGTACTCCCATGTGCTTGTATACAATCCCCTCCGATGGCTCAGGTATCTTTATCCCCTGCTTGTCATAAGGCAGCAATCCATGCTTATTGTTTTTCAGATACTGTAACAATTCTCTTGCATGTTTGCTTGCCTTATCCTTTTCATCCGGACTTTCCACACTGGTCGAATATACGTCTATATAATACAGCATTTCTTCGATTTCCTCCGCTTCAAACAGCTCACGGATTTCTTTCTGCGCCTTCTTGTCTTTTATCTTTCTCAGGATTTCCTGATGGATATGATATCGGTCTAATTGAAAAATAACATCTGCGTCATAAGGCTCTTTTATCCAGCTTCCTCCGTCTCCATTTAAGATTCTTTGTCCAATCTCATCTGCATCATATTTCTGGCGGATACAGGCTTCCCGTTTCTCATGAAAGGTGTTGCTGTCTTCCATTCCTGCAAGCATGGTTTTCCCTACAAGTGTACTGCGGTTTTCCTTTTCTTTCTCCGCATCCCATCCTTCATACATGGTGAACACTTTCATTTCCTGTTTCTTCATTCTTTTGTGATGTTCATCCTGCATGTGAAGCCATACCCCGTCCATTTCTTCAAAGAGTACCGGTATAGCCTTAGCGCCTTCTGACTGGTCTGCATTCATCTGCTGTACGGCATGTGTTTCTTCCTCATCAATTCTTTCACCCAGCCGTTGTACAAGATTCCATACGCCTTGCGGACTGATATATTGTCCACAAGTTTCGTTAATGATATCAGCTGTTACACGGTATGGGGATTCCGTGATCGTCAAAGCTATCTTTTCTGCCAGATTCGTTGAAATCAGGCCAATTTTATCCATCTGCATGGCTTGATCCAAAAGATAAATATATTCCACCTGACCCTCTTCGTTCTCTGTCCGATAGACTCTTCTTGAGTAAGAAACTTCACCATATACTGTTTTTATGCTGGTGTCTCTGGTCCCTTTATCACGATAAATTTTTTTGTCTCTTCCTTCTGCAAGCTCTTTATCATAGCTCTCCAACATAATCTGAGTGATTTCCCTACCGAGTTCACAAACATATGCAAAAATTTTTTGCTCCAATTCCTTGAAAGATACGAGATTCTCCGCTAAAATAGTATTCATCATGCAGTCTCCTTTACGTGTTTTTCTGGACAATTAACATCATAAAGAAAAACTGTATGATTGGGAAGTGGTTAATTCTACTTCCCATTATTTTTGCCAATTAAAATTTTACACTAACTCTATTATTTTCCACCGAAAATCTGATCGAATGTATGCAGGATCATTTCGATATT
>JAUNDN010000013.1:40511-61322 GCA_030526045.1 Bacillota bacterium | reverse complement strand
GCACGGTAACGGGCAGGGCACATGTAAACCCCATCCGAAGCAAGACCAAACAGAAAGCGTTTAAGCTTGCCCGGCGAGCTTTCAGGTAGGTCGCTTGAGACTGTTGGTAACAGCAGTCCTAGATAGATGATCATTCACGACATAACCCGGCTTATCGTCCTGCTTGATTTACAGGAATTGAAAATGGAATGGAAGAAGAAAAGCTGTCAGGTACTTGGATTACTAATAATAACATGCGTTATAGTAATGACGGCGGCTTCCCATGACCAATATGCCGGGGCCACGTTGGGAACGGAAGCATTTGATCCCTGGAGCGTGCAGACAAGCTGCGTGCGTATTCAGGCAGACGGGCACTATGGGAGCGGAAGCCTTCTGGAGGTATCTGAAAATGAACTGATTATTGTAACGAACAGGCACGTATTGCAGTACTGGAATGAGGACAGCTACGTGACTTTTTTTAATGGTGCGTCCTGTGGTGGTGAAGTTTTGTGGCTGTCCGAGGAAGCAGATATCGGATTTCTAAAGGCAAATCTGCAGACGCTCTCAGAGGAAGAAAAACGGGATCTGCAAGCAATTGAAATAGCGGGCGAAAGCCCGCAAAAGGGCGACTATTTCTTTATGATCGATATGGCATCGGATGTGTGGAACAAGAAGCTGTATGAAGGACAGATTCTGGAGCCTAAGATATACATAGAGGAATTCGGAACGGATATGCTTTATGGAGAATCGTGCTTTAGCCCCGGAATGTCCGGCTGTGGTATTTTTGACATGCAGGGAAGGTACATCGGGATGCTGACCGGCGGAACGCAGCAGAATGAGATTGCTGCGGTACCAGCGGATGCGATTAAGTAAACGGTTGCATGCACAAGACAATTACCTAAAAAAAACCCGCTCACATGACGGTATGAGCGGGTTTTACTATGTCCGTTTATTCTAAAATGAATAGAAATTAAGCCATCTTGTTTACAGCCTGAGCTAAACGAGATACTTTTCTGGAAGCAGTGTTTTTGTGATAAACACCCTTTGTAGCTGCTTTGTCGATAGTAGCTGTAGCAGCAACTAAAGCTTCTGCAGCAGCAGCCTTATCATTTGCTTCGATAGCAGCAGTAACTTTCTTAACAGCTGTCTTAACGCCAGACTTGATTGCTTTATTTCTTTCAGCTTTGGTTCTGTTTACTAAAATTCTCTTCTTTGCAGATTTAATGTTAGCCACGATGTACACCTCCTATTAAAATCATCAGTTCCTTGAGATGTTTCATTAAAGCCGGAGACACGGACGTCTTAATGTAAACACACGCATATTATTTTAGCGGTAAAAGTAAGCTCTGTCAATACATAATTAGCAAAAGTTTGGAAAATACTGTAGTTAGTCAGAAAAAGGCAAAAAACAGTCTTCGTGAAGTAAAAAAGAGTGCAGGAGGGAGCATGAGTAGCTATAAGGTAAGGACGGATTTGGCCCTGGAAGCAAGAGAAAACATGGAGGAAAGTGCAGAAGGGTGCAGAGGTGTTTCTGTAGAGGAAGAGTATGATGAGGAAAACGAGATTAAGCTTACAAGAGTAATCATTGAGACCAAAAACGGTTCCAAGGCAATGGGGAAGCCCATTGGTACCTATATTACCCTGGAAGCACCGGCAATGGCACTTCCGGATGAGAATTATCATGAAGAAATCTCAGATGAACTGGCAAGACAGCTTAGAGCAATCATTCCGGGGATTGAGAAAGAATTGGCTGTAATGGTAGTAGGGCTCGGGAACCGGGATGTGACGGCAGATGCGCTGGGACCTAACGTGGTAGATAATCTGACCATTACCCGTCATATGGTCAGGGAATACGGAAAGGCGGCATATAATCAGAGCCGTATTCATATGATCAGTGGATTGATACCGGGTGTTATGGCAAAGACCGGAATGGAATCCCAGGAAATCATAAGAGGAGTGGTGGAAATGACCCATCCCGATGTGGTGATCATTGTTGATGCGCTTGCCGCGCGGTCTACCAAAAGATTAAACCGTACAATCCAGATAACCAATACGGGAATTCATCCGGGATCAGGTGTGGGAAATCACAGAAACGCGATTACGCAGGAGAGTCTTGGCGTCCCTGTAATTGCTATTGGTGTACCTACGGTGGTGGATGCAGCAACAATCGTAAGTGATGCTTTCGAAAAAATGCTGCAGCTTGCGGGAGAAGAGCCGCTTAAGGTACAGGATGAATTATTTGTCGGTTTGGGAGAACTCTACAATATGTATGTGACGGGAAAAGATGTGGATTATGAGATTAAGCAGATCAGCCATATTATCTGTAATGCGATTAACAGTGCTCTTGAAATTTGAATGAATGTCTCGGGATAAGCATATACTTCCGTAGTGAGGTGCGTGCAGTGAGAGGGAAGCATTGGAATCAGATGATCAGAAAGTGGGGCATCACGGGTCTTATTTTTGCCTGCATCCTGTGCAGCTGTATCAATGTAGCCCGAAGCAGGGAGGATGAGAGTGATAAGCAGTCCGTCTTGATGGAAAAAACAGCCATTCTTTTTCGAAAACAGATGGAAAGAGCGTATTTTCAATTACCGGCATTTTTGGAGGAGAAGGGGACAGGCGGGAATTTGGTACAAGGTCTGGAAAACTGTATGTGGAAGGAATTCCCCCTGTACCATTACGCAGTTCTAATCGAAGAGGAGCAGCCCCGGCGGGAGGATTTGCTGACAGCCGAGCGGATTGTGCAGCATGAGGGCGTGGATGAGGATTGCAAGAATATTGAGGAAGAAAAGCTGGATTATGGGGAGGATGCGCTTCATATAGAAGGCAGTGTACTTGACGAAATGAAAAGGGAAAATGGTTTACATAACACAGATGAGGATGATGCAGATGATCCGGGAGGAGAGGAACAGCAGGTGGAAGATAGTAAGGAGAGTCTTCCGGTTCCGTTTCAAATGCCCCACATCCCTTCCTATACCTATGACTGGTCTGAAGAATGGGATTATGAGGCAATGGTTTCCAATTTTTATGCAGTGGACAGCGCTACCCGTCTAAAGGAGGAGTATGTGGGACTGAACCAGCTGCTTTATCAGGATCTGTCGGTTGATCGCAGTGTAGAGGGACCGCAGATACTGATTTATCATACCCATGCCAGCGAGGCATTTGCAGATTCGGTTGATGGAGATTCCTCCACGACCATTGTGGGGGCAGGCGAAAAGCTGACAGAGCTGCTTCGGGAAAAATACGGTTTTCAGGTGCTTCACCATACCGGCGTGTATGATGCGGTAAGGGAGGATGCCTATGCAAAGGCGTTACCGGAAATTGAAGAGCTTCTGGCAGAAAATCCAACCATTGAGGTGGTCATTGACCTGCATCGGGATGCAGTTTCAGGGGAGCGGAAGCTGGTTATGGATCTGCAGGGACGTCCCACGGCAAGGTTTATGTTTTTTAATGGACTCAGTTGTTCCCGCAAAAGCGGAGATATTACATATTTAGAAAATCCCTACATACAGGAGAATCTGTCTTTTTCTTTTCAGGCACAGGTGGCTGCAAACGAATATTATCCCGGAATAGCACGAAAGATTTATCTGAAGGCTTATCGATACAATTTGCATTTAAAGCCCAAGAGTATGCTGATCGAGCTGGGAGCACAAAACAATACGGTGGAAGAAATCATGAATGCCTGTGACCCTTTGGCTCATATCCTTGCCATTGTGCTTGACGGCGATTTGTGATAAACTGTACAAGGAAATGCGGGCTTTGCCCGGTCATAAGCTTGACGGAGGTACGTATGACACACATTGATCAGAGCAAAATCAGAAATTTCTGCATTGTTGCACATATTGACCATGGTAAATCAACTCTGGCAGACAGAATTATAGAAAAAACCGGACTTCTCACCAGTAGAGAAATGCAGGCACAGGTTTTGGACAATATGGAGCTTGAGCGGGAGAGAGGAATCACCATAAAGGCGCAGACGGTTCGTACAATCTATAAAGCGAAAAACGGTGAGGAATATATATTTAATCTGATAGATACACCGGGACATGTGGATTTTAACTATGAAGTGAGCAGAAGCCTTGCTGCCTGTGACGGAGCAATTCTGGTGGTAGATGCCGCTCAGGGAATTGAAGCACAGACCCTGGCAAACGTTTATCTTGCACTGGATCATGATCTGGAGGTCTTTCCGGTAATCAACAAGATTGATCTGCCCAGTGCAGAGCCTGACAGGGTAAAGAACGAAATTGAAGATGTGATTGGAATAGAAGCACAGGATGCGCCGCTGATTTCCGCTAAAAACGGAATCGGAATCGATGAGGTTCTGGAAGCAATCGTTGCCAAGATTCCTGCACCGGGAGGAAGTCCCGATAATCCTCTGCAGGCACTGATTTTTGACTCTGTATATGATTCCTATAAAGGTGTCATTATTTTCTGCCGTATCATGGAAGGAAAGGTTTCCAAGGGGACAAACATTCGGATGATGGCGACTGGAGCAAGTGCTGATGTAGTGGAAGTGGGTTATTTCGGCGCAGGTCAGTTTATTCCCTGCGATGAGCTTTCTGCCGGAATGGTAGGATATATCACAGCCTCCATCAAGAATGTGAAGGATACCGCCGTGGGTGATACCGTTACGGATGCGTCAAATCCCTGCAAGGAGCCGCTGCCCGGTTACAAGAAGGTTAACTCCATGGTTTACTGCGGTGTATACCCCGCAGACGGGGCAAAGTACCCGGATCTTCGGGATGCACTTGAAAAGCTGCAGCTCAATGATGCTTCCCTTCATTATGAGCCGGAAACTTCAATAGCCCTTGGCTTTGGATTTCGCTGTGGTTTTTTGGGGCTTTTACATCTTGAGATCATTCAGGAGCGCTTGGAGAGGGAGTATAATCTTGATTTAGTCACAACTGCACCGGGTGTTATTTATAAGGTGCACAAGACAGACGGAGAAGTAATTGAATTGACGAATCCCTCCAATCTGCCCGATCCTTCCGAAATTGAGTACATGGAAGAGCCTGTGGTGTCGGCAGAGATCATGGTGACAACGGAATTTATCGGATCGATTATGGAGCTTTGCCAGCAAAGGCGGGGAAAATACCTTGGAATGGAATATATAGAAGAAACGAGGGCACTCCTGAAATATGAGCTGCCGCTGAACGAGATTATTTATGACTTCTTTGATGCCTTGAAGTCCCGTTCCAGAGGCTACGCATCCTTTGATTATGAACTGAAGGGCTATGAGCAGTCAGAGCTTGTTAAGCTGGATATACTGATCAATAAAGAGGAGGTGGATGCCTTATCCTTTATTGTTCATAAGGAAAGTGCCTATGAGCGCGGACGGAAGATGTGCGAGAAGCTCAAGGATGAAATTCCCAGACATTTGTTTGAAATTCCCATTCAGGCGGCTGTCGGCGGCAAGGTGATCGCACGAGAGACGGTGAAAGCGATGCGGAAGGATGTGCTTGCCAAGTGCTATGGCGGTGATATTACCAGAAAGAAAAAGCTTCTTGAAAAGCAGAAGGAAGGAAAGAAGCGCATGCGTCAGATCGGCAGTGTGGAAATTCCTCAAAAAGCATTCATGAGCGTACTGAAGTTGGATGATAAGTAACATGAGGAAACTGGGTATTTACATTCATATTCCCTTTTGCGTCAGAAAGTGCCTGTACTGTGATTTCCTTTCTGCTCCGGCAGATGAGGAGGTGCGGGAACAATATGTTGAAGCGCTTTGCCGTGAAATCAGAAAAGAGAGTCAAAAGTATGCGGACCGGACGATAGAGACGATCTTCCTGGGGGGAGGAACGCCTTCTGTACTTACGGGGGATCAGCTTTCCCGTATTTTACAGACAGTATACAGGCGCTATCGGATTTCTGAAACTCCCGAAATTTCCATGGAGATTAATCCGGGAACTGCTACCGAAGAAAAGCTGGCAACTTATAAGGAGGCCGGAGTCAATCGACTCAGTATCGGACTACAGTCAACCGTGGACGAGGAACTTCAAAGACTTGGAAGAATCCATAATAGCCGGGATTTTTTTGATCTGTATGAGATTGCAGTTAAAACAGGATTTAACAATATTAATATTGACTTGATGTCGGCTATTCCCGGTCAGAGTCTTGAAAGCTGGCAGAAGAGTCTTGAACGTATTCTGGAGCTTGACCCGGCACCGGAGCATATTTCGGCATACAGTCTGATTATTGAGGAGGGAACTCCCTTTTATGAGAATACCCCGCCCCTTCCCGATGAAGATACGGAACGGGAAATGTATAGAATAACAAATGATATTTTGAGAAAAGCCGGTTATGAGAGATATGAGATCTCCAATTATGCCAAGCCCGGGTATGCTTGCAGGCACAATTGTACCTATTGGGAGAGAGGCGATTATACAGGCTTCGGAATCGGCGCCGCCTCCATGGTGGACAATACGCGCTTTTCAAACAGTCCTGAGTTGGAAGCCTATCTGAAGGGAAAGGCGTGCAGGGAGAACTACCGGGAACTATCCGCAAAGGAACAGATGGAGGAGTTTATGTTCCTGGGACTGCGCATGATGAAAGGAGTCAGCACAAAACAGTTCCAGGAGCTTTTCGGAAAGAGCATTTCACAGGTTTATCCCGGAATTGTGGAGAAATATTGCGAGCAGGGTTTTTTACGAAGAATAGAGGGAAATGCGCAGGAGAGAATAGCACTTACGGAGCGGGGGATTGACGTGAGTAATGTGATCATGGCAGATTTTTTGTTGACATAACAATATAACAGTTGCTATCCATTGCTGATATTTGTATAATATTGTATAATAAGTTTATTTGGAAAGGCACTACAATACCCTGGAGGTCATAGAATAATAAAAATGACTTTGGGGGCGCCCTTTTGAAAACCTTCAGGCAACCTTTATCAGCAGCGGAGGAAGCTCATTATATACAGGCGCTGCAAAGCGAAGACAGTGTAGAAGCTGCTGCGGCCAGAGAAATCCTGATTGAGAGGAACTTGCGTCTGGTGGCCCACATTGCCAAAAAGTATCAGAATGTTGAGGAAGATATGGAGGATCTGATCTCCATCGGAACAATCGGATTGATTAAGGCTGTATCTTCTTTTGATGCAGGGAAAGGGAAGCTCAGTACATATGCTTCCAGATGTATTGATAATGAATTGTTGATGCTTCTTCGATCCAAGAAGAAGAGCTCGCGGGAGGTGTCCTTGTTTGAACCGATCGGAACGGATAAGGAGGGGAATGAGATCAACTTAATTGATGTCATTGAGCATGAGCAGGAAGATATCACAGAGAAGATGGAACTTTGTGAAAATACGAAAAAACTGGTAGGGCTTCTTGACAGGCTGCTTACCGCGCGCGAAAGAGAAATTATTTTCTTGCGGTACGGTCTTGCGTGTAACAGAGAGGTGACACAGCGCGAAATAGGAGAAATGCTGAATATTTCAAGAAGCTATGTATCCAGAATCGAAAAGAGAGCCTTACAAAAGCTGCGGGAAGGCTTTACAGATTAACAGGGGGATGAAAACATGCAGTTTAAAAGGACTGAAGAATTGAGAGTGGGAATGCGTCTTGCTCGTCCGATCTACAATAAGAACGGGGTGCTTTTGTTTGAACGTGCCTCCAAACTGACTGATCAGGGAATTGCAAGTATTAAGAATTCCGGTCTGATTGGGATTTTCATTCTGGAACCGGCAGAACCGGTACCTCCTATGTCGGAGGAGGATATTGAATTTGAACGTTTTCAGACCGTTAACGTGTATGCAATTAAGGAAGAACTGGAGCGAATTGGGAGTACGGGAAGAACCTCAAAGCTTCAGATTATTGTTTCCAATATTATTAAGACCTACGGACACCTGGACAAAAAGATTAATTTCATTCAGAATCTTCGCAGCGTGGAAGATTATCATTACAAGCATGCCCTGAATGTTGCGATACTTTGTGCTATGATGAGTAATCAGATGAACTTGAAGGTAGAGGACAGACTGGATCTTGTGACTGCAGCGTTACTGCACGGACTTGGAGATTATGATCTGATTGAGAGACTTTGCTCGGCAGATCCCAATGTAAAACGTTTCTGCGTTCAGGCAGATAAGATCCGTGAAAGCTTAGCTTATGAAAAGCTTGACTCTGCGATTAAGCTTATGGAAGGTTCCATGATTCTTGCCGTGGCGGAAACCTATGATGATATGACCGCTATGAGCTTCGACCGGCCGCCTGAGTCTGAGGTTGCGGCGATCAAGCATCTGATGAGCCATGATACGGTTTATTCCAAAGCGGCAGTGAATGCTCTGATCAGTTCCATTAATATTCTTGCCCAGGGAATCTGTGTGGAACTGAACACCGGTGAAAAGGCACTTGTGCTTTCGGAAAATCCTTCGGATATTTTGAGTCCGATGGTGCTGTGCTTTTCAGATAATTCCATTATGGATCTGAGTGATAAATCCTCTTATGGTGATATTGAAATAATGGATGTGATGAAAACAATGGATAACCGGCATGAAATGGGTACGGAGATGCTGGAAAAGTACGGATTGTGACTTGATTTTAGATGAAAATTCATGTAAAGTAGACATATCTTAACAACAGATATGTCTATTTTTTATTCTTTAACAGCAGCCGGTATTCGGCAGGATCCCCATTTTGAGAGAAGGAGATTTTTAAGAAGGAGGTATTTTTGTTCAGTTCTATTTTATCAGGAGCGATCTATGGCATTGAATGTCATCTCGTGCAGGTGGAGGCAGATCTTTCTACGGGACTGCCCTGCTTTGTCATGGTAGGAAATCTGGGAAGTGAGGTGAAGGAAGCGGGAGAGCGGGTGCGGATTGCACTGAAAAATTCCGGAATTCAGCTGCCGCCTATGCATATTGCTGTCAATATTTCACCCGGTAATGTCCGCAAGGAGGGGACAGGCTTCGACCTGCCCATTGCAATGGCGGTACTTGGCGCGCTGGGGCAGCTGCCTGTCGGTGCGACAGAGGGGATTCTGTTTTTGGGAGAGCTTAGTTTGGACGGAAGACTGAAACCGGTGCGAGGAAGCCTGCCGATAGCAGATTGTGCGGCAAGAGCGGGAATCAAACAGTGTATCATGGCCTGTGATAATGCACGGGAGGCATCTGTTATCTCGGAAATGAAGGCGGTTGGTGCGCTGAGTCTTGCGCAGGTGGTGGAATATCTCTGTCTGCCTCCTGAGAAAAGAGAGGCATTTCTGCCGGCACTGCCCGGGTACCTGAATGAGCCCCGAAGGGAGCAGGAGAGTGGAAATGTTGATTTTGAGGAGATCCAGGGACAGGAAGGGGTGAAACGTGGGGCATTGATTGCAGCTGCCGGTTTTCATCATCTTCTTCTGGCAGGACCGCCGGGGACCGGAAAGACAATGATCGCCCGCAGGATGCCTACGATTCTGCCGCCTCTTTCTGAAGAAGAAAGCTTAGAAGTTTCTTCCATATATAGTATAGCTGGACAGCTGCCTAAAGATAAACCGCTGAAAACCGAACGTCCCTTCCTTAGCCCTCATCATTCGATTTCGCCGCAGGCGCTGACAGGTGGAGGCAAAATTCCAAAGCCCGGAGTAATCAGCCTTGCTCATCGCGGTGTGCTGTTCCTGGATGAGCTGCCGGAGTTTAAAAGGCAGACACTGGATCTGCTTCGCCAGCCGCTGGAGGATAGGAGTATTCAGATATCCAGAAGCAGCGGTACCTTTCGCTATCCGGCTGATATTATGCTGTGCGGTGCAATGAATCCCTGTCCGTGCGGGTATTTTCCGGACAGAAATAAGTGCAGATGTACGCCTTATGAGATTCATACCTATTTAAGTCACGTTTCAGGACCGATTCTGGACAGAATGGATCTTAGCGTGATGGTGCCTAAAGTAGAGCTTAGTCAACTACAGGGTAAAAGAAAGGGGGAAAGCAGCAGACAGATGCGAAGGAAGGTAATGATTGCACGGAGCATGCAGGAAAAACGATATCGGGGAACTGCAATCAGGTTCAACTCAGAACTGGGACCGGGAGATATGGAAAGGTATTGCAGACTTGAGAAGGAGGAGAGTGAGCTGATGGAGCAATTGTTCCAAAAGCTGGAACTCAGTGCACGCGCGTATCACAGACTCCTGAAGGTGGCAAGGACCATTGCGGATTTGGACGAGAGTGAGAGGATACGCAAGGAACATCTTGTACAGGCAGCCTGTTACCGGACAATGGGTATTCTGGAGCGGTAAGAAGACGGGAGGAAGCAGATGGAAAAAAATCAAAAGTTCTATCAGTTCTGGCTGCATAATCTGCCGGATATCGGGGATGCTGCCATTTGCAGACTGCTTACGGTGTTTTCCGATGCCGAGTCGGTATACCGGGCGTCAGATGCACAGCTCTGTGGGGTTTTGAAAAAGGAAACAATTGAAAAAATTAAGACTTTTCGGGCTGAGTGGGATGCCAAAAGAGCATATGAGGAGATGCTGGAAAAAGGAATTTGTTTTCTTACCTGTGAGGAACCGGAATTCCCTAAGCGTCTTAAAAGTCTGGAAAGACCGCCTTATGCGGTCTATTACAAAGGGAATCTGCCACGGGAAGAGAGCCCTGCGGTGGCGATCGTAGGGGCAAGGGAGTGCTCGGAGTATGGAAGATATGTGGCGGAAGGATTTGCAGGAGGACTTGCGAAGGCGGGTGTTACGGTGGTAAGCGGTATGGCGAGAGGGATCGACAGCATTGCCCAGCGGGCAGCCCTTGAGCAGGGCGGAAAAACCTTTGCGGTACTTGGCTGCGGAGTGGATGTATGTTATCCGGCATCCGGCAGACAGCTTTATGAGAAAATTT
The DNA here is from genome assembly GCA_030526045.1 of Bacillota bacterium. Lineage (GTDB taxonomy): Bacteria > Bacillota > Clostridia > Lachnospirales > Lachnospiraceae > Suilimivivens. Next base: position 50,551 of record JAUNDN010000013.1, on the reverse strand, counting down.
TAGAAACGGGCGGAGGAATTCTATCCACCTTTCCACCCGGCATGCAGCCTCTGAAAAAGATGTTCCCGCAAAGAAACCGTATTGTGGCAGGACTTAGTGACGTACTTCTGGTGGTGGAAGCAAGGCACAGGAGCGGAACCTTGATTACAGTGGACATGGCTCTGGAACAAGGGAAAAATGTGTATGCGGTGCCGGGACGTCTGACGGACAGACTCAGTGACGGGTGTAATCTGTTGATTCGACAGGGTGCCGGGATTGCCCTGACTCCGGAGGATATTCTTGCAGAGCTTGCAGTCCTTCAAAACAGAAGGGAAATCGGGAAACCACGGGAGAAGGAGAAAGGACTGATAACAATTCTGGATTTTGTGCCCAAGACGGCAGATCAGATCCTGACAGAGCTAAGAAAAACAGGAAGAGAGGCTGAACTTACGGAGGTCCTTGAGGGGTTAATGGAACTGTGCCTTGAAGGAAAGGCGATGCAGATTGCCGGAAGCTTTGCAAGAACCGCAAAGTAATTTTTTACTTGCAAGTGGAAAAAAAGTAGTGTATAGTTTAGCACGTTATTAGTTGAAAGATAGGGGAAGTGTTATGGCAAAGAATCTGGTAATTGTGGAATCACCTGCCAAAGTCAAGACGATCAAGAAGTTTTTGGGTGCAAATTATGAAGTGACTGCCAGCAACGGGCATGTCCGTGATCTGCCCAAGAGTCAGCTGGGCGTTGATGTGGAAAATGATTATGAACCCAAATACATTACCATCCGCGGCAAGGGTGATATTCTGGCAAATTTGAGAAAGGAAGTCAAGAAGGCGGACAAGATTTATCTGGCTACCGACCCTGACCGTGAGGGAGAAGCGATTTCCTGGCATCTGCTGAAAGCATTGAAGCTGGAGGACAAGAAGGTTTATCGTATTACCTTTAATGAAATCACCAAAAATGCGGTGAAGGAATCTCTGAAGAATGCGAGAGAGATCAATATGGATCTTGTGAATGCGCAGCAGACGAGAAGAATTCTTGACAGAATGGTAGGATATCGGATATCACCGGTGCTCTGGGCAAAGGTAAAAAGGGGACTGAGTGCAGGGCGTGTGCAGTCTGTGGCTCTGCGCATTATCTGCGACAGGGAGGAAGAGATCAACAGCTTTATTCCCGAGGAATACTGGACTTTGGATGCAGCTTTTGGTGTACCCGGAGAGAAAAAACCGCTGATAGCAAAATATCACGGAACCGGGGACCAGAAAACGGCAATTACTTCAAAGGAACAGCTGGAGCAGATTGAAAAGGAGGTTCGAAATGCCAAATTCCTTGTAAATGAGGTGAAGAAGGGAGAAAGAACCAAGAAGGCACCCTTACCGTTTACAACCTCTACTTTACAGCAGGAAGCAAGCAAGACTCTTAATTTTTCCACACAAAAGACCATGCGTCTTGCCCAGCAGCTTTATGAAGGAGTTGAGATTAAGGGCAGTGGCACGGTAGGTATTATTACCTATTTGCGTACTGATTCTACGAGAGTATCTGCCGAAGCGGAAGCAATGGCGGAGGAATATATCAAAAAGAATTACGGGGACAAATATGCGGCCGGGAAGAGCCCGGAGGCAAAGAGCGATAAGAAGATTCAGGATGCCCATGAAGCGATCCGCCCTACGGATATTGCGCGGACACCGGTTGCATTGAAGGAATCTCTGTCAAGAGACCAGTTCCGTCTTTATCAGTTGATCTGGAAGCGTTTTACCGCAAGCAGAATGCAGGCGGCAAAATATGAGACTACATCGATTAAAATTGATGCGGGAGAGCATCGTTTTACCGTTTCAGCATCCAAGCTTGCGTTTGACGGCTTTATGAGTGTTTATATGGAAGAGGAGGAGCGGGAAGAGGAGAATGTGCTTGTAAAGGGCGTAGATACAGGTACCCACCTTACGCTGGAGAATCTGGAAGGAAAGCAGCATTTTACACAGCCTGCGCCTCATTATACGGAGGCTTCCCTGGTACATGCACTGGAAGAACTCGGTATCGGACGTCCTAGTACCTATGCACCCACCATCACGACGATTCTGGCCAGGAGATATGTGGTTAAGGAGAACAGAAATCTTTATGTGACGGAGCTCGGTGAGGTTGTCAACAATATGATGAAGGACGCCTTTCCCAGCATTGTGGATGTAAACTTTACGGCAAATATGGAAGCACTTTTAGACGGCGTTGAGGAGGGAACCGTTAACTGGAAGACAGTGGTATCAAATTTCTATCCCGATTTGGATGAGGCCGTTAAGAGTGCGGAAAAGGAGCTGAAAGAGGTAGATATTGCGGATGAGGTTTCCGATGAAGTCTGTGAGCTTTGCGGAAGAAACATGGTGATTAAATACGGACCCCACGGAAGATTTCTGGCTTGTCCGGGCTTCCCGGAATGCCGAAACACGAAACCTTATTTTGAAAAAATCGGGGTGGAATGTCCCAAGTGCGGCAAGGATATTGTACTTCGCAAGACCAAAAAGGGCAGAAAATATTACGGATGTATCGGAAATCCGGAATGTGATTTTATGGTATGGCAGAAGCCTTCGAAGGAAAAATGCCCAAGATGTGGCGGAACATTGCTGTATAAGGGAAATAAGCTTGCCTGTGCCAATGAAAACTGTGGTTATGTGACAAAAATTCCGGAAGCTGACAAATAATTCAGAAAATTTAAATGAATTGATGAAATTATATGGAAATTAGCTCCCACGTCATTGAATTTACTCAAATTGTGTGCTACACTTAGTTTAACATGGTTATGGGGAGGCACGTAAATGAGCAGCGTACAGTTATTAGATAAAACCAGAAAGATTGGTAAGCTACTGCACAACAATAATTCCAGTAAGGTCGTTTTTAATGATATCTGCTCGGTATTGTGTGAGATTTTGGCATCGAATGTCCTTGTGATCAGTAAAAAGGGCAAGGTGCTGGGCGTGGGTGACGCAAGAGGCGTCGATTCCATCACAGAGCTGATCGTGGAGCAGGTGGGTGGCTTTATTGACGGGATGTTGAATGAAAGGCTGCTGGCAGTACTCTCCACCAAGGAAAATGTAAATCTTGAAACACTGGGCTTTGAAGAGGGGGATGTTAAGAAATTCCGTGCAATCATTACTCCGATTGAAATCGCAGGTGAAAGATTGGGGACTCTGTTTATTTACAAATGCGAACAGCAGTATGACATCGATGATATTATTCTGTGCGAGTATGGTACTACAGTAGTAGGCCTTGAGATGCTTCGTGCGGTAAATGAAGAAAATGCTGAGGAAAGCCGGAAGCTTGCAGTCATCAAATCAGCAATCAATACCCTGTCCTATTCGGAAATGGAGGCAGTGGTGCATATTTTCGAGGAACTGGGAGGAATGGAGGGAATCCTGGTTGCAAGCAAGATTGCGGACAGAGTAGGAATTACCCGTTCCGTAATCGTCAATGCGCTTCGAAAGTTTGAAAGTGCCGGTGTGATTGAATCCCGATCATCAGGAATGAAGGGGACCTATATCAAGGTGCTGAACGATATGGTTTTTGATGAAGTGGAAAAACTCAAAAAGGAAAATATGAGATAATTCTGCAAAATAATGGAAAATAAAATAAGCAAATAATGGATTATTGCTGGAGATAAAAGGATTTATGAAGTGTTTCATAAGTCCTTTTTTGGTCTGGGAAACACAAAAAAAACTTGTGTTTTCATCTAAATAAACTATAATAGAATAAGGTGGGCTGAGTGTGCCTTGATTGACGCTTAAGCGTGTGGCAACTCTATGCGGAAAGGAGCCGTGAAATGATTAACAGTAGTGCGTTTGATTATGTGGATGTGCTGGGAAAAGCAGCGGATGCATCCTGGAAAAGGAATGAAATTCTTGCCAATAATATGGCAAATGTTGACACTCCCGGATATAAAAGGCAGGATATCGATTTTGAATCACAGCTTCGCCGTGCCCTGGGAAACAGCAGATACGAAACGGTAGATGCAAAGGTGTCCCACGTAACAGGTACGGAGCTGGAGCCGAGAGTGTATACTGACGCGGCAAACTTTTCGTATCGTCTCGACGGAAATAATGTGGATATCGATACCGAGGGCGTAGAGCTTGCGGCGAACCAGATTAAGTATAACGGTCTGATCTCAAGTATTAACCAGGAATTTACCAATCTGAAGCTTGTGATGAAATAGGGGAGGCAGTTATTATGAGTATTTTTAATTCATTTAATATTAATGCATCGGGAATGACGGCAGAGCGCTACCGCATGGATATTATTTCAGAAAATGTGGCAAATGCCAATACGACAAGAACCGAAGACGGAACTCCTTACAGACGTAAGGTGGTGACCTTTGAAGAGCGGGGTGAGAGGCCGGGCTCCTTCAGCAGCTATTTAAGCAGTGCCAGCGAAAGCTATCAGGGCAAGGGTGTCAGAGTCGGCAAGGTGATGGAGGATAACTGGACGCAGATGAATATGGTTTACGATCCCTCCCATCCGGATGCAGACGAGAACGGCTATGTGCTTTATCCCAACGTCAATATCGTTACGGAAATGACGAATCTGATTGATGCCAGCCGTTCCTATGAGGCAAATGCGACAGCGTTTAACGCAAGCAAGAGTATTGCAGTCAAGGGCCTTGAAATGGGACAGGCTTAAAGCAGGTATTGATAAGACTGAAGAAAGGCAGGACGCTTAAGTGGATATTTCATCTTTTTATAATTTATCATCCGGTGTAATCAGAGAGGCGGCGGAAAACTCATTAGTTGCCGGAAAAACAGAATCTACCGGAGAGTTTGCAAGTCTTTTTGACAAGGCGGTAGAAAATCTGAATACAACCAATTCCTATCTTTCGGATGCGGAAAATGAAGAGCTTCGGTGGGCACTCGGAGAGACAGAGAACACCCATGAGCTTACCATTGCCCTTCAGAAGGCCTCTACAGCGTTGCAGTACACCGTAGCGGTGCGCGATAAATTCCTGGAAGCTTATCGGGAAATTATGCAGATGCAGATTTAAGGCAGAAGATAAGGGTTAGAACAGGGAGAGTTATACCATGGCTGATAGAGTAAGGGAACTTTTGAATAAAGTTCTTGGATGGTGGAACAAGTTTTCTACAAGACAAAAGACATTTATCATATCTGCAGGAGCAGGAATCATACTGGCTCTTGCTATCTTAATCACCGTACTGACACGTCCCCATTATATCGTTTTGCTGAATTGCGAGACGACCAAGGAAGCAGCAGAGGTTGCAGAACTGCTTGAGGGAGAAGGACTTGATTTTGAGGTGTCCAATGACGGATACCAGATCAGGATCAATCAGAATCAGCAGTCAGAGGCAAGTCTTTTACTTGGTGCCAATGATATTCAATCTTACCAATACACCATTGACAATGTAACAGAAGGTGGCTTCAGCGTTACAGAGGCTGACCGTGAAAGAAGATATGAGCTGTATCTGGAAAGCCGTATGGCAAATGACATCCTGAAGATGTTCAAACAGGTCAAAAATGCAGTGGTAGACTATTACATACCGGAGCAGGATGGCACGCTCATTGCAAGCAAGGAGGATTCCTCTGTCTGGATCGTGTTGGAGCTGGAAGAAGAGATGACGCCCGAGACAGCAGCGGGAATTGCCAAAGCAGCTTCCGTTGCCATGGGGAACGATACCCCCCAGAATGTGGTAATTATGGATACCGAGGGGAATATGCTGTACACGGGAGATGACACCTACAGTGCATCAGGATTGGCAAGCTCCCAGCTCAGTGTGAAATCCCAGTGGGAAACCAAGCTAAAGAATGAGGTCAGACAGGTACTTCTTGGAACCAATGAGTTTGACAAGGTGGAGGTGGCTGTCAACCTGGATATGGATTTTTCCTCGTCGAAAATGACAGATCATGAGTATTATGTCCCGGATGGAAATACACAGGGTTACTTGTCCTCTAACAGGATTTATGAGTCGGAAAGTACCAACGGGAGCGGAGAGGTACCCGGAACGGATTCCAACGGAAACCAGGAATATGTCTATCAGGATAACAATGAAAGCTCCTCTAGCGTGACAGAGGAGGAGAACAAATATCTGCCATCGGAGCGGATCACGGATAAGGATATTCCTCCCGGAACCGTCAACTATTCGGACTCCACCATTTCCCTTGCCGCAACGGCCTTAAATATCGTCCGTGAGGAGGATGTGCGTGCACAGGGGTTGCTTGACGGAATTACATGGGAAGAGTACAAGCTAGCCAATGCCGGACAGACCCAGATTGAGGTGTCAGATGCCCTTTATGATGTAGTGGCAAAGGCGACTGGATTCCCGGTAGAAAATATTGCGATTGTGGCTTATTCCGAAAATATGTTTTTTGACAGAGAAGGACTTAATATTTCCGGTTCTGATATTTTACAGATCGTACTGATTATCATTATTCTTGGCTTGCTCGCTTTTGTAGTGCTGCGGAGCATGCGGGGAGAAAAGCAGCCGGAGCAGCCGGAGGAGCTTTCTGTTGAGGATCTTCTCCAGTCTCAGCCTGAGGTAGAGCTGGAGGATATCGGAACGGAACAGATTTCCGAGGCAAGAAGACTGGTCGAAAAATTTGTAGATGAAAATCCGGAGGCCGTTGCAAACCTTTTACGCAACTGGCTGAATGAGGATTGGGGATGATTTTCCTCTTCAAGGGAAGGACTTAACGGGAATGGCGAAGCATAATGACGAAAAAATAACCGGACTTCAAAAGGCAGCGATCTTATTGATCACGCTGGGACCGGAGAAATCCGCTAATGTTTTTAAGCATTTAAAGGAAGAAGAAATTGAAGAACTGACGCTGGAAATTGCAAATACCAGAAGTGTGACCCCTCAGCTTAAGGAGGAGGTCATCGAGGAATTCTATCAGGTCTGTCTGGCACAGCAATATATTGCCGAGGGTGGTATCACTTATGCAAAGGAGCTTTTGGAGAAGGCACTTGGCTCCGAGAGAGCCATGGATGTGATCGGCAAGCTGACAGCATCCTTGCAGGTGAAACCGTTTGAATTTGTGCGTAAGACAGATGCAGCGCAGCTTCTTAACTTCATTCAGGATGAGCATCCTCAGACAATTGCATTGATTCTTTCTTATCTTTCACCGTCTCAGTCGGCGGCCATTATTTCGGCTCTGCCGCCTGACAGACAGGCAGATGTTGCAAAGCGTATTGCAGTCATGGACAGAACAAGTCCGGACGTGATCAAGGAAGTGGAGAAGGTGTTAGAGTCAAAGCTTGCATCCTTAGTCAACCAGGATTACACCATTATCGGTGGCGTAGATGCAGTGGTGGATATCTTAAATACGGTGGACCGCGGTACAGAAAAGCATATCATGGAGACGTTGGAAATCGAAGAACCGGAGCTTGCAGACGAGATCAGAAAGAAGATGTTTGTCTTCGAGGATATTCTTCTTCTGGACGACCGTGCAATTCAGAGAGTGCTGCGTGATGTTGACAACAATGATCTGGCACTTGCCCTTAAGGGTGGTAACGAGCAGGTACAGGCGGCAGTTTTCAACAATATGTCCAAGCGTCTTGCCGTTATGATCAGAGAGGACATGGATTTTATGGGGCCTGTGCGTATGAAGGATGTTGAAGAGGCACAGCAGAAGATTGTTAACATTATCAGAAAACTGGAGGATTCCGGTGAAATTGTCATTTCCAGAGGCGGAGGTGACGAGATAATTGTCTAATAACCTTTTTAAGGCAAACTGGGTGGTCCTTACGGATAACACCCGTATGATCGATACAAATGAGCTTGCAGAGGAAAAACTAAGGAGAGAGGCTCTGTTGCGAAGCAGTCAGCCTAAGGAGCAGCCCGAAGAAGGATTTCTTGAGGGGCTGAATGCAGAAAATGTGGAACTTCTTGTAGATGCTGACAGTGAGGAGGCTGTTCTGAAAAGCGGATCGGCGGAGGAACTGAATGCAGTAAGAAGGGAGCTCGAGGAAGCAAAGGCTGAACTGGAGCAGGTAAAGGAGCAGGCGGACCAAATCTTAAAAAGTGCACAGGACGAAGCGGAAGCACTGAGGGATAGGATGATTCGGGAAGCCAGGCAGCAGGGCTATCAGGAGGGCTATGATCAGGGAATGCAGGAGGTTCATGCCCTGAAGGAGGAATGCCTTACAAAGCAGCGTCAGTTGGAACAGGAGTATCAACAGATGATGGAGGCACTGGAGCCGGAGTTTGTAGAAAACCTGACCGAAATTTACGAGCATATATTTCAGGTGGATTTGAGTGATTACAAGGGGCTGGTGGTAAATCTTCTTACGGATGCCATGCAAAAGACCGAAGGAAGTGGCAGTATGATTGTGCATGTGGCGAGAGAGGATTTCGCCAAGGTGAGCGGAGCAAAGGAAGAAATCCTGGAAAAGACGGGAACGCCGGCAGAGCGGTTTGAAATCGTATCCGATATGACCTTATCTGCATCACAGTGTATGATTGAGACAGAGGGAGGCATTTATGACTGCTCTCTGGGAACAGAATTGAAGGAGTTGAAACGAAAACTGATGCTCCTTTCCTATAAAGGCGGTAGGTAGATTTTGATAGCCGAAATTGATTTCACAAAATATAAAAGTGTAATAAATGACAGCCTTTTTAAAGTTAAGGGAAAGGTTGTTAATGTAATCGGACTTACCATAGAATCGGCGGGACCCGGTGCAAAGCTGGGAGATATCTGCATGATCAGTCCCGGAAATGATGCTGACCCTGCCAAAGCGACTCCTGCAGAGGTGGTAGGCTTTAAGGAAGGCAAAACACTGCTCATGCCGTATCAGGATGTTGAGGGAATCGGTCCGGGCAGCAGTGTGGAGAACACCGGAATGCCGCTTAAGGTAAAGGTGGATGAAAGTCTTTTGGGGCAGACGCTGGATGGACTTGGAAGACCCGCAAATGGGATTCAGCTCTCCGGTAAAGAATACTCCGTAGAGGCAAAGCCACCGGATCCCATGAGCAGGAAAATCATTGATGAGGTACTGCCTCTTGGCGTGAAGGCGGTGGATGGTCTGATTACTGTCGGTAAGGGACAGAGAATCGGTATCTTTGCGGGCTCAGGTGTAGGAAAGTCAACACTGATGGGAATGTTTGCCCGCAACACCAAGGCTGATATCAATGTGATTGCCCTAATTGGTGAGCGGGGCAGAGAGGTACGCGAGTTTATTGAAAGAGACTTGGGACCTGAAGGAATGAAACGCTCGGTTGTGGTAGTTGCCACCTCTGACAAGCCTGCGCTGGAACGTAAAAAGGCAGCACAGACGGCTACCGCAATTGCGGAATATTTCAGGGATCAGGGTAAGGATGTACTGCTGATGATGGACTCCCTGACCCGTTTTTCAATGGCACAAAGAGAAATCGGGCTTGCCAGCGGTGAACCGCCGGTGTCAAGAGGATATCCGCCCAGTGTTTATTCGGAGATGCCAAAGCTTCTTGAGCGGGCAGGACGATCGGACAAGGGCTCCATCACCGGTTTATATACAGTGCTGGTTGATGGAGATGATTTCAATGAGCCGATTACGGATACCGCCAGAAGTATTCTGGATGGCCACATCATGCTGAACAGAAAGCTGGCACATAAGAATCATTATCCTGCCATTGATGTATTGCAGAGCATATCCAGATGTATGAGTCAGATTGCAGCACGTGAGCACAAGGCTTATGCAGGAAAACTGAAAAATGTTCTGGCTACCTATAACGAGGCAGAAGATCTGATCAATATTGGCGCCTACAAGGCAGGAAGCAATCCGGGAATTGATTATGCAATGGAAAAGATCGATGCGGTAAATCGGTTTCTACTGCAGGAGGTAAATGATAAGTTTACTTTTGAGGAATCCGTGGAGCTCCTTAAGGCTATTTTTGAGGAAGAACCGCAGACGAATTGAGATGGGATATTAAATGGCAAGATTTATCTATCGGATGCAGAGCATTCTTGACATCAAGACCAAAATGGAAGAGCAGGCTAAAATGGAATTTGCAGCTGCCAGGATGCGGCTTGATGAGGAGGAAGAAAAGCAACGGGTGCTGGAGGAACGGAAGAATGCTTACGAGGAAAAGGGAAGAATGCT
>JAUNDN010000013.1:0-40501 GCA_030526045.1 Bacillota bacterium | reverse complement strand
GGGACAGCCTGAAGGTTCCCGAAATAATGGAAAACCAAGATGCAATGGCAAGGATGGATGAATTTATTGCTTTGCAGCAAAAAAATGTGGAGAAGGCGCAGCAGCAGCTGGAGGAAGCAAGAGTTTCACTGCAGATGGCCATGCAGGAAAGCAAAACACAGGAAAAATTAAAGGAAAAGGCATTTGAAGAGTTTATTCATGAGGAAAATGTCAGAGAAGCAAAGGAAGTAGATGAGCTTACCAGCTATACCCATGGCAGGAAAGCGTAATTTTTGGAGTGGAAGTATGCCCGTATTGGAAGAAGTAACGCAAGAGGACGCAAAGCTGGAAAGACAGCGTCTGAAGGAAGAAAAAAAGAAACTGAAGAAGGAAGAGAAGGAACAGCGCAAAGCAGTCAGGGCAAAAGCAAAGGAGATTGCCAGCCGGGAGGCAGACCTCGAGGATGATGAGGAGACAAGCTCAGGCTCGGTTTTTCTGGTGACGTTTGTGATTGTGCTGATCTGGGTGGCTATTTTGTGCCTGATCGTAAAGCTTGATTTTGGAGGCTTCGGAAGTAATGTACTGACACCGGTTCTCAAGGATGTCCCGGTTCTTAATCTGATACTTCCATCAGGTGGCGAAGTGGCGGTGGATGAGTCACAGAGCGAGGCGTACGGAGGCTACAAGGATCTGCGTGAGGCGGTAGACTACATTAAAGAGTTAGAGCTTGAACTGGAACGCGCCCAGTCGGCGAATACGGATTCCACGGATGAGGTGGCGCAGCTTAAGGCTGAGGTGGAGCGTCTTAAGACCTTTGAGGACAGTCAGGTGGAATTCCAGCGTATCAAGACGGAATTTTATGAGGAGGTTGTATATTCGGATAAAGGACCCGGTATTGAAGAATACCGAAAGTATTATGAGGAAATGGATCCTGCAACAGCAGAATATTTGTATAAACAGGTAGTCAAGGAAACGGAAGAAAGTGATGAAATCGTCAATTATGCAAAGGCCTATGCGGCAATGAAGCCGAAAGAGGCGGCAGCAATCTTTGAAGCGATGACGGATAACCTTGACCTGGCAGCCCGCATACTGGGTGTAATGGAAGCAGATGACAGAGGCAAGATCTTGGGAGTCATGAATCCCGAAATTGCAGCAAAACTTACAAAGATCATGGATCCTGAGTCTTAAGAAATCTGCTCCTTAAGCCGATATAAAAAACGTACCTTGAAAAAAAGTCTGCAATTGCAGGCTAATAAAGATTGGAGGAATGTGAATGACGAGCGCACCTGTAAAGGGAGTGGGAGCTCTGATGAATTTCGTCGGAGGAAAGAATCTCACACAAACAGGCGGTACGGAGCAGGCTGACAGCTTCGGGGATGTTATGAGCAGGACGCAAAGCGGGACAAGGAATTTTGAAACAAAAAAACAGCCCGCAGAGGTCAGAACTGCGAAGGAAACACCTGTGGCAGAGACTGGCAGGAGTCGCAATGAAGCAGTGAAAGAAACAAAAACTGCTGATACGACGAAGACAAAGGCCGGTGAACAGACCGAAGAAATGAACAAAGCAGCGGAGGAAGCGGGCAACGAGCTTGTGAAGGACATCGCAAAGGAGCTTAATGTTTCTGAGGAAGATGTGACAAAGGCTATGGAGGAACTTGGATTTTCCGCATATGCCCTTTTTGAGCCGGCAAACCTGACACAGCTGGTGCTTACGCTGACCGGTAATGAAGATGTGTCGATGCTTCTCACAGATGAGGGACTTTTCGGAAAACTGCAGGAGCTGTTGCAGCTTGCAAAGGATGCAAAAGGCGGATTGATGCAGGAACTGAATATGGATCCTGAGCAGATGAAGCAAATGCTGGATGAATTACAAAAGTCGGCAGAAAAACAGCCGGTTGATGTGGAAACGGCATTGGCACAGGAAGAGGCTCCCCAGATTACCGTGGAAGTACATACGGGCGGTGAAACTGTGAAGCTTGCCGCTGATGAGAACGGAAATACCGTAAAGACACTGGAAACCGTATCGCAGGAAGACGACAGTAAAACCACTGTTGTTAAGCAGCCTGAAGAAAAGACAGGCGGCAATGAAGAGAAAGGTCATTTTGAAGGTAACTCTGAAAGTAACTTAGGCGGAGGAAATGCACAGATGGATGCATTACTGCAGAATAAGGCACAGATTCAGGAGATGCCTGCAACACAGACCGGTGTATTTTGGAGCGGCCAGACACAGGATATCATGAACCAGATTATGGATTACATGAAGCTTCAGCTAAAACCCGATATGGATCAGCTGGAAATGCAGCTGCATCCCGAAAGTCTTGGAACCGTACGCGTACAGCTTATGAATAAGGGCGGGGAAATTACCGCACAGTTCCAGGTTCAGAATGAGACCGTAAAGGCAGCGATGGAGAGCCAGCTTGTGGATCTGAAAGAAAGCCTGAAGGATCAGGGAGTTAAGGTGGAAGCAGTGGAGGTCACTGTTGAAAGCAACGGTTTTGAAAGTAATCTCTGGCAGGGACAGGGAAGAGAAGAAAATGCTTCCTCACAGAACGGCAAAAGAACGCCCAGAAGAATTAACTTAAATGAACTGGATGCACTTTTTGAGGAAAGAGCCAGCGAGGAAGAACTTTTGGCCGCGAAAATGATGGAAATGAACGGAAACACAGTAGACTATACCGCATAAGGATTTATGCAGAAAGGAGAAATGATGGCAGTAGATGCAATTATACAGGATGGCAAAGTATTAGAAACAGCAAGCGAAAGCTCGGTCAAGAAGACGACCACAAGCAATGGAATGGACAAGGATGCATTTTTGCAGCTTCTGGTAGCACAGATGAAATATCAGGATCCGCTGGAGCCTACTTCAAATACGGAGTATATTTCACAGTATGCAACCTTTTCGCAGGTAGAGCAGATACAGAACATGGCAGCCACAATGGAACTTTCCAGAGCATCTTCCATGGTTGGAAAGCTTGTCGAGGTACAAAGCATTGATGCTAACGGAGAGGCAAAGAGCGTACAGGGAAAGGTGGAATACGTTTCCTACGAAAACAACAAGGCGTTTGTATCTATTGACGGTTCCCTCTATTCGGCAGAAGACGTGGTAGCAGTGGTAGATGAGACTTATCAGACAGCGTTTGATCTTGCAACTTCCTTTGTTTCGACAATGAACAAGCTTCCGGCACTTGCAAATCTGACAGCAGCCGATAAGGAAGTGATCGATGCACTTCAGAACGGCTTTAATAATATGACGGAATACCAGCAGTCCTTTATTGCGAACAAGTATATTGAGATGCTTCAGCAGTATGTAGAGAGGATGGCAGTGCTCACAGCCGGTTCTGAGGAAGAAGGAGCAGCTACAGGTGAAGGAGCAACGACAGGTGAATCCGTATAAAGCAGGACGCGGGAGGAACCACTCAGGGAGGAGAGGAATATGGAAATTCAAAATAGCAGATTCCTTTCAATTGAACAGGTTCAGGATCAATACCTGAATCAGACTAGGAACAGTACTCCGGTAAAATCCACTGATGGGAAAAGCTTTCAGGAAATATTAGAGAGCAGGCAGCTTGGAACAGGCAGTGAGGTTAAGTTTTCCAAGCATGCATCAGGAAGGCTGGCAGAGCGGAATATCAGACTTACTGAAAATCAGATGGACAGGCTTACGGAGGGTGCTAAGAAAGCAGGAGCGAAAGGAATTAAGGAATCGCTGGTGATTGTGGATCAGCTGGCATTTATCGTGAATATTCCCAATAACACGGTAGTAACAGCCATGAATCAACAGGACGCAGCAGAAAATGTTTTTACCAATATTGATGGAGCCGTAATTATTTAGCCGGACCTTATGGAGGCTAAGAATTCCCGACTGACAGAAGGAATTGCTTTACGGCAGCAAAGCTTAAGGAGGTCATTTCATTATGATGAGATCATTATATTCTGGTGTAGCGGGTCTTAAGACACACCAGACAAGAATGGACGTTATCGGTAACAATATCGCCAATGTCAATACCACATCCTACAAATCACAGTCGATGACATTCAGTGATTTGATGTATCAGACAACACAGTCAGCATCCGGCGCGAACCCCACCACAGGCGTAGGTGGTGTCAACGCAAGACAGATCGGTCTTGGCGCCAAGACCGGTGCAATCAAGACGGCAATCACAGGACAGGGAGCCGCACAGTCTACGAACGATCCCTTTGATATCATGATTACGGGAGATGCATTCTTCGTTGTCAGCAACGGTTCAGAAAATTTCTTTACCAGAGACGGTTCCTTCTATGTGGATGGTGCCGGAAACCTGGCCATGACCAGCACCGGTTACAACGTTATGGGCTGGCAGGTTGACCCTACCAATCCCAATGTGATAAAGAAAGATACTGTATCAGCTTTGCGTGTCATGAATGCTGAAAATCTGACTTATCCGCCGGAGGCAACCTCCGATGCGCTTGTCAGCGGTATCATTGACAAGTTCGACACGGATGTGAGCAGTACCTCCGGACGTATCATGAATCTGGAATTTTATGACAATCAGGGCTATAAGTATACAGCCAGGTTGAGTGTTCACGCAATTGATGCAGCTAATAGTGACAAAGGGACTTTTTATGTGAAGTTGGATGATGTGTTGGACTCTAAGGGAAAGTCAATTATGTATGATGCTGATGGAAAAGCTATAACAGGATATGGGGATACCATTAAATTTGGGGATAAATTGTCGATTGGTGGTTCCGAAATTGAAAATGCAGCATATTTGCAATATAAGGAGGGAAAGGGGACTTTCGAATTCATTGGAACGAAAGCGGATGGATCTGATGGTGGAAATGAAATGACAATTAATTTTGGCGGTATTCTTAATTTCAGTAATATCAACATTGATTTCTCCGCTACCTCCAATTACAATGCAAACGGTACCTCAACCCTCGATGCAATGAGAGGTGATGCGAAGGGGCTCGGTGCAGGCCGTAAGATTGGTGAGATGAGCGGAATCAGCATCCAGAAGGACGGCATGATCTATGCATCCTACGACAACGGTCAGAGAAGACTGCTGGGGCAGATTTCAGTAGCAACCTTCCCCAATGCCTCCGGTCTGGAAAAAGCGGGTGACAACCTTTATTCCGCAACCATGAACTCCGGTGATTTCAACGGAATCGGAGAAGATATTACCGTAGGCGGCGGATATATGAATTCAGGTGTTCTGGAAATGAGTAATGTGGATCTTTCCGCAGAATTTACGGAAATGATCACCACACAGAGAGGCTTTCAGGCAAACAGCCGTATCATTACGGTTTCGGATACACTGCTTGAGGAACTGACAAATCTTAAGAGATAAATAACATAAGTTACATACAACGGAAGAGGGAACCGGTCGGCCTGAACGGTTCCCTCTCCGGCTTTCACAGGAGGGGTATATGGTAGAACTTACGAGAATAAACGGAACCAAAATTCTGGTTAACCCTGATTTGATGGAATTAGTGGAGGAAACACCGGATACGGTGGTCGCTTTTACTACGGGACGGAAAATAATTGTAAAAGAAAGTAGACAAGAGATAAAAAATCTTGTAAAATCGTATAGAAAGGATATTTTTGCGAATTAACGCAAAAAAAGGTGAAAGTTGTGGATTTGGCGTCAATTCTGGGTTTGCTGCTTTGCTTTGCAATGTGCGCGTATGGCATCATCGACAACGCCGGCATTCAAAATATTAATCGTTATCTGGATCTCCCTTCGGCGATTATTACTTTTGGCGGCGCTTTTTTTGCTGTTTTGGCATCCTACAGCCTTTCAGATTACATAGCCGGTTTAAAGAGCTTCATGCTGGTTTTCAAGGCACCGGCAATGGACGTGAAGGCCATGATCCAGCAGATCATTGACCTGTCTAATATTGCCAGAAAAGAAGGCCTTCTTTCGCTGGAAGAGGCTGCAGGCAATTTGGATGACGAATTTATGAAAAAAGGAATTCTTCTGATTGTAGATGGAACAGATCCGGAGCTGGTCAGAGGAATTATGGAGACAGAACTGATCAGCATTGAGGACAGACACAAAAAGAAGATCAGCTTCTGGGAGGATTTGGGTTCCATGGGTCCTGCCTGGGGTATGATCGGTACACTGGTAGGTCTGGTTAACATGCTTTATGAGATGGATGACCCGTCCAGTATCGGTCCTTCCATGGCGGTAGCGCTGATCACTACTCTGTACGGATCACTCCTTGCTAACTGGATTTGTGCTCCCGTTGCAGGGAAACTGAAGGCGAATAATGCAGCTGAAATCATGATGAAAGAGATTACAGTCGAGGGACTTTTATCCATTCAGGCAGGAGAGAATCCCCGTGTTATAGAGGAGAAGCTGAAATCATTCCTGGCACCGGGCGACCGTGTAGGGCAGTCTGACGGAGGTGAGGAAGAGAATGGCTAAGAGAAAACCGGACGAGCCCCCGAAGGGTGCTCCGGCGTGGCAGTCCACATTTGCGGATTTGATGAATCTGCTTCTGTGCTTCTTTGTTATGTTGTTCTCCATGTCATCTGTGGACGCACAGAAATTTGAGTTGTTGGCTGCTTCCTTTAACCAAACCTTCAGTATTTTTTCGGCAGGTGCTACTGCAATCGGAGATGGTGTCCTGATCAGTAACGGTGTAAGTCAGCTCAATGAGCTGGATGAATATATCAACAGCACCGGGCGGGATGCGGAAGGTGACCTGGTTCCCGAGAATCTGGAAACGGCAGCCGAGATGATGGAGGAAGCCAAGCTTCAGGAATCTGAGGAGATGGCAGAAAAGATTGAAGAGGCTCTGCAGGAAAAGAATCTGGAGAAGGAAGTAGATATTGAATTTACAGCGCAGTATGTGCAGCTTACCCTGAACGGAGCATTACTGTTTGATTCGGGAAGTGTTGAGATAAAGGAGGAAGCAATGCCGCTGATGAATCAGCTTGGCATTATCCTACAGAGATTCAGCGAAGGTACAATTGAAATAGAGGGACATACGGATAATGTACCGATGTCGGGTGCAAAGTATTCCAATAATGATGAATTGAGCAGTGGACGAGCTCTTTCCGTTTTCTATTACCTGGAAGAAAACACGACGTTGGATGTGGGAAGAATTAAGCATGCCGGCAGGGGAGAATACGTACCGATTGCAGACAATTCCACAGAAGAGGGAAGAGCAAAGAACAGAAGAGTGGAAATTAAGATCTACAATGCGCTTAGTTCATATTAATTAGATAAGGGCAGGAAGGTAAATGCTATGAAGAAAAATCTGATTTCAATCGTGATATTGGCACTTCTTATTGTCAATATTGTTTTGACGGCCGTCATGATGTTCAGTGTGACTAGTACAAACAAAAAGACCGCAGCGCTGGTGACAGATGTTGCAGCTGCGATCAATCTGGATCTTGGCGGTAAGGAAGAGGAAGAAGCGGCAGAGTCGGTACCTATGGCAAATATTGTTACCTACACGATTGCAGATATGACGATACCGTTGAAAAAGGGTGAGGACGGGAAGGATCATTATGCACTTCTCTCGGTTACCTTATCCATGAACAGCAAGCATGATGATTATAAAGCATATGGAGATCTTACCACCAGAGAAGACCTGATCAAGGGTCAGATTAACGACGCGGTAAGTCAGTATACCTTGGATGAGGCGAATGCAAATCCACAGACAGTCAAAGATGATATTCTTACAAGAATCCAGCAGTTGTTCGGATCAGACTTTATCTTTGATGTTACTTTGAGCAGTACACTTTACCAGTAAACACCATAAGGCGCCTTGAACAGAAGTCAGGTGGCAATAAAGGAGGTGAAGGTTCGTGGGCGAGGTATTGTCTCAAAGTGAAATTGACAGTCTGCTTGCAGCGCTTAGCAGTGGTGAGTTGGATGTGGAGCAGATGCAGGATTCGTCGGATAAGCAGGTAAAGGACTATGACTTTAAGCGACCGGCAAAGTTTTCGAAGGAGCATCTCAGAACCCTTGAGATCATATATGAACACTACGGACGATTGATTTCCACCAACCTTCCGGTTTATTTGCGGAAAAATGTTCAGGTCACGGTAGCCAGTTCAGAAACCGTAACCTTTTCGGAATTTACCAATGCTCTTTCCAACCCGGTAATTCTGGGTATTGTGGACTTCCATCCCCTGAACGGAAATGCGATTATTGAGCTTTCCTCCAATCTTGGATTTGCCATGATCGATCGAATGCTTGGAGGACAGGGAGTACCGCTTGAGAAGAGCAGAGATTTTTCAGATATTGAAATGACAATTTTGCAGAAGCTGATGGTCATTTGTATGCAGCTTATGCGTGAACCCTGGCGAAATGTGGCGGAAATTAATCCGATGATGGAAAGAATCGAGACGAATGCACAGTTTGCACAGGTGATTGCACCGAGTGATATGGTTGCGATCATTTCCCTGAGTGTAAAGATTGGGGATGCGGAAGGATTTATGAATGTATGCCTTCCCTACTTTACCTTGGAAGATGTGATGGATAAGTTGAACACCAAATACTGGTTTTCAACCATGCAGAAGGATGATAATGTAGATTATGAGGAGCACCTTGAAGTGCTCATAAAGAAAATAGATGTACCGATTAAAGCAATTCTGGGAAGAAGCCAGGTGTCTGTGAATGATTTTCTGAGTCTTCAGGCAGGAGATATCATAAGGCTGGATACCAAAGTGGATTCCGAAATGGATGTGTTCGTAGGAAATATCCGGAAGTTTAAGGCACTTCCGGGTTCCAGTAAGGACAATTATGCAATACGGGTAACATCAGTAATCAGAGAGGAGGAGTAGGATATGGACGGTATGCTTTCGCAGGATGAAATAAATGCACTGCTTAGCGGAATGGATCTGTCCGGGGGACAGGATGCAGCAGCCCCCGAAGATACAGCCGGCACAGAAGTACCGGAAGTTGATGAAAGCCTGCTCACAGCAGATGAAAAGGATGCAATCGGAGAAATCGCCAATATCAGCATGGGCTCTTCGGCAACCACTCTGTATTCGCTGGTTAACCGTAAGGTTAACATTACAACGCCAACTGTTTCTCTTGCCAACTGGCAGGGGGTAGTCGGGGATTATGAAAAGCCCTGCGTTTTCATACAGATTCGTTATACGGCAGGACTTGACGGCTCCAACATCATGGTTTTGAAGGAGCATGATGTGAAGGTGATCACGGATCTGATGATGGGAGGGGACGGAAGTAACACAGAGGGAGAGCTCGGTGAACTCCATTTGAGTGCTATTTCGGAGGCGATGAACCAGATGATGGGGGCGGCGGCCACCTCTATGTCAACCATGCTGGATAAGATGATTGATATCAGTCCGCCGGAGGCCAATCTTGTGAATTTAAATGAATTTAAAAAGGCCGGCGATATTGCATCTTTCCTGGAAGGAACCTTTGTAAAGATTTCCTTCAGAATGCAGATAGATGATCTGGTAGACAGTACAATCATGCAGCTGTATCCCATTGATTTTGCAAGGACACTGTATGATACCTTTATCGGTTCGCAGATGACTGATTCGGTACCTGAGCCGGAACCTGAACCATATATTCCGCCGACGGTTGATTCTCAGGCAGCTTCGCAGGGAATGTCCCAGATGGGTGGTATGTCAGGAATGCCCCAGATGAATGTGCAGCCTGCACAGTTCCAGAATTTCAACAGTGATATGAACGTTATGGCAGGGCAGGAGAACATCGGACTGATTCGAGATGTGCCGTTGGAGGTAACGGTTGAACTGGGAAGAACCAAGAAATCGATAGCAGAAATATTGGACTTTGCACCTGGAACAATCATTGAACTTGACAAGATTGCAGGTGAACCGATAGATGTACTTGTGAACGGCAAGTTTGTAGCCAAGGGCGAAGTTGTTGTAATTGAAGAAAGTTTTGGTATTCGTGTAACTGAAATCATAAAATAATAGTTAGGAGAAAAAGAGATGGCAAAAAATATTTTAATTGTTGATGACGCTGCTTTCATGCGAATGATGATTAAGGATATCCTTACCAAGAACGGATATAATGTAATCGGAGAAGCAGAGAATGGTGCAAAGGCTTTTGAAAAGTATAATGAGCTTAAGCCTGACCTTGTACTGATGGACATTACCATGCCTGAGGTAGACGGAATTGCAGCACTGAAGAAAATCAAAGGTGCTGATCCTAACGCAACGGTTATTATGTGTTCGGCTATGGGACAGCAGGCTATGGTTATTGAGGCAATCCAGGGAGGCGCAAAGGATTTCATTGTAAAACCCTTCCAGCCGGATCGTGTACTGGAAGCAGTGAAGAAGGTTATCGGCTAAGATGCTTCTTACGATTACAACAAAAGCTGACAGCTATATTCAGTTTATGACGGTACTTGTTCTTTTTATCTTTGTTCTGGCTATTACTTATGTAGTCACCAGATGGATTGCAAAGTCGCAGCAGGGACGTGTGGGGACAGGAAATCTTGAGGTGGTGGAAACCTGCAGGATTACAGCGAATAAGTATGTCCAGATCGTGCGCGCCGGTGAGAAATATCTTGTGATCGGCGTGGGGAAAGATGAGATACATATGCTGGCGGAGTTATCTGAACAGGAACTGGTGCTATGTGACAACGGCAAGGGTCAGAGCCCGGATTTTGCCGGTGTTCTGGACAAGGTGCGTAAACTGAAGTACAAAGAAAAAGACTGAAGGATAAGGCAATATGGAAAATAAATTTGCCGGAAAAAAAATAATAAAGCAAATATGCCTGCTGCTTACGGTAGGCATATTGTGCATTATTCCGCAAATGGATGTCAGGGCGACAACTGTTGACTCCAATCTGACCGGCGAGACGGAGAGCCGTACAAATATTGAAGAACCGGGCAGTGCGGAAACTGCGGAGGACCTGCAGGAACTGAATATTGCTAACAGCCTGACAATCACGCATACCGGTGATAACGGACAGGTGAACGGTACGCTGAAAATTCTGATCACACTGACGCTGATTGCTTTAGCACCGACGTTACTTATCATGATGACGTCGTTCACCAGAGTGATTATTGTTCTGCATTTTACAAGGGCAGCACTGAATACCCAAACGGCACCGCCAAATCAGGTGCTGATTGGGTTAGCTTTGTTTTTGACCTTTTTCATTATGAAGCCTACACTGACTGAGGTTTATCAGGAGGCGGTGGTTCCTTTTGAGGAGGGAACGATCACACAGGATGAATTCTTTGAAAAGGGGATCAAACCGCTGCGCGAATTTATGTACAGCGAAACGCAGACCTCGGATGTAAGATTGTTTTTGGAAATCAGCAATGAGGAGTGGGACGGGACGCTGGATGGTATTCCGTTAGCGGTACTGGTGCCTGCATTCATTATCGGTGAGCTTCGCCAGGCATTTATTATCGGTTTTATAATCTATATCCCTTTTATTGTGATAGATATGGTGGTTGCATCAACCCTTATGAGTATGGGTATGATGATGCTGCCGCCTACAACAATTTCCATGCCGTTTAAGATTCTGTTGTTTGTTCTGGCGGATGGATGGAATCTGATTATTCTGAATCTGGTTAAGACCTATTACTGACGGAAGACGGCTTGGATGAGATAAAGCATTGTGGAAGGAATGGAGAGAAAGTATGACAGTTGATGAGGTTACAGCTATTGCCAGCTCGGCTTTATATCTGGTTATTAAGGTGGCGGCACCGGTTCTTCTGGTATCCCTGGTCGTTGGTCTGATTATCAGTATTTTTCAGACCGTTACTTCTATTCAGGAACAGACGCTTACTTTCGTGCCCAAAATCATCGCTGTGTTTCTCTCATTAATTCTGCTGGGAAACTGGATGCTGGGAGAGTTATCCGGTTTCATGGTAACACTGTGGTCTGATTTCAGTCGTTATGTAAGGTAGCAGATATGCTGGAATATGCGTTTACTTATACGGATCTGGAATATTTCCTGCTCATACTTGTCAGGGTGAGCTGTTTTGTCTTTATTGCTCCTTTTTTCAGCATGAGTAATACACCTAGACGTATCAGGGTGGCTTTCAGCGTATTTTTTGCGATTTTGCTGTATCAGGTGATTCCTCATGATCCGCTTACATATAACACCATTCTCGGTTATTTCATGATTGTGATGAAGGAAGCAGTGACAGGACTTCTGATTGGGTTCTCGGCTAATATCTGCGGTACGGTGGTTTCCTTTGCGGGACACATTGCAGATATGGAGATGGGGCTTTCCATGGCTAGCCTGATGGATCCGGCAACGAAGGAAACTTCTACCATTTCCGGTATTTATTATAATTATATGGTTCTTTTGATGCTGATGATCTCGGGAATGCACCGGTATCTGATTAAGGCCTTTGCCGAGACTTATACGTTGATCCCGGTCAATGGTGCCATTTTTGACAGCGAAGCACTGCTTAGTTCGATGACAGAATTTATGGCAAATTACATTATCATCGGTTTTCGTATCTGCCTGCCGATTTTTGCGGTAATGATCATTCTGAATGCGGTACTGGGTGTACTTGCAAAGGTATCACCGCAGCTGAATATGTTTGCGGTGGGTATCCAGATGAAGGTTTTGGTTGGCCTTAGCATATTGTTTTTTTCTACAGCCATGCTTCCCGGTGCGGCGAACTTTATTTATAGGCAGATGAAGCACATGGTTGCGACCTTTGTGGAGACTATGATGTAGAGGACATGCACACGAAAAGGAGCAGGACTGCATGGTGGAAATGCGAGATAGTTATTTATTGAAATATAATCTGCAGTTCTTTGCAAAGGACGGTCCCGGCGGTGAAAAGACGGAGGAACCTACAGCAAAGAAGCTGGAGGATGCCAGAAAGGAAGGGCAGGTAGCCAAAAGCAAGGAAATTGCCAATGCCTTCGGAATTTTGGCACTTTTCTTAACATTGAAGATATACCTCGGAACTCTGGGGACCCGTTTTATTGAGCTTTTTTCTGCGGTCTATAATCAGCTTCCGTATGTGGTCAAGATGTATAACGGGGATCTTCCGGTTGCAGCACTTCAGACTATTGTGCGGGGAATGATGGTACAGCTGATCATCATAGTGGCTCCCATTTTTCTGGTCGGTGTGGTTGTGGCGTTTATCTGCGACGTGGTACAGGTAAAATGGAAGCCGACAGCCAAGCCGCTTCAGCCCAAATTCAGCAAGCTGAATCCCGTGAAGGGCTTTGGAAGGATTTTCTCTGCGAATTCCATAATGGAGCTGGTTAAATCCATCCTAAAGCTTTCCGTGATCGGTTACATGGTTTATTCCTACCTGAAAGGAAAGGTGGATCAGATATTTCTCCTCTACGGAATTTCCTTAAAACAGGCAATTGGCCTGATCGGAGAAATTGTTGTGGACCTCGGGATCAGAATTGCTGCGGTCTACATGATCATCGCACTGCTTGACTTCGCATATCAGAAATGGAAATTCAAGGAAGATATGAAGATGACCAAGCAGGAGGTCAAGGACGAGTATAAGAATCAGGAAGGTGATCCGCAGGTAAAAGGAAAGCAGAAGCAGCGTATGCGGGAAGCTTCCATGCGGCGTATGATGCAGCAGCTGCCTGAGGCAGATGTGGTCATCACCAATCCTACCCACTATGCGGTCGCCGTTAAGTACGATCCGGATAAATATGATGCTCCTTATGTGCTGGCTAAGGGTGAAAATTATCTTGCCCAGCGGATTAAGGATGTAGCAAAAGAGCATGACATTGAAATCGTTGAAAATAAGCCGTTGGCGAGAATGCTTTATGCCAATGTGGAGATCGGGGAGCTTGTTCCCCCGGAGCTATATCAGGCTGTTGCAGAGGTACTTGCCTTTGTATATCACCTGAAAGGAAAAGTATAAAAGTAGGGCACGCAGGAAGAAAGGAGGATGGGCATGAAAAAAGCGGATGTCGGTGTAGCTGCATATGTGCTTGCGGCATTTATTATGATGATTGTGCCTATTCCAAACTGGCTTCTTGATGTTCTTCTCGCATGTAATATAGCGATTGCTTTTACCATTCTTTTCGGAACGATGTTTTCAAAAGAGGTGCTGGATATGTCCTTTTATCCCACCATGCTTTTGTTCACCACCATATTCAGAATTGCCTTGAATATTTCATCCACAAGATTGATTCTTACCACCGGTGATCCGGGACAGGTGGTTGCAACCTTTGGAGATTATGTGGGCGGAGGAGATCTGATTGTAGGAGCAATTGTTTTTATCATTCTGCTTCTGGTGCAGTTCATGGTTATCAACAAAGGTTCTGAAAGAGTTGCAGAGGTAACGGCAAGATTCACTCTGGATGCGATGCCCGGTAAGCAGATGGCAATTGATGCCGACCTGAACACAGGTGCCATTACGGATGCAGAGGCGAAAAAGCGAAGGGACAAAATCCAGGAGGAAGCTAATTTCTTCGGTTCTATGGATGGTGCTGTAAAGTACGTGAAGGGAGATGCTACGGCAGGTCTCGTAATTACAGCAGTAAATATCGTGGGCGGAATTGCAATGGGGGTTCTTAGGCAGAATCTGGAGTTTAGTGCAGCGCTGAATAAATATACGATTCTCACCATCGGTGATGGACTGGTCAGCCAGATTCCGTCTCTTCTGATCTCCCTTTCAACCGGTATTCTGGTAACCAAGGGCTCAAAGGATGCGGATTTCGGTACGGTTTTGATCAGTCAGCTTTTTGGAATTCCTAAGGTGCTTTATCTGGTAGGAATAATCATAGCGGGACTTGGAATTGTCACTCCGTTACCGGCTGTTGTTTTCCTGGCGCTTGGGTTGATTTTTATCGTTACTGGGCGTATCATCGCCGGAACCATAGAGACTGCCCGAATCGAGGAAGAGGTGAATGCGGATGAGGTGGCTGCGGAGGAAATCAGGCAGCCTGAAAATGTAAACAGCCTCCTGCAGGTGGATCCGATCGAGTTGGAATTCGGATATGGAATCATTCCTCTTGCAGATGTGAACCAGGGAGGAGACCTTCTTGACCGTGTTGTAATGATTCGAAGACAGATTGCAATGGAGCTTGGTACAGTGGTGCCGATCATACGTCTTAGGGATAACATCCAGCTGAATCCCAACCAGTATATCATTAAGATTAAGGGAATTCAGGTCAGTGAAGGAGAAATCCTTTTTGATCATTATATGGCAATGAATCCGGGGTACGTGGAGGAAGAGATTACAGGAATTCCCACCTTTGAACCGTCCTTCCACCTGCCGGCTATCTGGATTACAGAGGGACAGAGAGAAAGAGCGGAGAGCATGGGCTATACGGTAGTTGATCCGCCGTCCATTATTGCCACCCACCTGACGGAAATTATCAGACAGTATATTTCAGAGCTTCTTACAAGACAGGATGTACAGAATCTTGTGAATAATCTAAAGGAAACCAATCCTTCCCTGGTGGAGGAGCTTGTGCCCAAGCTGCTTGGACTTGGAGAAATTCAAAAGGTTCTGCAGAATCTGTTAAAAGAAGGAATTTCCATCAGAGATCTGCTTACGATTTTTGAGACACTGGCGGATTATGCATCCACCACAAGAGATACGGACATTCTCACTGAATATGTGAGACAGAGCCTGAAACGGGCAATTTCCAGTAAATTTTTCCCTGCAAATGAGACAACCAGTGTGGTTACACTGGATCCGAAGCTTGAGCAGGAGATTATGGCAAGTGTCAAGCAGACAGAGACGGGCGCTTACCTGACGCTGGATCCGGAAAAGACCAAAGCCATCATGAAGTCGGTGGGAACCGAGACGGAGAAGCTGGAGAATCTCGGAAAGAATCCGATCGTTATTACATCACCTATTGTGAGAATGTATTTTAAGCGCTTGACGGAAGATTATTATAAGGATTTGATTGTGGTATCTTACAACGAGATAGAGAGTAATATTGAATTACAGTCTGTAGGAATGGTGACAGCATGATAATTAAAAAATTTCAAGGAAAAACAGAAGCAGAAGCAGTGGAGAGTGCCAAGAAGGAGCTTGGAAACGGTGTAGTGATCATGAATGTCAGAAGCGTGAAGCGCAAGGGAATGTTCAGCTTCCTTCTGCCTGCACTGATAGAGGTGACGGTTGCACTTGAGGAGGAGCCGGAGCGTGTTCTGAAGGCGCCTGTTGCACCTAGGGAAGAGACAAGGCAGCAACCGCTAGTCAATGCCCTGGCAGGAGGACCGGCAGGGACAGGGGTAGTGCCGGAAGACAAGGCAAATCAGATGGGAGGATCAACCGGCTTTCCGGTTAAGGAAGAACCCAAACCGGAAAGCAGTGCGATTGAAGAAAAGCTGGACAGTCTTCACAGCCTTTTAGAGCAGCAGCTTCAGAAACCTGAAAAGGAAGAAGAGCACAAAGAGGAGGAGAAGGAGAAAAACAGCGAACTTGAGCGTTTTATGAAGCTTCTGTACAATACCATGCTGGATAATGAAGTGAACGAAAAGTACGCGAACCAGATCATTGATGAAATTGAAAAGTTAAACAAACCCAATCTTCCGTTTGATTATGCACTGGCAAACACCTATCAGAGGATGATTCTAAAATTTGGGAATCCTTCCGGTATCACACCCGCAGAAAAGAAACCCAAAGTAGTATTTTTTGTAGGACCTACCGGTGTAGGGAAGACGACAACCATTGCAAAGCTGGCTTCCAAATTCAGCGTGGAGGGTGGCAAAAAGGTGGCGCTTCTTACCGCGGATACATACAGGATTGCCGCTGCAGAACAGCTGCGTACCTATGCAAACATTCTGGAGGTGCCGTTTCAGGTCATTTATTCTACGGATGAGGTAGAGCAGGCACTTAAGGATTTTAAGGATTATGATTTTATTTTAATCGATACGGCAGGACATTCGCATCATAACGAGGCACAGAAAGAAGTTATGAACGAATTTATCCATTCAGTAGATGGAATTGCGGAGAAGGAGGTATTTCTTGTTTTAAGTGCCACCACGAAATATCGGGATCTTTTGAGCATAGCGGATACCTACTCGGAAATGACGGAGTACAAACTCATATTTACAAAGCTGGATGAAACCACTACGCTGGGAAATCTTTTGAATCTGAGACTTCATACGGGAGCGGCGCTCTCCTATGTAACCTGCGGACAGAATGTGCCGGATGACATTGAGGTCTTCAATCCTCAGAAAACGGTTAAGCAGCTTCTCGGAGGAAAAAGTTAGACGATTAAGTGAGGAAAGGAAGATAAATGGATCAGGCACAGCAGTTAAGAAATATCATAAAGGCGGGAGCCTTTTCATATAACAGACCTATGGCACGCGTAATTGCGGTGACAAGCGGTAAGGGTGGTGTCGGTAAATCAAATGTCTCCATCAATCTGGCAATTCAGTTCAGAAAAATGGGACAGCGGGTTATTATTCTGGATGCGGACTTTGGACTTGCCAATATTGAGATTATGTTTGGAGCAGTGCCCAAACACAACCTTTGTGATCTGATTTATCAGGGAAAAAATATTAAAGACATCATTACCTGGGGGCCGATGGAAGTCGGTTTTATCTCAGGGGGATCCGGAATTGCAGGCCTTTCAAATTTGAGCAGGGATTATCTGATACATATTATCCAGAACTTAAAAGAACTGGATTCGATAGCGGATATTATTATTGTAGACACGGGAGCCGGAATTTCCGATGCGGTACTGGAATTTCTTGTGGCAAGCGGTGAAATCCTTCTGGTGACGACGCCGGAGCCCACTTCCATTACGGATTCGTATTCACTGCTTAAGGCTCTCAACAGACACCCACGTTTTTCCAATGAGAATTCGCAGGTGAAAATGATTGCAAACAAGGTGGAGTCTAAGGGGGAAGGCCAGAGTCTTTTTCAGAAGCTGAATGCTGTAGTGAACCGTTATCTTGGGTTGCCGCTTACCTATCTCGGAGAAATTCCGGCGGACGGACAGCTCTCTAAGGCAGTCATGCAACAGATGCCGGTATCGTTGCAGACGCCACAGGCCAAATCCGCACAGGCTTTTGAGATGATTGCGGCGAAATTGATGGATAAGGAGATTGCGGGAGAGGTGAAGAAGAGGGGGATGGCTGCTTTCTTTGCCCATATCGCTTCGGGAAGAAAAATCAATTTATAAGGAGGAACAAGGATGCTGTCAAAATATGTTTTGCCGGGAAATAAAGTAGAAGTGCAGGCGGTTGAGCGGGTAAAGTATGTTGATCCGCTGGAAAAAAAGAAGGTCTATCAGTCACAGGTATTTGACATCCTTTCTGAGGACCAGCTGGAAATTACAATGCCCATGGAAAAGTCCAAATTGATTCTGCTTCCGGTAAATGCGGAGTATGATCTGTATTTTTACACACCAACAGGTTTATTTCAGTGCTTTGCTACAGTGATCGACCGATATAAAAAGGATAACAGCTATATTCTTTTGATGGAATTAAACAGCAATCTGAGAAAGTTTCAGAGAAGAGAATATTATCGGTTAAGCTGCGCCCTGGAGATGAATTCCAGACCTCTTGAAAAGGAAGAGGTTGAGGCAGTAGAAAAGAAGGATAATTATCTGGTTCCCGGGCTTCCGTTAAAGCGCAGTGTGATTGTGGATATC
This sequence comes from Bacillota bacterium, assembly GCA_030526045.1. GTDB lineage: Bacteria > Bacillota > Clostridia > Lachnospirales > Lachnospiraceae > Suilimivivens. Next base: position 22,013 of record JAUNDN010000013.1, on the reverse strand, counting down.
AGTGGCGGCGGTATTCGCTTTGTGGGGAATTATGCATATGAACCGGAAAGCCTGATCTGTTGCAAATACAGCCTGGCAACAGACGGAAGAGTAAAGGAATATACTCTGGTTTCCAAAATTCTGACGGTCAGAGAGTTAGAGGATCGGCCGGGAGTATTTGAGCATCGGGCACAGTATATCAATATTGATACTTCCGATCGGGAAGAGATTATCCGGTTTATTTTTGAAGCGGAGAGAAAGTACCGAAAGCGTGAAAAAGGTTTATAAGAACATTACTATGCACCCATGAGAAGAATATGTTGTGCTATAATGGAATGGTATAGAGGAAACCGGACAACGCCACCGGCGTAATTTGGTTTACGAGCTAATAACTACAAATGATGGTGAGAAGATACAATGATGAGGAAGGCAGAAGTACATAAAGCCGGGAGGAAAGTAGTTGCAATTGCCAGTTCTACCGGCGGGCCGAAGGCTTTACAGAAGCTGATTCCTTTACTGCCGTCTGATTTAAGTGCACCTGTACTGATCGTACAGCATATGCCGGCCGGCTTCACGGAAGCGCTGGCAGGAAGGTTAGATACCTTAAGTGAACTGTCTGTCAAGGAAGCCCAGGAAGGGGATGTGTTACTCCCCGGGAATGCTTATCTTGCAAGAGGCGGAAGGCATATGAATGTGGTCAAAAGCGGTGCAAAGCATGTGATTCATTATACGGACGAGCCACACCGTGAGGGGGTGCGTCCCTGTGCGAATTACATGTATGAATCTCTGGCAGACTGCGGATATGAAGAAGTGATCTGTGCAGTCTTGACCGGGATGGGAGCGGACGGAACAGCAGGAATCAAAAATCTGAAAGAGAAGAAAAAGGTAACAGTATTTGCGCAGAATGAAGAGACCTGTGCAGTGTACGGAATGCCAAGAAATATTGTGCTTTCCGGATTTACTGAAAAAGGACTCACCTTGGAGCAAATTGCGCAGGAAATTATTAGAAACGTGGGGGTAAACTAAGATGGATGTGAATCAGTATCTCGAAATTTTCCTTGATGAAACAAAGGAACACCTTGAAAACCTGAATGCCCAGATATTAAAGCTGGAGCAGGAGCCGGAAGATGTAGACACGATCAATGAAATTTTCCGTGCTGCTCATTCCCTTAAGGGTATGGCCGGCACCATGGGTTATAAGCGTATGCAGGCACTCACACATGATATGGAAAATGTCTTCTCCGAAATCAGAAATGGCACCATGAAGGTAAACTCCAATCTGATTGACACGCTGTTCCAGTGCCTGGATGCACTTGAAGAATATAACAATAACATTCAGGAAACTGCTGACGAGGGAACCAATGATAATCAGCAGTTGATTGCCCAGCTGAATGAATACCTGAAATCTGCAGGCAAGCAGCAGGAGGCGGCAGTAAAGGAGAATGCGCCGACCGCAGAAGCAGGCGAGAATGCGGCTGAAAAGTGGAAGGAGATCAAGCTGGGAGAATCGGAGCGTTCCGTTCTTACTGCTGCAAGGCAGAAGGGAAAGAATGTTTACGGACTTACCGTATATGTTCAGGAATCCTGTCTTCTTAAGGCAGCAAGAGCATTCCTTGTCTATAAAGCGGTGGAAGAGAAGGCAGAGATTATGGTCAGCAATCCTCCTGCACAGGATATTGAGGATGAAAAATTTGATCTGGACTTCAGCCTGATCGTTATTTCAGACTATTCATTGGATGAAATTCTTCAGGCTGCCAAGAATGTTTCTGAAATTGAGAAGGTTACCGGAGCGGTTTATGAGTTTGAGGAAGTGACAGCTACAGAAAGCAGTGTGGCAGTGCAGCCCGGCGAAACAAAGGTTGAGGCAGCCGAATCGGTGAAGAATCAGAATACAGCAGTCAAGGCAAATGACAAAAAAGCGTCAGGTAAGCCGGTTGTCAACAGAACGGTCCGTGTGGATATTGAAAAACTGGATGTTCTGATGAATCTGGTCAGCGAGCTGATCATTGCGAAGAATTCACTGGTATCTGCGTCTAATGCGGAAGGTGTAGTAAATGCGGGAGTGAATGAGCAGATTGAATATCTGGAAAGTGTAACTACCAATCTTCATGAATCCGTTATGAAGGTTCGAATGGTTCCCATCGAGAGTGTTGTGAGCAAGTTCCCCAGAATGATCAGAGACCTGTCCAAAAAGCTGGATAAGAAGATGGAACTGTATATGTCCGGTGAGGAGACAGAGCTTGACAGAACCGTGGTAGATGAAATCGGCGATCCTTTGATGCACCTGCTTCGTAACGCGGCAGATCATGGACTGGAGTCGGCAGAGCTTCGTGCACAGCGCGGCAAGCCGGAGGTGGGTTCCATTTTCCTGGATGCTTATCAGGATGGAAACAACGTTGTCATTGAAGTGCGTGACGACGGAAGCGGTATTGATGTTGAAAATGTTAAGAATAAAGCAATTGAGCGTGGTGTCATTACTCCTGAACAAGGTGAGAGCATGAGTGAGAAGGATATAATCAATCTTCTTTTCCATGCAGGCTTTTCAACAGCAAAGAAGATTAGCGATGTATCCGGCAGAGGTGTGGGACTGGATGTAGTAAAGTCCAAGATAGAGTCCTTAAGCGGTGAGGTAGAGGTTAAGTCTGTTCTTGGCGAGGGAAGCACATGGATCATCAGACTGCCTCTTACACTTGCAATTATTCAGGCGCTTATGGTTACCGTGGGCGGTGAGAAGTATGCGATTTCTCTGGGAAGCATCCAGACAATTGAAGATATCAGACCCGATGAGATTAAGTTTGTTCAGAATAGAGAAGTGATCAATCTTCGAGGCTCTGTCATTCCGATTATCAGACTGAGCAATGAACTGGATATCGAAAGCAGCAAGACTCCGGAGGATAATCTGGTTGTTGTCATCGTCAAGAAGGGTGAAAAGCTTGCCGGCCTGGTCGTTGATGAACTGGTTGGACAGCAGGAAATTGTTATTAAGTCACTTGGCAAATATATCAGCAAATGCAAGATCATCAGCGGCGCGACGATACTTGGCGACGGCGAAGTTGCATTGATCCTTGATGCAAATGCATTGATTTAGAAGGGGGGATAAGACACATGGATGAATTAAAAGTATCTGAAGTGAAACTGCCTGGAGAGAAAGGTGAAAGCGAAACTTTTCAGTATATTGTAATTAAGCTCGGAAGTGAGCAGTATGGTATTGATATCAGATATGTGGACAATATTGTACGTATGCAGCATATCACAAGAGTACCGAAGGTTGCAAACTACCTTAGGGGAGTTATCAATCTGCGCGGCGAAGTGATTCCGGTTATGAGTCTGCGGGTTAAGATGGATCTTCCCGACGATGAGGTTACGAAGGCAACCCGTATCATTATCCTTAAGCTGGAACAGCATGGAACAATAGGTGTGATTGTTGATGAGGTAAAGGAAGTTGTCACATTAAGTACAGAAGAAATTGAGAAGATTACCTATGATGTGAAGGAGGACAGAAGCAGCTTTCTCAGCGGTGTGGGTAAACACAATGATGAACTGATTTCCATTTTGGACCTTAATGTTGTAGCAATGGAGAAATAGGCAGACTGGATTAGCCATAGAGCAGGATTAGGAGGAACTATGAACGGCCTAAATATGGAAGAATTGACAAGTCAATATTTTGATGTGCTTAAGGAACTCGGAAACATCGGGGCAGGCAATGCGACTACAGCCCTTGCCCAGATGATTGGCTGTAAGGTTGATATGTCCGTTCCCCAGGTCAGACTTCTGGAGTTTAAGGAGGTTGGGGAAATTGTTGGCGGGGAAGAGCAGATTATGGTCAGCATTTATCTCCAGGTTGAGGGGGATGTGGAAGGCAGTATCATGTTTATTCTGAGCAAATCTGCTGCAGCACACCTGGTCAATAAACTGATGTGCGGTATGCTGGGCATTGAAGAAGGAAAAGCCGATGAATATGAATTCGGAGAGATGGAATGCTCGGCGATCAAAGAAGTAGGAAATATCATTACCGGTGCTTACCTGAATGCTTTATCAGGTCTGACAAATCTTAAGATCTATCCTTCCGTACCGCAGCTTGGCATTGATATGGCAGGAGCACTTTTAAGTGTACCTGCTGTAGAGTTTGGCGTCATAGGAGACAATATTTTGTTAATTCAGACAAAGTTTTCAGATGATGTGGAACTGGATGGATACTTTATACTGATTCCGGAGATGGAATCTTATGAAAAGATTTTGAAATCTCTGGGTGTTATGTAAACCTCAAAAGAATTAAAAACGGGAGACCTGAGGGAAATGGGTGAAGTTATTAAGGTGGGCATGGCCGACTTAAAAACATGCAGCGGTGAAGATGCAGTCACGACACTGGGGCTGGGGTCTTGTGTTGGCATTGCAATTCGTGATCCGGCAACGGGCATTGGAGGACTGGCGCATATTATGTTGCCGGACAGTACAGAGATCAGGAATAATTCAAACCGGCCGAAGTTTGCAGATACGGGAATTGAAGATCTGGTCAATGAAATTGTGAAGCTGGGAGGCAGCCGTAGCCGGTTGGTTGCTAAAATTGCAGGCGGGGCGCAGATGTTTGCATTCGGAAGTAAGAGTGACATGATCCGTGTCGGAGAAAGAAATGTGATCGCCAGCAAAAAGAAACTGAGTGATATGAAAATACCGCTTCTTGCTGAGGACACGGGAAAAACCTATGGTCGGACGGTTGTGTTCTATCCGCAAAACGGTGAGTTTCATATTCGTTCGGTAGGCATGCCGGAGAAAGTAATATGAAAAAACTAAAACTGTTTGCTCCTTTTTTAATGCTTCTTGCAGGCGCAATTGCAAGTATTATGATGTTCTATTTTCAGTATCCGATGACCCAGATGCTTCCGCGACTGCTTGTTGTACTACTTGTTTTTTACCTGATTGGATGCATGATTCAGAAGATGCTTATATCCTTTGTAGAGCAGGTCAGGGAAGAAGAGGCAAAAGAGGGAGAGGTTATCGAGAAGGAAGCTCCGGACGGAAATACGGAAGGAATCGATGAGGATAACAGCGATTTGAAGGATACACGTGAGAATGCCTGATAACAGGCGGTGGAGGTAGCAATGGACGAGAATGGCAGAAACAGGCTTTGGGAGGAATACTCAAAAACCAAGCTGCCTGAAACCAGAGAAAAACTCATACTGGAATATGCACCGCTCGTTAAGCTGGTTGCGGGAAGACTGAGCATGTATCTGGGATATAATGTAGAGTATGATGATCTGGTGAGCTATGGAGTATTTGGACTGATTGATGCAATTGACAAGTTTGACAGTATGAAGGCAGTAAAGTTTGAAACTTATGCGAGCCTTCGTATTCGTGGTGCCATTCTGGATCAGATCAGAAAGATGGACTGGATACCGCGTACCATCAGGCAGAAGCAGAAGAAGATCGATGCTGCCATGAAGGAAATTGAACTGAGCAAGGGGCGCGCGGCTACCGATGAAGAGATTGCTGAAAGTCTGGGGATTTCCAATGATGATTATCTGGACTGGCAGTCTCAGATGAAGATTACCGGAGTTGTCTCTTTAAATGAATTTATGGAGTCCGGCAGTGAAGTGCCTGCAGAACAGAGCAATCAGCATCGATTTGAAGGCCCCGAAGAGGTTGTGGAGAAGGCAGAATTAAAGAAAATGCTGGAGCAGGCATTAGAACTTCTGACGGAGAAGGAAAAGAAGGTCATTCTCTTGTATTATTATGAGGAACTGACCTTAAAGGAGATCAGTAACATACTGGAGGTTTCTGAATCCAGAATCTCCCAGCTCCATACGAGAGCATTGCAGAAAATGAGATCAAAAATGGGAAGTTATATGGGCATTTTGTCGGTATAGATCGTGGGGAGGAAAATATGAAAAACGGCTATTTTCAGGTGGTATGTGGCAGCAATGGTACGGCGCTTAAGGTATTTGCACCTAAAGATGGTGGGGCGGCGGTCAGCACAAAGGAAGTAATGGAATATTTGAACCGCTTTGGGATTAAATATGATCTCCATTTGTTGAACAAAGGGGTTCAGGATGCCTTAAGTTCACAGGTTGGAGAGTATTTTTTTGCACTGAATGCGGATCCGTCTTTGGAAATCAGGGAAAGCTACCAGCTTTTTGTCAGCCAAGACAGAATGCTGGTAACTGCTAGATTTTATGCGCCTTCGGTAAAGGGCGAGAGAATGTCCCTGCAGGAATTTGTGCGGGATCTGTCTCTAAAAAATATCAAGTTTGGTATTAGGACACAGGAGCTGACGGACTTCTTTACAAACCCCGAGTACTGTACCAACATAATCGTGGCTAAGGGAGAACCGCCGCGCCATGGGCAGGATGCGAGAATCGAATATTATTTTGAAACAGACCTCAGTGCAAAACCGACGTTGCTTGAAGACGGAAGCGTGGACTTTTTCCATTTAAATACAGTCAGTCACTGTAAACAGGGCGAGGTGCTTGCAAAGCTGTTTCCGGAGGATCCGGGAGACTACGGAAGAAGCGTTTATGATGAGAAGATAAAGCCTCGTGATGTCAAGAGAGAAACATTAAAATTCGGCAGGAATATTACACTTTCAGAAGATCGGAGAGTGATTACCTCGGATGTCAGCGGTCATGTGACTTTGGTAGACGGTAAGGTTTTTGTTTCAGATGTCCTGGAAGTGGAAAATGTTGATAATGCGACCGGAAACATTGAATATGATGGTAGTGTAACCGTACATGGCAATGTCTGTTCAAACTTTTCGATAAAGGCGAAGGGCAATATTGAAGTACGGGGTGTTGTGGAAGGTGCATACCTGGAGGCAGATGGAAATATAGTCATTGCAAGAGGAATGAACGGAATGTCAAAAGGTTCCTTGAAGGCAGGGGGTAATGTCATTGCCAAGTACATTGAAAATGCCAAGGTAGCTGCAAAGGGGTATGTGTCCACAGAATCGATCCTGCACAGTGAAGTGATGGCGGGAACAGAAATACAGGTCAGCGGTAGAAAAGGCTTTATTACCGGAGGAAGAGTGTGTGCAACAAACCTGATTCAGGTGCGCACGCTGGGTTCGCCTATGGGAGCGGATACAATCGTTGAAGTAGGAGCGGATCCGCAGGTGAAAATCAGATTTCAACAGCTTCAGAAGCTGATGGTTGAAAATAAGAAAATAATTGATAGTGTTCAGCCGGTACTTGCATCCTTTGCGCAGAAGCTCTCCCAGGGCGTGAAGCTGAAGCCGGATCAGGTGAAGTACTTTCAGGAGTTGTTAACTACACAGAAGGCAAAACAGCAGGAACAGGAGGATTGCATGAAGGAAATGCAGTCCCTGCAGGCGATTTTGGATGAAAGTGCAAATGCCAGAGTAGAGGTTACCGGAGAGGTTTTTGGAGGAACCAGAATTTGTATCGCTGATGTTTCAATGGTGGTAAAGAACAGTATGAATTATTGTAAGTTCATCAAGTCACAAGGCGATGTGAAAATGGTGGCTCTGTAGAGATGGTGCAGACTGTCAAAAGGAGGTTGCTATGACAATCAGTAGAGTGGAACTCCAGGGGCAGGTGACAAGAGCCCAGGATTTTACAACCATTAAGCATAATGAAGATAATAAGGGAATGGTTGACCAGGCTAATTTCCAGCGTCAGTTTGATCAGTCGGTTGATAACAGGCTTAGACAGGTGCGTCAGGGTGATCGTGCTGAAAATGAAGGGAAGAAATTTGACGCAAAGGAAAAGGGAAACGGAAACTATTCCGGCGATGGTGGTAAGAACCGCAAAAAGGAAGAAAAGGAAAAGGATGGAAGGGTGTTCCTGAAAGGACAGGGCGGCTTTGACATCAAGATTTAGTTACGATACGGGTGAGAATATGGGAGTAATGGAAATTGTTCTTATCGTTCTGGGAATGATCGTTTTTGTAGGAAGCTTTCTGCTTCCGGCAGGAAGAGAAAATGACGATCTTAACAGAGAGCAGATCGATGAGAAGGCGATCAAGGAACTGGTTGAAAAGGAAGTAGAGGAAGCCAAGACCAAAATAGGGGATATTGTTGATGAGACGATTACCTATGCGATGGAGAAGACTGAACGGTCTATGGACAGACTGACAAATGAGAAGATGCTGGCGGTTAATGAATATTCGGATACCGTGCTCGATACCATCAACAAAAATCATAAGGAGGCAGTATTTCTTTATGATATGCTGAATGACAAGCATGAGAATCTGAAGTCCACGGTTACGGAAGCAGCAAAGACGGTCAGTGAGGTTAAGCAGACCGTGAAGGATGCTGAGGCAGTTGCTAGAGAAGCCGAGATGGCAGTAAAAGAGGAGGACATCACCGCAGAGGAAGCAGAAGTAGTACCGGAAGAAGTTGAGACTGACTTTACACCGATTAAGGCCAGAAAGGTTGAGATCCTCTATCAGCCCCGGGAAGAGCAGGAACCCGTACAGACAGAAGGGGAAGCTCCAAAGAAGTCTGAAAAGTCTGCCGGAAGAGCAAGGACCGCGAAGACAGTGAAGACGGCAAGACCGGCTACTGACCAGGCAGAGGTTGAGGTAACCTTAAATGCATCAGAAAAAGCCGGTGGAAGGAACAGCAATGAACGAATTTTGGAGCTTCATAAAAAAGGGAAGTCCAACATGGCAATCGCGAAGGAACTTGGACTTGGAATCGGCGAGGTGAAGCTCGTAATTGACTTGTTTGAAGGACAATAAGCAATGAAAATGATGAATTTAAAATATTATCTTAGGGGCCTGGGAGTCGGCATTGTGGTTACGGCACTTATTATGGGCATATCGCTGGGCGGCAAAAAGGAGTCCTTAAGTAATGAGGAAATAAAGACACGTGCCAAAGAGCTTGGAATGGTTGAAGCAAGTACTACTTTGGCAGATGAACTTACCGAAGCGGAGGAGCTTCCGGAAATGGAAGAACAGCAGGATTTGGCAGAGCCTTCGCCGGTCATTCAGCAGGAAACACCGCAGCCGACATTGCAGCCCACACCGGAACCCACACCGGAATCCACACCGGAGCCTGTCGAGGAACCTGCAAATCAGCCGGAAGATCAAGCTTCGGAATCAGAGGATCCCGAAACCGTATCCAAAGAGAATACGGAGAGAATTATGATAGAAGTAAATAAAGGAGATGGCTCCTTTACAGTCTGCAAGCGCCTTGAGGAAGCAGGTCTGATTGCATCAGCGGCAAATTTTGACACCTTTCTGTGTGAGAATGGATATGATAAGCGCATCCGGGCAGGCTCCTTTGAGATACCGGCGGATGCCGATCCGGAGCAGCTGGCAAGAATTTTGATTGGTACAGAATAAATCCCTTGCAAGAGGGATTTTTCTATGCTATAATCTTCACGTTGCGGTATTGCGCAATGAAACTATAAATCACGCGTGTTTTAAGTCTGTCGGTGCTTCTTAACGCGGAAGTTGGCAGAAGAGTGAAATACGCGGAAGCACAACCAAATGGAGGTAGAAACATGAGCGTTATTTCAATGAAGCAGTTACTTGAGGCAGGTGTTCATTTCGGACATCAGACAAGAAGATGGAACCCTAAGATGGCTCCTTACATCTTCACAGAGAGAAATGGTATCCACATCATCGACTTACAGAAGTCTGTAGGAAAGGTTGATGAGGCTTACAGAGCAGTATTTGAGATCGCTGCACAGGGCGGAACCATTCTTTTCGTTGGTACCAAGAAGCAGGCACAGGATGCTGTTAAGACAGAGGCTGAGCGTTGCGGTATGTACTATGTAAATGAAAGATGGTTAGGTGGTATGCTCACCAACTTCAAGACCATCCAGAGCAGAATTGAAAGATTAAGAGCAATTGAGACAATGGCAGAAGACGGAACCTTCGATGTTCTTCCCAAGAAGGAAGTTATCGCATTAAAGAAGGAATGGGAAAAGCTTGAGAAGAACCTTGGCGGTATCAAGAATATGACCAGAATTCCCGATGCTATTTTCGTAGTAGACCCTAAGAAGGAAAGAATCTGCGTACAGGAAGCACATACACTCGGAATTACCTTAATCGGTATCGGTGATACAAACTGTGATCCTGAAGAGCTTGACTTCATCATCCCCGGTAATGATGATGCAATCAGAGCCGTTAAGCTGATCGTTGCAAAGATGGCAGATGCTGTCATTGAAGCAAATCAGGGTGAAGAGGCTATCACTGCTGAAGATGCAGGTGTAACCGAAGAAGCAGAAGCTGCAGACATCGAGGAAGTTGCAGCAGCAGATGCTGAGTAATCAGATCAACAGTTTGAATGGAGGAAAAGAAGATGGCTAATATTACCGCAGGCATGGTAAAAGAATTAAGAGAAATGACCGGCGCAGGCATGATGGACTGTAAGAAGGCACTTGCCGAGACCGATGGCGATATGGATGCAGCTGTTGAGTTCCTTAGAAAGAACGGTCAGGCAAAGGCAGAGAAGAAAGCAGGAAGAATTGCTGCAGAAGGTCTTTGCAAGGTTGTCGTTAAGGATGACAAGACAGCAGCAGTTGTTGAAGTAAACTCTGAGACAGACTTTGTAGCTAAGAACGAAGAATTCCAGAACTTTGTTGCAGCTGTTGCACAGCAGGCTGTTGAATCAGACGCTGCTGATATGGATGCTTTCCTTGCAGAAAAATGGAATCTTGATGCTTCCAAGACAGTGAAGGATGCACTGGTTGAGAAGGTTGCAAAGATCGGTGAGAACCTGAATATCAGAAGATTTGAAAAGGTTGTAGCAGAAAATGGATGCGTTGTTTCTTATACACACGGCGGCGGAAGGATCGGCGTTATCGTTGAGGCTGATACTGATGTAGTAAATGATGCTGTGAAGGAAGCACTGAACAATATTGCAATGCAGGTTGCAGCACTTTCTCCCAAGTATGTATCTACAGCAGATGTATCTGAAGAATACAAGGCGCATGAGAAGGAAATTCTGATGGCTCAGATTGCAAACGATCCGAAGATGGCAGGAAAGCCTGAAAAGGTAATCGAAGGAGCGGTTGTAGGACGTCTGAACAAGGAATTAAAGGAAGTATGTCTGTTAGAGCAGGCTTATGTTAAGGCAGAAGACGGAAAGCAGACGGTTGCCCAGTACGTGGCTCAGGTTGCCAAGGAAACCGGCGCAAACCTTTCTATCAAGAGATTTGTTCGTTTTGAAACAGGAGAAGGTCTTGAAAAGAAGGTTGATGATTTTGCAGCAGAGGTTGCGGCTCAGGCAGGACTGTAAAGGATTAAGTCAAATAGAATAAATAGGAAATAATATGAAAAGGACTGATTCAAGGTTGCTTGAAAATCAGTCCTTTTTCTGTTAGAATTTTGTTTGAAAAACATTTAAAGGATGATAATCAAATGATATGCAAAAGCTGTGGCGCAAAGTATGATAAGAGTAGCATCAGGTGTCCATATTGCGGAACGGAAAACATACAGGCAGCCGGAAAACAAAAAAGAGAAATCCTTCAGGGCTATGACAAAGAGGCGACAAGAATCAGGAGGGAAGCAGAAGCCTTTCCGCAGAAAGCGGCAAACAGATTGACCAAAGGGATTGTTTTTTTTGTGGGAATTTTGGCTTTGATCGGGATTTTGTTCACCATCCTATTTATTTTTTACGGAAAGCTTTCGGTACGTGCCAAGTACAGGCAGGAACAGATTTACCTGGAGAAGCTTGAAGCACTGTATCAGGAAGGTCAATATGAGGAAATGGAAGAATACTGCAGGAAAAAGGATCTGTATGGCAGAGCTTATCAGAAATATGCACAGGTAATGGAAGTAAACGGATACTATGAACGCATGGAAAGCAGTATGGATGAGATCCGATTGATCGAAGCAGGAAACATTAGCGCAGAGCAAAAGAAGGAACTTTCTGAATACTGGATACAGGATATACAGAATCAGGCTTTAAATGTATTGCAGAAATGCAGAGAATATGCAGAAGATGATGCTTTCCTTGGCAATGAACAGGTAATGGAGGAATTTTATCATAACTGTGTCAGACGATTGCAGGAATTTGGCTATACAGAGGAAGAGATCATTGCCATTGAGGGGGTGGAGGGATCATGAAGTGTCCGTATTGCGGAGGGGAGGTATCCTCTCAAAGCCCGAATTGCCCCTATTGTGGTGCTGTAAATCCGGAGGGAGTGGCATTTCAGGAAGAGATTCAAAAAAGAATCGAAAGAAACAAGCTGCTTAAGCCCTTTCTGATCAAGCAGAAGACTCCGGAGCTGAAGCAGCGGATGTTGAGCAGAATTCTTCTCATCCTTGTGGGAGTGAATGTTCTGCTGTTTGTTTTTTCGGTGGGAATTTATATCTGGGAGGACCGGGAGCAGGAGAGGATTGCGGCGCAGGGCAGTCAGGCTCAGCGATATGAAACAGTTTTTTCGGAAGTACATAATTATTATTACGATAAATTTGTAGACGATATGAATGAAATGATTGATCTTATGGAAGAAGGTCAGGTTCCTGAGAGGGAGGATATTCTGATTTTTCTCGATCATTGCTATGACATGTTTTATTACATGCAATCTGAACCGGAGGAACTGAAGGAGGAAGCTTATTTTACCATGAAGGCTTTCCTTTTGGGGTATGTGGGGCTGACCGAGGAGGAGGCAGCCTGCTTTGAACCGAATGAAGACGGAAGCTATGATCGGTTTATAGACGATGCGGTAGCAGAGCAGATAGCACTCATTATGGAAGAGAAGATGAAGGAGGCAGTGAAATGACAGGAGTTATTTTTATGCTGGCTGGAATTGCCGCCTTTTATCTATTGGTTTATCGGAAGTGGAATTACTCCAATCAGTTTACCTTTAAAACAATTTCTTTTTATCTGCTACTTGGAGTAACGGCAATTATGCTTTGGGCGGCTGTTAACACAGTAAGTGAAGTGGCAGAGAATGAACAGTACAAAATGCTGGAACGCAGGCTTGCAACGGCGGAGGATACTGCAAGGCGCAGGGATTACAACTGGCTGATAGATTTTCTCAGGATGGATGAGGATTACGAAGAGGAATTTGAATATCTCTGGGAGAGGGTTACCATGTATTCGGCGTGTAACCGGTATCTGATATTTGAAGCGGCAGACCGTGCCGGGCTTGGCGAAACCTATGGAAAGAAAGCACAGGAATATGAAGCACTGCTTCGTGAAATCGGTGGGAATCCTTTGTATGAGGAAAATATTCCCTACGGAAAAGCATTCATGGAAAAGGCAGGACTTAATCTGGATTAGGCACATGACAGACGCAGGATGAAACAAGGAGAACGGTGATATGGCAAAAAAGCAGAGACGGCTTACTGTAGGCGTACTGGTAAGCGGTATTATGGATGAGTTCACAGAGGCAGTGTGCAGGGGAGTGATGCAGGCAGCAAAGACACTTGACGTAAATGTCGTAGTCCTGCCCGGGAAATATCTTGACAGGGATCTGCGTGATAATCCGGAACTAATGTACGAATATCAATATAATACGATCTTTTCCTATATTAACAAGGAAAATGTGGATGCCATTATTGCAGCGCCCGGAAGTATCGGCTGTTACACAAGTAAGGAACGTATGGAGGAAATGATGGCAAAGTACAGGGGGATTCCCTGTGTGCTTGTAGCTTCCAGGCTGGATGGCTATGTGGATGTGACATATGATAATTACAATGGTATCAGGGAAGGACTGGAATATCTGATCAATCAGGTGAAATGCCGAAAGATTGGAATGATTGGAGGTCCGATGTCCAGTTCAGATGCGGTAGAGCGTAAACAGGCATTCATACAGACCTTGCAGGAACTCGGTGTAGAAACACCGGACAGTCTGTATGTGGAGGGTGACTATTCCAGACGGTGCAGGGAAGCCTTCTGCATGCTTCTTGACCGGAACCCGGATATGGAAGCGGTGTTCTGTGTCAATGATGAGACTGCTCTTGGTTTCTATGACGAACTGAAAAAAAGAAATCTGGTTCCGGGTAAGGATATTTCTATATTTGGATATGATGATACAATCACGGCGGCAAAGGCCCAGCCTTCTCTTTCTTCGGTTAAGGCAGATCCCGCAGAACTAGGCGAAAATGCGCTGAAGACGGTACTTCGTATGGTGTACGGAGAAAAGGTGGAAAGCAAGGTAATGCCCACCAAGTTTGTCCTGCGCGATTCCTTCTGCAAAGCAGCGGATCAGGAGGAGGAATTCGCTGCCAGAATGCTTGGAAACAGTATTGACGGATATTTTGATGATATCTTCTACCGCTATAAGCATGATGAGTTCAGGGAAGAAATCGAGGAACTTCATAGAAATTTTGAAGAGCTGCTCCAAAAAATCATGATGCTTTATGAGCAGAGTGATGAGAAAACAGAACTATATATGGATATTCAGAGTGTGCTTGATACCTTTTTAAAGAATGGCGCAGTGGAATATGCCGATATGGGAAATCTTTTGGTGTTTTTTGAAAAGATTTATCATACACTTCGGAAAAAACAGACGGATTATGAGAGTAAATTTGAACTGAGAGATCTTTTTTCCATTATTTACCGGAAGATCATCAAGGCCATGGACTATCGGTTCGGTTTGATGAAGGAAACAGAAGAAAAAAACAATTATTCTATGAAGCTGTTTATCCGGGATATGCTTCAGTTCGAAAAAGGAAATGATCAAAGCTACGCGTCAAGACTGAACAATCTGGAATGGCTGAACATCAGAAATGCTTTTATTTATGTTTTTAAAAAGCCAATCATGCATTTCTATCAGGAAAAATTTGATGCGCCTCACACCTTGTATTTAAAAGCTGTTCTGAAGAGGGGAGAGGTAACCTCAGTTCCTGCTATTTCCCAGAAATACAGTATCAAGGACATTTTTCAGAATCATGGGACTGAGGAAGAGGAGAGGAACTCCATGGTACTTCTCCCGTTATTTTCCAATGAATTGTTGTATGGAGTACTACTTTGTGATCTGTCAACGGAGTTATTTATAAACGGAGAATTCCTGGTTAACCAGATGAGTGCCGCGATGAAAATGATTGCGCTGTTAAAGTCGAATGAGGAGATACAGCAGCAGCTGGAAGAGAGCTTGGCAACTCTGAAGGAGAATAATATTGAGTTGGATAACCTTTCCCGTTCCGACGGCCTTACCGGTATTCTGAACAGAAGAGGATTTATGATTGCAGCAGAGGAACTTCTTAAGGAGGATCGGAAGGAAGGCAGAAGAACGCTGGTTATTTATGTTGATATGAATAATTTGAAGATTATTAATGACAGATACGGACATGAGGAGGGAGATTTTTCCCTGAAGCTGATCAGTCAGATTCTGGCAGATACAATGAAAGATAAAGGAATTGCCGGGAGAATTGGCGGTGATGAGTTCGCCTGCATTATGCACTATGACTACAGGGGAGATGGAAATGAGGTACTGAAGGATATCTACACCAGGTTTGCGGAGTATAATCAGTTTAGTGAAAAATCATACAACATAACAGTCTGTGCCGGAATTCATATTCTGGAAAGTCACGAGACAGTAACTTTGCAGGAAGCACTCACTCAGGCAGATGAGAAGCTTTATGAGGTTAAGAAGAAAAGAACGAAAGAGGTAGCAAAAAACCTTCCCTAAGGGGGAGACAAAACTTTGTGGGAATAAGATTTGTGATTTGACTCTTTCCCATAAATCTATTTTGTGGTAAACTATAAGCAAATCGTTTGCAAGGAGCCAAAGCCCATGGAGGGTACTTATGACCGGAGAAAGAGAATCCGGCGTCTGAAAAAAATGATAGTCGGAACAATCATTGTCATGGTGGTCATACCGGTGATTGCAAGCATCATTCTTGGAATACGTGTTTGTTCTTTGCAGAAAGAGGTTATGGGATTGAAGGAGGAGCTTACTGCCACAAGGAAACAGCTTGAGAGCAGTGAGGAAACCGGAATTTATACAACGGCTACTGTGGAGACTTCTTCCAGGGATATTCCGGAGGCCGCAGAGCTTGCGCAGGAACCGGAAGAGGACTATTCGATGTATGATAAACGAATCTACCTGACCTTTGATGACGGTCCCAGCCGTAACACGGACAAAATTCTGGACATCCTGAAGGAGTATGATGTGAAAGCCACCTTTTTTGTGGTAGGAAAGACAGATGAGGAATCGGTCAGAGCCTATCAGCGAATTGTGGCAGAAGGTCATACGCTTGCAATGCATTCCTACAGCCATAAATACAGCGAGATTTATGCCTCAAAGGAGAGCTTTGAGCAGGATCTTAGACAGCTTCAGGAATATTTGTATCAGATTACGGGAGTCTGGCCGAGGTTCTATCGGTTCCCGGGAGGAAGCTCCAATACGGTCAGTAAGGTGGATATGAAGGAACTGATCGAATATTTGAATGAAAGCGGCATCACCTATTTTGACTGGAATATTGCTTCGGGAGATGCCATCAGTGGTCAGCTTGGAAAGGACATCATTGTAAACAACTGCATAGGCGGAATTAAGGCAAAGCAGGAATGCATGATCTTAATGCATGATGCTTCAGACAAGAATTCAACGGTAGAAGCACTCTCCCTGCTGATAGAACAGGTAAGGAGCAGTGAAAATGCCGTATTTTTGCCGATCACAGATGAAACCACTGCGGTTCAGCATCGAAAGGCAGAATAAACAAAGGAATGATAAGATACGAATGGAGGATATGAAAATGGGTTTTTTTTCAGATTTAAAGGATGATCTGTCACAGGCAGTCAATGAACTGATGCCTGAGGAGGGTAGTACTGAAGAGGTAAAGCAGGAAGCCCTGCAGGAAGAGATTCCTGTTAATGAGGAAAGAGAGGATCTTAATGTTGATTTAAGCCAGATGCTGGATCAGATGAACGTGGAAATACCTGTGCCTGAGGAATCGCAGGATCCTGTTTATGTTGCACCCATGGCAGCTGCTGAAATCAAGACTCCTTCATCCAGAAGATCCTCGGATGAGGTCTCTGTTTTGACAGAGTCCATGATCATTAACGGTAACATGGCAACAGAAGGGTCTCTTGATGTGCGCGGAAGTATTGTCGGCAATGTGGAAGCCCTTGGCAAGCTGAATGTCACAGGTGCTATTCAGGGTAATTCCCAGGCAGCAGAAATTTATGCAGAGAATGCCAAGATCACAGGTGATCTTCGAAGTGAAGGAAGCATCAAGGTAGGACAGAGCACTGTTATTATCGGTAATGTATTTGCAACCAGCGCAGTGATTGCCGGTGCGATCAAGGGAGACATTGACGTGAGAGGTCCGGTTATTCTGGACGCATCTGCAATCGTCATGGGAAATATTAAGTCTAAATCCGTACAGATCAACAATGGTGCAGTCATTGAAGGTATGTGTTCACAGTGCTATGCGGAGGTAAACCCCACTTCCTTCTTTGATGAACTGAAAAAAATGAAATAGTGAGGCCAGAGTATGCAGAGGATTTTACTCAAATTAAGTGGTGAGGCGCTTGCCGGTGATAAGAAGACTGGTTTTGACGAGGAGACGGTAAGAGCTGTTGCCATGCAGGTTAAGCAGCTTACAGACAGCGGTATTCAGGTGGGAATCGTGACCGGAGGCGGAAACTTCTGGAGAGGAAGGACCAGCGAGAACATTGACAGGACGAAGGCAGATCAGATTGGTATGCTTGCAACCATAATGAACTGCATATATGTATCGGAAATCTTCCGCAGTGTAGAAATGAAGACAGCAGTTCTTACACCCTTTGAGTGTGGTTCCTTTACCAAGCTTTTTTCCAAAGACAGAGCAAACAAATATTTTGAAAAGGGTATGGTAGTCTTCTTTGCAGGAGGAACAGGTCATCCATACTTTTCAACGGATACCGGAGTGGTACTGCGTGCCATTGAGGTAGAGGCGGACGTGATCCTTCTTGCCAAATCCATTGACGGTGTGTATGACAGTGATCCAAAGCTGAATCCGAATGCGAAGAAATACGATGAGATCAGTATTGATGATGTGATTGCAGGAAACCTTCAAGTGGTTGATATGACAGCCTCCATTCTTGCAAGGGACAATAAGATGCCCATGTGGGTATTTGATCTGAATGAGAAGGATAGTATTGTAAATACGGTAAACGGCAAATTTACCGGAACAAGAGTAACCGTATAAGGGAGGAAAAGTAGCATGGATGAGAGATTAAAGGTTTATGAGGATAAGATGAAGAAAACATATGAGCATCTGGAAAGTGATTATCAGGGCATCAGGGCAGGTCGTGCCAATCCGCATGTACTTGATAAAATCCGGGTGGATTATTACGGAACCCCTACACCTGTTCAGCAGGTAGGAAATGTGACCATTCCGGAAGCGAGAATGATTCAGATTGCACCCTGGGAGAAGTCCCTCATCAAGGATATTGAAAAGGCAATCCTGGCATCGGATATCGGTATTACGCCATCCAATGACGGCTCTGTGATCAGGCTGGTTTTCCCCGAGCTTACCGAGGAGCGTAGAAAGGACCTTGTTAAGGATGTCAAGAAGAAGGCAGAGGAATGCAAGGTGGCTGTCCGCAATATCAGAAGAGACGGAAATGATGCATTTAAGAAGCTTGCCAAGGCAGAGGTTTCGGAGGATGAAATCAAGGAGCTTTCTGATGATCTGCAGAAGCTGACAGATAAATATATCAAGGATGTTGACAAACTGATGGAAGATAAGTCAAAGGAAATCCTTACTGTATAATCAGGCAAAGTGGAGGGGCAGGCGATTATATTCCTAATCGTAGTGCCCCTTTTCCTAGGTAATAAAAAGATTAAAGAGGGGTACAATTCATGGCAGAGCAGGGAAAGCTCGTAATGCCACAGCATGTGGCAATCATATTAGACGGTAACGGAAGATGGGCAAAGAGTAAAGGGATGCCGAGAAATTATGGGCATGTGCAGGGCGCGAAGACGGTGGAGGTCATTTGTGAGGAAGCCTATAAGATGGGAATACAGTATCTGACGGTCTATGCATTCAGTACGGAAAACTGGAATCGCCCGAAGGATGAGGTGGATGCGCTGATGAAGCTATTGCGCAACTATATGAAGACCTGTCTTACCACTGCCAGGAAGAACCGCATGTGTGTGAGGGTGATCGGAGATAAGACCAGGCTGGATGAGGATATCAGAACAAGGATAGCTGAGCTTGAGGATTCCACAAAAGACAATGACGGATTGCATTTTCAGATTGCACTCAACTATGGCGGTAGGGATGAGATTGTCCGTGCGGTTAAGAAAATGACAGAAAAGGCGGCAAATGGAGAACTCTCCCCGGAGGATGTGACGGAGGACTATTTTTCCGATATGCTGGATACCCATGGACTCCCGGAGCCGGATCTCCTGATTAGAACCTGCAATGAGCAGCGGATTTCGAATTTTCTGCTCTGGCAGCTGGCCTACACGGAGTTTTATTTTACACCTGTGGCATGGCCGGACTTTACAAAAGAAGAATTGATGAAGGCGGTAGAGGCATATAATCATAGAGACAGAAGATACGGCCTGATAAAGGAGGAATAAGTCATGTTTTTTACAAGACTTCTGAGCAGCGTTGTACTTGTGGTGCTGGCACTTGTTACCATTCTGACCGGCGGTTATCTGTTGGCAGCAGTTCTTCTGTTCCTGTCCCTTACTGCATTCCATGAACTGATGAAGGCATGTAAGTTATCCGGAGAACAGGGAAGGATAAGCGGACCGGAACTGATTGGCGGAATCGGAATCATTGCCTACTATCTGGTGATGACATTGACGCAGGAGAGAAATTATCTCTTCCTGATTTTGATCACTATTTTGATTGCCCTGATGTTTCTGTATGTTTTTACCTTCCCCAAATACAGGGCAGAGCAGGTCATGTGCGCTTTCTTTTGTGTGGCATATGCCCCTGTGATGCTTTCCTTTATTTATCTGGTAAGAGTTCTTCCCTACGGTATTTATACGGTGTGGATGATCTTTATCAGCTCCTGGATCTGCGATACGTGCGCGTATCTTTCCGGAATGCTGCTTGGAAAGCATAAGCTGGCACCGGTCTTAAGTCCAAAGAAGTCCGTGGAGGGAGCCATTGGCGGAATCGTCGGTTCCGCATTGGTTGGTGCTTTGTATGGGTATTTTATTGTGGAAGCTGTAATCAGTGAACAGCAGATCACCTGGATTTTCGTGCTGATCAGTGCAGTCGGTGCAATTGTCTCCCAGGTGGGCGATCTGGCAGCATCTGCGATTAAGAGAAACCATGAGATCAAGGACTATGGAAAGCTGATTCCGGGACACGGCGGTGTGATGGACCGTTTTGACAGCGTGATCTTTACGGCACCGATGATTTACTTTTTGGCGCTTCTGTTGATTCACGGATGATAGATGAGGATTTTATTATGAAGAAAATAGGAATTCTAGGGTCCACCGGTTCCATCGGAACCCAGACCCTTGAGATTGTAAGGAATAACCCGGATCTACAGGTGGTTGCACTTGCCGCGGGAAGCAGTATTGCTAAGATGGAGGGACAGATCAGGGAATTTGCGCCTGCCATTGCCGTGATGTGGAGTGAGGATGCAGCGAAGGAACTTCGCACCAGAGTCGCAGATACCAAAACAAAGGTTTTAAGCGGCATGGAAGGATTGCTTCAAATTGCGGTGATGGAAGAAATGGAGGTTTTGGTTACCGCCATTGTGGGTATGATAGGAATAAGACCTACCATTGCGGCAATTGAAGCAGGGAAAACCATTGCCCTTGCCAATAAGGAAACGCTGGTTACTGCCGGACATATCATTATGCCTCTGGCAGCAGAAAAGAAGGTGCCGATTCTTCCGGTGGACAGTGAGCACAGTGCCATTTTTCAATCCATGCACGGGGAAAACAGGGAGCGTGTCGCCAAGATCCTTCTGACAGCATCGGGTGGTCCCTTCCGAGGGAAAAAGCGGGAAGAGCTTACGGAGATTACCGTGGAGGATGCCCTCAAGCATCCTAACTGGTCCATGGGCAGAAAAATTACGGTAGATTCTTCTACTCTGGTAAACAAAGGGCTGGAAGTGATAGAGGCGAAATGGCTGTTTGGAGTGGAGCCTGAAAAAATTCAGGTAGTGGTTCATCCTCAGAGCATTATCCATTCCATGGTAGAGTATGTGGACGGCGGAATCATGGCACAGCTTGGCGTGCCCGATATGAAGCTTCCCATCCAATATGCACTTTTTTATCCGGATCGGAGACCAATGGAGGGCAAGCGGGTAGATTTCTTTGAGCTTGGGTCCATTACTTTTGAAAAACCGGATTTGAATACCTTTAGAGGCCTTCAGATGGCATACGATGCAATTGCGGCGGGAGGCAGTATGCCTACTGTCTATAATGCAGCAAATGAAAAGGCAGTGGCACTTTTTCTTGATAGAAAAATTAAGTTCCTTACTATTTATGACATCATTCAGGGAGCTATGGAGAATCATCGGGTAATCGCTAACCCTTCGGTGGAGGAGATTCTTCAGGCTGAGGCTGCCACATATGAGTATATTTCCGGTAGGAGGTTCTAGATTGGCTGTTTCAATCATTTTATTCTTAATTATTTTTTTTGTTGTAGTTATTTCCCATGAGTTTGGTCATTTCATTCTGGCAAAGAAGAATGGGATCCATGTGGTGGAATTTTTTATCGGTATGGGACCGACGTTGTTCTCCTTTACCAAAGGGGATACCAAATATTCTCTGAAGCTTTTGCCGCTTGGAGGCGCTTGTATGTTTGAAGGCGAGGACGGACTGGCAGCGGAAAAGGGAGAATCATCAGGTAAAAGCTTTCAGGAGGCTTCCGTGTGGGCGCGTATCGCTACGATTTTTGCGGGTCCTCTTTTCAACTTCCTGCTTGCATATGTGATGGCGCTGATTCTGGTTTCCACCTGCGGAATTTTGACACCGGAAGTGCGTACGGTAAGTGAAGGAGGCAGGGCAGAGGAAGCGGGACTTCTTCCGGGGGACATGATTACCCGGATGAACGGAAAGCGGATTCATTTAAGCGGTGAGGTGACATTGATTTCCCAGCTTAATACCAAAGGGGATCCGATTGAAGTAACCTATCAAAGAGACGGGGTGGAAAATACGGTTGTGATCAATCCCTCTTATGATGAGGAAACACTGCGCTATTATATGGGG
>JAUNDN010000059.1 GCA_030526045.1 Bacillota bacterium | reverse complement strand
TTAACGGCAATGTTTGAAAGTGATGAAATGATCATTGATATCTGGGAGGATACGGATCAGATTGTGGAGGATCTTCCTGTTGAAAGGAAATACCCCTTTAAATCAGGAATTAATATCATGTTTGGTTGCAATAATTTCTGTAGCTATTGTATCGTTCCCTATGTGAGAGGGAGAGAAAGAAGCCGAAATCCTGAGGATATCATTCGGGAAATTAAGGCTTTGGTGGCAGATGGCGTTATAGAGATCATGCTCCTTGGACAGAATGTGAATTCCTACGGGAAGAATCTGGAAACCCCCATAACATTTGCACAGCTTTTACGTGAAATTGAAAAAATTGAAGGGCTTGAAAGAATTCGCTTTATGACTTCACATCCCAAGGATTTGTCAGATGAGCTGATTCAGGTTATGAAGGAATCCCAAAAAATATGCAGACACCTGCATCTTCCCTTGCAGTCCGGTTCAACCAGAATTTTAAATACCATGAATCGTCGGTATACGAAAGAGCAATATCTTGCACTTGCGAAAAAGATCAAAATGGAAATTCCGGATATTGCCATTACTACGGATATCATTGTCGGTTTTCCGGGAGAGGAGCCTAAAGATGTGGAGGAGACCATCGATGTGGTAAAGGAAGTCAAGTTTGATAATGCATTTACGTTTATTTATTCCAAACGTACCGGTACTCCAGCTGCAGCAATGGAAAATCAGGTGCCGGAGGAGATTGTAAAAGAAGGTTTTGATAAACTTCTAAAAGTGGTGCAGGATACAGCTAGGGAACGAGTTTCATTGCTTCAGGGGCAGACGCTTGATGCCCTGGTTGAGGAAGTGAATGAACAGGATGACAGGCTCCTTACCGGAAGGCTTTCCAATAATACGATTGTTCACTTTGAAGGAGATAAGGCTTTAATAGGGAAAATCGTACCTGTTTACTTAAAAGAATGTCATGGCTTCTATTATCTGGGCGAAATAGCAGACAGATAGCAGAGACCTTGATAAATAAAATACTTATGAGGGAACCATTATGGAAAAATTAAAACCAAAGTTGTTTTCAGTGTTGAAAACCTACACGAAGGAACAGTTCATTAAGGATGTCGTTGCAGGTATTATTGTCGCAATTATTGCACTGCCCCTTTCTATTGCACTTGCACTTGCATCCGGTGTTGGACCAGAGAAAGGGCTGTATACAGCAATCGTTGCAGGCTTTGTTATTTCCTTTCTGGGAGGCAGTCGTGTACAAATTTCCGGTCCAACGGCAGCTTTTGCCACAATTGTAGCCGGGATTGTTGCTACTAGCGGTTTAGAGGGACTTGCCGTTGCAACAATTATGGCCGGTATGATATTGATCATCATGGGATTACTCAGACTCGGAAGTCTGATTCGTTTTATTCCCTATACGATTACAACCGGTTTTACAGCAGGCATTGCGGTAACCATTGCTATTGGTCAAATAAAAGATTTCCTCGGACTTTCTTATCCGAAGGGAACCAGCCCGGTAGAAACGATGGAAAAGCTTGAAGCAGTAATACAAAATATAAAAACAATTAATATACAGGCAATGTTTGTAGGACTCCTTTGTCTGGCTGTCCTGATTCTTTGGCCCATGGTTGGCAGAAAACTTCCGGGTAAGGCAGGTACAATCGTTACAGCAATACCGGCATCTCTACTTGCAGTTATTTTAGGAATTGTACTGGTCAGCACCCTTAAACTTGAAGTAAACACCATTGGAACCTTATATGAAATTTCCAATAAACCGCCTGTTTTCTCAATGCCGGTAATCAATTTTGCACTGATTCGCTCACAGTTCGGAAATGCACTTACGATTGCGATTCTTGCTGCGGTTGAATCCCTTTTATCCTGTGTGGTATCTGACAGTATGATCAATTCCAGACACAATTCTAATATGGAGCTGGTAGCACAGGGCGCTGGAAATATCTGTTCGGCAATGTTTGGTGGAATTCCGGCAACGGGGGCAATTGCAAGAACGGCAGCTAACGTAAAAAACGGAGGACGGACACCTGTTTCGGGAATGGTACATGCAGTCGTACTCCTACTGATACTGGTAGTTTTTATGCCGTATGCGGCATTGATTCCCATGCCTGCCATTGCAGCAATTCTATTTATGGTTGCCTACAACATGTGTGGCTATAAAGAATTCCTATACCTGATCAAAACTTCTCCGAAGAGTGACATTGCAGTACTTGTTGTAACCTTTGTCCTTACGGTTGTATTTGATCTTGTAATTGCGATTGAAGTAGGAATTGTTTTTGCTGCAATCTTGTTTATGAAGCGCATGAGTGATGTGACGCAGATTGAAGGCTGGAAATATATTGAGGGTGATGATGATCCGGATGCAATTGAATTAAAGGTAGTACCTGAAAACACACTGGTATATGAAATCAGCGGGCCTATGTTTTTTGCAGCAGCGGAAAAGCTTCTTAGAATAAGCTTTTATGACAGCACCAAATGTCTGGTGATTCGTATGAGAAGTGTCAGCGCAATAGATGCAACGGCTATGCACAATCTGGAGCAGCTTCTTCAAGCCTGCCGGAAAGCGAAAGTACAGCTTGTGTTCTCACATGTGAATGAACAGCCGATGAAAG
Organism: Bacillota bacterium; assembly: GCA_030526045.1. Lineage (GTDB taxonomy): Bacteria > Bacillota > Clostridia > Lachnospirales > Lachnospiraceae > Suilimivivens. The sequence goes on along the minus strand of JAUNDN010000059.1, from coordinate 10,420 downwards.
TTATGCAAAAGGCTGGTTTCTTTGAAGCTGTTGGGGAAAAGAATTTCTGTGCCCACATTGATGAAGCGTTGCTTCTTGCCCAAAAATACAGTGAAGAATAACGATTGACACACATTAAAACGGATGGTGAAAATATGGCTGAAATGACACCCATGATGCAGCAATATCTGGAGACCAAAAAAGAATATAAAGATTGTATCCTCTTTTACCGGCTGGGAGATTTTTATGAAATGTTTTTTGAGGATGCACTTACTGCGTCAAAGGAGCTGGAAATTACATTGACCGGTAAAAGCTGTGGACTTGAAGAACGGGCTCCCATGTGTGGAATTCCCTATCATGCGGTGGACGGCTACCTGAATAAGCTTGTATCAAAGGGTTATAAAGTAGCGATCTGCGAACAGCTTGAGGATCCTAAGTTCGCAAAAGGATTAGTGAAAAGAGACGTGGTACGAATTGTTACACCCGGTACCAACTTAAATGTGCAGACTATGGATGAGAGTCGCAATAACTTTCTTATGAGTATTGCTTTCTATCAGGAGAAATCAGGAATTTCCATCGCAGATGTGACTACAGGTGAGTATTATCTTACAGAGGTTGAAGATACCAAAAAGCTGCTGGATGAAATTAATAAATACAATCCAAGTGAGATCATCTGTAACGATGCTTTTCTGGTAAGCGGAATAGATATTGAGGATCTGAAAGGCAGAATGCATATCGCGGTTTACCCACTGGAGCCACATTTCTTTGATGAAGAACGATGCCGAAAAAGCCTGCTTAAGCATTTTCATGTAACTACTCTGCAGGGAATGGGAATCGAGGATTTCCCGGCGGGGCTGATTGCTGCAGGTGCGCTGATGTTGTATCTTGGAGACACGCAGAAAACAACCTCGCTTGATCATTTTACACATTTATATCCATATCTTACCAGTAAATATATGCTTCTGGACAGTTCCACAAGAAGAAATCTGGAACTGACACAGACACTGCGTGAGAAACAGAAGAGAGGTTCTCTTTTGGGGGTTCTTGACAAAACCAAGACTGCCATGGGAGCAAGAACATTAAGACAGTTTATAGAGCAACCGCTGATCGATAGAGAACAAATTGAAAAGAGACTGGATGCTGTAGATGCCTTGACCAAGCAGGCAATAAGCCGTGATGAGATCCGGGAATATCTCAATCCCATTTATGATTTGGAGAGGCTTCTGGGAAAGGTAAGCTATAAGACGGCAAACCCACGTGATCTGATTGCTTTTCGAAATTCACTTAAGATGCTTCCTCACATAAAAACTCTGCTCCTGGATTTTGATACACCTTTATTAAATGAGATTCAGGAAGAAATTGATGATCTTTCCGATATTTGTATGCTGATTGAAAATGCAATAGAGGAGGATCCGCCTATTGCCATTAAGGAGGGCGGCATCATTCGGAATGGATTTGATGATACAATTGACAAATTAAGAAATGCAAAAATAGAAGGAAAAGACTGGCTGGCAAAGCTGGAAGAGGAGGACAGGGATCGTACGGGAATCAAGAACCTTCGAATCCGCTATAATAAAGTATTCGGTTATTATTTTGAAGTGACTAATTCCTACAAAGAACTGGTACCGGAGGATTATATCAGAAAACAGACACTGGCAAATGCTGAGCGTTATACGACACCCAGACTCAAAGAACTGGAGGACACCATACTAAATGCTGAGGACAAGTTGTTTGCGCTGGAATATGAATTGTTTGTCAAAATTAGGGATGCAATTGCCGGAGAAATGGAACGTATTCAAAAAACGGCAAAGGCAATTGCGAGACTTGATGTTTTTGCATCCTTCTCCTCTGTATCGGAGCGCAATCATTATGTGAGACCGGCCATCAATGAAAAGGGTGTAATAGACATAAAAGGCGGACGGCATCCGGTAGTAGAACAGATGATAAGTGGTGAAATGTTTATTTCCAATGACACTTATCTTGATAATAACAAGTATTGTGTTTCGGTAATTACAGGACCGAATATGGCGGGAAAATCTACTTATATGAGACAGGTTGCCCTGATCGTCCTGATGGCGCAGATTGGATGCTTTGTACCTGCCACCAGTGCCAATATCGGAATGGTAGACCGTATTTTTACCAGGGTAGGCGCTTCCGATGATCTTGCAAGTGGTCAGAGCACCTTTATGGTGGAAATGAATGAGGTTGCCAATATTTTGCGAAATGCCACTTCTCAAAGTCTTTTGATTTTGGATGAAATCGGAAGAGGTACCTCTACATTTGACGGATTAAGTATTGCATGGGCAGTTATAGAACATATCAGTAATAAAAAACTTCTTGGTGCCAAAACCTTATTTGCAACACATTATCATGAACTGACTGAGCTGGAAGGCAAAATGAGTAATGTAAACAACTATTGTATTGCCGTCAAAGAAAAAGGTGATGATATTGTATTTTTGCGTAAAATCATCAAGGGCGGTGCGGATAAAAGCTATGGAATTCAGGTGGCGAAGCTTGCCGGCGTCCCGGATATGGTAATTGATCGTGCCAAGGAAATTGTAGCCCAGCTTTGTGACAATGATATTCTGGAAAAAGTACAGAGCATTGTGATAGAGCAGAAGGATACCAAGCATAAACCTGTAAAATATGATGAAGTGGATTTGAGTCAGATGTCACTTTTTGATACTGTGACGGATGAAGACGTCTTGAATGAGTTAAAGGAAATTGATGTGTCAAATCTGACACCACTCGATGCGCTGAATACCTTGTATCGATTGCAAAACAAGCTGAAGAACAGATGGTAGCTTTGCCGCAGATGCGGCGGAAATGAGGAAGTATGCCGGAAATTAATCTTTTAAGTCAAAGCACAATTGATAAAATTGCTGCAGGAGAAGTAGTAGAGCGCCCCTTAAATGTAGTCAAGGAACTGACGGAAAATGCAATTGATGCCGGAGCAACCGCTATTACAGTTGAAATTAAGGACGGTGGTATTACCCTGATTCGTGTGACGGATAATGGCTGTGGTATCGAAAAAGAGCAGATTAAAAAGGCATTTCTTCGTCACGCCACCAGTAAGATCATCTCGATCGAGGATTTAAGCTATACGGAAAGTCTTGGCTTTCGGGGAGAAGCTTTGTCCAGTATTGCTGCCGTATCACAGGTAGAAGTGATTACCAAAACTGCAGATGAGCTGACCGGTATCCGCTATGCCATAGCAGCAGGACAGGAAGAAGACCTGGAAGAGGTTGGAGCGCCGACCGGAACTACCTTTCTTGTCCGTAACCTTTTCTTTAACACACCGGTTCGCAAGAAGTTTTTAAAACAGCCACAGACAGAAGGCGGTTATGTTTCTGATATGATGGAGCACCTTGCGTTATCCCATCCCCACATTTCCATTAAATTTATCAATAACGGGCAGGTACGTTTTCACACCTCCGGGAATGGGGACTTAAAAGAGATTATTTACCGTATTTACGGAAGAGAAACAGCAGATTCATTGATTGCCATAAATTATGATGATGAGGAGTTTAAGGTAAACGGTTATCTTGGAAGACCGGAGCTTAATCGTTCAAACCGAAATTTTGAAACCTATTTTGTAAACGGACGTTATGTCAAAAATGAGATTATCACAAAGGCTCTGGAAGAAGGCTATCGGGCATATCTGATGCAGCACAAATTTCCTTTTTGTGTTCTTCATTTTACAATGAATCCATCCTATATTGATGTGAATGTCCATCCAGCTAAAATGGAAATTCGTTTGATACATGGAAACGTTCTTTATGAGCAGCTTTCGAAGGCGGTTGCAGACAGTATTAAGACTGTAGAATTGATTCCCGATGTCAAACTTGTGGAGCAATCCGACGAGCGCCCCCTCATTCAAAAGTCACCGGAACCTTTTGAATTACAGAGAACTGCCATGCTGAAGGAAGAGGAAGGAAGTTATCTGGCACAAAAGAACTTTAAAAATACTCTTGCAGCAGATAAAGAATTACCGCCGGAGCCTAAAGTGGCGGATTTTTTGCAAAAAATTGCTGTAAACAAGGTGATTGGCAATGTTTCAGAAGATTCCAAGGCTGAAAATGCAGGAATTCATGCAAATGTCATTAAGGCAGATCAACATATTCTGGTAGAGAAACCAACACAGCTTAATCTTTTTGAAGAGAAGTTCCTGTCAACAGATTCCCACCAGGATTTCCGAATTTTAGGACAGTTGTTTGAGACCTACTGGCTTATAGCCTTTCGAGATAAACTGCTTATTATGGATCAGCATGCCGCCCATGAAAAAGTAAAGTATGAAAGGCTCCTGAAAGAACTGGATAATAAAGGTGTTACCACCCAGATGGTGAATCCGCCGGTTATCATCAATCTAACCGGAAAGGAAGAGGAGCTGCTTAATGAATATGCAGACAGCTTTGCTTCACTTGGGTTTGAAATAGAGGAATTTGGCGGCGGTGCCTTCGCAATACGTAGTATGCCGACAGATTTATATGGATGCGACGAAAAAACCTTCTTTACGGAAATTCTGGATGAGCTTTCCGAAAATCCAATGAAAGGCAATCCTGAAGTAATCCTCCAAAAGTTAGCCTCGATGGCATGTAAAGCGGCTGTAAAGGGTAACCAGATGATGAGCATCACTGAGGCCGGTGCACTGATTGATGAATTGCTTACGCTTGAGAATCCCTATCATTGCCCTCACGGAAGGCCAACCATCATATCCATGAGCAAATATGAGATTGAAAAAAAGTTTAAGCGAATCATCTGACAAATAAAGGGTATATCTATGAATCATAAAAAAAATCTGATCGTTCTTACAGGGCCAACCGCTGTAGGGAAAAGTGCATTAGCCGTAGCACTTGCAAAAAGAATCGGTGGTGAGATTATTTCAGCGGATTCCATGCAGATTTATCGCTACATGGATATTGGCTCTGCTAAAATCAAGAAGGAAGAAATGCAGGGTGTGCCGCACCACCTAATCGATGCTTTAATGCCGGATGAGGAGTTTAATGTTTTCAAGTTCCAGGAACTTGCTAAGGCTGCTATGGGCGAAATATATGAGCGAGGACATATCCCGATTATTGCAGGTGGAACGGGCTTTTATATTCAGGCACTTTTGTATGATATCAATTTTATGGAGGAAGAGGATCATAACGGGATTCGACTTCGCCTTGAAAACGAAGCTGCCAGATTTGGCAATGAATTTCTCTATGAAAGGCTGAAAGTACTTGATCCCGAATCAGCGCAAGTGATTCATGCAAATAATGTTAAGCGTGTCATTCGCGCACTGGAATTCTATGAGCTGAACAATTATCCTATTTCAAAACACAATGAAAAGGAGCGTCGGAAGGAATCACCTTATTCTTTTTGTTATTTTGTGTTAAATGATGACCGTGAAAATTTATACAGAAAAATTAATGAACGTGTGGATGCTATGGTTAAGGAGGGGCTGATTGAGGAAGTGAAAAAGCTTCAGGAATTGGGCTATCACAGAAAGATGGTTTCCATGCAGGGTTTAGGTTATAAAGAAATATTGGATTATCTTGAGGGGAAATATTCTCTTGAGGAGGCCATTTATCTGATCAAGCGGGATACCAGGCATTTTGCCAAAAGACAGCTTACATGGTTTAGAAGGGAAAGAGATGTGATCTGGTTAAATAAACCTGAATTTGACTATGATAATGTCCGCATTCTTGACTACATGGAGGAATGCATTTCTAGAATAATATCAGAATAGAGGAATGAGACATGTTGGATATGAAATCTATGAACAAAGAAATGTACCAAAATATGGGGATTTCCAAAGAAGTATATCAATATTGTGAAGAAGTATGGAACTCTTTAAAACCAAGATGGAATGAAATTGACACACTTTCTGAATATAATCAGCTAAAGGTAATTAGTGCCATGCAGAAGAACCAGGTTAGCGAGGCTTGTCTTCTCGGTACTACCGGATATGGATACAGTGATCTGGGAAGGGAAACACTGGAAAAAGTTTATGCGGATATTTTTCACACAGAGGATGCACTGGTAAGACCACAGATTACTTGTGGAACGCATGCCCTTGCTCTCGCACTGATGAGTAATCTTCGTCCGGGGGACGAACTTTTATCTCCTGTCGGAAAGCCGTATGACACCCTTGAAGAGGTAATAGGCATCCGTCCCTCAAAGGGTTCCCTTAAAGAATATGGAATCAGCTACAGGCAGGTAGATCTTCTCCCTGACGGAAGCTTTAATTTTGAAAACATACGGAAAGCGATTAATGAGAAGACGAAGCTTATAACCATTCAGAGATCCAAGGGCTATCAGACCAGGCCAACTTTATCGGTAGAACGGATCGGTGAACTTATTTCGTTCCTAAAGGAAATAAAACCGGATCTTATCTGCATGGTTGATAACTGCTACGGAGAATTTACTGAAACAATAGAACCATCTGATGTCGGTGCAGATCTGGTAGTAGGTTCGTTAATCAAGAATCCGGGTGGCGGTCTTGCACCGATTGGCGGCTATCTGGCAGGGAAAAAGGAGTGCGTAGAAAATGCAGCGTATCGCCTTACCTCGCCGGGGCTTGGTAAAGAGGTTGGAGCATCTTTGCAGGCACTTCCGGCATTCTATCAGGGGCTTTTTTTGGCTCCTTCTGTCACTGCCAATGCGCTAAAGGCTGCAATATTTGCTGCAAATCTGTTTGAAAGACAGGGATTTTCGGTAATTCCGAACGGAAAAGAAAGCAGACATGATATCATTCAGGCTGTTACCTTCGGTGATCCGGAGGGTGTCATTGCTTTTTGTCAGGGAATTCAACAGGCTGCACCGGTAGACGGACATGTCACTCCACAGCCTTGGGATATGCCCGGTTATGACAGCCCGGTCATTATGGCGGCGGGGGCTTTTGTATCCGGATCTTCAATCGAATTGAGTGCAGATGGCCCCATCAAGCCTCCTTATGCTGTATATTTTCAAGGAGGACTCACCTGGCAGCACGGTAAATTCGGTATTATGAAAAGCATGCAGAAATTAGTAGAAAAAGGAATCATTTCAAAGGATTTTGACAGACGAAACTTATAAAATTTCCATGAAATCAGTATACATAAATTGTCAATTGTGTTAATATAAATGTTGGCTATGGGGAAATCCATGCATACAAAAGAGTTAGGGGAGGAACCTGGATGCGTAAGAATAATTGGGCATGTTTTCTTTTGATTCTAGCCGGAATTGTGATTGGCGGTTTCATTGGAAATCTGTTTCCGAGTACATGGCTGAATTATGGACAAACCTTTGGTTTATCCAATCCGATTGTATTTGATATCGGTATTATGTGCATAACCTTTGGATTGACCATCAAGATTACCGTTGCAAGCATAATCGGCATCATTATCGGACTAATTATTTATCGGGTTATATAGTAACTTTCTTTTGCGCTCCGTTTGAGAGAAGGGATCGGAAAGGAATGAAATGATCTTAAAAGAATCGTTGGCGCAGGAGAAGCCATATGAAAAATTTATTGCACTGGGGCCGGAGGCACTTTCGGATGCAGAGCTGATTGCAATTATCTTAAGAACCGGAACCAGACAGTGCTGTGCACTGGAGCTTGCAAAGCAGGTTCTTGAAAAAACTGGTGGAAAAGAAGAAGGGCTGAACTGTCTGCACCATATTTCGCTTCAGGAGCTGATGGAACTTCCGGGAATCGGGGAAGTCAAAGCGGTAAAGCTGAAATGTATGGCAGAAATGGCTGTACGTATGGCAAGGCAGCGTGTAGCACGCGAACTTAAATTTGATTCTCCTTCCTCCGTTGCTGCTTATTATATGGAGGAAATGCGACATCAGGAAAATGAGAAAATTCTATTATTGCTTTTGGATAATAAGCTGAATTTGATTGAAGAATATATGATATCGCTGGGTACCGTTAATTCCTCACTGCTTTCGACAAGAGATGTCTTTATCAGGGCACTGAGATGCAGAGCGAGCCATCTGATGCTCCTTCATAATCATCCAAGCGGTGATCCTAAGCCCAGCAGGCAGGATATTCTTATTACACGAAAGATGAAACAAGCAGGTGAACTAATGGATATTCCTCTTGTCGACCACATTATTCTCGGGGATGGCATTTATACCAGCTTAAAAGAAGAAGATTTATTATAGAAAGGGGTACTTATTTTGTCAAACAATGCTTTTGGTATTGACCTTGGAACCAGCAACATAAAAATATATAGCAGATCGGATGACACCATTCTTGTCGAAAAAAACATGATTGCAATTGAGAACAAGAAGACGCTGTTTGCGTATGGTGATTCTGCATTTGAAATGTATGAAAAGGCACCCGGAAATATTCATATTTCCTATCCCTTGTCTAATGGAGTTATTGCAGACATTAAAAATATGGAGCTGTTGATCAAATATTTTATTAATGATCTCACGAGAAGCAACGTAAAGCCTGCTGATTACTATATTGCCGTACCGACGGACGTAACAGAGGTAGAAAAACGTGCTTTTTATGACCTGATTCGGGATGCCGGCGTCAAGGCAAGAAGAATCCTTGTTGTGGAAAAGGCTGTTGCAGATGGTCTGGGGCTTGATATTGATGTCAAAAATTCCCAGGGCGTTCTGATTGTTAATGTAGGCTTTGATACGACAGAGATTTCAATTCTTTCGCTTGGAGGCATCGTACTGAGCCGGTTGATTAAGGTAGGCGGTCAGAAGTTTGATGAAGCAATCCGGGCTGCGGTAAGGAAAGAGTTTAGTCTGATTATTGGAGGGAAAACTGCAGAAAGTGTTAAAATGGCATCTGCAGACCTCGAAAAAGAGGGGAGAGGCGCAATCGTGTATGGAAGAGATATTGTCACCGGTCTTCCGGTTGAACGTGAGCTTCCCACTGAATTAATTGACGAAGCTCTTGTTGAACATTTCCATACCATCATTGATAATATTAAAATCATTCTGGAAAGAACACCCCCAGAACTTGCTGCTGATATCTACAGACACGGGGTTTATCTGACCGGAGGCGCATCACAGGTAAATCATCTTGCTAAGCTTGTACAAAAAGGAACCGGTCTTAAAGTAAATATTTCAGAAAATCCGGTTACCAGTGTTGCGCTGGGACTTGCTAAGATTATCAAGGATGATAACTACAAATCAGTGGCTTATTCAATTGAAGGAATGAACAAATGAGTCCAATTGTAAAGAAAAAAGGAGAGCAGTTTACATTACCCGGTAAATATCTCCTTTTTATTTTAACAATATTATGTACGGGTTTAGTTATATTGACTTTAAGTACCAATTTACTAAGCGCGCCCATCAGTGCGGTGGGAGGCTTTCTTATTGTACCCCTTCAGGATGGCATCAGCAAAGCCGGGAGCTGGCTTAATACCCGTTCCGAAGAGCTTGTTCAAATTCGGTCTCTTATCAGTGAAAATGAGGCTTTGAAGGCACAGGTCGATGAATTAACAATTGAAAATATTAAGCTTCAGCAGGATCGCTATGAACTGACCAACCTGAGAGAACTATATGAACTCGATTCACAGTACGACGATTATGATAAGGTTGGTGCAAGAATTATTGCCAAGGATTCCGGTAACTGGTTCCATTCTTTTGTGATCAATAAAGGCTATGATGACGGTCTTATGATCGATATGAATGTGATGGCAGGAAGCGGACTGGTAGGAAGGATTGTTGATGTGGGGCCTAACTGGTCAAAAGTTATGTCTATTATTGATGATAATTCCAATACCAGCGGTATGGTGCTTTCAACCTCCGATAATCTGATTGTTTGCGGAGATCTTGAACTTTATGCAGATGGAGTGATTCGCTTTGAAAAATTAATTGACAGTGCGGACCGGGTGGTAGAGGGAGACAAAATTGTGACTTCAAATGTCAGTGATAAATACCTGCCCAATATTCTGATTGGTTATATATCAAACATCAATGTTGATTCCAACAACCTGACTAAATCGGGGACGATTACGCCTGCTGTGGATTTTGAACATCTTGAGGAAGTTCTTGTTATCACAGAATTGAAACAGACGGTAGGAGAATAGGATAAATTGAAAAGATTTACAGTATCGGTATTATTAATCATAATGTGTTTTCTGCTTCAGACTACAGTCTTTCAATGGATTGATTTTGGGGGAATTGTACCAAATCTGATGATTATTCTTACCGCTTCGTTCGGCTTTATGCGGGGAGAACGGACAGGCCTTCTGTTTGGTTTTTTCTGTGGACTGCTTGTTGACATTTTTTTTGCAAATGTTCTTGGCCTGAATGCAATGATCTATATGTAGATAGGTTACCCGATTGGAAAGTTTAATCGTGTTTTTTATCCGGAGGATATTAAGCTTCCTCTCTTTTTGATTCTTTTAAGTGATTTTGCATACGGCTTTATTTACTATTTTGTTTTATTTTTGATGAGAGGACGTTTTCAGCTTGGATATTATTTTATCCATATTATTCTGCC
>JAUNDN010000058.1 GCA_030526045.1 Bacillota bacterium | reverse complement strand
CTCAGCCATTTAAAGGCTAATGAAAATATCCGAAGTGGATTAGCTGTGAGGGGAGGGTCATCCCCCTGCCAATCATAATGATATGCTCGTCCTGTCATCTATCCCACCCCTTATCATCATTGCGCTTTTTTTCCCGCTTTTTGCCTTCTGAGTTCATTTTTTTAATTTCAAGTTCCGCTCTGCGTATTCTGCTTTCAAGAGGTTCGCGTTTTTCAATGGGAATAGCATCATGCCCTCGCTCGCGAATGAATGCCGTGCCTCCGTCTCCACCTGCCACCGCACTATAAGGTGGAATTGAGAAGAATGCATTCTCCTGTTCACCTTCCACGACGGCAAATAGACGCTTCTCGATTGCTGATGCAATTACCTCCTCATCGTTCCACATACCCATAAGGTCAGCCACCACGGTAATTATGGTAACCATAATCACAAGAATATCCTCCGACGTTTCAATTTCCATCTTTTCGCTTGACGTTTTTTCGCACATTTCAATTGTCCTTTTAAAAGTATTAAGGATAATTTGTCGAATTTCATTCTTTTCGAGCTTGCATTGAATAATTTCCCTCTCGCAATCATCCGTTATGCCGTCTAGTTCTTGCTTGTCCGCACGCCCATGCAGATGGAACACCTTGGAGTCATATTGATTATATGCCTCAGCTTTTTCGTTCTCACATTCCGAAATAATCTCTTCCAATGCGCGCATCCTCTCAAGATATTGCGGTAATTCATTACATGCTCTGAGCATTTCCTTTACGTCGGCGGTAGCCAGCTTATACAATTTTTCATTCATTTTCATTTTGTTTTTCCTCCCTTCATTGTTTTCAATTTTCTTTGTTGTCTTGGATACATTCGTAATACTGACACACAACATCCACATTAAGCAGTGTCCTATTGCCGACTTGGCGGTGTGGTAGTTCACCGTCACGAACTGCCCTGCGCAATGTTTTTTCGGTAATGGCTGTTTCTGGGTCAAGTTCGCGCAGAAGCTTCACCGTCTGATTAATTGTTCGTATTCTAGTCACGTAATCACCTCCTTTTCTTTCATTTTTCGCCTAAAATTTCGTTTTCATATTCTTCAAAATCGTAATCGCGTTGCGGATAATCATTGAACGATTTCGTTTTTTGTTTTCGGTTGTGTTGTTGTCGCTCCTCACACCACTTGAATATGGTTTTATAATTCATGCAACCTTGATAATGGTGTTCCCGTATTCTTTCGATGGTGTCGTCCACAAGGCTTCTGTCATATCGGGCAATTAATACGCTATAATCCTGTTCCGAGAGTGTGTCGACACACTCCTTACTAGATAGATAGTTATTCGGTACATTCCGGTTTCCCCGTTTCCGGCTTTCCCGTCTTGAGACCCTCTGTTGACTGGTAATCCGCAATGGTAGGGCTTTCGAAGACCTCCCACTTGTATCCCTTAAATACACCATTTTTTCCCCTTTGGGGGATGCGATTAAGATATTCATATTCCTCAAGTTTTTTAAGGGAACGAGTTATAGAATCTTTTCCATCTGGCATCACCTTCCCCACAATTAGCCCTTCAATCGTAAAATCCCAATCATCGGGCAAAGCTAGCATGCGTACCAGTGCGCCGAGGTCTTTATTGGACAGCCGCATGTCGCGGATAGTAGCGTTCGCTATAACCGTGTATCGTTCTCTATTGGGGTCACGATAGATTGCCATATTGTTCCTCCTTAATTTTTTTATGTGCTTGACTTCTACTGTTATGTAGTATATTATACATATAACCGGTTTGCAATTAGGTATTTTAGACCTAGCACAAACATTGTCTAGAGTCAAAGATTATAAACCGCTTTTAATGGAGGTAATGATTATGGACGAACAAGAAAAGCTAATGAAGGATATTGGAAAGAGATTACGGGATGTAATTAAGGCAAATGGAGTAACACAGTCGACATTTGCATCCGAATGTGGCATCGCGTACGAAACCCTGCGCACACTTCTAAAAGGAAATTCATTTTATCGAGTAGACATTCTGTTAACAGCTTCAAAAAAATTCAATGTTTCTCTTGATTATCTGCTCTGTCAGGAAGACAAGCCAAATGAAAAGCCATTGAGAGAAATAATATCTGAAAAAACAAATCTATCGGAAGATGCCGTTGATAGGTTAATGGAACTGGGTATGCGCCGTGGAATTGGAAAGGCATACCGAGAAACCATCGAGACAGTAATTATGGATTCTGGTGTGCTAGATAAACTCACAAGATACTTTAAGTTTATTGAAAACAAAAATTCCTATTATAAATCTGTAAAAGACGAAGAATCATGGCAGTATGCAGAGGATGTCAAGAATTCCACAAAAGATAGATTAAATGCTTTGAAACAGGAATCAGAAGTTTCTTCTGAATTATTAGAGATGATTGATATCGAAAATGTACTCCTCTACCAAATGATGAAAAGCATTGATAGTGCTGTCAAGCGCAAATTATTTAGCAAAAATTCAAAAGGGAGGTAATGACTATGGCAATCCAAAAAGGATATACCGTTCGAAAGCGAAACGAAACATCCTACGAAATTCGTATTAGTCTTAATGGGGAAAAATTTTACACCACTTATCACGTCCCAGACGGGAAAAAAATGTCATCATCAAAAATTGAGCAGGAAATCGCCAAATGTGCAATTAATTTCAAAGACGAATTGAAGCAGGGATTTCGACCAAAAAAATGCAAATTCTCCGAATATGCTGATTATGTCATCGAAATCATGCGTGTGAATGGTGCTAAGCGGTCTACTATCTGTGGCTATCGGAAATTGTTAGAAAGAATTAATCCTCTAATCGGAAATATGGAGCTAAGTGAAATCACTCCACAAATTCTCAACCACACATACCAGAAGTTGGAGAAGTCCCCCAAGAAACAGGGAAATGCGGTTTGTAAACCACTTCTAAAAGAAGTGATGAAGGAATTGAGTATTACCCAGAAATCCCTGCGTGATAAGGTGGATATCGCAGTCAACACAATTGCAAATGCATGTGCAGGGAAACCCATTTCTGTTGATTCCGCAAACAAGATTGCAACCGCACTAAAAATGCAGACAGATGAACTTTTTGATGTCCATATAAGTGAAGAAAAGTTGTCACCAAAAACAGTATCACACCATGCAAAACTGATAGGTGTAATCCTATCCCAAGCAGAAAAAGAAATGCTTGTTAAATACAATGCATACACACGGTCTCAAATCCCGAAAGCAGGCTCTCACGAAGCTGATTACTTTGAAACAGATGAAATAATTTATATTCTAAAATGCCTCCAAAATGAGCCTTTAAAATGGCAAGTTATTATACATCTGCTTATCATCCTCGGGGGTAGACGTGGAGAGATTGCAGGATTACGTTTTGACAAGATAGATTGGGAAAATAAGCAAATTCGCCTAGACACAAATCTTTTGTATAATGCGGAGGACGGAGTTTATACTGATACTACAAAAAGTACTTCTGGGACACGGTATATGCCCCTTCCAGAACAAACGATTCAGCTTTTGAAGCGATACAAGAAATGGTACTTTGAATTGCGTATTGCCAACGGTGACCGATGGGAGGAGAGCGGTTTCATGTTTGTCCAAGATAATGGGAAACCCATGAACCCCACCTCAATCACTTCCTACTGTCGCAAATTTGGAATCAAATACAACATCGACCACTGCCATCCGCACAAGTTTCGCCATTCTTACGCATCAACCTTAATCGTAAATCACATGGACGATGTTAGTCTTGCTAAAAGCCTTGGTCACAGCCGTGCCTCAACGACTAAAAACTTATATGGTCATGTGATGGATAGAGCACAGGAAAGAAGCGCATCAATTATTGCAGATGCTTACTTTAAACAGGCATAATTCAAAAATGTGGTTAAAGTGTGGTTGAAATGAATCAAAACAAAGTGTAGGAAGCGTAAAAAACCTCGCAAACACTGATGTTTACGAGGTTTTCTATAGCGTGCGCTAGAGGATTCGAACCCCCGACCTTTTGGTCCGTAGCCAAACGCTCTATCCAGCTGAGCTAAGCGCACATCTGTTGCTGTCAACCGCAACAACAGATATTTTATTATAGTATTGTTCTTTTGTCAAGTGGGTTCACTGATTTTTCAGCACGGTACGCAAGTATTTTTTGCAAACATGAGATCTGTCAATTGTCACATCATAAGCTTCACGAAACGCTTTTTGCCAAGTTTCAGAACATCACCACTTTTAATTGGCGTATCCGGTGCACTCACCTTCTTTCCGTTCAGCGAAACTCCTCCTTGTGCAAGCAATCGTCTGAGTTCACTGTTGCTTGCCATGATTCCTTCTTTTACAAGGAATGGAGCTGCTTCCATCAAGACTCCTTTGTCTGTCATGATGAACAGTTCCGGAATGTCCTGAGGGATTTCCTTCCTTGTAAATGCCTGTCTGAAGTATTCTTCTGCCGCTTCGGTTTCCTGACATGTATGGTACAAAGCAGTTATGGTCCTTGCCAGAAGAAGCTTATAATCCCTGGGATTTGCCCCAGCTTCCAATGCTTCCTCTATTGGCTCAAGTTCCTCCGGCAAAATATCCGTTGCAAGTTCAAAGTACCGGATGATAAGTGCATCCGGCACCTCCATCACCTTCTTGAACATGATCTTTGCCTCTTCCTGTACACCAATGTAATTCCCGAGGCTTTTGCTCATCTTCTCTACACCGTCAAGTCCCTCCAGAATAGGCATAAATAATGCCGCCTGAGGCTCCATTCCAAAATCCTTTTGCAAAGAGCGACCCATCAGAATATTAAAAGTCTGGTCATTACCTCCAAGTTCAATGTCGGCTTCCATCGCTACAGAATCGTAAGCCTGCATCAGCGGATAAAAGAACTCATGCAGACCGATCGGGATATTATGGGTGTAGCGATTCTGAAAATCATCACGTTCGAGCATGCGTGCCACAGTCACAGTGGAAGCCATTTTGAGTATCTCCTCCAGATTCAAAAGCTCCAGCCATTCTCCATTAAAGCGTACCTGTGTTTTTTCCCGGTCAAGCACCCGGAAAATCTGTTCCTGGTAGGTTTGCGCATTCACCAGCACTTCCCGGTTGGTAAGCGCTTTTCTCCCCTTTGATTTGCCGGTTGGGTCACCGATTCTTCCTGTAAAATCGCCAATAATAATAATGATCTGATGACCCAGATCCTGCATCTGCTTCAGTTTACGCAGAACCACTGCATGACCAAGGTGAATATCCGGTGCACTGGGATCCAGTCCGAGCTTTACGTTAAGCGGCTCCTTAGTCCGGATTGAGCGGGCAAGCTTTTCCCGCAGCTCCTCCTCACCGATCAGCTTGGATGCTCCCTTCAGGATAATGCGCATCTGCCTTTCCACTTCCTGTCTTACTGCTGTTTCATTGATTGTCATTTCTTCTCCTCCTTAAAATGTTATCTCTACAGCGACAATTAAGACAATCAATGATTTATGATTAATTAAAAAAGGCTCTCGTCCTTCAATAGGACGAAAGCCATACTTTCGTGTTACCACCTAATGTTTATAAGCAGCTCACACTGCTTACCTCTTCAAGTACGCCCGATTAAAGGGTTATACTCTAGCACGTTAACGGGTGCAGGAACCGTCGCAGCCTACTAGATTCACATCATTTGGTGCGAAGCTCAAAGATGTATTCACATAAAGCTTCTCATGCGCCTCTCATCAACCGGCAACTTTCTGTATGTTTCCCTTTATGCTACTTCTTCTTATCATTGCTTTTCTTAATCAATCGCTTATATGAAATTATTTGTCATTATATACAAAAGCGATCATCGTGTCAAGAGATTTCATTCACCTTTATAACAAGGGTTCCATATCCGGGAACTTCTATTCTTCCCAGAACGCTTTCTCCTGTATAAAGGTTGATACCCTCCTTATGAAGTGCGAGCGCGGTGCTGTCTTTATCATAATTAAGGATAAAAAGATATCTATCCTCACCCTTTTTTCTTACGGCAATCTCACATTCTGCCGGAAGCTCCACAAGCCTAGCATAAGGTTCGGCTACACCAAGCTTTTCAAGGAATACCTTTGCTGCACCTTCCGTAAACGCAGTTCCGTAATACCACGCCTGACCTTCTCCATATTGATTACAGATAAGTGCAGGAGTGCCTGCATAATAATCGGAGGTATAAGTTCCCTTCACTTCCGCATTCTCGCCTGCCATCTCCAGAAGATCCGTAAACACTGCTGCCTCAAGAGTTGTTCCCTCCCAATCCACCGTAACGGTACCGGCATCCGGCGCAATGAAGGAATACTCGGGAATGTCTGTGCCGGTCAATTCTGCAAGCAACCCCGGAAGCTTGTACATGACACACTTGCCGGTTAAATCCTTATAGCCGCTTCTGCATCCCACTACAAGTGTTCCGCCATTTGCCACGTACTCCTTCAAAATTTTTGCTCTTCCCTCACTCATAATTGTAGCATGGGGATAAAACAACACCTTATATTTCTGAAGTTCTTCTGGTTTCAGGGAATCCGTCAGATAAATATAGTCAAGCGGCGTATGCGTTTTCTGAGCCGCGGCATAAATCGACTTCTGACTAACTTGGTCAACTCTCTTGTGCCAGTTGTCGATCTCTGCATCCCAATTGTTATCGTAGTCCTTTAAAATACCGACTTCAGCCTCGTAAATTCCTCCTGCCACTTCACTGATTGCCTGCATTTTTTCATGCACCTGCTTAATTTCCCGAAGCCTTCTGTTATCCCTTCCGGAATAATCAAGAATTCCATGCCAATACATTTCAGTTCCCATGGTGGCTGTTCTCCAACGGAAATAACTGATATAATCCGCTCCATGAGCAATAGACTGCATCGTCCAGAGTGTGATCTGTCCGGGTCTTGGCGTTGGCGCCTCCAGTCTCGTTGTCCATCCGCAGGCACCTGACTGCTGCTCCATAATTCCAAAAATAGGAGAAACGGAACGAACCTCTGAAAGGTTTCTGCTCCACTTTCTGTCCCGCAATTCGCCCTCGTCCTCCTCGTACATATCCAGACCATACGCAAAATCCGGATAAGAATCATAAGTATAAAAGTCTAGGCTTTCCTCCGTCAGCTTATGATTATCCAGATGGTCAAACATCCCGTTTGTTGTGATGAAGTCACCGGGCTTACAATAAATTCTGATAATATCGCTCTGAAGCTTGGCAAAGCTTCTTGCGCTTTCAGAAATCAACCGGATATAGTCCAGAACCTGATGGGGATTTACGGAATTACTGTAAGTATATCTGGGCACATAGATCTCTTCCCATGCGGTATAGGTCTGATTCCAGAACACAGTTCCCCACGCTTCATTCAGTGACTCCAAGGTGCCATATTTCTTCTGCAGAAATTTACGGAATGCCTCTGTATCGCTTTCTGAGTAAAAGAGATCCTTTTCACAGTTAAGCTCATTGTCGATCTGCCAGCCAATAATGCATTTACGGTTTCCGTAGTGAGAGGCAAATTTCTCTGTAATCTGCGCACAAAGCTTTCTGTAAACCGGCGAATTGTAATTATAATGCCTGCGCATTCCATGACGAAAAAGATTGCCCTGTATGTCTGCATTCAGCACCTCCGGATACTTCTCTGTCAGCCATGCCGGGGGTGTTGCCGTGGGTGTACAGAAAATAACCTTCATTCCCATTTCATCCGCCAGATCTAAGAAGCGGTCAAAAAATTCATAGATATAATTTCCTTCCGTAGGTTCCACCTTGCTCCATGCAAATTCAGCAATACGGACGACTTCAATTCCCGTATCCAGCATTCTCTGCAGATCCTCTTTCCAAAGGCTTTCCGGCCAGTGCTCCGGATAGTAGCACGTTCCCATTACAAGTCTTTTGCCATCTAAAATTTCGCTCATACCTCATCCTCCTGTTATCTACATATTCTGATAATGCAATCGACTGTTTCCTTAAAGCTTCCTTCAATAATTTTATATGCTCCTGCCCATCAAAACAAAATATTTCACAATTTTGAGTTCCTACCAGCTTTTCCGTATCACACCAAAGAATCAATTCATTTATTTTTTCAGAAGAGTAAACGATAAAAGAAAATCCCTCTTCCAAATCTTTTCTGCTTAAAGGCATGTATTCTCCATAGCAGTACAAAATCCGACTCAGGCAACAGCCCTATTTTTATCATGCAATCTGATCCGCTTACTTCGTCTCATCCGCCCCTGCAAGCTCGCAGATAATCTTCGTGCACGCCTCAATCCCCAGTTCAGAGGTTTTTAAACACAGATCATAGTAATCAGCTACTCCGAACTCTGTCTTGGTATAGTAAGCACAGTACTTTTTTCTTCTCTTGTCGATTGTTGCAAGCTGATCTGCGATCTTTGCTTCCGTGGCGTCCGGATAAAGTCCCAGAGAACGCTCCTTGCGCCACTTAACGTCAGCGCAGATAAATACATGCAGGCAATGATCAAATTCGCTGAGAATGGAATTGGCATTTCGTCCTACAATAACGCAGTTTCCCTTTTCACCAATTCTACGAATCACCTGCTTCTGCGCATCAAAAAGCTTTTCATTTAAAGGTTTGTTGTAAAAGTCAAACAAACTTTGGGCAAAGCCGAAATTCACGGGGACACTCTCATCCCAGCGATAGACACTCTCCACATCAATATTTGCCTCATGAGCCGCCCGGAGAATAATAGCCTTATCATAGTATTCGTACCCAAGCCTGCTTGCCACAGCCCTGCCGATTTCTCCGCCGCCCGCACCGAATTCGCGGCTGATCGTAATTATTTTCTTCATGTCCATTCCCTCATGCTTATCAGCAATCTACAAAACCTTATTCAGGAAATCAATCGTTCTTGGTT
This sequence comes from Bacillota bacterium, assembly GCA_030526045.1. Classification (GTDB taxonomy): domain Bacteria; phylum Bacillota; class Clostridia; order Lachnospirales; family Lachnospiraceae; genus Suilimivivens. The sequence goes on along the minus strand of JAUNDN010000058.1, from coordinate 5,048 downwards.
CCTTCGGATGATTGATCACTTCGTCGGGAGTTCCCTGCTCCACAATATAGCCACCATCCATAAATACAACACGATCTGCCACTTCTCTTGCAAACCCAATCTCATGCGTAACGACTACCATTGTCATACCGTCCGCAACGAGCTCCTTCATAACTGCCAGAACCTCTCCTACCATCTCAGGGTCAAGTGCGGAGGTTGGCTCGTCAAAAAGCATAACATCCGGGTTCATGGCAAGTGCCCTGGCAATTGCCACACGCTGCTTCTGTCCGCCGGAAAGCTGGCTTGGATAAGCTTCTGCCTTGGAATCCAGTCCCACTCTCTTTAAAAGCTGCATTCCCTTTTCCTTTGCCTCTTCCTTAGACATCAGCTTCAACTCAACGGGTGCCAGCGTAATATTCTGTATCACATTCTTATTGTTAAACAAGTTAAAATGTTGGAACACCATACCAATATTTTCGCGAATCTTATTAATATCCGTATGTTTATCTGTTACCTCACTTCCATCTACAATGATCCTGCCGGCAGTTGCTGTCTCAAGCTGGTTCAGGCAGCGAAGAAATGTTGATTTACCGCTTCCGGAAGGTCCGATCAGTACAACAACCTCCCCTTCCATGATATCAATGCTGATGTCCTTAAGCACTTCTAATTTACCAAAGTTTTTTTTCAGGTTCTCTACATGAACCATCACCTTCTTATCGCTCACGGCTCAGACTCCTTTCAATACGTTTTGCAATCTTACTTAAGGTAATAATTACAATCATATAGAAAATCGCAATTACCGCCCAGGTCTGCAGCACCATAAAAGTATTGTTGGCAATTGTTTTACCCACATTCGTCAGTTCAGGGAAACCGATAACAGACAGAATAGAGGTATCCTTCAAAGTAATGATAAACTGGTTGATAATCGAGGGGATCATCGTCTTGATTGCCTGAGGGATCACGATCAGCCTCATACTTTTACCATAGGTAAGACCCAGACTTCTGCTGGCTTCCATCTGCCCCTTATCCACACTCTGAATACCCGCACGGATGATTTCCGCCATATAGGCGCCACAGTTCATGGCAAGTGCAATCGTACCACCCTGTAATGCGGTAAGACGGAACTGTTCAAATGCCGCAATCCCAAAGTTTTTCCCCAACTGCTGGATTCCTGACGGCACACCGAAATAAATAAAAAATGCCAATACGATCAAAGGAACGCCTCTCACGGCATCCACATAAATCGTACCAATACAGTTTAAAACCCGATTTCTGCTGACATTCATCAATGCAAAAATCATACCGATCACCATAGCAAACAATAGTGCAAGCAGTGTAAGCAGCATGGTTTTGCCAAGGGCCATGATCAGCATTCCACTATAGTTCTGCAAAATAGATATCATATTCCCAGTCTCCTTCTCATCGTAATTACTTTCCTCACGCCTTTTAAAGACAGGAGAATTATCCAAATCCTGTGTTTAAAAAACGTGAGGAATTCTTAGAATCCCTCACGTTATTATAGACGGATTATTTCAAATATTTATCAAGAATCTCCTGATATTTTCCGTTTGCCTTAATGTTTGCAAGGCCTTTGTTGAACATATCCAGCAATTCCTGATTATCTTTATTCATAATTGCAAATCCGTAAGGTGCGCCTTCGCTTTCCATTCCTGCAGGAATCTGAAGCGCAAGTCCGCCTTCCTTAATGGATGCTGCCATGATCGGTGTATCCTCTACACATGCTGCTGAGTTTCCAAGAATAACATCCTGATACATGGTAGGTGAATCTTCAAATACGGTAACCGTAAAGCCATATTGATCCTTTAAGCTGTTTGCAAAATCCATACCGGCAGTACCATTCTTGACTGCTACATTTGCGCCTGCCAAATCTTCAAAGCTTGCAATGCTACTTCCCTCTGCAACAACAAAGGTCTGTGTAGCATCAAAGTATCCATCTGAGAAGATCCAGCCTGAATCGATACGCTCCTGCTTGATGGTTGCACCGGCGATAATGCCGTCTGCCTGACCAGCCTGAACAGCTGCTACTGCTGCATCCCATCCAAGGCTCTGCAGTTCGTACTCAAATCCCTGGTCTTCGGCAATTGCAGCAAGAAGGTCAACGTCAATACCAACAAATTCATTCTTTTCATTGGTGTACTCAAAAGGCTTGAATACGGTGTCTGTAGCAATGACCCACTTCTTCCCGGAATCTGCTTTGGAGCTGCAGCCTGTAAATACACCGGCCAACATTGCTACACACAATGCGAGTGTTAATGCTTTCTTCATAATAGTTATCCTCCTTCATAATATGGCATACAACGTATGCCTGAATAAAAACAATTAATATTATAAGGAATAATGGAGGAAAAGTCAATTAATACCTGACATACGGCACCCCTCCGCAGCAAAGACCGCCTCCTCCGCAGCAGAGATTGCAAAGCATATTTGCAATGCAAAGCTTCAGGCAAAGACCATTTCCACTGCTGTAAGGCTGTCCGTAGGTATACTGACGCTGCCTGTACCAGGAATCTCCGTTTTCAAACCGGTAGACCAGATTGCTATAGTCGCTGTTTCCCGGTTCCATGGCTGCTGCCCGCCTTGCATGCTCTAAGGCAGAAACCTGATTTCCCAGACCTGCATGGGCAATAGCGCTGTAATAATACCATCTTGCACTACGCTCATTCTCTTCCATACCATCCAGAACCGTTCTCGCTTCCTTATAATACCCGTTTCGGACATAATTTCCGGCGGCTCGCAGATGTCCGTTCTCCTCATAACCGGTTCCTGTACCTCCCCATGCATTTCCGAAGCCCCAGAAATCTCCATAGCCACCGAAACCGCCATAGCCTGTGCCCTGTCCATTACCGTAAAAGCTACCGGTATTTCCATAGCCACTGTGGCTGCCTCCGCTTTGATAGCTATAGCCCTCGGTCCGTTCCTTCATGATCTGTTGATAGGCCTGCTGAATTTCTTTAAACTTCTCCTCTGCCTGGTCTTTATTGGGATTGTTGATGTTGGCATCGGGATGATATTTTCTGCTCAATGCTTTATATGCTTTTTTGATTTCGTCCTCTGACGCACTTCTTGAGACGCCCAGGACTTCATATGGATCTCGCATCGCTTACTTTCTGTTTCCCTTTCTCATTCTCCCTTTCCTTCTGTCTTCTCTGCCTTACCGCCTCGTAGCGGTACCAGATTCCGGAATAAAGGATGTTTCTTAAAATTTCCACATTATCAATGAGCGGAAGCTTTTCAAATACCTTACAACATTCTGCCATCATCATCGTAAGAATTTTCTTGATTTCCTCCTCAAAATCAGGATTGTCAAACCTTCTGACCAAAGGATTAAATCTCACTTTTCTGATATCTTCTTCAATGTCTTCATAGGCATCCAGCAAATAAATGAACTTCCCAAGGAAACTTCCCATACTGCGAAGTTCCTCCTGCCACTCATCCTCTCGGGGCGCCATCATTTCACCCATGATACTTCCAAAAATGCCTGCCATTTGGTCAATATCCCGATTCTGCTTTTTTTCCTCATGGGAAAGTTCCCGCAAGAGACTGTCAATCCTTCTTGCTTTTTCGCCATAACGGGCACAGACATTTCGATATGCCTTCTTCAGCAGTTTTGAATAAGCAAGGCGGGATACCTTTTTGTCATCCTCCCAGTCATCCCGACATTTATAGTAGGTAAACAGTACATTCATATCTGCTGCATATTCAGTAAATTCATTGGTTCTTACCACATGCTTTTCAAAGGGATGGGCAACACACTTAGTTACATCCAGCTTTGTATCCGGCTCATAAAGACTGCTGAGAATCATGACCAGAAACGTCATGTCATAAGAAAGAGTAAACTGACCTGTCAGTCCGTACCTTTCCTTCAGTACCCGGCAGAGCCCGCAGTAATAGGAGTGATAAATATCAAATTCCTTAAATTTCATATCACCTTTATTAATGATAATATATCCAAACATACCTGCTCCTGACTAGCTCTTTTTGATAAAGGTCTGATTGCATTTCGGGCATCTGATTTCAATTTTACCCTTTCCTCTTGGCACTCTGATCTTCTGTCTGCAGGAAGGGCATCTGTAGATATGATGCGTCTTTCTTTGTGTCATATCCCTCTTCCAGGTTGCCCAAAACTGTCTGACCTTATATTCATATTTCAGATATATCGCATTTTCCGACCGGCGTTTGTATATATTTTTGGAAAAAATCCTGAAATAAGAATAGATTAATAGTGCAAACCCAATAATGTAAAAAAAGTCAACTCCAAACAGTGAAAGCACCATGCATACCACTGTCAAAATCATCAGAAATCGCGACAACTGATCTCCGCCATATCTTCCCTGCATAAAACGGTAAAATTTTTCTTTCATAGATGCCACCCTTTAAAAAATTGTTCTATCGTCTATCCTAACTCTTTCTCCGAATCAAAACAATTAACCTGCTATAAACTAATCTTAAGAATTTATAAAAAGTCAGCCGGAATTTCGCTATTTTCCGGCCGGCATTTAAACTCTTAATTCATAATTTACAATATCCCTGTATACTCCCAGCTTATAACCAACCTCATGCATGACTCCGCAACAGGTAAAACCGTATTTTTCGTGAAGCTTGATGCTTACCTCATTTCCACCCGTTATGACGGAAACAACGGTATGAATGCTATCATCTTTTCTTGCCATTTCAAGGATTTCCTCCATCAAAGCAGTTGCCACACCCTGCTTTCTGTAATCTGGTCCCACATATACAGACAATTCCACTGTAGATTGGTAGGCTTCTTTTTCCCGGTAAGCGGACAGACTTGCATATCCGGCAATATGCCTGTCAATTTCAGCTACAATCAAAGGGTGGTTATCTATATTATGGGCATAAAGCCATGCACGCCGCTCCTTAAGTGTCTTCGGTTGAAGATCAAAGGTTGCAATTCCGTTGACCACCTCGTAATTATATATGTTCAAAAGTTCTTCAAGATCTTTCTCTTCTGCCTTTCTGATCAGCACCTTGACTTGGGGAAGGAATTGCATGCAAGCATGGCTCCCTCTCCTGTACCACAGCCGGTG
>JAUNDN010000012.1 GCA_030526045.1 Bacillota bacterium | reverse complement strand
TGTCGTGCAATGGGATTATCTGAGGAGGAAACCTGGAAAATTAGTGTGGCAAGTATGATGCATGATGTAGGTAAAATCTGTGTACCACGGGAAATACTACACAAACCAGGCAAGCTTACAGAAGATGAGTTCTCAGAGATAAAAAAGCATGTTGATTTTGGATATAAGCTTTTGGAAAACTCACCCGGAGAGATTATGCAGCTTGCGGCCAGCATAGCCCAGCAGCATCACGAACGATTTGATGGTAATGGTTATCAAAACAAGCTTGAAGGCGAACACATTAATATATATGCCAGGTGTGTAGCTGTAGCAGATGTTTTTGATGCACTGGTAAGCAAACGCTGCTATAAGAAATCTTGGACTCCGGAACAGGCGCGAGAGGAAATTCTGGATCAGGCTGGTCATCAGTTTGATCCACAAATTACAAAACTATTTGATGAGCATTTTGATGAATTCCTTAAGGTTATGGAGAATTATCCTGACAATGCTTGAAAATGTAGATTGCATACAAATGTATGTAGGTGGGAGAAGAAACATGATAGATGAAATAATAGGAATGCTTGAAGAAAACAGTGATTTAGAACAAGCTGAAAAAATTGATTAAGCCATTTATTAAAGATATGGCGAAAAAATCACTTGATTGGGACCTGATTTTTGGACTGTGGGAATGTAAACTGAGGGAAGCTCAATACGTTGCACTTGAGTATTTACAGAAGCATCGCAAGCAGCTTCGTCCAACAAATATTGATAAATTGAAGATACTGATTATTGAAAAATCATGGTGGGAAACTGTAGATACGATAGATGCGTTTGTGGGAGATTTAGTATTACAAGATAATAGACTTATAGAAACAATGCTTGAATGGGCGGTATCAGATAACATCTGGTTAAGAAGGGTTGCATATTAAGAATACCAATTTCTGCACGTATAATGGCAATCTGTGATGTGTATGATGCCTTAAGGTCAAGGCGTCATTATAAAGATGATTTTTCAGTGGAAAAGGCAGTTTCCATTATCCGTGAAAGTAAAGGAGGACAATAAATGCAGGATATAGAGACCGAGAGATTATTATTGCATGTAAATTCCTTAGAGGAAATGGAACGAAGTATGTTGAATGGTGATGAAATGTCCATGGATTTCTATCATGCCTATAAATATCACGAAGAAAATGAACCGGGTTATGATTTGGAGTGGTGTCGGTTGTGGGATTTTTATTTAAAAGATAGTAACTCAGTAATTGGAGGAGCTTGCTTTAAGGGACAACCAAATGAAAAAGGGGAAGTAGAGATTGGGTATGGAATAGATGAGGAGTATCAAAATTATGGGTATGCAACAGAGGCCATTGGCGCATTGATAGATATGGCTAAACAAAATACTGGTGTAAAGAAAATCCTTTTTGAGATAGAACACGATAATTATCCATCGCTTAGGGTAGCACAAAAGTTGAACGCTGAATTCATCTATGCTGTAGACCATATGAAATGGTATGGAATCACAGTTCATGAATAATAGTTAATTCAAGGAGAAAACTTTATGAGAACATTTTGGAGAAGGATGAAGTTATGCAACTGGTTTTAGCTGGCGATCTTGCTGTGATAAGAGAGTAATATATAGAAGTAATTGAGCATACAAAAAATATGAATATTCATGCCAGGTGGATTTATGGACAGCATCCTACAGATGCAATGATCCAATCTTATATAGACAGACAAGAAATGTATTTGTTTATGGATGGGCAAAATGTTGCAGGTATGACAGCGATTACAATGTATCAGGGTGAGGACTATCATGAAATTCCCTGGAGTCAAAATCTGAAAGATGATGAGGTGGCTTCCTTACATATTCTTACAGTAACCCCCGAATATCAGGGAAAAGGTATGTCAAAAAGAATGATGGCAGAAATCATTTCTCTGGCAATGAAAAAGGGAAAGAAAGCAATTCGTCTTGATGCGCTTGCATCGAATATTCCAGCTCAGCATATGTATGAAAAACTTGGGTTTGTGTATCGGGGAAAGAGGAACCTCTATGCGGAGAATACCGGATGGACGGATTTTCTATACTATGAACTACCGATAAGCAAGGAGATTTAAAAGGATAACAGATAAAAAATTTTAAATCTATTGTATTTAGTAATGATTATCTATTATAATTTAAAGAAAGTAACAAATAATCGTTATATTTCTTTTTACAGAGGATAAAGAGATGGATAGTTTAAAACCTAATGTGTTGGTAGTGGATGATGATATCGAATTTCTTAACATAGTAAAAACTTATTTGCAGGATGTTGCAAATGTAGAACTAGCTTCCAGTGGCAGACAGGCACTTCAGCTTGCTTATGAAGTACCTATTGACATCATTTTGCTGGATTTTGAAATGCCAATCATGGATGGTGTGAAAACACTGACCAATTTGCGAAATCTTAAGACCTGCATTAACGTACCGGTTATTATGCTTACTGGCAGAAGTGATCGCTATGCGGTCATGAACTCTCTTGTAATGGGAATAGACGGATATCTTCTTAAGCCGGTTAATAAGGATGTGCTTGTTGAAACTGTTTTGGAAACCTATCAGAAGAAGAGTATAAAGGGAAGTAAGAAAACCATTGTTGCAATTGATGATGATATGTCTTACTTAAAACAGCTCAACAGTATTCTTAAGGAAAACTATCATGTGATTATGATAAATTCTGCAAGGCTTGCCTTGGAATATCTTGCTAATCATGTACCTGACATCATTATTCTGGATTATCAGATTCCGCTTTTTAATGGTGTAACGCTGATGAAGATGATTCAGCAGACTACCGTATGTGATAAGGTACCCTTTATTATTCTTTCCGGGACACTTGATTATAAGGCGATCAAAGATTTCTGCCCCTATAAACCGGCGGCAGTTCTTGCGAAGCCGGTAGAAAAGGCTGTTCTTATGGAGAATATTGAGCAGGCTATTTTAAATTCTGAACAGGATGAAATATAAATATGAACATCATAACTGCGCAGCTATTATTTACATGCTTCCTATTTGCCTTATATTTTTCTATACGTGCATATCGTAAATGGGATTTGCATTATCTTGAAAATCGACTCTTTTCAGGAATGTGTTTTGCCAGTGCGATTTGGAGTCTGGGCTTCTATGGGATCAACATACAGGTTGATGCCCATAAGGCGTACATTTGCAGAACCTTCGGAATGCTGGGAGTGTTTGCCTTTTTGATTATTGGTCAGATCATGATCGTGCATCTGTCAGCACTTCCTCATAAATGGAGTCGTTTTTTTATTTATTTTTCCTTTTTGGGAGTGATCATTTACATCTTTCTTCTTCCGGAAAACAGAGTGTCCTATCAATTAACCAGCATTGGTATGACCTATTCTTTTGTTGCCGGATTTTGGAATAATGTCTATGTGTTGTATTCTGTGATCATGGCTGTCATGATGGCGGTGTCCATGATATATACCCTTAAAGTTACTGAATACAGACATGTATGTGTCCTTGCCAAAAAGCTTCTGTGTGCAGAGCTGTTAATTGTGCTGGGAATGCTGCTGGATACTATTTTTCCTTTGATCGGGAAACCTGCTTTTCCCGGAAGTACCATAGGTCAGTTTGTAGGACTTGTAGTAATGTATGATGCCATTACATTTATTAATAATTCCAGAATAGACATTAATAATATGTCAAAGTACGTTTATTATTCAATTTCTTCACCGGTATTGGTATATGATAACGAATTTAGATTGAAAATATTAAATGATGCTGCCTTTTCCTTTTTGGGAATTAGTACAATTACGGAATACATTACAGTGGACAGCCTCTTTCGTTTGAAAGCGGATGAAGTATTTCAGTTTGAAGGCAATCGAAAGGATCTGGATACGAAATGCTATCACAATCAGATACCATGTAATCTGGCAATTAATAAGATTTTGAATGATTATCATGATTTGATTGGCTATATCATTATTGTAACAGATCTTTCTGAGCGTATGCATTCCTTTAAAAAGCTGGAGGAAGCAACCAGAGAAGCGACAAATGCAAATAAAGCAAAGACTACCTTCCTTGCCAATATGTCTCATGAAATCAGAACGCCGATGAATGCCATTATTGGGTTTTCTGAGCTTGTGTTAAAAATGGATATCAGTCAGGAGGTGCGTAGCCATGTGGAGGATATTCGCATTTCTTCCCAAAACCTGCTTGCCATTATCAATGATATTCTTGATATTACCAAAATTGAATCAGGTAAAATGGAGGTAATGCCGGAAGCGTATTATTTAATTAAGCTGCTTGATGATGTTTCATTGATTATTTACCAACAAGCACAGAAGAAGGGCCTGGATTTCAGAATGAAGATCGATCCAAATGTTCCCTGTAAACTGTATGGTGATAAAATAAGAATACGTGGCATTCTTATTAACATCTTGAACAATGCCGTTAAATATACCAAAAAAGGTTTTGTTTCCTTTGAGTTATCCATTCTGGAGCAGAAGGGAAATCATATTAAGCTGGCATTTAAGATAAGTGACAGTGGTATCGGTATTAAGAAAGAAGATTTTGATAAGATTTATAAGAGCTTTGAGAGATTAGAGCAGAATGTCCATTATGGTGTAGAGGGAAGCGGACTCGGACTTGCTATTGCGAATGGTTATGTTTCCCTTATGGGCGGTGAAATTAAGGTAAACAGTGAGTATGGTAAGGGTTCTGAGTTTACAGTGATACTTGATCAGGAGATTGTAGATGCTACCGTTATGGAACAGGACTTTGCAATTTTCAGAAAATCCAGTGAAGCACAGCCTTATGAGAGTTTTGAGATACATGACGTGGAAGTTCTTGTTGTAGATGATAATTTCGTGAATCTTCGGGTTGCAAAGGGGCTTTTAAGTTCTTACGGACTTACGGTAAGTACTGCTACCAATGGACAGGATGCCATTGAAATGTGTCGTCAGAAGCATTATCCTCTCATTTTTATGGATCAGATGATGCCGGAAATTGACGGGGTAATGGCAATGAAGCAAATACGTCAGCTTGATTCTTATTACGCACCTGATGGAGAAGGAAAAATCATTGTCCTTACGGCAGATGCAATTCGGGGAGTAAGAGAGCAGTTACTCTCTCAGGGATTTGATGAATATTTGGGAAAGCCAATGAACATGTCACAGCTTGAGAGGCTTTTACTCCAATATCTTCCCAAAGAAAAGATTACAAGTAAAATCATTTGTGCAAAGAACTTGGATTTTCCTGGTGAGGATGCAGAGATCAGTTATCTATTAAGTGCACTTCCTAATGTTAATGTCAGAAAGGGTATCAACCATAATGGAAAGACGGTACAAAATTATTTGGATATCCTAAAAATAACGCATACCTATGGAAACCAGCATTTATCAGAGCTGAAAGAGTTTTTGGGAAATGGGGATTACGAGAATTATACAATAAAAATTCATTCTTTGAAGAGTACTACCATGGGCATAGGAGCCGAGGATATTTCCGGTATGGCATTTTCACAGGAGATGGCAGGTAAGGAGAAGAGATTTTCTTATATTGATGAAAATTATGATGCCTTTGTTCAAAAATATAAGGAATTACTTGCTAATATTGAAAAGGTGTTATGTCACTATCAGCTTTTGCCTGAAATGCAGGAGGAGGAAAAGCCGATCCTGGAAGAAAAGATTATGAGCGGAATTTTAGCTAATATCCGAAGCCGGATAGATGAGTTTGATTTTGCTGAAATTTTTGAGCTGTTAGAGCAAATTGAAAAATACGAAATGAATGAAAAGCAGGCAGAATTTTTTGACAAACTGAAGATATTGATGAATGACTTGAATGTTGAAGAAATCCAGCAGTTACTGGATTCCTATGAATAGTTATTAACGGTATAAGAAAAGCTGCAACCCTTAGGATTGCAGCTTTTTGTTTGCAGAAGTTCTACATATCTTCTGTTAAAGTAATGTCAGCATTTCCGGATAAGGTAATAACGGTATCTTTTCCATCCTTTACCGTACCGCTACCGACTGCAGATACGTTTACAAGACGTATGGTGTAATTTTGATCGGACGTAACCTTGATCTGTATCGTCTTTTCTTTTCTAATAGCCGTAACAGAAATTTCTTCTTTCTGATCCATTCCGTAGACAACAGAAGAAGCTTTGCATCCATCTTTAAGAGCGTAAATTCTGATCTCAGCGTTCTTGCCGTAATCATAATCAGGCTTTTCATCACATGCACCGAGAACAACAATAGAATTTTCCTTTACCATAAGCGGAATGCTCAGGTAACTGTGTGTCTCACGAACCCAGCCGGCACCTTCCTTCTCTTCACCCGTAAAGAAGTTTGTCCAGGTTCCTTTCGGCAGATAATATTCAGCAAGACTCTGATCGTTAAAAATAGGAGCTACAAGCAGGTTGTCACCCAACATATATTGTTTATCAACATAATGACAGGTTTTATCTTCCGTAAATTCCATTACCATACTTCTCATGGTAGGTATACCGGTTCTGGAGGTATCAATGGCGGTTTTATACAGATAAGGCATCAGTTTTGCCTTAAGTCTTGTGAAAAATCTTACTACATCAACAGCTTCCTCATCATAAACCCAGGGAACTCTGTAGGAAGAGCTTCCATGAAGCCTGGAGTGAGAGGAAAGAAGTCCGAATGCAACCCATCTCTTATATACATCAGCAGTAGATGTATTTTCAAAACCGCCGATATCATGTGCCCAAAAACCAAAACCGCTCATCATGAGAGAAAGACCGCCGCGAAGACTTTCTTCCATAGATTCGTAGTCTGACCAACAATCACCGCCCCAGTGTACAGGGAATTTCTGTCCGCCAACGGTAGCAGAGCGTGCAAAAAGAACTGCCTCACCCTTGCCACGCTTGCGTTCCAACAATTCATAGACACATTTGTTGTACAGATAGGTGTACAGATTGTGCATCTTGTCCGGATCGGAACCATCGAAGTAAGTTACATTTTCTGTCGGAATTCTTTCGCCGAAGTCTGTCTTAAAACAATCTACGCCCATATCAAGAAGAACCTCCAGTTTATCCTGAAACCATTTGTAAGCAGCCGGGTTGGTAAAATCGACAATTGCCATACCGGCCTGCCACATATCCCACTGCCATACCTGTCCGTTTGTGCGTCTAATAAAGTAGCCCTTTTCCATACCTTCGTCAAAAAGAACAGATTCCTGGCCGATGTAAGGGTTGATCCACACACAGATATTTAATCCTTTTGCCTTGATGCGTCTTAGCATACCCTCCGGATCAGGGAAAACTCTGCTGTCCCATACAAAATCAGACCAGTGAAATTCCTTCATCCAGAAACAGTCAAAGTGGAAGGTCCGAAGTGGGATTCCTCTGTCAAGCATTCCGTTTACAAAACTCATAACGGTCTCTTCATCGTAGCTTGTAGTAAAGGAAGTGGAGAGCCATAAGCCAAAGGTCCAGGGTGCAGGTAGGGATGGTTTGCCGGTAAGATCCGTATATCTTACAAGAACATCCTTCATGGTAGGACCATTGATCAGGAAGTAATCCAGGTAACTTCCCTTTACGGAAAATTCCGTGCGGGTAACCATTTCGGTGCCTACTTCAAAGGAGACCATTTCGGGATGGTTTACCAGAACACCGTAGCCTTTATTGGTTATGTAAAAAGGAATATTTTTGTAGGACTGTTCTGTGCTTGTACCACCGTCAGCATTCCAAATATCAACACTTTGTCCGTTTTTCACAAAAGGAGTAAAGCGCTCACCCATGCCGTAAACCAGTTCACCTACAGACAAAGACAGCATTTGCCGGATATAGGTCTCCTGGTCGTCTCCCTTATCATAGGCAAGCCCTTTCCAGTCTGTTTTCATGAGAGCTAAATCTCTGCCGGCACTTCTGGTGATTACCTCATCACCTCTTAAATACGTCATGGACCAGTTCTTTTTTGTGATAAGCAGGGACATGCCGCCACTTGTTATTTTGATTTCCTCGTCTGAGTCTTCCACCTGAAGGGGAAGTGCCTGGTTAAGATTTAATTCAAATGAAGGAGTATCAAGAACAGCACCTTTGTAATGATAAGTGCGGACGCGGAAAATATCCGGTGCAGGTGAAGTGATCTCAAGAGTTAAGTTAACGCCTCCTAAAACATCACCTCTTTGGGTGATATGAAGAGTTGGTGCAAGAAGAGTTACTTTATTTTCTTCAATGGTAGTAAAGTATACTTCCTGCGGTGCAAAGCAGCTACAGCCTTCTTTTTGCAGCCAGCATCCGTTGCTGAATTTCATAGTTTTTACTCCATCCTTTCTTTTACCTGAAATTAATAATGAAAAATGTATTACCTTGATTATAATTGAAAAAAGGAAATTTGCATACATTTCCAAAGAAAAAGGAGAGAAATGAACAATTAATAAGATGATATTTACTTGATTATGGAGAGTATTTCTTTATGATATATGGTAGAGAAGGTTTTTTTAGAAGCAGATATTGATGCTACCATTGAGGAGGAGAAATGAGCAATTATAAAGAGACACCGTTATGGAATAATCATTTACCTATTGAGTTAAGGCTTGATTATCTGATCCGGGAAATGACACTGGAAGAAAAGCTGGCATGTTTGACAACAAGTTGTCCGGATATCGAGAGGCTTGGCATCAGGGCATCTCATTTGGGAGGCGAGGCTGCACATGGAATAGAGGCACGCCACGACCAGGCATTTAATGCGGGAGAGCCGGAGCCCACAACTACTTTTACACAGCCGATTGGTATGAGTGCAAGCTTTGACCGGGAATTGATCAGAGAGTGCGGACGTGCTGTAGGGGAGGAAGCCAGAGCATTATCGACACGAGATCAGAGAAGCAGTCTGTGCAGATGGGCACCTACCATCGATATGGAAAGAGATCCCAGATGGGGGAGAACAGAAGAAGCCTATGGAGAAGACCCTTATCTTACGGGAGAAATGTCCTCTGCCTATATTCAGGGGATGAAGGGAAATGATCCTTTTTACATTCAATGTGGGGCATCTCTTAAGCATTTTTATGCAAATAATATTGAGACAGATCGAATTAAAATATCTTCTTCTGTGGATGAAAGAAACAAATATGAATATTATCTGGAACCGTTTCGAAAAGCCATTGAAGAAGGTGGAGCAGAAGCCGTTATGACTTCCTATAATGAGATCAATGGTGTTCCTGCTATTGTAAATCATGAGGTACAGGATCTTTTAAAGGATACCTGGAAGCTCTCCGGTCATGTTGTTTGTGACGGAGGAGATTTTCAACAGACGGTTTTGGATCATCAGTATTTTAAGACACATGCAGAAACGATTGCCTATGGATTAAAAGCAGGTGTTGACTGTTTTACGGATGATCCGGTTGTAGTTGCTACATCGGCAAGAGAGGCTCTTGAAAGAGGATTGATCGTAGAGGAGGATATTAACCGATCCATCCGGAATTCCTTCCGGACAAGAATCCGTCTTGGTTTCTTTGACGGAAACGGAGACTGCCCTTATAGCGGAATGGGTGAAGAGTATGTGAACAATCAGGAACATCAGAAGCTATGCAGGCAGATGGAAGCAGAATCGGTGGTCCTGCTCAAGAATGAGAAGAACTTTTTACCCCTAAGGCCGGAAGAAATTTCTTCCCTGGCGGTAGTCGGACCCTTAAGTGATGTCTGGTACAAGGATTGGTATGGTGGCGTGCCTCCCTATAGAGTAACGATTCTTGATGGAATTAAGCAAACCTATCCCAATACAGAAATTCATACCCACAGTGGTCTGCTCAAAATTTGTCTTAGGTGCAATGGAAGTTATATCGGTCTTGGAAAAGAAAATAGGCTGCAGCTTACGGACAAAGAACATGCTGAGGTTTTTACATTTACAGACTGGGGTTTTGGAAGCACCACGCTTATTGCGGAAAGCAACGGAATGTATGTAACGCTGGAAGAAGGCTCTTATCTGATTAAAGCAGACAAAAAAGAGGCATTTGGTTGGTTTGTCAGAGAATCATGGAATTTTAAGGGCATAGGAGAAAACTGCAGTGAGGATATGGAAGGTTCTTACCTTCTTAACAGCTGGAATGGAAGGAAGGTAACGGTAGATCAGGATGGTTATCTGGTTATAATCAAGGATGAAAGGGTGATGCCGGGAGAAGGAGATGATTTGAGACTTGGCAGAAAATCTTATGCTGTAAATGAAGGAGAGCCTGCTGTTTTCGAGCTTAAGCTGGTTGAGAACGGCATTGAGAAAGCAGTGGCAGCAGTAGAAAAGTCTGAAAAGGCGGTTCTCGTAATTGGCTGTAATCCTGTTATTAACAGCAAAGAGGAGATTGACAGAACAACACTTGCATTGCCTCCTTTTCAGCAGAAGCTTGCAGATGCAGTACTGGATGCAAATCCGGATACATTAATTATTCTTGTAAGTAATTATCCTTATCTGATAAACGAACTAAAGAAAAAGGCTCCTGCAATTCTGCTTTCCGCTTCCGGCTCTCAGGAAATGGGAAACGGAATCAGTGATGTAATGAGCGGAAAGTGTTCTCCGGCAGGAAGATTACCTATGACCTGGTATCTTAAGGATGAGGATCTTCCGGATATCAATGAATATGATATTATTCAGGGTGAAAGAACTTATCAGTATTTTCAGAGAGAAGTTTTGTATCCCTTTGGTCATGGTCTTTCTTATACAGAATTTTCTTATGGAGAGCTGGAGTGGAAACTGACAGAAGATGCTGTGGAAATTAGTCTTCCAATTACCAATGTTGGAAAGGAGACAGCAGATGAGGTTGTCCAGCTGTATGTACATAAAAAAGGAAGCAGAGTAAAGCGCGCAGACAGACAGCTGAAAGGTTTTGAGAGAGTAAAGAAACTTACACCCGGAGAAACCAGAATTGTCAACTTCCAAGTCAAGCTTAAGGATTTGAGATATTTTGATGTGATTTCGGGAAGGATGCTTTTGGAGGATGGAGAATATACCTTTATGGCAGGAGCATCCTGTACGGATATCAGACAAAGCGTAACAATTTCTATCTCCGGTGAAAAGGCACCGGACAGAAATCCTTTTGAAACGACACAGGCATTTCGATATGACAGCTGCAAAGGCTGTTTCATTCATAGAGGAACCAAGGGTCATACTATGACAGGAAGTACCTGTATTGTTCCCGGAAAACCGGGAGATGATCCAAATTCTGTGGATAAAAAAGCTGCTGAAAAGCCGTCTTGTGTATTATGTTATGGAGACTTTGCTTTTGACTCTCTTCCCACCGGGGTAAGGCTTCGGGTTTGTGGTGTAGAAAACGGAGAAATCTCTCTTTCCTGTCAAGAAACAGCCTGCCGGATTCCGATTGAGAGAAGTAAGGAACTTGAATTTGAAGAAATACAGACCTCGTTACCGGAAGGATTTCTTAGGAAAGAAGGCAGTTATGAGTTGCAAATTCAGGTAAATGGTAAAATTAAGCTGGCAGAATTTTGTTTTTTGGTATAATCATATAAAATAGTATTTGCAGGAGGAAAAAATGAAATACGAAGTAATAGATGTATCTGTTAATGGGAGTGTAGGAAAAGCAACATTATCGACATATATAATCAGTCACTCGGAATCCATCAAGATAGAAAAGCGTCCTATGATTATCATTTGCCCCGGAGGGGGCTACAACCATGTTTCCGAGAGAGAAGGGGAAATGCTTGCCTTATCTTTTCTTGCTATGGGTTATCATGCTGCGGTGCTTCATTATTCCGTAGCACCTGCAACGTATCCCACACAGCTTCTTGAGCTGGCAAAAGCAATGTGCTATGTCAGAAGACATATGGACGAGTGGCATATTGATGAGGAAAAAATATTTGTGCAGGGTTCCTCTGCGGGAGGGCATCTTGCAGCATCTCTCGGCTGTTTTTGGAAAAGACCGCTTTTTGATGAGCTCACCGGAGGAAACAGCGAGATGGTGCGCCCTAATGGCATGATTCTCAGTTATCCTGTCATCACATCAGGTGAATTTGCACACAGAGGTTCTTTTCAAATGGTCTTAGCTGACAGGTATGAGGAGCTGGTGGATGAAATGTCTCTGGAAAAGCAGGTAAACAGTGATACACCTAAGACATTTTTATGGCATACCTTTGAAGATGGGACGGTTCCTGTTGAGAATACACTGCTTTTTGCAAAGGCACTGCGGGAAAAGGATATCCCCTTTGAATGTCATATTTATCCCAGAGGTCGTCATGGGCTGGCACTTGGCAATGAACTGACCAGTTCGGATGGGGAAAAGGAAATTCAGCCGGAGGTAACAAACTGGATACAGATGGCAGGAACGTTTATAAAAAATTTCTAATATGGATAAGATAGGAAAACGTAAAGATGATAGAAAGTAGTAAAGTCAAAAAAATATTATATGGTGGAGATTACAATCCCGAACAGTGGCCGGAGGAAATCTGGAATGAGGATATGCGTTTGTTTAAGCTGGCGCATATAGATGAAGTTACCTTAAATGTATTCAGCTGGGCCGCACTTCAACCGAATGAGAATACATATGACTTTTCGAAGCTTGATAAAATTATGGAGCTGGCAAGAAAAAATGATCTTAAGGTTTGTCTTGCTACCTCTACGGCAGCGCATCCTGCTTGGATGGCGAGAAAATATCCTGATATTTTGAGAACAGAACATAATGGAATAAGGAGGAAGTTTGGCAGCAGGCATAATTCCTGTCCCAATTCGCCTACTTACCGTAAGTATTCTGTAGCACTTGCCGAAAAGATTGCAGAACGCTATAAGGATTACGACAATATTGCTGCCTGGCATATTTCCAATGAGTACGGTGGATTCTGCTACTGTGATAACTGTGAAAAAGCATTCCGCAAGTGGCTTAAGGATAAATACGGAACCATAGATGAGTTAAACAGAGCATGGAACATGTCTTTCTGGGGACATACCTTATATGATTTTGAGGATGTGGTGGTACCGGATATGCGCTCAGAGGAGTTCCTCTGGGATGGTGTGATCCGTACCAATTTCCAGGGAATTTCGCTGGATTATTGTCGTTTTAATTCTGACAGTATGCTAGAATGCTTCCGTCTGGAATATGATGCAGTGAAAAAATATACACCGGATATTCCGGTAACCACAAATCTGATGGGAGCCTATAAGGTCTTAGATTATCAGAAATGGGCAAAATATATGGATTTTGTTTCATGGGATAATTATCCGGCTTATGATTCAGTGCCGGAGCAGGCGTCCATGGCACATGATTTGATGAGAGGCCTTAAGCAGGGCAAGCCTTTTGCATTGATGGAGCAGACACCAAGTGTGAGCAACTGGCATATTTACTGTAAACTGAAGAGACCCGGTGTTATGCGACTCTGGAGCTATCAGGCAATGGCTCATGGTGCAGACACGCTTCTGTTTTTCCAGATGAGAAGGAGCATTGGTGCCTGTGAGAAGTATCATGGTGCGGTGATCGATCATGTGGGAACGGAAAATACCAGAGTATTTCGCGAATTGACAGTTTTGGGGGAAGAACTTGTTAAGATGGGCGATAAGACACTGGGTGCAAGAACAAAATCCAAGGTGGCAATTGTCTTTGACTGGGATAATTGGTGGGCAGCAGAGTATTCCGCAGGTCCCAGTAAGCTGATTAATTATTATTCAGAAGTATTCCAATACTATAAGGCATTAAATGACAGCAATATTTCTGTCGATCTTGTCAGTGTAACAGATGATTATACAGACTATAAGCTAGTAATTGCACCGCTTCTTTATATGTGTAAAGACGGTTTTGATGAGAAGATCCGACAATTTGTTAAGAATGGAGGCAGCTTCCTGACTACTTATTTCAGCGGTTATGTGGAGGATCATGATCTTGTAGTAACCGGAGGATATCCGGGAAGATTAAAGGATGTTCTCGGAATCTGGGTGGAGGAATCCGATGCTCTCCCGGAAACGGAATCAAATTCCTTTGTTTATAAGGGAAAGAATTATTCTGCGGGGATTCTCTGTGATCTGCTTCATCTTCAGGGGGCAGAAGGCTTATCCTTCTATGAAAATGATTTTTATGAGGGAATGCCGGTACTTACCAGAAATCAGTTTGGCAAAGGTACGGCTTATTACGTGGCAACTCACTCTGAGGAAGCTTTTTATAAGAAATTTCTTGGTGATATCTGTGAAGAGCTTGGCATTGAAGCTGTGGCAAAAACACCGGAGGGCGTGGAAGGTGCGATGCGTGAAAACGAAAAGGGTTCCTTCCTGTTCTTGCTAAATCACAGGGATGGACCGGCATCTGTTGTTCTTGAAAAGGATGGAACAGATCTGCTTTCAGAGAAAACATATAAAGCCGGAGACAGAATTACACTTGAAAAAACAGGAGTTGCAATTATTTTTACGGAAAAACCGTTATGAAAATTGTAAGTTGTATAAATCTGCATAAATCCCTCCTTCTGCAAGGAGCTGTTCATGGCTTCCGCTTTCGGCAATACCGTCCTCGGTGAGAACCAGTATTTTTTCGGCATTACGGATGGTGGAAAGCCTATGGGCAATAACAAAGGTGGTACGGTTTCTGGCGAGTTTTTCCAGGGATTCCTGTACCACCTTTTCGCTTTCGTTGTCAAGCGCGGAGGTGGCTTCATCAAAAATCAGAATCGGAGGATTCTTCAGGAAGACTCTGGCAATGGAAAGACGCTGCTTTTGACCGCCGGAAAGCTTGATTCCCCGTTGTCCGATGTAGGTATCATAGCCGTCAGGAAGGCTCGTGATGAAATCATGGGCGTTGGCATTCCGGGCAGCAGCGACAATTTCTGCTTCCGTTGCGTCAGGACGACCGTAGCGGATATTGTCCATCACGCTCCCGGTAAACAGATAGACATCCTGTTGTACAATTCCGATGTTATTTCGAAGACTTTTCAGCGTGAAATTCCGGATATCGGTTCCATCAATCAGTATTTGCCCGTCTGAAACCTCATAAAAACGGGGAATCAGGCTGCAAAGAGTAGATTTACCTACACCGGAGGTTCCTACCAGTGCAACATATTCTCCGGGCTTTACATGAAGGTTCAGGTTTGAGAGAACCATTTCGGTGTGATCTTCATAGTGAAAAGATACACTCCTAAATAAAATATCTCCTTTGGCATTGACGAGCTCCCCGGCATCCGGTTTGTCTACGATGTCAGGATGGATACTCAGCATTTCCAGGAATCGGGTATAGCCGGAAACACCATTTTGAAATTGTTCCGTAAAATTAATCAACTTTTTGATCGGTTCCGTAAAGTTATTGATATACAAAAGGAAGGTAATCAAATCGGTAATAGAAATAATGCTTTTGGTGATAAAGACAGCACCGGCGGCAATCACGATTACCGTGATCAGGGTAGTGAAGGCCGTCAGTCCGGAATGGTACAGTCCCATGTATTTATAATTTTCTTTTTTGCTCTCAAGGAAGTTGTCATTTCCAACCTTGAATTTATCCATTTCAATCTCTTCGTTGGCAAAAGATTTCACCACACGGATTCCGGAAAGATTATCCTCAATCTGAGCATTAATATCTGCTATTCTTGCTCTGTTTTTTAAGAAAATCCGTTTCATCTGGATATTGAAGTAAAAGGCATACACCAACATTATGGGGACAATGGCAAAAGCCGTCAGGGCAAGCCTCCAGTTGATGGTAAGCAAAATGGTAAAGGAACCGATCAGCTTGATGATAGAGATTACAAGATCCTCAGGACCATGATGGAAAAGCTCGCTGATCTCAAATAAGTCGTTGGTGACACGGCTCATCAGCTGTCCCACCTTCTGGTTATCAAAAAAGCTGAAGGAAAGCTTCTGATAATGGCCGAAAATCTCATTTCGCATATCATATTCCATCTTCGCCCCCATCATGTGTCCGTAATTGGTAATAAAGAAATTACTGAAAAATTCAATAAGAATTAAGATCAGCATGACACCGGAAAGCATAAAAATGGTATGAAGTGACTCATCAGGAGCTCTATAAATCACATCATTGGTAATATAGCGGATAATGAGAGGAATAATAAGGGTGATCGCAGCCGCCAGACAGGCAAAAAACATATCTGCGGCAAACAACTTTTTGTAGGGCTTATAGTAAGAAAAGAATTTTTTCCATTTACGGTTTTCCATAATATACCTCATTTTATCGTTATGGGACTGGGATATTTCCAAATATTATTCATGTTAGCACATTACAGGTAGAGAAGCAAAAGAAAGTATGATAAAATAAAAAATAATCTGTTTACAGAACGGAGCCGTTAAATGAATTATGTTGTAATTGATTTGGAATGGAATCAGAGTAACACCGGTGAAGAGCCGGAGATAAAAGAGATTCCGTTTGAAATCATTGATATCGGAGCAATTAAACTAAATAACGAAAAGAAAATGATAGATGAATTTAACCAGCTGGTTAAGCCTACCGTTTATCAGCATATGCATAAGATCACCAGTAAACTGATTCATCTGCATATGAAGGATCTTCAAAAAGGAAGACCCTTTGTAGAGGTTATGGGTGACTTCCTTTCCTGGTGTGGGGAGGATTACATTTTCTGTACCTGGGGACCTCTTGATTTGTATGAATTGCAAAGAAATATGCGATATTATTGCATGGAGCCACTTGCAGGGAAGCCTATTCGTTTTTTGGATGTGCAGAAGCTGTTCAGTATTGCCTTTGAGGATAAGAAGCAGCGCAGAAGTCTGGAATATGCAATTGATTATCTGAAAATTGAGAAGGATATTCCTTTTCACAGAGCCTTCAGCGATGCGTATTATACGGCCAGAATTCTAGCTTGTCTTGAGGATGATGTTCTGGAGAATTATTCTATTGATACCTATATTCTTCCGGCAAACAGGCAGGAGGAAATTCGTGTTGTGTTTCATGACTATATGAAATATATTTCAAGAGAGTTTCCGGACAAGCAAAAAGCGCTTGAGGACAGGGAGGTAATCAGTACAAAGTGCTATCTTTGCCATAAGAATATCCGGAAAAAAATCCGTTGGTTTTCACCTAATGGAAAGCATTACTACAGTGTTTCCTATTGCCCTGTTCACGGACATATGAAATCTAAGATCAGAATCCGTAAATCCGAGAATGATGGCATTTATGTGGTAAAGACATCCAAATTCATTTCCGAAGAGGATTGCAGAAAAATTCTTCAAAAGAGAGAAACAGCAAAAGAACATCGCAAGACTAAGAAGGGTCATTTAAAAATCAAAGATCAAAACCATTAAACCGGGAAGAAGGAAAATGAGGTCCGTCTTTCCGGTTCCTTTTTCTTCTGCGTCCTGTTATGCTGCGTTTTTTACCGGTGGCTTTGTGATCAATAATGTTATAGCTGTTTACAAAGGAAAAAATGACAAAAACAGTAATCAGAAAAATGGCTATCGCCAGTATAATAAGCAGTATAAGCTTGACATTAATGACAACAATCCTTTTGTCCCCTGCGGCTTCCGACTCTGTGGAAAATTCATAAGAAACAGGCGCCTTTTGTACAAGATCAATGGTTGCTGTTCCAAGGTAGGCACCGTGATAGTAGTAGCAAATATTGGCAACTTCATGAGCATCGTCAGTATCATAGGATATTTCCGAATCCAGCTCTTTGAAAGAGGTTGTTCCGGGCATAATCAGATAGCTGTTCTTATTTATGGACAGAATCGGGCTTGAATCACCGAAAACATCACTTGATGTGTGGAAAAAGTTGGAATTCTGAATTGCATATTTAGTTTCGTTTTCAGACACATTGACTACAGAAAAGTTGGTAAACCCATAATCAAACAGCTTTACGGTATCATAAAACTGTTCCGGGGATTCTTCTTTCATGATAACACAAATCAGCTTCATACCGTCCTGCTCGGCACAGGTCACCAGGGTTTGTCTTGCTTCATCCGTGTAGCCCGTCTTTCCGCCTTTGATTCCTTCATAGGGGATTTCTCCCGTGATCAGCTGATGCTTATTTCTGACAATAAAATCGTCCGGCTGGGTCGCAGTAGCTTCAAAATGATGTGAGGCGGTATTTCCGATTTTGGATAGAAGTTCGTTCTGGAAAAAGGCTTTGGCAATCAGGGCAAGATCATAAGCGGTTGTATAATGATTCTGATCGTACAGACCATGGGCATTGACAAAATGGGTATTTGTACAGCCCAGTTCTTCAGCCTTCTGATTCATCAATTCCGTAAATGCATCTGTGCTTCCGGCAATGTGTTCTGCTACGCCGTTTGCAACCTCATTGGCAGACGCTGTCAATATACCATAGAGGCATTCTTCCATAGGCATAGATTGTCCTTCATCAATTCCAATATTGGAACTTCCTTTATCAATGCTGAAAACGGCATTGTGTGAAAAGGTGACGGTATCGTCAAGCCGGCTGTTTTCAGCAGCAACCAGGCAGGTCATCAGTTTAGTGGTACTTGCCGGATAGAGTTTTTCATCAATGTTTTTTGCATAAAGTATCACACCGGTATTTGCTTCCAGCAAAATAGCGGATTCTGCACCAATTGCAGGTCCGGCAGGCCAGTTTTCAATTTGATTACTTTGAATGGGAAGAGATTTCCGCTCTTCCGCCAGTGCAAGATAGTCTTCTGCCGCAGAGGGAGCAGCGTAGGCATTACGCCCTGCTGTCACAAGAAGGCAAAAGCCTAAAATTGCAGATAATGTTAGTCTTATTCTAATGAAATTCATGGATTTGGTAAAATTCATGGTATCTCCTGATTATAAAAATAAGTTATTCCTATCATACACTATTTCCTATAAAAAAGCTAATGAATCCTTGATGTTAAAAAATTGTAAAGAAATTTCAAAAATCATGTATTTTTTCTTCCCTTTTATTTGAAAAAGGTGTAAAATTAATACTCGCTTAAAAAGGAAAGAAGAAGGGAAACGGCATGAGGCTCAGAAATGTTTCAGGATCGCGGGATGTGATTGCACAAAGTCCTTTGGTAGTCCATGACCCCGAGACATTTAAGAATAATTGGAACAAGGCTTTTGGGAATGACCATCCGATTCGTATCGAAGTAGGAATGGGAAAGGGAAAATTTATCCATGAGCTTGCCTTGCAAAATCCTGATATCAATTATGTAGGAATTGAGAAGTATTCCAGTGTACTGATTCGGGCATTACAGAAAATGGAAGAAGCTCCTTTGACAAATCTTTTATTTATCCGCATGGATGCGGAGGATATTGCAGAGGTGTTTGGTCCCGGAGAGGTAGACAGAATTTACCTCAACTTTTCAGATCCATGGCCGAAGGACAGGCATGCCAAAAGAAGACTTCCATCCAGGGAATTCTTAAGAAGATATGACAGCTTCTTAAAGAAGGACGGAGTGCTGGAATTTAAGACAGATAACAAGGACCTGTTTGATTTTGCACTTGAGGAGCTTCCCTTTGCGGGATGGGAGGCAGTTCAGGTGACCTTTGATCTTCATCATGACGAAAAAATGTCAGCAGGAAATATCATGACAGAATATGAAGAAAAATTTTCGTCAAAAGGAAATCCGATTTATAAATACATCATCAAAAGATAGGGAATAGTACTAAGGAAGAAACAAAGAAAGGAGTATAATAATGGAAATAATTTTAACAGATAGCAATTTTGAAGAAGAAGTAAAGAAAAGTAATATTCCGGTTATGGTAGATTTCTATGCAGACTGGTGCGGGCCGTGTAAAATGATGGCGCCACTTGTAGCACAGCTTTCGGAGGAATACTGTGGGAAATGCAAGATAGCCAAGTGCAATGTGACAGATTATCCGGGACCGGCGAGTGAGTACAAGATTATGTCCATACCGGCTTTTTTGTTTTTCAAGGAAGGAAAGGTCGTCGACTCTGTTGTGGGAGCAGTATCTAAAAATGAATTAGCAGACAGAATTAAGCAGGTGTTAGCGTAAGCGGCACCTGCTTAAATATGGTATGCATAAGTGGGAGGAAACCTATGTTTTTCATCTTTTTTCTGATATGGATTATTTTTAACGGTCAGTTTACGCTTGAAATAGCAGCATTCGGTGTTGTGATTGCCGGGCTGATGTATCTGTTTATCTGCAAATTCCTGAATTATCATCCAAAAACAGATTTATTGATATGCAAAAAATTTTTTTTGGTACTTCAATATGTATTCGTATTGATAACGGAAATTATTAAGGCAAACTTTGCGGTTATTAAAATGATTATGTCTTCGAGATACGAAATTGAACCGGCGATTGTGCGGTTTAAGACGGATCTGAAATCTACACCGGCAAGAGTGTTATTGGCAAATTCCATTACTTTAACGCCGGGAACAATTACGGTTTCTCTTGAGGAAGATGAATATGTTGTGCATTGTCTTGATAAAGAGCTTGCTGAGGGAATCAACAGTTCTGTCTTTGTAACGCTCCTTAGAAGACTGGAAAGGATGAGTTAAGATGCAGATGCAGGAAAGCATGACGCTCCTTGATAAAATATATGAGGGTATGTTTATTATTGTTTTAGTTATCCTTGCAATTATGTTGTTTGCCTGTCTGATTCGTGCAGTCATGGGTCCTCGAATTGCAGATCGTATTGTAGCAATCAATATGATGGGGACCATGGTTATGGTCATGATCGCAGTGCTTTCACTCTTATTAAAGGAAGGATATCTTGTTGATATTTGCCTGATTTATGCGATGGTAAGCTTCCTGGCGGTAATTGTAATTTCCAAGGTTTATCTTGGTGTTTATAAAGAAAAACGTCAAAAGAATGAGGAAGGAGGAGATTCTAATGGAGATCATTGAATGGATCAGATTTATTGTCGGAGCTGCTTTGCTTCTTTGCGGACTGCTCATATTTCTGATAGAACTGTATGGAATTTTTCATTTGAAATATGTATTGAACAGAATGCATGCAGCAGCTATGGGAGATACATTGGGAATCAGTTTTTCCCTGGTCGGGCTGATGATTTTTTCAGGATGGAATTTTACGACTCTGAAAATGGCGTTGATTGTCGTTTTCTTATGGTTTGCTTCACCGGTATCTTCTCATCTGCTTGCCAGACTGGAAGCTGCAACCAACGAAAATTTAGAGGAGTACTGCCAGGTCTATCCGGAACTTGACGTTTTAGAGAAGGAACTAAAAGAGAATAGAGAAAATCAGGAGAAGGGGGAAGAGATATCATGACAATCTTTCAATCTATTTTGTTGGGCTTTTTGGTTGTGTGTGCCATATCAGTCAGCTTTTCCAAAAATTTACTCAATTCAATATTAATCTATATGTCCTATAGCCTGGTGATGTCTTTAATCTGGGTTTGTCTGGAATCTCCCGATCTTGCAATTACGGAAGCAGCAGTAGGGGCGGGAGTTACCAGTATTTTGTTTTTTGCGACCTTGAAGAAAATTCATGGGATTCAGATAGATAAGACCGAAAAGGAGGCGGAGGATCATGAGTAAGCCAAAGTCTCAGAAAGAATATGAAAAGACAGGTGCTTTCCATTTTTTCAGATGGCTGTCCGGAAGTAAGGATCCTTATGTAGGTGAAGTAGAAATGCAGCCTCAGAAAGAGGAGGATGTACCTGAGTCCACAATTTTGGAACGCATGAGTGAACGCCAGATGATCAGGGACAAGGTATATGATACCGAGCATAACAAAGAACTTGTGATCTTTCATAAGATATATGTTGCATCGGCTGTCTTTTTTTGTGTTGCGCTGGTAGGACTTCTTTTATATACGGTTTCCTATCTGCCCAGAACAGGAAATCCTTCCAATCCGGATAATAATGAAGTTTCACAGCGCTACATAGAGAGCGGTTTACAGGAAACGGGAGCAATGAATATTGTTTCCGGTATGATTTTGACCTATAGGGCCTTTGATACTTTCGGGGAAACCAATGTACTGTTTATTGCGACCTGCTGTGTCATGATCCTGCTTATGGTAGATGATTCTATTTTAAAGAAACAGGAGGAACAGAATGACAGACGGTTTGAACCAAAGAATGATGCCATTTTGCAGGGAACAGCTTTTGTACTCTGTCCGATTATCTTTATCTTTGGGATTTATGTCATTTTAAACGGTCATCTTTCTCCCGGCGGAGGATTTTCAGGCGGCGCTATTTTAGGAGCCGGTCTGATCCTGTATGTCAGTGCTTTCGGTTTTAAGAAAACGCAAAGATTCTTTAATGAGCAGGTATACAGAGTGGCAAAGATCACAGCACTTTGCATGTATGGAATAATTGGAACTTATTTCTATATCACGGGTGCAAACGGCATAGAAAATCATATTCCTCTTGGAATACCCGGACACATATTGAGCAGCGGTATTATTTTGCCTATCAATATTTGTGTGGGTTTGGAGGTTGCGTGTACCATGTATGCCTTTTATGCATTGTTTCGGAGAGGAGGTCTGTAGAATGGGAGCAAATCTGTTTGCAAATTACGGGGAAGCAGTTGCGATGATCTTGTTTGGAATTGGATTTGGGAACCTTCTTTTACAGAGTAATCTGATCAAAAAGATTATCGGTTTAAACATTATGGATACAGCAATTTATCTTTTTCTGGCAGAGAAGGGATATATTGACGGTCGGGTAGCACCAATAGTGGTAAACGGTGTACAGGAAATGGAGGCATATATTAATCCCATTCCCAGTGGTCTGGTTTTGACGGGTATTGTCGTATCGGTATCAGTCAGTGCATTGATGCTGTCCATTACAATCCGTTTATACCGGCGTTATCATACGCTGGATTTGGACGAAATATCTCTCAGATTGAAGAAGGAGGAACTGTAAATGGATCTTGTTCAAAATTTCCCGGCAGTCTCCATCCTGATATGTCTGTTTGCCGGAATTATCAGTTCCGGGTTAAAAGGAAAAGCTGCCAGATATGTGAATATTGCTTTGATTTTAGCAGTAATGATCCTGAATACATGTACGTTGGGGTATGTACTTCATACAGAAGAGGCCTTTGTTTATGTAATGGGAAAGTTTCCGGCTCCTTGGGGAAATGAAATCAGAGCCGGTGTACTGGAATGCTTTATGGCAGTGTTCTTTTGCATGATCATGCTGCTTTCCCTGCTTGGAGGAAAAAAGAAATTGGCAGATGAGGTGGAAGAAGGGAAAACTTTTCTTTACTATGTTCTCATGAATCTGCTTCTCAGCTCACTCCTTGCATTGGTTTACACCAACGATCTGTTTACCGCATATGTTTTCGTGGAGATTAACACCATAGCAGCCTGTGGTCTGATCATGATCAGGCAGAACGGAAGAACCATTGAGGCAGCAGCGCGATACATGATTATGAGCCTTTTGGGGTCAGGTATGCTCCTTATGGGAATTTGTATGCTTTATGATCTGACAGGACATTTACTGATGAGTAATATTAAAGAACAGGTGGCCATTCTTTCTGTTTCCGGACAGTACAGGATTCCATTGCTGGTAACGATTGCACTGATGTCAGTGGGGCTTGCAATTAAGAGTGCGCTGTTTCCTTTTCATGCGTGGCTGCCGGATGCGTACGGTTATTCCACTGTATCCTCCGCAGCAATTTTATCCAGTCTGGTTTCCAAGGGTTATATCTTTTTGCTGATTAAGATTATTTACCGGGTGATTGGCTTTGATATTTTTGAGGCAAGCAAAATCATAGACGTTTTGTTTGTATTCGGTTTGATGGGGATGATCTTCGGGTCTTTGAGTGCGATAAAGGAAAATGATGTGAGAAGAATGATCGCCTATTCTTCTGTAGCACAGATTGGATACATTTATATGGGTATCGGAATGGGTACACAGGCAGGAATGGCGGCAAGTGTATTTCATATTTTATCCCATGCCGCAACCAAATCCTTGCTTTTCATTGCTGCAATCGGACTTACCGATGTATCGGGAGGAAGCAGGAAGTTTATTGATCTGACCGGTGCAGCGTATCGAAATAAGTGGGCCGGTGTCACCTTTACGGTTGGATCTCTTTCCATGGTAGGTGTTCCGCTGTTTTCAGGATTTATCAGCAAGCTGCTGTTCGCCCAGGCAGCCGTACAGAATAACGGTAAAATGCTGCCGGCGCTGATTGTGCTTGGTATCAGTACGATTCTGAATGCGATTTATTTTATGAAAACGGTAATCAGAATTTACACACCGGTAGAAGAGAATAAATATGAGTGCGTTACCTTTTCAAGCATGAAGCTGTATGCAGCGACACTGGTTTGCTTTATTGGTTTAAATATTATTTTAGGCGTAAACTCTCAGCCTATTGTTGATTTGATTCAGCAGGGACTTTCCATGTTCTCCTAAGGAGGTTTACCTTTATGTATTATATGCTATTATCCATCTTTTTTCCTATTCTTGCAGGAGTCTTTCTTCTTGCTTTAAGGGAAATGAAGGTAAGAAAAAATCTGTTGTGCCTTACAGGCACTTTCCTTATCCTTGAAGCAGTACTGGTAATTCTTGCTTTGTGCATGTCAAGGGGAGAAATGCTGTTACTGTTCAATTTAACGGACCGTCTACCGATTTTGTTTAAAATAGATGAAACCGGTGTAATATTTGCCATTCTGGCAGTGGTGATATTCTTATGTGCGGGCTTCTTTTCTTTTGAGTATATGAAACATGAGAAAAGCGAAAAGCGCTACTATGGTTATTACCTTATTGTTCTGGGTGTTTTGATTGCGCTATGTTTTGCAGGAAATTTGATTACTTTTTATTTATTTTTTGAGCTTTTGACGCTTTCCTCTATGCCGCTTGTGCTTCACAACCGCAGCAGGGAAGCAATAATGGCAGGACTGAAATATTTGTTTTATTCTCTTGCCGGTGCTTATATGGCACTGTTTGGCCTTTATTTCATAGAAAAGTACGGCAATACGCTGACCTTCAGCGCCGGAGGCGTGATCAGTACACAGACTGCAGAACAACATACAGCCCTTTTACTTGGGATTGCATTTGTGATGCTGATTGGATTTGGTGTGAAGGCGGGTATGTTTCCCATGCATGCATGGTTGACGGCAGCCCATCCGGCGGCACCGGCGCCGGCATCGGCAGTGCTTTCTGCAGTGATTGTCAAGGCAGGTGTGCTGGCGATGGTGAGAGTTGTTTACTATATTTTTGGTGCATCCTTTCTGCGCGGTACCTGGGTCCAGAAGGGCTGGCTTGTACTCACGCTGATTACGGTATTTATGGGTTCTATGCTGGCGTATCGGGAACCTGTACTGAAAAAAAGGCTGGCCTATTCGACGATTAGCCAGGTCTCCTATATATTATTCGGACTGGCAGTGATGGATGGGGATGCTGTAACGGGAAGCTTTCTCCATGTGCTCAGTCACGGATTTATCAAGGCGGCTTTGTTCCTGTGCGCAGGAACCATGATTTACATGACGGGAAAGACCAAAGTGGAGGAGCTCCGGGGAATCGGAAAAGAAATGCCGATTCTGCTCTGGTGTTATACAATAGTATCTCTTGGACTGATCGGAATTCCTCCAACAGGAGGTTTTATCAGTAAATGGTATCTTGCCCTGGGTTCTTTAAATTCAGGTATTCCGGGCTTTGGCCTGGCAGGACCGATTGTTTTGCTGGTAAGTGCGCTCCTCACGGCAGGATACCTGCTCCCGGTTACAATACACGGATTTCTTCCGGGAGCGGAATTTGACGGTAATACATCGGAAAGAAGAGAACCATCTCTTTTCATGCTAATTCCGGTAATTATTCTTACGGCATTAACGGTTGCTATCGGGCTGTTCCCGAACGGAATAATTGCTTATTTATCCCGAATCATTACGAAGATAGTTTAGGAAAGGAGGAAACCACAATGATTATGCTTGTTATTTTGATTCCTGTTTTGACCGGTGTGCTGGTTCCTCTACTCCCCTTTAAGAAGAGAAGCCATATGGAACTCTTTTTAGAAACAATGGTGATTTTGAACAGCCTTCTGGTCTGGTATCTGCTGATGAACAGACCGACAGAAATTTTTACATTGGCGAATTTTACAGGAAATCTTTCAATCAGCTTTAAGGTAGACGGTATGAGTATGGTATTCGGAGGATTGGTATCTGCCCTGTGGCCGTTTGCAACTTTATATGCTTTTGAGTATATGACTAAGGAAGAGCATGAGAAGGTTTTCTTCATGTTTTATACCATGACGTACGGAGTAACATTGGGAATTTCACTGGCAGCCAATCTTCTTACCATGTACTTCTTTTATGAGCTTTTGACTCTTGTTACGGTTCCGCTTGTCATGCATACCCTAACAAGGGAAGCGATCCTGGCAAGCAGAAAATATCTGTATTATTCGCTTGGTGGGGCTGCGTTTGCCTTTGTCGGTCTGATTTTTGTGATTATTTACGGTAGTACCACGAATTTTGTACTGGGAGGCGTTTTGGACTTTCAGAAAATCGGAGACAGAACAGATATCCTTTTACTGATTTATGTTATTGCTTTTATGGGATTCGGTGTAAAAGCAGCAATATGCCCCTTCAATTCATGGCTTCCGGATGCCGGTGTGGCGCCTACTCCCGTAACAGCACTGCTTCATGCGGTTGCGGTAGTAAAATCGGGTGCATTTGCAATTATTCGCCTGACTTATTATAGTTTTGGAACAGAGTTCCTGAAGGGAACCTGGGCGCAAAATGTAGTAATGGCAATTGTGATGTTTACGATTTTATATGGCTGTAGTCGTGCAGTAAAGGAAACACATATCAAAAGAAGACTGGCTTATTCAACAATCAGTAATTTATCTTATATTTTGTTCGGTGTGACACTTATGACACCCCTTGGAATGGTGGGAGCGCTCAGTCATCTGATCTTTCATGCGCTTATGAAGATCAGTTCATTTTTCTGCGCCGGTGCCATTATGCATCAGACAGACAGGCACTATGTACATGAGCTTGATGGAATGGGCTATAAAATGCCTGCTGTTTTCGGAGTATTTACGATTTCCGCACTGGCTCTTATGGGTGTACCGGGGCTTGCCGGTTTTGTCAGTAAATGGAATCTGGCTTCCGCAGCTGTGGATAGTGGAAATGTCTTTGCATATGGAGGAATTGGATGTCTTCTTGTTTCAGCACTGCTAACGGCGATTTATATGCTTACCATTGTGGTTCGGGCGTTTTTCCCGGGAAAGGATTTTGATGCAGGAACGCTTGAGGGAGTGAAGGATCCGGGCTGGAAAATGCTGGTCCCGCTATTTACATTTACACTTTTTATCATTTTGTTTGGTCTTCATTCTGCGCCGATTGTAAGATTTTTTGGCGACGTGGCAGCAGGTATTTATTAGAGGAGGAGAAGTATGGGCGCTTTGTTGGAAGTTCCGGAAATTTGTGGTTTGGGCCTTCATTTTGAAATAGATGGCTTTCGGATTCTTTATGGAAGCATTGCTGCATTTATGTGGCTTATGAGTACTCTGTTTTCCAAGGAGTATTTATCCCATTATACGAATAAGGGCCGATATTATTGCTTTACACTTCTGACTTTTTTTGCAACAGAGGGAGTATTCTTTTCTGCTGATTTTTATACCACATTTATCTTTTTTGAGATTATGTCATTTACATCCTATGTCTGGGTGGCTTTTGACGAAAAGAAGGAATCTCTTCGGGCAGCGGCAACTTACCTTGCGGTAGCGGTAATAGGTGGTCTTGTTATGTTGATGGGTATTTTCCTCCTGTATGACACCATGGGCACACTGGTATTTGATGAATTAGTCGGAAGCTATGAACGAATGCGTATGCTTAGTAACAGTGGTGTTTCCGAAAGCAAGCTGATGGCAGCAGGTCTTTGTATGCTCTTTGGTTTTGGTGCCAAGGCAGGCGCTTTTCCGCTGCATATATGGCTCCCCAAAGCCCATCCGGTAGCACCGGCACCGGCATCGGCACTTTTGTCCGGAATCCTGACAAAAGCAGGAATGTTCGGTATTCTGGTTCTTACAAGTTACCTTTTCCTTGGATGTACTGCATGGGGTGCCCTGATTCTCATAATTGGTGTCTGTACGATGGTTGTCGGTGCCGTGCTTGCACTATTTTCAATTGATATCAAGCGTACGCTTGCATGTTCCTCGGTCTCTCAGATTGGCTTTATTCTTGTGGGAGTGGGGATGTCCGGACTTCTCGGTGAGGAGAATTTGCTTGCTGTGAGAGGAAGCCTGCTTCACATGGTAAATCATTCCCTGATCAAACTGGCTCTTTTCATGGCGGCCGGAGTGATCTTCATGAATGTGCACGAGCTTAATCTCAATAAGATACGTGGTTTCGGAAGAAAGAAACCGCTTCTTAACTATATTTTCCTGATGGGAGCATTGGGAATTGGCGGTATGCCGCTTTGGAACGGATATGTGAGCAAAACACTGATCCATGAGAGCATTGTGGAGTATACAAAGCTGCTAGAAGGAGGTACAGCAAGTAGTATTTTCAATATTGGAGCCATGAAGGGAATAGAATGGGCTTTTCTGATAAGCGGGGGATTAACGGTTGCTTATATGACAAAGCTGTATGTGGCTGTTTTTGTGGAAAAGAACAGTGATAGTGCAGTGCAGGAAAAGTATGACAATCTTAGAGGAACCTATATGAATGGTCTAAGCGCGACAGTACTTACCATCAGTGCAACACTGCTGCCGATTATGGGATTACTTCCGGGGCAGGTGATGAGCCGCGTTGCAGATCTTGGTCAGGGATTTATGCAGGTAGAGAAGGAAGCTGGTAAAGTGGCATGGTTTTCCTTTGAAAACTTAAAGGGTGCTGCTATTTCTATCTTAATCGGAGCAATAATCTATCTGGTGATCGTAAGATTTTGGATGATGAAAAAGGAGAACGGAAGCATTGTTTATATCAACAGATGGAATCAATATCTGGATCTGGAAAATTTGATTTACAGACCAATACTGCTGGGTGCGCTTCCTTTTGTCTTCGGTGTAGTTTGCAGAGTACTGGACAGCATGATCGATGCAGTAGTGGTGTTTCTTAGAAAGACCGTATATAGAGACAGCAAGCTGCCTCATGAGCTTGCAGAAGGGACTTTCCTCACCCATGCCGGCGGGTGTTTTGTTAACGGGATGCAGAGAGTGGCTAATGCCACTGTTTTCAGAAAGCATCCGAAAGAGGTGGATTATGAGCATAAGTTTGCACTATTGCAGGAGGAATGGTCAGAGGATACTACGATTATAGGAAGGAGCCTGTCCTTCGGATTATTGTTGTTCTGCGCAGGGCTCATCATAACGGTGGTATATCTGTTAGTATAAAAAATAATATTACTGCGCAAACGGTGTCTGAGAAAATTCATGCACTGCTATCTGCAAGAGCATGAGTTTTCGAGTTTACCGTGAGAGCAGTTCATAAGAGTTTCCTAATAGCTTTATACTAAGCGGATGCATTACGTTTCCACTTAGCGCAATGATAGAAGTATGCAGTAAGGAGAATTATATCTGCGCCGGCCCATGCGAGGATCTCGGCATAAAAGATTCCCTCCTGCCCCATGAAGAGGGGAAGGAGCAGAGCGGTACCTACCCGCATGACAAACTCGGCAATACCGGAAACCATCGGCATGATGGTATCTCCGACACCCTGAAGGGTTGAGCGGACTATATAAAGCAGGTAAAGGATCGGCAGGAAAATACTCATGATAGAAAGATAGTGATAAGCAATCTCCATGGCAGCAAAAACCTGGTCTGTGTCGCCGGATAAAAACCAGCCCAGAATGGTTCTCCCGAAGACAAGCATACAGACGGTGATTGCAAGGGAGGTAAACAGCGAGATAACAATTGCTGAGCGTACGCCCTTTCTTATTCTTGGTATGCTGCCAGCACCAAGATTTTGACCTGCATAAGTGGTCATGGAGTAACCGTAGGAAATAGCAGCACATTCCAGAACGCCGTAGAGCTTGTTTGTAGCAGTAAAGCCTGCGATAAAGAGAACACCAAAGTTGTTCACTACCGATTGGACAATCATTCCACCGATAAAGATGACAGTATTTTGAAAGGCTACCGGGTATCCGAGATTCAAGAGCTTGGTACAAATGCCGGTATCAAGAGTGAGGTCATCTTTTTCAGTCTTTAGGATTTCAATTTTTCGGATAAAGTAAAAGCAATAAACACTGGACAACAGCTGAGCCAGTAAGGTGGCAACAGCGGCACCTGCTATACCCCATCCCCAAATAAGTACGAAGATAAAATCCAGGATGATGTTGGTAATGGCGGCAACAATCATGGCATGAAGAGGGGTTCTGCCGTCACCTAATGCACGGAGAATGGAAGCTGACAGATTGTAAGCCATGATGATTGGCATACCAAGAAAGATGATCCGCAGATATAAAAGGGAGTTACCCATAATATCGTCCGGTGTATGCAATATTTTAAGGACAGGCTGGGCAAGCGCTTCGCTTGCCACCAGTACCAGAAGAGAGCAAATGGCAGAGAGAAAAATTGAGTTAAGAATAACTTTTTTCAGTCTTTTATAATTACCGGCACCAAATTCTTGTGCCATAAGAATGCAAAACCCCTGTGCGAAGCCTTGAACAAGGCCGGAACAAAGCCAGTTCAACCAGTCAGTCGCACCTAAAGCAGCAAGGGCCGATACACCAAGTGCCTGACCAACTACCATCGTATCAACCACGGTGTAAAGCTGCTGAAATATATTTCCGATCATCAAAGGAAAAGCAAAGGTGAGTATTAATTTTGAAGGGTTTCCTTCAATCATGCTTGTAACTTTAGTTTTCATAAAAAATCGTAGTCTCCTTCATTAGAAACGGTTTTATTATAGCAATATATCTTCAAGAAGAATATAAGGAAACGGGATATTTTTTGTGTTTTTCGATACAATTGGGA
The DNA here is from genome assembly GCA_030526045.1 of Bacillota bacterium. Classification (GTDB taxonomy): domain Bacteria; phylum Bacillota; class Clostridia; order Lachnospirales; family Lachnospiraceae; genus Suilimivivens. The sequence goes on along the minus strand of JAUNDN010000012.1, from coordinate 35,719 downwards.
GACAGAAAAATATTCTTTTAATCATTGACAATCAGCTGTAAAAATTGTATGATGTACATTGTCTTATGGATTTGCCGCATTTTCGTGGGAATCAGATTTAACGGCGTGTGGCTCAGCTTGGTAGAGCGCTACGTTCGGGACGTAGAGGCCGCAGGTTCGAATCCTGTCACGCCGACTATTGCAAAATCAGGAAAGCCAGCTTTTTCAGAAATGAAAGGGCTGGTTTTTTAGTTGAAAAGAGATATTTACTTATAACATTGACGTGTAAAATTTACTTTCTTATGATATGATAGAACAGAAATAGGAAGACAGGGGCATTGGGAAATGGATAGATCGCAGATGGAAGGAAACCAAAATCAAAATAATACTGATTTTATGATGGAAACGATTAAGCAGAGACCCTTAAATAAAAGGAAGCTGGTTCGCCGTACACTGATTACAGCAGCAATGGCGGTTATTTTTGGCATGGTTGCCTGCTTTACTTTTCTACTTTTAGAGCCTGTCATCAGCAATCGGCTTTATCCGGAGGAGGAGCCTGAAGCAATTGTGTTTGAGGAAGAGACAGAAGAAAATGAAATTTTGCCGGAGGACATGATTGCGGACGAATCTCAGATGCAGCCTGAGGAGACAGAGCCCCCTGCACTGGAGGACGAGCAGATTGCACAGGTTCTTTCTGAGATGCAGCTTGGTACCAATGATTATCTGACTCTATATAATGAAATGAATAAGGTAGCCAGGGAAGTACAAAGATCTATTGTGACGGTAGTGGGTGTAACTTCGGACGTGAGCTGGCTTGATAATGAATATGAAAATGAGGGCGTTGTTTCCGGCGTGGTTGTAGCGGATAACGGAAAGGAACTGTTGATACTTGCAAACATCAGAAGCATTAAGGATGCGGAAGTCCTTAAGGTAACCTTTTCAGATGGCTCAGAATATGAAGCCGAGATGAAAAAAAGGGATAATAATACAGGCTTTGCAATCATTTCCATTCCGAAAAGTGCGATGAAGGAAAGCACTGTTACCATTGCAAAGCCGGTCTCTTTGGGGAGCTCTGCAGGAAGCAGTCTTGTGGGAATCCCTGTGATTGCAGTAGGAAGACCCGTGGGAACAGAGGGCTCTCTTTGTTATGGGAATATTACTTCTATAGGGAATAATATAGCGCTTCCGGATTCTAACTATAAATATCTGACTACAGATATTTATGGAAGCACCAGCGCAAGCGGCATTATTATTAACCTGAAGGGACAGATCGTGGGAATGATCGATACCTCATATAATGCCTCTGATATGAAAAATATGATCAGTGCAGTGGGAATTACAGAGCTCAAGAAGGTTGTGGAAAGTCTTTCCAACAACAAGGATATTGCATACTTTGGGGTTTATGGAGTGGATGTTACCAAGGAAGCAAATGAAGAAATGGGGGTTCCCTTTGGTGCATACATTTTAGAGATTGATATGGATTCTCCTGCTATGAATGCGGGTATTCAGAGCGGAGATATTATAGTCAGGGTAGGGGAAAAGGAAATTCCCAACTATGCATCTTTGGTAGAAACATTGTTAACCTTTAAGCCCGAAGAAACAGTTGCTGTCGGATTGATGCGGCAGGGACCGGAGGGCTATATTGAAATGGAAGTAGAGGCTGTGCTCAGCCTTAAGAATGAATAATGGAAGGAATGGAACAAAGGAATGAAGTATATTAAGGATTATAAAGACGGCGACAGAGTATTTGACATTTACCTTTGTAAGCATAAGGTATCTGCAATGACAAAAAACGGAAAGCCTTATGAAAGCATACTTCTGCAGGATAAGACGGGAACACTGGATGCGAAGATCTGGGATCCGAATAACGCCGGAATCGGTGAATTTGACGTGCTGGATTACATAGAGGTTTATGGCGAGGTGACCAGCTTTCAAGGCGCATTACAGGTAAATGTGAAGCGGATCAGAAAGTGTCAGGAGGGGGAGTATAGTCCGGCAGATTACCTTCCTGTCAGCAAATATAATATTGACGAGATGTTTGGAGAACTTCTGAGCTATATTGACCAGGTTGAAAACAAATATTTAAAGGAATTATTGAAGGCGTTTTTCGTGGAGGATGAAGCTTTCATCACTGCCTTCAAAAAGTCCTCTGCCGCTAAAACAGTTCATCATGGGTTTATGGGAGGACTTTTACAGCATACCTTGAGCGTAGTACGTCTTTGTGAGTATTATTGCAGTGCCTATTCGATGCTGAATAAGGATCTTCTGATCAGTGCGGCAATCTGCCATGATATCGGTAAAACGCGGGAGATCTCTCTATTTCCGCAGAATGATTATACGGATGAAGGGCAGTTTCTGGGTCACATTGTAATCGGTACAGAAATGGTGGGAGAGAAGATTCGTAAGATAGAAAGCTTTCCGGTCATGCTTGCCAGTGAGCTAAAACACTGTATTTTAGCGCATCATGGGGAGTATGAGTTTGGTTCTCCCAAAAAACCTGCCATCATGGAGGCAGTAGCACTTAACTTTGCGGACAATACGGATGCCAAGCTACAAACCTTTACGGAAATGCTGGAGAATTCCACAGAAACCGGATGGATGGGCTTTAACCGCCTTTTTGATTCCAATGTACGCGGAACCCGTATGGAATAAAGGAGCAAGCATGGATTTTGAAAAAAATCAGATTTTAACGGTAAAAATTGTGGACATGACTGCAGAAGGGGAAGGGATTGGCAAGGTGAACGGTTTTCCCTTTTTTGTCAAGGATGCAATCATCGGTGATGATGCACAGATTCGTGTCACCCGCGTGAAAAAGAATTTTGCTTACGGAAGATTAGAGAAGGTGCTTACACCTTCTCCTTTTCGTGTAGATACAAACTGTGCATTTCACAGGCAGTGCGGCGGATGCCAGCTGCAGGCAATGAGCTATGAAAGACAGCTTCAGTTTAAGGAAGATAAGGTGAGAAATAATCTAATTCGGATCGGTGGCTTTAGGAAAGAAATGATAGATGAAGTCACAGAACCGATCGTAGGAATGGAAGAACCGTTTCATTACAGGAATAAGGCGCAGTATCCCATCGGAACAGATAAAGAGGGAAATCCTGTAGCCGGTTTTTATGCAGGACGAACCCACGACATTATTTCCAATACTGACTGTAGCCTGGGTGTGGGAGAAAATAAGGAGATCCTGGAAATTATTCTTTCCTATATGAGGGACAATCATGTTTCGGCATACGAGGAGGCAACGGGAAAAGGTCTGATCCGGCATGTGCTGATTCGTAAAGGCTTCACCAGCAGGGAGCTGATGGTCTGTCTGGTCATAAATTTCAGAAAAGGAAAGAAGACCGCTGAATATCTGCCTGCACAGGACAAGTTGATAGGTAAGCTTGCCAAGGTTTCCGGAATGAAGAGCATTTCCGTCAGTATCAATACCGAAAATACCAATGTTATCATGGGAAAAGAGGTTATTACCATCTGGGGTAGTGACCGGATCAACGATACCATTCATATGAGGGATGTTTCGAAGGGGTTAGCACTGACAGATCAGGGAATCACTTTTTCCATCTCTCCACTTTCCTTCTATCAGGTCAATCCGATCCAGACGGAAAAGCTGTACAGTCAGGCACTTGCTTATGCCGGGCTTACCGGAAAGGAAACGGTGTGGGATCTGTATTGCGGAATCGGAACAATTTCCCTGTTTCTGGCAGGGGCCGCAAAGCAGGTGTACGGTGTGGAAATCGTGCCTCAGGCGATTGAGGACGCCAGAGCCAACGCCGCAAACAATCATATTGATAATGCGCAGTTCTTTACCGGTAAGGCTGAGGAGATCCTGCCGGATAAGTACGAAAAGGAAGGAATTTTTGCGGATGTGATTGTAGTGGATCCTCCCCGGAAGGGATGTGATGAGGCCTGCCTTACCACCATGCTGAAGATGAAGCCGGAAAAGATCGTATACGTGAGCTGCGATAGCGCAACGCTTGCAAGGGACTTGAAAATCCTGTGTGAGGGCGGATATGAATTAAGGAGAGTGAGGGCATTTGATTTATTCCCAATGACGGTGCATGTGGAGACTGTCTGTTTACTCTCTAAGAAATGCCCAGTTTAAGCGGGGTTGAGGGGTGTTTTAAAGGAAACATATTAATAATAATTATAGAAATAAAATGTGCATAAGCAAATAAAAAGGATTTATGTACAAGAGGTAAAAACCTTTTAGCGAAAAAAAACATCTGATTGCTAAAAGGTTTTTTTATATAAATTTGTACGCGGTAGAGTATAGATTGTTCGCGGATAAATAATATTGGTCAAAATAATGTTTATACCGTAAAATGTAGTTGATTTTAAGAGAAAGCAAGTACAACAGTATTGACTTTCCCTTATTATTGGCTATAATTTAAGGGAAAGAGAGGATGTTAAGGGAATAATGCTACTAAGAAATGTGATTGCAGAAAGGTTGTGTTCATAGATGCAAAATACAACGACTAAAACATTTATAACAGAAAATGTAGTAGGGACTCATATTGGCAGGCTCAAGGAAATTGCAGCAAAGTCAGATAAGTTGATAGTAGTTTCACCTTTTTTGGCAGATGATATGTCCAAGATTGTTAAACAAATGCCTACTATAAAATATGTAGATATTTATACAAATCTTGATGGCTTTGGAGTAGCTCCCAGTATCATTAAATCGCTACATGCTTTTTCGGATTATTGCGATAAGAGTGGTATAAAACTTAACATGTATTATGATAATGAACTGCACGGGAAAGTCTACTTGTTTTACGAGGGAGATATCCCAACAGGATTTATTATAGGGTCATCTAATTTTACAGATAAAGGTCTCGAAAAGAATAAGGAGTACGGTCTGGCAGTTACGGACAGCTCGATTCAAGAGGCAATGTATGAAATGATAAAAGAACAGTTGCACTGCGAGATTTCAACTGTGCATCTGGATGATCTATATAAAAAAGCAATAGAGTTCGAAAAGAATAATCCTGTACCTAAGCCTAAAGTTTTTAAGGCCACAGGTATTATAAAAACCAAAGAAAGCGTGCAGACTAGATATTTAGTAAAGAGTATAGGAAGAAGAGATAAATGGCACCCGGAAGAGCCTCTTGTAAAAGATATCAAGCTTGGGTTTAGTAATACCAATGTTTATAAAGGGGATATTCTCATAATAAATGCCATTGGACACAAGAAACTTGTTGGCATTTATATGGTAGCAGATGATACCTGGGAAGAATACCTGGATGGACCGGATGACAAATGGCTATATAAATACACACTTAAATGTCTAACGAAGGAGTTTAGTCAAAAGTGGTGGCTGTATGATATAAAGACGATGGCATTAGCTGATGACTTTGCAGAAAATAAAGTGTCTGCTACAGATTTTGTACTGGCAAATCAGGAAAAGGATTCACTTAAAGCAATGCAGTATGGAAGACCTTTTGAAGTTAGCAGGGCATTTGTTGATTTTGTAAATGCCAGAATAAAGGAAAAACTTAAATAGCATGAGGAAGGTAGGTGCTTAAGAAAAATGAGAGCATTTAACTATTCTAAAATTAAAGAAGAAAAATGGGATTCAGAAATTCTCGGTCTCATTGCAGCAATATACAAATTCGCAGGTAAGCAGGAACTGTACCTTAAGCAAAGACCCGATGAACTTGAAAAGCTTGTAGAGATTGCAAAGATTCAGAGTACCGAGGCATCAAATGCGATTGAAGGAATTGTAACCACAAATACAAGAATTAAACAGTTGGTGGAGGAGAAGACCACACCTCGAAATAGAGACGAAGAGGAAATCGCTGGGTATCGTGATGTACTAAATATCATTCATGAGAGTTTTGATGCGATTCCGATTACGCAGAATTATATCCTGCAGTTGCATAAAATTTTATGCAGCCATATGAATAATCCAGTTGCAGGAAGAACTAAAACAGTACAGAATTATATTAGTGCCACATACCCGGATGGACATACAGAAGTTCTGTTCACACCCCTGGCTCCGTTTGAAACGCCAGAGGCACTCGATAGAATTTGTGAAGAGTACAACAGGGTGATTGGAAATTATGAGGTGGAGCCACTATTGGCAATTCCGATTTTCATTCATGACTTCCTGTGCATCCATCCTTTCAATGATGGTAACGGCAGAATGAGCAGATTGCTTACAACCCTGCTACTTTATCGCAGTGGCTTTTATGTAGGAAAGTACATCTCACTTGAAGCTAAGATTGCGAAGAACAAGGATTTGTACTATGAGGCTTTAGGTCATTCCCAGGATGGCTGGCATGATGGTAAAGAGGATGCAGTTCCATTCATCAAATATCTGCTTGGAACCATTCTTGCAGCCTACAAGGATTTTGAAGACCGATTTGAAATTGTGGAAGAGAAACTTCCGGCAATAGAGATGGTGCGTAAAGCAACACAGAACAAGATTGGGAAATTCAATAAGCAGGACATCCGTGAATTGTGTCCGGTGCTTAGCGTAAGTTCAATTGAAGGTTCACTTCGTAAGCTTGTAGCAGAAGGAGAACTTCGCAGGGAAGGCACTGGCAAATCTACATTCTATGTCAGATTAAAATAAGAAGAAACAGGCTATTTTCGTATCAAGGATATGTTCCCGTGTACGAAAAATAGCCGTTTTATCGTAGTTTTTGGTCTTTGAAAGTTGTTTCAAGATGAGCAATTTGTTGAAACCAAAAATTGGCTGGGAAAAACGCATATATATAGGAACCCGTGGCGTTTTCTCGTGCCATGTAGAGACTGTGTGCTTGCTGAGTAAGAAACCTTGAATTTATGCGGATTAGCAGAATTGTGCAACTTTTGCAGTGTATTTGATATAGAAACTTTAAGGGTGAGGTGATTGGATAATTATTCTGAAAAAGATTTACAGCTTTTCAATGCTTGTTAAGTTTGAGATGCGTATTTCATGATATTTTGAAGAGAGGTGAATGTTTTGTCAGATAATAATTGGGAATTAGAATTAAATGAATATATTCGTCAAGGTGAGCCGGAAAAAAAGGATAAGAGCATTGCTTGGAAGACTGCCATTGGTCTTCAGGATGTAGATGGAATTAAGACTTCTAAGTATTTGCTGAAAACTCATGGTATTTTAGAAATGCCTTAGTTCGAGCAAATTATAATGATTTATCACTAGAAGAATTAGCGATATTAAAAATTTTAAAAACCGAACCATCTGCAACTCAAAAAGAATTGCTGAGTTATCTGGAAAATCAGAGAGAACAATAAAAAGAAGAACTGTTGAGATGCAGGAAAAAGGGTTAATTGTTCGCGAAAGTGGAAAGCGAAATGGAAAATGGAAAGTATTGATTGAAATGTAGTTTTGTTTGCACATACAACAAGAACGAAAAGGAAGAAGTAATAAATCGGAAGTTCCCGCTCATTACAAAAGTGAAATATTTATAACATTTCTGTTGACAGTCCGCAATACGTGTGATATATTTATAACACGCAAGATGTTATAAATATATCACATTCGTTGGGAGGTATTTGTATGAAAAGGAAAGTAACATTAAGAGAACTGGTGGGCGCACGTATCGTGCTGGCAGTTTGTGTTGCAGTGTATTATTGGTGCTGTGCCAGAAATGGTTGGGAGAATTATTTCACTTCCATTCAGAATTGCGTTGTAATATTTGCCTTTTTGTTTTTCTGTTCTTTGGCTGCCCGAGAAAAGAAATACAAAAAAGAGGTCGTGGACGAAATGGCGGCTGCGAACCTAAAAAGATGCGATTCAATCTGCTATAAGATTCTTATGGTATCGATAGTCTGCATCGGATTTTTGTCTGCATTTTTAAGATTTGCAGTATCCTCGGAAGTAATCGGCTATATGCTGATGGGCGTACTGGTACTGATCTCCATTATCAGGACGATCCTGTTCTGTTATATGGATGCAAAGGGGGTTTAAAGTGGTGCTCGTGACGAAAATCAAGGAATACCGCGAAAATGCCGGGATGAAACAGGCAGAATTAGCGGAACTGGTGAATGCAAGAAGAGAAACAATCGTACATCTGGAGAATGGTAAGTACAATCCATCTCTGAAACTTGCGATGGATATCGCTAAGGTTTTTGGAGTTACTGTTGAGGACATATTTGAGTTTACAGATTCTTAGGCGCAGCACAGCAACTGCTCGTTTGAAGTACGAGATAAAGAAGGTATTATTCATGGGCGAATTATGGGATGTATATACAAAAGATAGAAGATTAACCGGGAAGACTTGTATTCGTGGAGAACAGGGGAATCTCTTAGAAGATGAATTTCATATGTGGGTCATGGTTTGGATTAAAAATCCAAAGACCGGAAAGTATTTGGTATCTCAGCGCAGTGCTGATAAAGATACGGATCCCTTGAAATGGGAAACGGTAGCCGGACATGCGGTATCAGGTGATACAAGCTTAGATGCAGCACAACGAGAGGTTTTTGAAGAAGTAGGAATCACATTGAAACCAGAGAATGCAAAAACACTTGCAACAAAGGTAGCCTGCATCTATGATGGACGACGCCATAATTGGATACGAGACTCGTTCTATTTTGAAACAAATGAGGAACCTGATTTGCAAAAAGCAACAACCAGGGAAGTGCTACAGACAAAGTGGCTTACAGTTACAGAGATCAAAGAAATGTACGATCGTGGTGAGTGCTGTTTGAATATGGGAGATCTTTTTGGATTTGAAGCAAATCCTGTACCTTCAGATAGATATCAGAATATGATAGGACAGGTAGTAAAAGGAAAAATTGATCGTCCCATGGGTAGTTACCATCCACGTAACAAGGATATGTATTATCCAGTTAATTATGGTTATGTGGAAGGAGTGATCGGGGGAGATGGAGCAGAGCAGGATATATATCTTTTGGGAGAGAATTCTGCAGTTCAAGAATTCACTGGAAAGGTAATTGCGGTTTATCACAGATATGATGACAATGAAACTAAATGGATTGTGGTTCCATGTGATGAAAATGGTAATGTCCGAAGCGATGTGAATATCCCCAGTGATAATGAAATATATGCACAGATTTCATTCCAGGAACAGTTCTTTTGTGGAGTTCTAGTGAAGTAAACATTGAAAAGAAGATATAGTTGAGTTTCTTTTAAAACGGATATTAATACCCTCTATTTTTTAGTTCACATACAATATCATAAAATTTCTTTAATACATCAAAGCCTTTGATATCCTCCCGCTTTAGGTCAATCATATCCCCGTGGGAGATACCGCGGTTGGTAGTGCTCTTGAGGACGCCTTTGAATTCTCCCCACTCAGCGCTTGAGACATCTACCAAACCGTCATTTTGGCGGCCTTTTTGTGTGCACATTAATAAATAAGGAAACCACAACAAAGAATCACTGAAGAGGCTCTTCATAATTGAAGTATAGCTCTGATAATATACTCCTTTGGCATTAGGATTATTAAGATTGAATTCCTCACAAAAAAGAGGATCCAGTTGTTTGCTTGCCGCATAGCAGTCAGGCTTTGTATCGCCTGCCAATAGGAAAGGCTTGTTTAATTGCTTAGCAATATATCGATATACATAATCAGGTAATTTATTAAGTAATGTAATAATTTCCGAACCGCGATGAGGAGTGTTAATAGTGGTGAGGCTGGCAACCTTATCCGCATATCCCAGAGAGGAAATCAAATAGCGACAATCCAGACCGCCTTTTGAGTGAGCAATGATATTGACCTTGTCACAATTATTTTCAGAGAGAGCCTTGTCAATGATCCTACAGATGGTAGCAGCATTATCTTCGATGGTTCCCCATGCATTCTGATGACCGTAATATATCTTTGCTCCGTGCTGCTGCAGAATTTGAGGAATTCGTCCCCAATAATTAAAGTATCGTAAGTCCCTGAAACCGATGCCATGAACCATGATAATCGGATATTTTGTTCGGCATAATTCATCTGTTTTTGTAAAGGCTTCCTGCTTACTTCGGTTAAGTGTAACCAGGTATTCATCCTTTGCAGCATTGCACATGATATGAGCCAGATACAATTGCACAATCGGGACCCACATAAATAACAGGATAAATATGCGTTTTCCAACTACTAAATTGCGTGAGCAAATAAAAATGCGGAGACAGCCATTTATTAAAAATAACCAGACAAACAGCACGGCGTAAATTGCTTCAAACGACAAAGCAGCTATTGCTTTTGCCGTATTATGAATGGACGGAAGAAAAGAAAAGGTATATCCTATGAGTTCTTGATAAGGATTGACAGGTAAAATAAAGTAGCTGACGATATACCAGACCATCAATAAATAAAGTCCCCATAGTCCGCAATGGATCAGATTCCGTCCGGAATAAATGATATTAACTCTGGGATTTTTGGTTTTGTCTTTCCTGACAGACTGCAAGTGGAGACGTAGCGTTGTATAAAGCTGAAATACAAGTGTCGCAATAGCAAATATTGCTACAGTCAGATAAGTGGAGCCATTACCATTATTCTGCAGGCGTCCAGAATACAGATAACAATCATAATAATGGAAATAATTATGTATGAGAACATTCGGAATCTCCTTAAAAGTATTTATTTCATTATAAGTCTTTTTTTAGGAAATAAAAAGGAGATTAAAATATCCGGAGAAATCATCTACAATTTTCTGAATAAATTTGATAAAATATTCAATAAGTTCAGTAATATCGGAACACAAAAGATTTTAGTAAGGAACGTAAAGTTATGATAAAGAAAGTTAATAGATTTATTGATAAGATTGGAATTTATTTATTGGCATTAGGAGTCAGTGTCTTAAATATTTCTATTGCATTTGATAATGTTGTATGGGGCGATGAAGCATACTCTCAAATGGCAATTATTAACTGTGATTTTTATGGAATTTTTCAAAGAGTTTACTACTGGGATTCGCACCCGCCGCTATATTATTATTATCTGAGAATATTTGCAGATCTATTTGGATATAAGACGAGCGTATACCATATTGCATCTCTTATTCCGTTTGTGGTAGGTATTTTACTGGCATGCACTTTGATCAAGAAGCATTTGGGGTCCATTCCTGCATCTTTTTTTATCCTTGTTAGCGGATTATCTGCCAGCTGCTGTGAGTATAATCTAGAAATCAGAATGTATTCTCTGGTATTTCTGTTTGTATTTCTTTGCACTTTTTGTGCATTTCGGATAATGAAAGACGGAACCAAAATTTCGCACTTTGTGTTTATGACGTTATTTGGAATCTTGGCTGCTTATACACATTATTATGGGCTTGCTGTGTGTGGCCTTATTATCTTTTTTGCAGGCCTCTTTAATTTTGTTTCAACTAAGAATAAAAAAGCATTTTTAGGTTGGTTCTTATCGACGATGATTTATGTGGTCGTATATATTCCGTGGCTGTTTGTTCTGTATTTTCAGACACAAGCGGAACTTGGGAATTCATGGATGGTAGAACCTGATTCATTAGATAGAATTCTTGACTTTATAACCGGTGGAGTGAGATTACGTCCAATTATTCTTTCATTTATTATCATTATGTCAGTTATCATTCTGGTCAAGGAATCCGGGTTGCTCACGGTTAGAAAGGGCGATGAGAAGGTTTCTGTTTACCTGGCTTTACATAAACCTGGAATGAAAAACTGGTCAACCGAACTTAAGGGAATTCTATTGTTCTTTACTGTAATACTTGTGCTTTTAGGCTTTGGATATGGTGTGAGCTATTCTTTCCATCCTATTCTTACATGCAGATATACTTATGTTCTTATACCTCTAGTGCTTTTCATTTTTATGTTATGCATGAAAAGACTGATAGAGTATAAAATAAGTGCCGGTCTCAAGTATACAATGATCTGGATTATGCTCATGTTGACTTTTATAATCGGACTTTTTGATTTTAAATATTTCAGGTCGGTAACAAAGACGCAGGATTTCCAGACAAAGCGAGTTCTTGATATCGTAGGGTCACCGAATGAGGATGCCATTTTGGTTTCAAATGGGGTGAAGCATCTGGCATGGTCGGTACTTCAATATTATTATCCAAATGAAGTTACTACAGAAAATCCGAATAATCTGGAAAGACAACCAAGTGAGATATGGGCATTTATAGGGTATGAGTTTGATGATGAAGTGCTGGATGATATGGAAGAAATGGGCTATCAAATGGAATCACATATGGATATGTGGTTAGGTAAGTATGGAATCAACCTGTATCATTTTTATAAGTAAAAGCACTTATTTTTATTCTTGAAGGAATAGTGAAAGAGGAATTTGGTATGCAGATTTTCGTTTCTACAGGAGCCTTAATTGGTCGTCCGAATGGGAGAGATTATAGGCTGTTAAAGGATCTTACCAATAAGATTCATTGTGACGGTTTTGAATTTATGATGTATAGTGATTGGTATGAGAAGGTTGATGATATAGTTGAGTTTTTTTGTATGAATCATATTGTTACGCCAACATATCACTGTCAGAAAAGCATCGGTGAAAGCATTAGTAAAGGGGGCAGGCAGGAATATGATGATGCCTTCAAAAGATTTAAGATAAATGCCAAAATGGCACATGATATGGGTGCAGAGAAGATGATAATTCATCTATGGGATGGTATTACATCTGATCAGCATTTTGAAAATAACATAGAGTGTTATAAAAAAGTACGTGAAATTGCAGATGATAATGAAATGGATCTGCTGGTGGAAAATGTGGTATGCAATGTAAAAACGCCAATGGAACATTGGTGCGAGCTTGCTATGGAATATCCGGATATCCATTTTATATTTGATACAAAGATGGCGGCTTTTCATGGACAATTGGAGCTATTATATTCTTCTGAATATGATTGGCTGTGGACAGAAAATCATCTGAAGCACTTTCATGTTAATGATTATGGTGGCGGTATCATGGACTGGGCAAATTTAAGGACACTTCCCATCGGAAGCGGCCATATTGATTTTGAAAAATTCTTTTCATTTATTAAGTCTAAAGGTTATGATGATACGCTGACTTTAGAATCAACAGCATTTAATCATAAAGGTGAAGTTGACATAGAAATGCTTAATAAGCAAATTGAATACATCAGAAAGTATTGACTCTTCCCCTGGGGAATCCTTTAAGGTGAGCTTATGAACGTTCAAGAAACTATTATTTTGCTCACAGAAAGGAAATGGAATTATGAATAAAAAGATGACATCAGGAGAGATTGCAAAGAAGGCCGGAATTTCACAAAAAGCTGTCAGACTGTATGATAAGAAAGGTCTCCTTAAGCCCTCTGACTATTCAGAAGGAAATTACAGACTTTATGATGATGAAGCGTTGCTGGTCCTTGAAAAAATAATCGCACTAAAACAGGTTGGATTTTCTTTAGAAGAAATCAGAGATAATCTCAAAAACAGTGACAATAGCAGCATATTATCGACTCTTCAGGAACAGATTGATATTATGGAGGCTAAGCAATATGAACTTGAAAAGGCAGTTACCAGAATTAAGGCTGTAATGGCAAGGAGCAATGGAAATCCTGATTGGGATGATGTAGCGGAGATACTAAAAAAAATGCAGCTTGATCAGAGAAAGGATGCAGGACATTTCTTTGCGCTGGATCATACCAAAGGAGAACCTGACTGGTATGTTAAGGTATATAATTCCTTGGATATTAATGAAAACGAAAGAATTCTGGATCTTGGATGTGGATATTCCAAGGTTTGGAGAAACAACTGGACTCAAATTCCTAAGAATGTGCATATAGATGCTTACGATCTTCGTGGAAGCTGGGCGGATGATTTCGAAAAATATATTGGTGAAAATGAAAAGGAGCTTTCACCAGGAACGAAGATAGATCTATTCTTTGAAGATATCGAAGAGGATGCTACATGGAGCCATATAAGTAAGGATAAGTATTCAATGATATTGGCTCATTATGTTATGGATTCCCTTAAGGATGCGGACAGATTCATTGGGAATGTATCAAAGGTACTCGATCAGGGTGGTGTTTTCTCGATGAACGGATTTGGCAATATTCCGAAAGCACATTATGATTTCTGGTTGGATGTTTTTGAGGATATAGGGATTGATACAAAAGCTCTGAAGGATGAATTGCAAATAAGGCATAAGAAAAATGAAGCCTGTATGGCAATTCTCGAAAAATACTTCAACTCGATAGAGGAGATAGTTCTACCTAGTCCTTTTACATATAATAATGTTGATGAAATATGTAGAGACCTGGCTATGTGTATACCGAATGAGAAGAGAATCGTAGAGGAAAACAAAGCAAAACTTGAAAAATACTTTGAAGACAAATTGCAGCATGGCGTTGTGATTCCGCATGATGGTGGCTTTTGGAGATTGAAGAAATAATGTATCCTGTAAAGGTAGACTAAACTAAGTAACAAAAGTGCTTACAGAACGTAATATATGGTAAAAAATAAACTGGAGACCTTATGTATTTTAATAGTCACATGTGTGAAACGGACCATGGACCTGATCCGTATATAGCAAATATGGAGCAATTGACATTACAAAACCAAAATTTTCGCACTGCTACTTGGACAGGATACCATTTGCAGATGACATCGATGTGTATACCTCCCAATGAGGAGATAGGGATAGAATCTCATCGTGATACAGATCAGATGATTCGGATTGAACAGGGAAAAGCAATGGTCAAAATGGGGAAATACAAAGAAAATTTGAACTTATGTCAAAATGTTTCCAGGGGAGATGTTATTTTTATACCTGCAGGAACATGGCATAATATTATAAACACAGGTAATGTTTCCCTACGCGTATCTTCTGTCTATGCACCACCAAATCATGCTAAAGGAACAATACATCATACCAGAGCAGAAGCAGAAAGAGAAGGATTATAGGGTTTCAGTAATACCCTGACACAGGTTGCAATCAATGTAGCCTTACCTTCCATCGTGTTGGCAGTCAGATTTTCTTCGGCAATCCTTGTTATGAGTGCCCTTATTTTCATGGGCAAGGAAAAATTGAATTTTCATAAACCCCATTTGCTCAGAGTGTTAGCATTGGGGTTTATTGAGTTAATCTATTTTTATTGTGAGAGCTATGGCATTGTATACACTAATGTGACTTGTTCAGGGGTGATATTAGCGGTCTCACCTATTGTTTCAACGGCATTTGTCGCACTTTTCCTTAAGGAGCTGCCAACGAAGAGACAGGCTGTCTTTTCAGTTGTCGCAGTAACCGGGGTCATTATGATTACAGTTGCGGAAGGAATCGCCGGAGAAATACAGCCAGTCGGAATTGTACTGTTGATCGGTGGATGTATCTGCTCGGCAGTATTCCGTGTGATCAACAGAAGTATTGTCAAGATTTATACAGCATTTGAGCGGACTTATTTCGGTGTTTGGTGCAGTGTGTACCATCTGTTCTATGGCAGGGGGCATTTTGTTTTTACATGAACCTATTACGCCTATGACAATCATTGGAGCATTTTTGATTCTGTTTGGTATCTGGCAGGTAAATAAAGTCATTTAAAGAAACATCTGATTGTAAAGTGTTTGAATATATTGGTTTAAACTGGCATAGTCATTTATTTGAGAACTGGATATTTCTACAAGGCCAAATATGATATAGATTATACGTAACACAAAAGTTGTTTGGGAGAAATTCAGAATGAAGAAAGTTGCTTTGATTAATGACTTGTCAGGATTCGGGAAATGTTCCCTGACAGCGGCCATTCCTGTTATTTCTGTAATGGGTATTCAGGCTTGTCCGCTTCCGACAGCCGTTTTGTCTGCGCAGACAGGATTTCAAAATTATTATTGTGATGATTTTACGGATCGGATGGATTATTTTACAGAGCAATGGCAAAAAATGGGAGTATCCTTTGACGGCATATATTCCGGATATCTTGCCAGTCCACTGCAAATTGAGAAGGTTCTTTACTTTTTGAAGCAGTTCAGGGACAGAAATACGCTATACCTGGCAGATCCTGTCATGGGAGATCATGGAAAAAGATTTCATATTTTCAGTAATGAGCTCCTTCAAGGAATGAAAAGACTTACGGTAGAGGCTAATGTCATTACACCAAATCTGACGGAGCTGTGCTTTCTTGCGGATGAGGAATATGAAACGGTTGTTTCACATAAGCAGGAAAAGGATTATGTGAAGAGAATACAGGATATCTGCCAAAGGCTTCTGGTGAAATCCCATGTATCGCAGACGGTGATTGTGACAGGGATTCTACAGGAAAAGTCAGGAAAAGAGTTTGTAGGGAATCTTGCTGTTACGAAGGAGGAAAGCTGTTATGTGGAGACACCCTATACGGGAAAAGGTTTTTCCGGGACAGGAGATCTGTTTGCATCGGTGGTTTGTGGCTCTCTTGTAAGTGGGCTGTCTGCAGGTAAAGCCATGGAGAAGGCAGTCGGTTTCCTGCAGGAAGCAATTGAAGAGGCTTCAAAGGAAGATATCCCAACCAATCATGGTGTGTATTTTGAAAAATATTTATCCCGATTATTATAAGGAGGTGCTTACAATGAGTACACAGACAGAAATAAGCTATGATAGTAAAGTACAGGGAAAGGAAATCGAGAAGATCAGATACCTTGCAACAGCAGGCATCATGGCAGCGTTGATTACACTTATGACAGCGTATATCTGCCATATTCCTGTTGGAACAAACGGAGGGTATATTCATTTTGGTGATTCTCTGATTTATCTGGCAGCAGTGCTGCTTCCGAGACCCTATGCCCTTGCGGCGGCAGCAATCGGAGGAGGACTTGCAGATCTGCTGACAGCACCCATGTGGGCGCCGGCAACGATCATTATCAAGATGCTGATTACGATTCCCTTTACAAACAGATCGAAAAAGATTGTGACAACCAGAAATGTCATTGCATCAGTTGCGGCTTACTTTATTTCAGGTATCAGCTATTTCCTGGCAGAATATATTATTTTTGGGACATGGTCTGTTTTTCTGACCTCAATGGCAGGAAGCCTGATACAGTCCGGTGGAAGTGCTGTTTTCTTTATTATTTTTGGCATTGCACTGGATAGGGTGCATATTAAGGCAAGATTTTTTGAATAGAAAGGTTTCGCTATCATGGCAGATATTTTATACACATACAAAAATCAGATTTATGCAAATATTACGAATCGTTGTGACTGCAGTTGCCGGTTCTGTATCCGTTCACATAAGGACAGTGTAGGGGAGGCAGATAACCTGTGGCATAAGAGTGAACCTACTCTGGAAGAAATCAAACTGGCTATGGACGCTTTTGATTTCAAGGGTTATGATGAATTGGTATACTGTGGCTATGGTGAGCCGACCTGTGCACTTGACAATTTGCTTGCCAGTGCTGCCTATGCAAAGGAAAAGCAGAATATTAAAATCAGACTGAATACAAACGGACTGGCAAATTTGTACCATAAACGGAATATTATTCCCGAGCTTGCTAAGGTGATAGACAGTGTATCTATCAGCTTAAATGCACCTACTGCAGAGAAATATCAGGAAGTGACAAGACCCCAGTTTGAAAATGCATTTCCGGCACTTCTTG
Source organism: Bacillota bacterium (assembly GCA_030526045.1). Classification (GTDB taxonomy): domain Bacteria; phylum Bacillota; class Clostridia; order Lachnospirales; family Lachnospiraceae; genus Suilimivivens. The sequence continues at coordinate 18,266 of JAUNDN010000012.1, read as the reverse complement.
AATTCGCGGAACTGGCAAAGGGAGCTTTTGAGCATGTACAGCTTTCCATCGTGGATGTCCTTCCGGAAGAGGAAATTAAGGAATGCCAGAGGATTGCAGATGAGAGAGGGATTTATTTAAAGATCAGAAAATTTTCATAAATTGTCTGTAAGCAGATGAAACATAAATACAAGGCAGGTTGAAATTGAATAATCAAATAACTATTATGCTCAGAAAAGCGATTATGAGCGATGCGGAAGAAATTTACAAGGTCATGCAGAAAACTTTGACGGCTTTAGAAGACAAATCCCTGTTCGTATGCGATGATCTTGACTATGTGAAAAAGCATATAGAGGAAGAAGGCTTTACGGTAGTTGCCTGTACACAGACGGGTTGCATTGCAGGAAGCCTTACGGTGAGATTTCCGGGAGACAGTGAAGATAATCTGGGTTACGATATCGGGCTTTCTAAGGAAGAGCGGGCAATGGTGGTGCATATGGATTCTGCTGTTGTTCTTCCGGAATTTAGGGGAAATCATCTGCAGGGGGAGATGCTGAAATTTGCTGAGGAGCATATAGACACGGGAAGGTACAGGTTTCTGCTTACTACAATAGCTCCGCATAATATTCCCAGTCAAAGTACATTTTTAAGGGCAGGATACCGGGAGGTGCTGGTGAAAGAGAAGTATGGCGGACTGATGAGAAGCATCCTGCTAAAGAAGCTCGGTTAATTAAGTTTACAAAGGAGAATAAGGTCATGTGGTTTGTGTTTGCACTTTTATCTGCGATATTTGCAGCGTTAACTTCCATACTTGCAAAGGTGGGAATTGAAGGCGTCAACTCGAATCTGGCAACGGCAATCCGAACAGTAGTGGTACTGGTGATGGCCTGGGGAATGGTTTTTTTAACAAACACCCAGGGAGGAATATCGGCAATCAGTAAAAAAAGCTGGTTGTTTCTAATTCTTTCCGGATTGGCTACGGGAGCTTCCTGGCTTTGCTACTATAGGGCTTTGCAAATCGGAGAGGCATCCAAGGTGGTACCGGTAGATAAACTGAGTGTGGTGATTACATTAATATTAGCATTTGTGTTTTTGCATGAAAACTTTACAGCGAAGTCACTTGTGGGGGCCGTACTTATTACGGCGGGAACACTGGTTATGGTACTGTAGGAGAAAAGAATAAATGATTTTATATTTAATTAGGCATGGGGAAACGGATTTTAATAAGCAAAGAAGAATACAGGGTCAAAGTGACATTCCGCTAAATGCTTACGGAAGAGAACTCGCTATTAAAACAGGAGAGGGTCTTAAGAACGTAAAATTTGATCTGGTGTTTACTTCTCCTTTGATCAGAGCACAGGAAACTGCACGACTGGTAATCGGAGAAAGAAACATCCCTTTTATAGAAGAACCGAGAATACAGGAAATTGCATTTGGGGAATACGAAGGGCTTTGCTGCAGTGAAGAAGGATATAACATTCCGGATAAACATTTTTTAAACTTTTTTGATGATCCTGCCAATTATCAAACACCGCCCAAGGGTGAGAGTTTTCAGCAGGTAATTGAGCGAACCGGGAATTTCCTGAAGGAATTGATTCACAGGAAGGAGTATGCGGACAAAACGATTCTGGTATCCACACATGGGTGTGCATTAAAAGCAATTCTGGCAAATGTGTATCAGACAACGATTGATCAGTTTTGGGGAGAGGGTGTTCACAAAAACTGTGCGGTTACGATTTTAAGGGAGCAGAATGAAAAAATAGAAATAATAGAAGAAGGCAGAGTCTTTTATTAACGTGAAGACCTTGCCTTCTTTTATTGAATAACAATATTTGCACAGCTAAAGTCTTTGGCAAGATCATAAACCTTTCCGGATTTCAGACCAACGACCTTGGGGCGGAGAATGTATTCGGTGCTGTTTTCTACAACCCTCGCTTTTTCTCCGTTACTGAGCTGTACAGTACAGCCTACCGGATATAAAATGATACTTCCCAGGAAGCTTTCCATAATAGAAATATCAAGATCAGTAGTCATGGACATGATAATTTCAATGGCATCATTTTGAGAAAAAGCCTTCTTATAAGGGCGTTCTGTTACAAGCGCATCATAGACATCTGCGACGGAAAGAACCTTGGCATAGGGAGAAATTTGGTCGGCTTTAAGACCAAGGGGATATCCTTGCCCGTTGATTTTTTCGTGATGCTGCAGCACGCCGAGAGAAATTGCCTGTGAGATGGAATCTTTTTCCTTCAAAATCTTAAAACCAAACAGGGAATGCTGCTTCATCAGGGCAAATTCTTCTTCCGTCAGTCGCCCTGCTTTATTTAGTATTTCATTGGGGATTTGAGATTTTCCAACATCGTGAAGAAGACCCGATATTCCTATCTCCTGTACTTCCTTTTCTGACATGCCATGTTTTTTGGCAATGACCATTGCCATAGTGGCAACATCTACACTGTGCTTAAAGGTGTATTCATCACTTACCTTTAAGGCGCTGATATCGATTGCAATGGCGTCATTATCGGAAATAGCTTTCATCAGATCATTTGCAATATGGTTGGCAGTGTCTGTGAAGGCTTCCGTGGATGTATTGCTAAAGAGGTATTGGATACCCTCTGACACTCTTTTTTTGACGCTTTCCGACAATTTGACTTTTGCCCGGTCAGGCACCTTGAGCTTTTCAATGGTTTCCAATGTCTGCGGAGAAATATTTTCATCCTCCGGATCTTCCTCGCCCTCACGGATGTAAACACTGGTGACCCCAAGCTTAAGCAGAGATTCAATCAGATAGTCATCCATAGGTGTGCCGCGGGCAATCAAAATTCGTCCGGTTCTGTCTATCAGAGACTGGTCAATAATCATTCCGTTTTTTAGTTCTCTTGTTCTTACAAAAGTTCGTTTAATCATATGTGTTTTGCCTTTACCTCACGTATTTTATTATAATCAATTTATTCTGCATTTCCAATCATATTTTATGCTGTTATACAGTTTTCCTATTTTCAAATGTGGATTTATTGTGGTAGAGTAGGAATAGTTTCTATGTAATTGTTTTATTTAGGGAGGTTTTTATCATGCAGGCGGCGAAACCCGTGGAAATAAAAAGGCATAAGCGATATGAGCTTTTGGACAGCTTCAGAGGCTTGGTACTGATCAGTATGATTCTTTTTCACGCCTGCTGGGATATGGTATATATTTTTGATATGAAGTGGGATTGGTACAAAGGGGCAGGGGCATATGCCTGGCAACAGAGTATTTGCTGGAGTTTTATTCTCCTTTCCGGTTTTTGCTGGTCACTTGGAAAAAGACATTTAAGGAGAGGGTTGTTGGTTTTCGGAGCCGGAGCAGTCATTTCTATTGTGACCATTTTTCTGATGCCTGAAAACAGGGTGGTGTTTGGTGTTCTTACAATGCTGGGCACCTGCATGCTGCTTATGATACCGCTGGAGCGGTGGTTAAGAAAAATACCGTCTGTAGCTGGGTTTGCGATAATGATGTTACTTTTTGTTTGCATGAAGAATGTGAACACGGGGTATCTTGGTTTTGAAGGACTAAATCTGCTTAAACTGCCTGACTTTCTGTATAGAGGCAGTATAATGACCTTTCTTGGCTTTACGGATCCTGAATTTTATTCTACAGATTATTTTACACCGATACCCTGGTCGTTTTTATTCTTGTCAGGCTATTATATCTATCGTATGATAGAAAAAAAGGATTTTATGGAAAAATATTTCTCTAAAGGGTGCAAAGCTCTTTCCTTTTTTGGTAGACATTCTCTTGTGATATATATGGTACATCAGCCTGTTATTTACGGATTGCTTCTCGCATTGAGGAGATTTCATTTCTTTTAAAAAATTATTATGCTTGGAGGTACATAAATGGAACAGCAGAAATTGCTTGATTTGCTGAAAGATATGTCTTTGGATGAGAAGATTAATCAGCTCTTTCAGGGAGGTGCAGGTTTTTATGCAGAAGGCAGCATTGCGACCGGTCCGGCATCAGAGCAGGGCTTCTCGGAAAAGACTATCAGGGAAGCAGGAAGTGTTTTAAGCGTCGTCGGAGCGAAAACCATTAAGGAAATTCAGAAGAACCACATAGAAAACCATCCACATCATATTCCCCTTGTATTTATGGCAGACATTATTAACGGCTATAAGACCATATTCCCTATACCCTTGGCGCAGGGTGCTGCTTTTAATCCCAAGGTTGCATATACCGGAGCGGAGGTAGCAGCAAAGGAGTCTTCCGCAGCAGGAATTCATGTAACTTTTTCTCCCATGGTTGATCTGGTAAGAGATGCCAGATGGGGAAGAGTTATGGAGTCAACGGGTGAGGATCCTTATTTAAACAGTGTATATGCTAAGGCATTGGTGGAGGGATATCAGGGAGATGACCCCAAGAAGTCAGGTAAGCTGGGAGCCTGTGTAAAGCATTTTGCGGGATACGGTGCACCTACAGGCGGAAGAGATTACAATAACGTGGAGCTTTCAGAAAGAACCTTAAGAGACGATTATCTGCCTGCTTATGAGGCAGCAATCAAGGCAGGGGCACTTCTTGTGATGACCTCCTTTAACACATTGAATCGCATTCCTTCCACAGCAAATAAATGGTTGATGCGTCAAGTCCTTCGTGAGGAAATGGGGTTTGAGGGCACAGTCATTTCTGACTGGGCAGCAATTGAAGAAATTAAGTATCATGGTTTGTGTGAGGATAGAAAGGGAGCTGCAAAGCTGGCAATTGAGGCAGGAACGGATATTGATATGATGACCACCTGCTATTCCAATTATCTGAAGGAGCTGATAGAAAGCGGAGAGGTAAGTGAAGAGCTGCTGGATGAAGCGGTACTTCGTGTACTTGAATTGAAGAATAAGCTGGGACTTTTTGAAAATCCCTATAAGGATGCAGATGAGGATGCCGAAAAGACAGTTCTGCTTTGTGAAGAACACAGAAAGAAAGCAAAGGAAGCTGCAAAGGAAACCTTTGTCCTTCTTGAAAACAACGGAATTCTTCCTCTTAAAAAGGAAGAAAAGGTTGCATTTATCGGTCCTTTTACAGAGGAAAAGAATATCATCGGCGCATGGAGCATCTTTGGAGAAGCGAAGGATGCCGTGTCGGTGAAGGAAGGTGTGGAAGCCTATAAGGTCAATGCTCTTTTTGCGAAAGGCTGTGATTCCATCGATCCCGGGAAGAAGGTGTATGGAATGAACCTTCCGTATGATTGTAAGCGGACGAAGGAAGAAGCGGATGCCATGATAGAGGAGGCAGTCGAGACAGCTCTTAAGGCTGATAAGGTAGTAATGTGTATCGGCGAGCATATGGCACAGACCGGAGAAGCGGCCAGCCGAGGGGATATTACGATTCCGAAGCAGCAGAAAAAGCTTTTGAAAGCAGTGGCAAGAGTAAATAAAAATATCATTGTAGTTCTCTTTAACGGAAGACCACTGGACATCAGAAAGATTAAGGAGTTAGCAAAAGCAATTCTGGTAGTTTGGATGCCCGGAAGTGAAGGGGGAAATGCGATCACGGAGGTGCTTTACGGGGAAACAGCTCCGAGTGGCAGACTTCCCATGAGCTTTCCCTATTCAGTAGGACAGGTACCTGTATTTTATGGGGAGTTTAATACAGGAAGAAAGATGGATGATTCCAATCCCGATAATAAATTTCAATCACGCTATATTGATATTCCGAATAAACCTCTCTATACGTTTGGATATGGACTTTCTTACACGAAGTTTACCTACTCTGAAGTGAATTTGAGCAGGGGACTGCTGGAAGAAGGCGGTGAGCTTATAGCATCTGTTATTGTAAGAAATACGGGGAAGCGAAGGGGAGCCGAGGTGGTTCAGATGTATATTAGGGATGACTGCGGCAGTGTGGCAAGGCCTGTCAGGGAATTAAAGGGATTTGAGAAAATCTGGCTTGAACCGGGAGAAGAAAAAGAAGTAAGCTTCTCCATAACGGAAGAAATATTGAAATTCCATGATATCAATATGAATTATACGGCAGAAAAAGGAAGCTTCACTGTTTTTATCGGAAGTGATAGCGATACCAATAATCAGAAAAAATTTGAGTTAATCTAAAACAGAGCCTCGTCTAAAAGACGAGGCCTGTTAATTCTATGAGGATTCCCGCTACGACCCCAATTGTATAGAGTAGCAGTGTAATCCCTATATTCTCCCTAATATCATCATTTACTTTAAAAAGAACTAATAATCCCACACCTGAACCGGAAAGAAGACCTGCCAGCATTGCACCCGCACTCAGGACACCCTCTAAATAAAGCTGCGTGAGTACAACGGAGGATGCACAGTTGGGAATCAGCCCCACCAGTGCTGCCAGTATAGGTCCAAGAACTGGTTTGGCAGAGATAAATGCTGCAAGCTTGTCCTCCCCTGTAAAGCCAATTGCAAGATTCAGAAGGAATGAAATCAGTAAAATGAACAGAAATATCTGAAGAGTATGACTTAATGCTGATCGCAGAATTTTCCCTTCCTTGCAGTGGCAATGATGGTGATCACACATATGCTCAATTCGAAGTCCTTCCTCTGATCCGTTTCTTTTTTTCCTGATCAGAAAATCAATAAGAAAACCGGCAAGCATACCGATGCTAACCTTTACGGCAAGTATTTTCATAATTGTGAAAGGGTTAATTTGCTCGGATATCAGGATTGGAAGCATTTCATCCGAGGTTGATAAAAATACGGCAAAGAGAGTTCCGAGCGTGATGATCCGACCGGCATACAGATTGGAAGCCGCCGCAGAAAATCCGCACTGGGGAACCACACCCAGAACGCTTCCGGGTAAAGGACCCCATTTCCCTGATTTTTTCATAATTTGTGCTGCTTTACTGCCCGTTTTGTGCTCAATATATTCCATAACCAGATAAGTGAAAAATAAAAACGGAAGCAGCTTAATCCCATCAAGTATTGTATCTAAAAAAGCATCCTGTATCATAGTGTTCCCCTTGCAATATCATTTTCAATAAATCCAAATATATCATATAGAGACAGGTTTGGCTAGACCATGTACAAGAAAAGACTGCCGACATTTACCGACAGCCTTTTCAAAGGGGGATATATAATAAAATAGGGAAATGAAACAAATTGAAAATCGTTACGAAAACGAATCATAATATTTCTTGACAACTTTCTGGGCAGGCTTTCCGTAAATATCATATCCACAGTGAGAACTTGCCTTACAAATGGGGTATTGTTTAAAAGCCCAATCCCAGAGACAAAATCCTTTTACCCAGCTTCGCTTTTTACATGCTTCAAACATGGCAGTATACCAGTCTGCCTGTTCCTTGAGAGAAACTTCTCCGCGCACACGCCAGTCGTTCGGAACCTTAGAGGCTCCTTCTACAGACATACAACCGCATTCTGCAAAAAAGAAAGGCTTCTGAAATTTCTGAACAACTGCTTCAATACGGTCAAGCTCTTTTTCCCAGTCATCTGTGGGATAATAGCCACTGGAGCAGATATAGTCCGTGCAATCCCACCAGGTTACATTGTCTTCCTGATATTTATCGGTATTGTAAGTTACCGGACCACTGTAAACACTACGAATATCAGAAATCAGCTTTCTCCATTCTGTACTGCGGCGTTCCGACATGACCATTTCACAACCTGCAATAAACATTTCACAGCCTGTTTTTTCGGCAAGCTTTGCAAAATGAAGCTGAAATTCTGTGTAGGAAGCAAACCAGTTGCTCCATTTAGGTTCACAGTGCACATCCTTGTCAAAGAAATTAATATGAGCACGCCAGGTTCCGTTCTTACAGTTGACAGTGGGCTTTAGTACAACGGAAAGTCCTGCTTTGTGAATGTACGCAATCATATCGGTTAATTCTTGATCACTTAAGGTAGCATCTGAATTAAAGGAAATCTCCTCTGATTGGGGAGTATCCTGCAGACCGTTAGGAACCAGTGTAATCAGGTTAGCGCCTGTCTTGGCAATCAGGCAATCAAGGCTTTCATATGCTTCTTTGGTTTGAAAGCTTCCTCTGGGGCAGAAGGGTGCAAATGTAATTCCTTTTATAAAATCCATTTTTATTCCTTTCAAAATCTTTTAAAGGTTTATAAAAAATATAGCACTTTAGTAGAAATTTGGGTATAATGTACCCATGTAAAAATTGTAAAAATCTATTCGGGAGAAAAACAATGCAGTATTTGTTTGAATATCACGATACTTTAGAATCATCTTATGAAGCATTCTTGTATGATACATCCTGCGCATCATTTCCCGTTCGCCCTCACTGGCATTACTTTATGGAAATCATTTATATGATGGAAGGAACAGGATTGATTGAGTGTAACGGGAATACCTATATTGTGGAAGAGGGAGACATGATTTTGTTTCACCCTGAGTCTGTTCATGCAATTTACACTGCAACCAATTATTCTCTTAAATATGACGTTTTGAAATTTGACGTGAATAAGCTATATACAGAAAACAGTTATGCGCCTAAACTGAAAGTAATCCTGGAAAGTGCAAGCAAGAGTCCGGAAGCGAGTATTCTGTTTAAAGAGGAACAGCTTCGTGAGGTGCCGGTTAAGGAGATTTTTGAGGAATGTCGCAAAGAACTTCAAAATCAAAATTATGGTTATGATATTGTTGTGCATAATAAAATCTGTTATCTATTGGTACAGATCATTCGTATCTGGAGAGAGCAAGGGTTCGACACGGATGTGGCAGCTGCGCGGGTGGCAGAAACAGATTCCATTCACGATATCACCGCGTATATTGATGCCCATGCGGGAGAGGCAATTCGTGTTGAAGATCTGGCAGATATGTGTAATATGAGCTATTCTTACTTTGCAAAAAATTTCAAACAGTATTATGGACGCTCCTGTAAGGAGTACATTGAATTTATTCGTGTTAGCAAGGCAGCTGATCTTCTTTTGTTTACTGATTTTGACTTAAGCTATATCAGTCAGGAAACCGGATTTTCGGACAGTAGTCATCTAATCAAAATATTTAGAAAATGGAAGGGAGTTACACCGAAGCAATTTAAGAAACAGCATACTTCCTGATTTTGGAAACTGTATTGTTGGGTATAGGATTTTGTGCTATAGTACAATTGTGGGTATATCTCATTTTAAGGGTTTTGCGGAGAATAGTGTATGGGTACGGACAGAATAGTCGAGCTTGAACGAAAAATTTCCGAGCTTGAAAATCAATTAAAAATTGAAAAAGAAAAACAAGGTACTATCGAGGATATCGGTCTTTGGGAGTACGATATCGCAAGCAGGCGTTTAATTCAGACGCGCAAGCTTCAGGGAAAATGGAGTAATAATAACCTTATTGTAGAAAACTATCGTGAGCAGATGAAGGAATGGGATCTGATTCATCCGGAGGATATTTCTCTGTTTGATGAATATTGTGACAGCCTTGATCGTGGGGATGCTCATGTATTATCTGAACTTAGGGTTCTGCGGGACAGCGGTCATTTTGCCTTGCTTCGGCATGAGGGCAGAACGATTTATGACGAAGAAGGAAAGCCGATCAGAGTTGTAGGGCAGGTTACTGATATTACCGATGAAAAGGCGGAAAAGGAACTACTGGAAAGGGAAGTGACCAGAGACTTTCTGACAGGACTCTACGAGCATGAAGTAGCAACTAAAATGATTGAAAAAAAGCTCGGAGAATCTGAGGAGGAGAAAGGTGCGCTTCTCCTGATGGATATTGATAACTTCAAATACATTAATGATACATACGGACAGGTATATGGAAATAGTGTGTTAGAAAAGGCAGCTAATGTTATTTATACCAGTTTTCGCATGAAAGATATCGTCGGAAGGATTTCCGGTGACACTTTTATGGTTTATTGCTCCGGAGCTGAGGATGAGCATACAGTTGAAAGGCTTATCAATAAAGTTTTTTTACGTTTCCAGAGTTTTATGGAAGAACGCGATGGGAAAAAATGCAGTATCAGCGTAGGAGCTGCGCTATACCCCAGAGATGGAAAAACTTATCAGGAATTATTTGATAATGCGGATATTGCGCTACTTGAAGCAAAGAAGAACGGGGAAAGCAACTTCCATATTTTTCAAAAAGACAGAGATTACGGAACTTGTCTTGGAGTAGTTTATCGTAAGTTGAGGGATGAAGACAAAAGAAGGCTGTCCACTGAAAAGAAACGTACTAATTTAAATAAAGAATTATTTGACTTTGCCTTTAAGGTGATTAGTAATGAAGCTGACTTTTATCATGCAATCCATTTGATCTTTGAAGAGGTTAGTCTTTACTTTTCACTGGACAGAAGCACTCTCATGGAATGGGATGCAGTCAGGCGGAAAATACGTGTCACTTCCAGATGGACAAGGGAGGATGATGGAGACGATGTTATCAAGATAGAGCAGACCGGAAGTATCAACTGGTTTATCTTGGAAAAGTATTACAGAAATATAGAGTATAACATTCTGGATAAAGGGAAGGATGAACGTGAGGATTATTCAGATGATGTGTATGCTATGAATAAGGTTCCTGTTTCTGCAATCCAATTTCCGATTATGGATGGAAGCAAAATGGCAGGTGTTCTTACCTTTGAATGCTGGAAGGAACGGAAGTGGAATCTGGTCGAGATTAATACTCTTTCCAGTATTACCAAAATGATCTCCAGTTACCTCTTGCAGCGTCAGGTAAAGGCGGAGCTGGAAACAGAGTATATTATCGGCAAAAAGGCAATGGATACCCTGAACCAGATTTATTATGTGATCGAAGAGGGTACTTATAAGATTCTGTACATGAGCCGTTATGCACAGGAACAGTACCCGAATGCGGAATATGGACAGGTATGCTATCAGGCTGTTATGGGAAAGGATGCCCCTTGTGATTCATGTCCCCTCCGTGATTACCAGAGAGGAAAAGATGACAGCACCGTAGAGATTTACGATCCCGAAGATGATAACTGGTATACGATGACAGCATCTTACATGGGAAAAACGCAGGGAGTCAATCAGATCCTGGTATGCAAATCAAATGTAACTGATTTTCTTAAGCGGGTGAAAGGTATAGATCAGCTGACGGGCGTTATGTCCTACGAAAAGTTCAGAATGGAAACCGCCAGGGCACTTATTAAGGAACAGGAGAAACGATATGTTCTGATTTTTATGGGTATCCAGGACTTCTCCAGAATTAATGATGAGTATGGTTATGAAACCGGAGACCTGATCCTCAAAGCTTTTGCAGAAGCGGTACAGAGCGGACTTGAGGAAAAGGAGTTCTTTTGCCGTATCAAGGGTGATGACTTTGTGGCATTGACGGATTCGAATAACTATTGCAAGGGAAAATACAAAACAATGAGAGAACTTTCTGAAGACCTTTCCAGACAATTCAGAGGAAAGTTCCCTAACATTTCTATTCAGTGCTTTGCAGGTGTTTATTGGATACCGGAAGGAGAGGAATATATCAGCCGATGCTTTGACAAAGCGATGAAAGCAAGAAAAATGGCGCTTTCAAATATGTATGATACACGCGGCATTTATGTTTACACAAGAGAAATTGAACTTCAGGAGAAGGAACGGGAAAGAATTAACAGAGCAATGAAGGATTCTCTTGAAAAGGGATATTTCAGAGTGTTCATCCAACCGAAAGTAAATATTCTGACAAATGAAATTACCGGAGGAGAGGCACTTGTCAGAATGATTGACGCAGACGGAAATCTGGTTTCACCCGGGAAATTTATCCCACTGGCTGAAGAGAACGGGATGATTGTAGAGATTGATAAATATGTTTATCGGGAGACCTTCAGGCTGATCAGAAAATGGCAGGATGAGGGAAAGAAAGTTCCACTAATTTCTATCAATATATCCAGGCTGCATTTGCGGAATGATGAGCTCCCGGTATATTTAAAGCAGCTAAGCGATCAATATGGTGTAAGTCCTAATCAGGTAGAACTGGAAATTACAGAAAGTGTTTTCTTTGAGGACACAGAACGTCTGATTAAAGTTGTTAAGCAGATGAAGGATATGGGGTTTGTAATTTCCATGGATGACTTTGGTGCAGGCTTCTCTACCTTAAGTCTGATGAAATCGCTTCCGGTGGATATTATTAAGCTGGATGGAGGCTTTTTCCTTAAGAATGAATTAGACTACAAAAACAAAGCAGTGATTTCAGCGATTATGCGTCTGGCTGAAAACTTGGGATTTGAGACGATTTCAGAGGGTGTTGAGACCGAAGAGCAGGTTGAATTTGTGAGAGAGCAGGGAGGCAAGTATGTGCAGGGATTTTACTTCTATAAGCCGATGCCTGCGGATGAGTTCAGTAAACTAATATAAAAGAGCCAAGCGCGCCCTTCGATGCGCAAGCGCATCTCAGTCGCGGGCTTCGGTATCATCAAAGAAGAGCCAAGCGCGCCCTTCGATGTGCAAGCGCATCTCAGTCGCGGGCTTCGCCCTATCACCAAAAAATACAGCGCCATTGTGTGAGCAAGCTCACAATGGCGCTATACTTTTTGGTGGCATGGCTCTGCTTACGCGCAAAAAAAAGCACCATCCCCAAGGCTCATATGTCCTCAAAAATGGTACTCATAGTGCGTCTTCAGGGGCTCGAACCCTGGACACCCTGATTAAGAGTCAGGTGCTCTACCAACTGAGCTAAAGACGCATTCCTCATTTGCAAAGCGCTTTGTTTGCAACGCAAGTGTTATTATAGTATAATGTTTCTTGATTTGCAAGCTTTTTTTAAAAAATTTTTTAATTTAGATTTTAGTGCAAAAATGAAAGAAAAGAGCGGAGTTACAGATGATTTTTGATACGCATGCACATTATGATGATGAGATAATTAATGAAGACAGAGATGAACTGCTTTGGAAAATGAAAGAGCAGGGTGTGGACTTTATTGTCAATGTGGGATCAAGTATTGCTTCTACAGAGAAGACATTGGAGTTGGTAGAACGTTACCCATTTTTATACGGTTCAGTTGGTGTCCACCCTTCAGAAACGGGAGAACTTACAGAGAATAGGATGCTATGGCTGGAGGAGGTCTGCTCGAAAGAGAAAATTGTGGCAGTCGGCGAAATCGGACTGGACTATCATTGGCCAGAGCCGGAACGCGAAATACAAAAGAAATGGTTTAGGAGGCAGCTTGTGCTTGCCAGTAAGGTAGAGCTTCCGGTAATTATTCACTCCAGGGATGCGGCTGAGGACACATTAAGAATTTTAAAGGAATGGGACAAGGATAAGACAGGCGGAGTAATTCATTGCTTTTCCTATACAAAGGAAATAGCAAGGGAATATCTTTCCATGGGATATTATTTTGGAATAGGAGGTGTTCTTACCTTTAAGAATGCCCGAAAGTTGGCAGAAGCAGTGGAAATAATTCCGATGGATAAAATTTTGTTGGAAACAGACTGTCCCTACCTGGCACCGGAGCCTTACCGAGGAAAGAGAAATCAGTCCGTTTATATCGACTTAGTGGCAGAAAAGCTTGCTGAGCTTAAGGGTATCGACAAGAAAGAGGTACTTCGTATTACGAGTGAAAATGCAAAAGCTTTTTATCATTTGAAGTAGAGGAGAAAAATATATGGCTTATTTGGGAACACCCACAGCAACTGCACAGGTCATTAAGAAATATGGTTTTAGCTTTCAGAAAAAATTTGGACAGAATTTTTTAATTGATGCCAATATTCTGGAAAAGATAATTGCTTCGGCAGAAATCACAAAGGAAGACTGTGTCATTGAAATTGGTCCGGGAATCGGTACAATGACCCAGTATCTGGCTGAAAACGCAAGGGAAGTAGTGGCAGTTGAAATTGATAAAAATTTGATTCCTATTTTAGAAGAGACCTTAAAGGAATATGAAAATGTCAGTATTTTAAATGAAGATATTTTGAAGGTGGATCTGAACAGGCTGGTAAAGGAGAAAAACGATGGCAGACCGATTAAGGTGGTTGCAAACCTGCCTTATTACATCACAACTCCGATTATTATGGGACTTTTTGAAAGTCATGTACCTCTTTCGAGCATTACCATTATGGTACAGAAGGAAGTGGCAGACAGAATGCAGGTAGGACCCGGAACGAAGGATTATGGTGCACTTAGCCTTGCAGTGCAGTATTATGCAAAGCCTGAAATCATGCTGAATGTAGCGCCTGCCTGTTTTATGCCAAGACCCAATGTGGGAAGTGCTGTCATTCGTCTGACCAGATTTGAAGAACCGCCTGCGAAGACGCAGGATGAAAGAAAGATGTTTTCCATTATTCGTGCTGCATTTAATCAAAGAAGGAAGACCCTGGCAAATGCTCTTACAAACGGGCTTGCTTATACGAATGAAGAAGGGAAGGTAATTCATGTAAGCCGTAAAGAGGTCTGTGAAGCGCTTGAGAAAATGGGACTTAGCCAGACAATAAGAGGGGAGGCTCTTTCCCTTGAGCAATTTGCAAGGCTCAGCGATTTGCTGTAAACCTGTTATTGGAAAAGATTACTACTATATCTATGGATAAGTAGTATCCATATTGTCCATATCTTGCGGATTTTTCTCATATTATTTTGACATACGAAAGGGCATATGGTAAACTTAGAAAATGAAAATAGGATGATTATGCCTTGAAGTGAAAGATGAATATGAGGTGAGCACCTTGGATAAATATGAGTATAAAGTACGTGCGGACGAGATTAAGTCCCTGATCGCAGAGGGAGAATACGCAGAGGCTGTTAAAATTGCAGACACCATTGATTGGCGCAGGGTCAAGAGCGTCATGATGCTCTGCACCATAAGCGATTTATACAAAATAAACAGAAGATACGAGGACAGCAGGGATATTCTGCTTTTGGCTTATGAGAGACATTCGGGAGGAAGACTAATTGTTTATTCTCTTTGTGAGCTTTCCATTAAGCTGGGAGAGTATGTTCAGGCGTTGGAATATTATAAAGAATTTGTACAGCTGGCACCGAAGGACAGCGGAAGGTATGTTTTGCAGTATAAGCTGTATGAAGCACAGGAAGTAAGCCTGGAAGAAAGAATCGAGGTGCTCGAGGAGCTCAAAAAGCGTGACTACCGTGAAAAATGGGCGTATGAGCTTGCATACCTTTATCATAGGGTAGGACTGGAGTCTAAATGTGTTGAAGAATGTAACGAAATGATTCTCTGGTTCGGCGAAGGAAGGTATGTGCTGAAAGCGTTGGAGCTTAAGAAGCTTCATGAACCTTTAACGCAGGAACAGGAAGTCAAGTACGAGCTCATGAAGCAAAATGGTGGCTTTGTTACCTCGGACTACGCAGCTGACCAGCAGGCAATCAAGGAAGAAGCAGATAAGGAAACCGAGGAAGAGGATGATGAAGAATTCAGTCTTCAGGAAAATATCCTGACCGGAAGTACCCAGGAGATGCCTGCAAAGGACATGGATATCGAGGTTAAGACCGTTGATGTCAGTCAGTATAATACCATTAACCTCCAAAAAGAACTTGCTGAGAGCATGAAGGAATTTTTGGAGAAGAATAAAACTCAGCAGATGCCGGTTGAGGAGACCAATGATGCTTTAAAAACACAGGTTTATGAGCCTGTAAAGGGACTGGATGATTCGGAGAGTACTTCTGATGCTACGGAAACGGGGGCAGTGTCGGATGAGCCTCAGGTAGTTCTCAGACAGGATACGGATGAAATGCAACTCATCACGGAGAGTGATCTTGGCGGAAATCAGAATGCCGATTCTGAAGCCCAGAATGTACAGGAAGAATCAGAAGAAAATTCCGAAGAGGTATTTTTTGGTAATACGGAGGAAGTAAACATACAGGATGTCGTTTCGGAGCTTGCAGAGCAAAATGGAACAAAAACACCGTTTGAACCCATTACTGCAATGCAGCAGGAAGCTGTAAAACCGGTTATTCCGGCGGCAAGCCCTAATCCTGCGGTCAGCAATACCGGTGTGATCAGGACCTTTCATAAACCTTCAGGTTTTGATCATATTCTTTCCCAGGAATATGACGGACAGATTTCACTGGTTATGCCGGAGGAGGAAAAAATTGAAAAGCAGATTACAGGACAGCTTAGTATAGAAGATGTGATGGCTGAATGGGAAAGGACAAAGCAGGAAAATGAGCGGAGGCGTATGGAGGAAATACGCAAGCGTGTCCGCCAGCAAACAGATGCGCTTTTTGCTGACTTTGACGAATCTACTAAGACAGGCCTTCTGGAAGAACTGGAAAAGGCAATGGTGACTGCAGCGATCAAGGAAGGGAAGGTTAAGGCAAGTCAGGAAAAACCAAAGGTGGTAAAGGTAGCTGACATAGAAAAGGAAGCAGCACTGAAGGACGCAGAGAAAGAAGAGCAGACGGCTTCTTTAGAAGAGGAAATTGTGGCTGCTGCGATGCAAATTTCGGAAGAGGTAGTTGAAGAGCAAGATATAGAAGAACCTGCCCAAGAAGAGCTTGAAGAAGAAACTGGTGAAGAGACAGCAGAAGAAGTAGAAGAAGGGACCGTTGAAGAAACAGTAGAAGAAACTGTTAATAAGATTGCTGAAGAGATCCGGGAGGATGGGGAGAGGGCTGTTACCGGGGAAGAAGAGGAAAAAGATCCGGAAGAAGAAAATACCGAACCGGATAAGGCAGTTGAAAATCCAAAAGCAGTCAGAGAAATGTCAGAGAGTGAGAGAGAACAGTTTGCTCCGTTTATTCACCACAAACGCACCCGAAGACAGATTGTAACAGTTCTTGACAATATCAGCATGGCATCCTACACGGGCAATGTGGTCATTACCGGCGAGGAAAGCACGGAGACGACAGCACTTGCAAAATTGTTTGTGAAGGAAGTGCAGCTTTCCGACAATAATTTTTCCGGAAAGGTAGCAAAAATTTCTGGCGCGACAATGAACAAGAAGGATATAGGCGCAACTTTAGGGAAGCTTTCCGGTGGTGCATTGATTATTGAAGGTGCCTGTGCGATGAAGAAGGCTGCTGTCGATCAGCTCCTTAAAGAACTGAATCAGGAAGAGAAAGGGATTATTGTTCTTATTGAAGACAAAAAGGACAAGATTAATGCATATCTTGATAAGTATCCGGCACTTTCTGAGGTATTCAATCTGCGGGTTGATGTAGAGGCATTGGATGACCAGACTCTTGTAAAATATGCACAGAAATATGCTCTCGATCAGGAATATGCGATCGATGATCTGGGTATATTGGCGCTTCATACCAGGATAGCGGATATGCAGACCAGTGATCATGAGGTTACACTTGCAGAGATCGAAGAGTTGATCGATGAAGCAATTTATTATGCGGATAGAAAGACACCGAAGCACTTTTTTGATATTCTTCTGGGAAAGCGATATGATGATGAGGACATGATCATTCTCAGGGAAAAGGATTTTATGCATTACTAAGTAAGGGAGAACCGGGGGCAAAACTATATGGATTTAAGAGAAAAAAAGGCGGAAAATACTGTTTTCATTTCTGATGCTGATCAATATCTGTTTGCGCAGGGGACGCATTATGATATCTATAAGAAGCTTGGTGCACACCTTTCAGTAGAACACGGGAAGAAGGGAATGTTTTTTGGGGTATGGGCACCAAATGCTGCCAGCGTTCACGTAATCGGAACCTTTAACGGATGGAATGAAACGGCAAATCCCATGAAAAAGCTGGGACCGGGTGGAATTCATACGACATTTATTCCGGGAGTGGGAGTTGGTGAACTGTACAAGTTCTTGATTACAACGCCTTCAGGAGAAAAGCTGTACAAGGCAGATCCCTTTGCAAACGGTACAGAACTTCGTCCGGGAAATGCTTCCAAAACCGTGGACATTTCCGGCTTTAAATGGTCAGATGATGCATGGATGAAGGAGCGCAGCGGTAAGGACTATAACAAGGAGCCTCTTTCCATTTACGAATGTCATATCGGATCATGGATGCGCCATCCTCAGCCGGAGGAAAAAGGCTTCTACAATTATCGTGAGTTTGCAGACAGAATTGTAGAGTATTTAAAGGAAATGAAATACACACACATTGAGCTGATGGGGATCGCAGAATATCCTTATGATGGTTCGTGGGGTTATCAGGTTACCGGATACTATGCACCTACCTCGCGATATGGTGATCCGCAGGACTTTATGTATCTGATCAACAAGCTTCACAAAAATAAAATTGGTGTCATATTAGACTGGGTACCGGCTCATTTTGCAACAGATGCTCATGGCTTGGGCAGATTTGACGGTCAGTGCATTTTTGAAGATCCCGATCCGAGGAAGGGAGAGCATCCCGATTGGGGAACTAAAATTTTCAATTACGGAAAGACAGAGGTTAAGAATTTCCTGATAGCCAATGTTCTTTTCTGGATCAAGGAATATCATATTGACG
>JAUNDN010000057.1:13501-14535 GCA_030526045.1 Bacillota bacterium | reverse complement strand
CACATAAGTCTTGCCGTCTGCTGACCAGGTCTTACCATTTGCCACGTAAGTCTTGCCATCCGCAGACCACCCTTGAGTATTCTTCTCAACAGCATACTTAATAGCTGAAACAGAATGCCATTCTCCACTATCGTTCTTAAGTGATTTGCAAATAACTTGCCCTTCACAGGAACCTGCACAACCTTGAACAGTAGCATTAGGAGCAAATATTATACCAGAAAACTCTTTAGCATTTATGACACCACTAAAATCTCCAAAATCAAAAATAATGTTTTCCGGATCACCTATACCCTTTGGACCTGCTTGGATACCATTTACTTTATAATTGTAGAAATCAAAAGTATCTCCATTAACGTTAACTGAAATAACAACTTTTCCATTTCTAGTATTAAACTCAGTATTATTGCCAGTATTATTATCACTTATTTGCAATAAAGTAGTAGAATTATCCTGTTTTATGGATTCAATAGCAGATTTTGCAGCTTCTACAATGTTATTCCAAGTATCCGCAAGATGACCATTTCCAACATTTAAACGCTCAACAGTATCAGAAGTATCATGTAAGTTAACATTTCCTTTTAATTTACCTGTGTAATAGCTCTTAGACAAAACATCAGCTTCATCCTTTGAAAATGAACCACTAGTAGAACCTATAGAATGACCATTTGTATTAACATCTCCAATAACAAGGAAATTCGACTCAAAGTCGCTAGAAACATCTAACTCTTTAGTAATAACACCAAAATGTCCCAAATCAAGGTCTACACTATTAATCTTAACATTACCATTTAAGCCAGTATCATAAAGAATGTCTTCATTACCATCGTTAGACCAAGTATATCCATGATTATTAACTAAATCAAGCGCTTCATTTTTATTAAGATTATCCTTGACAACTCTAATTATTTGGCCGTCTACAATAATATATCCTTGTGCTTCTAGGATTGCCCTCTGCTCTGCTGTCAGGTTCAATCCTTCTTGGTGTTCCAGTGTGGTCTCTGTTACGATATATCCCTGCGCTTCAAGGGCTGCCT
>JAUNDN010000057.1:0-13401 GCA_030526045.1 Bacillota bacterium | reverse complement strand
GGGCTTCAAGGGCTGCCTTTGCCTCTGCACTGATGTTGGAACCGCTCTGGTGTTCCAGTGTGGTCTCTGTTACGATATATCCCTGCGCTTCAAGGGCTGCCTTTGCCTCTGCACTGATGTTGGAACCCTTTACTTCTGTCAGTGTGGTCTCTGTTACGATGTAACCCTGGGCCTCCAGTGCCGCCTTATCCTCTGCACTGATGTTGGAGCCGTCCTTATGGGTCAGCGTGGTCTCTGTCACGATATATCCCTGTGCCTCAAGGGCTGCCTTTGCCTCCGCACTTAAGTTCGCTCCGTCGAGGTGTGTCAGGGTAGTCTCTGTTACGATATATCCCTGGGCTTCAAGGGCTGCCTTTGCCTCTGCACTGATGTTGGAACCGCTCTGGTGTTCAAGCTCTGTCTCTGTTACGACATAACCTTCCTTCTCAAGCTCTGCTTTTTCTTCCTCAGTAATATTGGCGCCTTCTTTATGAGGAAGCGGTTCTATATCAACTTCATAACCAGCTTCTTCAAGAGTAACCTTTTCTTCCTCAGTAATATTCTCACCCTTCTGAGTCTCTGTTATTGTAAGTGTCTTTTCAGTTGTAGACACCCAAACAGCATCAGGATCGTTTTCATCAGTAGGTGTTATCTGGGAAGTATCAACATTAGGATTAGTTGTTGTGCTAACCTCTAATGTAGCTGATTTATCTTCATCCTCATTAGTATAGGTTCCATCTGTTGAAATTTGTTCTTCTGTGAAACCATTTTCCTCTGCAGTTTCATTGAATTCCTCGACTGATT
The DNA here is from genome assembly GCA_030526045.1 of Bacillota bacterium. Classification (GTDB taxonomy): domain Bacteria; phylum Bacillota; class Clostridia; order Lachnospirales; family Lachnospiraceae; genus Suilimivivens. The sequence continues at coordinate 12,618 of JAUNDN010000057.1, read as the reverse complement.
GTTTTTCAGCTTCTACTTCCTTTTCTTCCGTCACTACCTGCTCAACCGCCTCTGAAGGCGTAAGACTTCCTCCTCCGCCGCCTTCTAATTCTTCAGCCTGTACTTCAATGCCGGTCGCATACATTAAGCTAAGTGCTGCACCAACCGCTATACCCATTGCTTTCAAAGTGTTATTTTTCATCTTTTTACTCCCTTCTAAATAATCAACGTTTTTCTTTGTCTTCTTCTCTACTTAATTCAATTTCTATATATGTAAAAATAATTATGCTTTTTCTATTCCGCTATGTGGTCAAACAAATATTGAAGTACCGTTGGAGTGAATTTTCTTGCCCGGATTCCGACCTGGAATCGTCCGTCTGCCATCTCCTCCTGCCGAAGCACGTCCGCATACATAATCAATGTATCCGCGACAATGATAATCTGTCTCCCGACGAGCTTTGGTGTGCCTGCAGGAGCGATCAACCCCATACCAAGCGGGCTTACATTAGCAGCCTCCACCACAAATTTTTCGAACGTATCGCATGTAACTATGACACTTTTCACCACATAATCAACACGATTTATTCCTCTGCGTTCTTCCATAAATCTCCCTCCATTCAAGAGAATTCATAAATCTTACCACGTATATTATATATTTTTATTTGCCTCACCGTCAATCATTTTATAGGAATAATGTACCATTTTTTGAAGTTTTGTAACTTTTCAACAATTGGATTTTAAAAATATTATGCTCAAAATTTTCTGTTAACTGTTTTTCCGTATTTTACAGGCATTCAAGCAATTATTACTACCTTTTTCGCGTAAAAAACGCAGATAAATAAAAATATATTGCGCATGTTCTTTGGCTATATTTGAACGCAATTTTGGATATTTGGTTCTTTATTTCGTTTTTACAATCGCAAATAAAAATATAATGCTAATAATCCCGTTTTGTATCTTGATTTTACGTTATTATTAGCATTATATTGATTTTAAACACTTTATCATTTAGCTTTATTGATCATTTTTTTAGTCCAAAAATATTTTTTTGTGCAATTTTAACAATTTTTTAACCAATCCGGATCGTCTTTTGTCATCTCATTCCTCATACAAAGTGTCCGCTTGCACAAATTCCGGTGTTTCTCCCTCTAAAAATGAGAAGTAAGCAACACCCATACCATCCACGTTCTTTTCCGGCTTAAAGTAAACAGTGACAGAATAGTCTCTTTCTGCATCTGCACCCATACTCCATCCCGAGTAGATCCAATCGGAAGGATACAGTTTATCGCAAAGTTCCCGGATATCCTCTTCCTGATCATAGACCGCATTACGGATATACTCCAATGTATCCGCATCACCCTGCTTCTGCTCCTGAACTTCATAATTATAATTGGTGACCTGGATTTTCTCAACATCTTCAGGCTTTAAGAAGGTTTCCATATAGATATCCTTTTCCTTCAGATATTCCACACACTTTGTATAAAAAGGATAGATTTTGACTTCCGATTCCCTGTAGGAGGTATAGTTCGTGTCTCTTTTTTCCACACCGATGCGAAGGCTTCCCGTTGGAATTTTACCTCTTAAATCAGAGAGTCGGCATTCTCTGACATCCTCCCTGTAGAGAGCAAGAAGCTCCGATGCTTCTTCTCTCGTGATTTTCTGGTTGTAAATATTGGAGCCGTAGTATACAGTCACCTTGGCTTTTTCATCCTTCAAAACATGATCAATCGCATCAGCATTGCTGATATATGCTCCTTCACTATATTCCTTCGTGCCCACGATTCTGTCCAGAAGCTCCATCGTCTTCGGATCATCCGGATTCACATAGATCCTTCTGCTTGCAGTTCTTTTTGCCCCCATCCTGAAAAACACTTCCAGTGTGTACCACTGTTCATCCGTCTCATCACCATAAAACTGATGCAGATCATCACACGCTGCAACGGCATCATTCGAATTCTTTAGCAGTTCATTCACTGTATCGATATCCGTCAGGTACATGTGCTCCTTGAAAAAGTCTTCTTTTCCCACATATTCAAAATTTTCATCAAAATAGTTTTCTCCGTAATAGCTGTATTCATATGGAGGGATAAGTGCTGCGCTTGATACCTTCTCTACATCCGGAAGGTATCTGTCATATCCGAAGACATCATACCGGAAGATCATAAACACCGCTGCCACCACTGCTCCTGAGATGATCATATGGCTTATCCCGTGAAAAATTCCTTTGATATCAAATTCATAGATCACCTGAATCAGACAGCAAATCACGATCAGTACAATTGCCATGGAGAAAATGACGAAACTGATACCGTCTCCGCCCCAGTTTGGATCATATCCCACAATGTCAGCCACCACATATCCGGAAAGTAATGTCACAGGAATTGCAAGCAAAATTTTGATAAATGGCTGAGGTGCCTTAAAAGTAAGGGCTTTTCCCGCCGCCTCCCCGGGGCGCTTCAAATAACAAAGATAAGCCACACATCCGATCACGACAGCAAATCCCAAAAGAGAAGCCACTGTAGGGAATGCATTTGTGATCCCCTCCTTATGCTTCATCGCATATTTCGTATAAATTGCAAAGGGGGAAAGCAACGGCATGACCATATCATCGTGATAGACAAAGGTTTTAAAGAACATGCTCTTATAGCCTGTAATCAGTATTCTCACTGCCAATTCATACAGTAAAAATACCGCAGTTCCAAAACAGGTAATGATTACATTACCCGTGAGCATGACTGCCAGGATTGCAAGATGATATACCCCAAGGTATACGCACAGCATCAGTCCGAGGGAAAGCACGCTCTCTCTCAGGATTGCCGATGTCATAAGGCCGTTTCCCGATGCAATCAGCCAGCCAAGTAAGGTGCCGGTGAAAGCGGGAATCAGATAGACCATCACGCCGTTAAGCCAGATGGTCAGGAATCGTCTGCTTCTTTTTACCGGCATTCCCAAATAAAAATCAATTTTTCTTTTGCTGTATAAATAACTAAAGCCCTGAATCGCACTGATGATAGCAATGGCTGCAGTTGCCGCAAGCAGGGCATAATTCTCCACACCAAAGCATATTTTCATCCTGTTAAGTAGGTCCTGCTGAAGGGCTTCCCTGCCCAGTGTTTCCCCCAAGGATTCAATCAGATACGCTTCATTTGATTTCCCTCTGCTGATATCCATGGCTACCGCAGTCGGAAAAGCGATCACGTAAGTAAGTGCCGACACCAGCCACAGCCAAACCCGTCTCTTGTTATTTTCTTTGATACTATCCCAGAATGAGTTTTTTGATGTCATAACCCACTACCTCCGTTTCACTGATAAAGATTTCCTCGAGGGAAAGAGGCAATGCCTCAAAGAACACTGTATTCACCGTGGCAAAGGTCGCCAGGATCTCAGCCTTGTTTCCTCTTACAGTAAGCACATTCAGCGAACCTCGCTTTTCGTTCTTCATGATATCCAGCGTGGATATGACCTTGGCCTCATCATCAATCGTCTTAAACACGCACTGGATCTTCTGAATATTGCATTTCATATCCTCCAGATCCTTAGACAGCAGTACACCACCCTTGTGCAAGAGTCCTACGTGATCACAGATATCCTCAAGCTCTCTTAAATTATGGGATGCAATTACCGGTGTGAGTCCCCTCCGCTCCATCTCACTGGCAAAGATACTCTTGATGCCCTGGCGCATGACAGGATCCAGCCCATCGAAAGTCTCATCGCAAAGCAGATACTTCGCGCCACTGCATACACCACAAATGAGCGCCAGCTGCTTCTTCATCCCCTTGGAATAGGTATTGGTCTTTCTCTTTTTATCCAGCCCGAAATTGATCAAGTAATTATAAAAGTCCTCCTTAGCAAATTCAGGGTACACACTGCTCAAATATTTTTGCATGTCAATAGCATTGCTGTTTCCAAAAAAGTAAGGTTCATCCGCAATAAAGTAGATTTTGTGTTTTGCTTCCATATTATCAAAAACAGGAAGGTTATCGATTGCTATTTCACCCTTCTCCGGCTTAAGCACACCGGCCATCATGCGCAATATAGTGCTCTTTCCTGCTCCATTCGTACCGATCAGCCCAAACACACTGTTTTCTTTAATCGTGACACTGACATCATCAACTGCTTTTAATCCGTCATAGGACTTCGTCACATTTCTGATTTCAATCATATTGTCCTCCCTCTCTGATATATCCGATTAATTCTTCTTTTGTAATCCCTGTTTCAAACGCTGCTCTGCAGATTTCCTTAAGCTGTGAAAACAGCTCCTCCTTATATTTCCGGAGCAGCTGTCCGCTATCCGAGACAAAGTTGCCCTTCCCCTTCACCGTATAAATGTAGCCCTGCCGCTCAAGCTCCGCGTAGGCACGCTGGATCGTATTGGGGTTGATCGACAGCTCTACAGCCAGGTTGCGCACCGACGGCAGTCTGTCGTCCTGTTTAAGAACACCCCGCAGGATCAGCATTCTGAACTTTTCCACTACCTGTTCATAGATAGGTCTTGCATCTCTGTAATCTATGAATATCATACCTTTTCCTTTCTTTAACTAATTTTAATCTCATTTTGTGTGTAGTGTACTAATGTCGTTAATACAGTTATGATATAGGAGTATTCTCCCTCCGTCAACAGAAAGAGCCATAGATTAATAATTTCTTAATCTATGGCTCAAAATCTTTCTATTATATGAACTATTCCATCACCTTACCGGCTGAAGAACTCTTTATTTCTTGATCAGCAGTGATTTTCCGGTCATTTCCACAGGCTGCTCCATTCCCATCATTTCAATCAGGGTAGGAACGATATCTGCAAGGCATCCTCCCTCTCTTAATGTGTAAGAAGGATCCGCATTGACAAGAATAAACGGTACAGGATTGGTTGTGTGTGCAGTAAACGGTGCACCTGTCTCATAGTCAACCAGCTGCTCTGCATTTCCGTGGTCGGCACAGATAAACAACTGACCATTTACCTCCTTGATTGCAGCAACTGCTTTTCCAACGCATTCATCTACTGCTTCTACTGCCTTGATTGCAGCATTCTCCACACCGGTATGTCCAACCATGTCAGGATTAGCAAAGTTGATGATAATGACATCATACTTATCGGACTTAATTGCTTCTACCAGTCTGTCGCACACTTCATAGGCGCTCATCTGCGGCTTCAGATCATAGGTTGCAACATCCTTAGGGGAGTTTACAAGAATTCTGTCTTCTCCCTCATTCGGTTCTTCCACACCACCGTTAAAGAAGAAGGTAACATGTGCATATTTCTCTGTTTCGGCAATTCTTGCCTGCTTCATATGGTTTGCTGCAAGCCACTCGCCAAAGGTATTGGTAACTGAAATCTTGTGGAATGCAACCTCCTTATTCGGGATTGTCGGATCATAATCAGAGAAGCACACATAGGTAATATCCAGTCTCTTGCCTCTTTCAAAGCCCTTGAAATCATCATCGCAGAAGCTTCTGGTAATTTCTCTTGCACGGTCAGGTCTGAAGTTAAAGAAGATCACGGAATCACCATCCTTGATGGTCGCAACCGGCTTTCCGTCCTCAACCACTACCGTAGGCTTTACAAATTCATCCGTCTCGTCCTTATCGTAGGACGCCTGAATTCCGTCGGGACCGCTTACAGCTGTCTGTCCTTCGCCCTTTGTCAGCGCGTCATATGCAAGTTTCACTCTGTCATAGTTGTTATCTCTGTCCATCGCGTAGTAGCGTCCCATCACGGAAGCAATCTTACCTACGCCGATCTTCTTCATCTCTGCCTCTAAGTCCTGTGCATATCCCTTTCCACTTGCGGGAGGCGTATCACGTCCATCCAGGAAGCAATGAACATATACCTTGGAAAGTCCGTTTCTCTTAGCAAGCTCAAGAAGACCATAAAGGTGAGTATTGTGGCTGTGTACACCACCGTCAGAAAGAAGACCGAACATATGCAGTGCACTGTCATTCTTCTTGCAATTCTCTACAGCCTTCAAAAGCGCAGGATTCTCAAAAAAGGTTCCATCCTGAATTTCCTTCGTGATTCTGGTAAGCTCCTGATAAACAATGCGGCCTGCGCCCATATTCAGATGTCCTACCTCAGAGTTTCCCATCTGTCCTTCCGGTAATCCAACTGCCATACCGCTTGCATTTCCTTTAACAAAAGGACACTCAGCCATCAGCTTATCCATGACAGGGGTCTTGGCTTCTGCCACGGCATTGTGCTCCTTCTTCTCATTCAATCCATATCCGTCTAAAATCATTAATACTGTGGGTTTCTTCATGTCAAGTCTCCTCTTCTTTCTATTTCATAGCAGGTTTTCTGCTATTGTTATTTTAGTAACAATCTTTCCACAACGCATTATACACGTTTTCATCTGTATAAGCAAGAAATTTACAGGAAATTACAGCATATTATTTTTTCCAAAAAACGACCAGGTCCCTGGCCTTTTCCAATATCTCCGGTTGATGCGTTGCAATGGAATAATCATAGTCAACAAAATATAGTAAAAAGCAAATGACAAATGTATATGCAGCAAGCATTGTCAGCCAAAAGGAAACCTTTGCGGGATCCTTTGCATGCCAGTACAGTCCGCAGGTTCCAAACATAACGAGAAAGCCCAGCAAAAAATTGAAATCCAGTGAATACCGCCTGAACATGATCGGAGCCCATGTCACATGATAAAAGGTTATTATCACAACAGCAAGCATTATCGTTGCTGTTAATCCCTTAACCATAGAATCTCCTCTTTTACGATCCCCGGCTAATCCTATGCTCCTCAAGCCGATAAAAAGAATCGGGAATAAAACAAAGCATCCGTCATGGTGAATGAATGGGAAAGACTCACTAATCGCCTCATAGGAAAAAAAATGGAACCAAAGCCCGGTTATACATTCATTTAGTTTGAATTTATTATCACTGTAAGCATGCTGATCCACCGTTGTCAGCTGATAGCTTTGACCAAATTCAAAGGGATTATCAAACCTTGCATAATTATAAAGCATTAATAACACGGCTACTATCACAAACGGAATGCAGAACGGCAGAAATACCTTAATAAATTCTTTCATCCTTCCACAATTTTTATAGAAAAAGAGCAAGAGGGGAATTAACACAATGCAGTACAAACCAATCGTTGGTCTGCAACCAAATGTCAGCGCACTGAAAAGTGCCCCCAGAACCGCATGAATCACTGTTGTTTTTCTGCTTACGTCCGTCACAAATGCACGATAGCAAAAGTAGAATCCCCATACCGCCATACAGATCCCGCTTGTATTTGCCGTACAGTATAAAGCCGGATACTTAACAGCGTACCATACTGCGATCCATGAAGTGGCTACGCCAACAGAAAGGAATCCGGACAATGGAATTCCCGGACACATTCGTTTCGTAATTTCATAAAACACTGCAAACATTCCGATAATACTGAATATTACAAAGATTTGTGTGGCCTGATAGGAAAATAAAGAAATCCCCAGTATTTTGAGCGGAACAAACAAAAGAAATACCGGCACTACCCCGAAATACATATAATAGTGACCATTGTAAAATGCATGGTCCCAGTAAAAAGGAACATTTTCTTCGCTTCTTTTTACAGAATCATAAGGATTCTCCATTGCTGCCAGCTCGGGGGAGACCTCCAAATCCAAATAAAAATGCCCGTCAAGCACTGCTTCTGTCATCGCTTCATACTGAAATTGATAATCAGGTCCTTTATCGCTCCACCAATCACTGATTTTCATAGTCGAAAACGCCACAAAGCAGGTAGCATAAATAACAAAAACACAGATTAGCTTGTGCGCTCTTACAAGCTTATCCATTCGAATCCTGTGCAGACTTGATTTTGGTCTGACTATATAGAAAAACACTCCTATCAGAAAAAATAAGATGATCCTTTGCCTATTCATAACGTTTCTCCCGCCAAGCCCATATCAATCCGATCAACGCAAACAGAGAGATCATTTCGCAGATTCTCCAATACAGTGGCTCCTTATAGGAAACATGTATCGTTCCGTCAAACCCTTTCGGAAGTTCCACGCGGATCCGATTGTTATTATCACTTCTTATGAGCTTATAATCATCCCCTGTATCATCAACCGCAACATATCCCGGATAATAGAAGGTAGGAATCTCAATATATGCATCCTTTTGCTCTACCCTGCACACAACATCCGTGTTCAAATAATTTTTCTTTGTTTCAAGTACTTCCACCCCGTTCCCGGTAACCTCTCTGTCCACGTTGGTAAGATCCACGGAAGAATTTTTATATAAATATTCACCCGTTATTACAGCCGTTGTATCCAGACTTGATGCACAATACTTATTCTGGCATTCTCCGCTATACAGAATCTGATACTGATAATTCATCCCCTGATAGATTGCCAGCACTGATATGATTATCAACAGAACAGAAATGTAACTGTTTTGTTTTTCTTCCTTAAGCCCTATCATTGCAAAAAGAGCGGCAAGTGAAAAGAATAGCCCTGTCATTCCCAAAAAGCGGTACGAAAATTGAATTTTTGGCAAGACATTTGCAAAAAGCGGAAGGTATTCTTTCACAAAATCATAGGGAAACAGATTTGTTGCCATGCAGGCCGATAGGATGCCAAACGTAAGCAGAATCTTGGTTGCTTTCGGCTTTTCAATTCTTTTGTTCCATAGAAGAAACAATATCAGAGCAGCACTTGCCCATAATGCAAATCCCACAGTAAGCGTACATTTATATGCCAGTGACACGTTTTCACCGAATGTAAAATAATAGGCCTGTGAAGCCGATGTTGCAAAAAGCTCTGTAACACTCAACCCCCATGTCCGGAAATCATTCCGCATTTCTGACATCCCGGAAATAACAAGATTTTCACCGAAAAATTGAAAGAAAGGGACCAGAAACCACAAATTCACCAAAGCAGTGGCAATCACTATCTTGGCAAGGTAAATAAATGTCTTTTTCTGAAGTACCTTCCGAATCATTATAATGCAAAGCAAAATAATAAATAATGCCGATATCTCACAGGTCAGTATATGCGTCTGCAGCATCCCCGTAAATCCGATCACCGGCGCAATCAGCTTTTTCCCGTACTCCTTTTGCGATACATCCTCACCAACGGCATACCAGAAGCCAAGGACAACAAGCGGAAGAAAAATCATAACTCCGAATTCTCCCACTGCCGCTCTGACATAGATACATGCCAGCCGATATAACCCTGTACAATACAAGAGTGATGCAAATAATGCTTTGTAGTTATCCTTGCATATTTTCCGGAAGGAATAAAACGATACGATTGCTGTTGCTAAATTTACTGTTACGAGAAATGTCTTCCATGTCGTCTGTACGGTAAACCCGCATATCCGCATCAGCGCCGGAAAAACCAGGAGCAAATCTCCATACATTACCGATACCGCATACCCCCAGCCATTATTCCACGTAGGCTGTATCCGAACCGGAAATGTACCGGACAAAAGTCCGTCCTTTAATCCTTCAATCCGATTCATGTGGAACATAGCATCATGCCCCATCAATAAATATCGTGTAAAAATTCCAAGAGAGCATATAAAGGTAATCCCAATGATTCCGCAAATAATGACAGAATATCTCTGTAATTGATTGCGGAACATGATTGCAAATAAAACAAGATCCAGAAAACCTATTTTGGCAAGCGCACAGACGATCAGATACAGCATGGAGTTCCATGCCGTCTTGATCCGGATTTGATCAACTGCCAATTCTCCCCCATCAGAACTGACCGCCACGCCAAATCCATCCGTTTTATCATTAATCCATACCTGAAAAGAGGTTTCCGTCTTTTCCTTGACAAGTGTTGCTCTATCGCACCAAATACTTTGATTATTCAGTGTTTGTCCAAACACTTCTGCTATGCCGCCATCTGTAGCCCTATACTTCACAGAAATATCATAGATGCCTCTGTCTAAAGAAATCCCCTCCGTACAAAGATTCTCAGTAACTCCGGCAAAAGAAATATCTACCGTATCCCTTGTTAGCGTCACCCAGGCATAACCGGCAATAAAAATGATTTCTGCAAGGCAAATAAGCAGTACCCTGTACTTATATATCTTTTCCTTCAGCCGTTTCCAAACGTCATACAAATCAATTTCCATCTTCATCCCCGCATGGTGTTCTCATGCCCTTTCATAGGTCTCAGCCCAATCCGTTATACACAATAATGGTTCCAACCACATTAAATAGAATTCCCCATATCGCAAAGGGGACCTGCCATTTGACCAATCTGCTGTGCCTTGCCATCACCAAAACAAGACAAACAAACAGCCACGGCAGGATATCATTTGTATAGCGATTTCCAAAATGCCACCCTCCCATGGTTGCATGCATCATGGTCACAATCAGATAAACCACCGATAGTAATACTGTTATTCCCCCAAGTAAAGCAGCTTCTTTTTCTTTTTTTATACAAACAAATATGATCCCTAAAACTGTAAACAGTATCGCCGGATTTACCCACAAAAAATTCAGATTGCCAAAATGATCTATCATCATCCGTCCTTCTTCCGTAAAGTTAGGAAGATTCATCAGCATCTTAAAATTGCCGGCAATGTAATCGGTTGAAAACTGCTTATGCTCATACACAAATTCCGGCAGATAATTATGTCCGAATTCTACAACGTTACCAAATCTAAGATAATTTAGTACCATATAAGAAATAGCGACGACAAGTGCCGGAAGCCCCCAATAGGCTTTATTCAGGATAAGCATATACCATTTTTCTTCCGGATGCTTTTCTCTCTCCTTATGATATAAAATCAATAACAAAACAGGAACAAAAAATGCCTGCATCGGTCTGCATCCCACACCACAGCTCCAGAGAAACAGGGATAAACTGCCCTTTCCTTTTAAGGCATAGTAAATTGCCGCAGCAGCCAGACTATAACTTAATGTCTGGGCAAAAAACCACACATATGGAACAAAGATCACAAATGCCATATTCGTACAAATAGAAAAAAACAATGCGCTCAATGCTGCTGCACCCGGTGAAAGCTTCAGCGTTATCGCAATCTTATAGAGAAAAACAACTGCCATAACATCAAACAAAAGTAAGACCATTCCATCCGGTGTATTACTTCCAAAAATCAAAGTTAACGGGAATAATACATAAGAGGGAAACGGTGGAAAGCTGCAATAATACTTCCCATTGTATTCTGCAATTTCCAGCCAGCTATAATTCTCGCCAAGATCAAGTCTTCCCTGTCTCCACGAATCAGCCTGTAATGCATAAGTATTATACGTGTTGTGTTCCCATAGGTATTGACCGGTCAACATCTGCAGTACCAACAAATAGCATAGCAGGGACACCACTGTTAATAACCCATATTCCAAATATTCCCGTCTTTCTTTATTCATATAAATTTCCGACCTATTATTTTATTTTTCATTAGTGTCCGTCTTTTTTTCAGCAATATGCCTTATCCACCTCAATCACCGCATAATAATTCTTATCTATTTCGGTAATTTTCTCTTGGATATAGCTTACGACCTCTGCATCCGTCATTTGATAATCAAACGGTACCGCCACATCGAAAATCAGGTTGGTATGGGTCGGGCCTTGCACGATTCTGAAATCGTGGAAGGTGACTTCTCCCTCCATCCCGCCGATAATGTTCGCCACCATTTGCTTCATTTCATTCGTCTTCTCATCATCTACACATATAGGATCCATATGAATGACCGCATTGCACCCCAGCTCGTCACCGAGTCTGTGCTCAATCAGATCAATCATATCATGTAGTACCAGTATATCCCCTGTGGAGGGTACCTCCACATGCACGGAAAGCATCACTCTTCCGGGTCCGTAATTATGTACAACAAGGTCATGAATACCGATTACGCCCTGATTCTTGTATTCCATGATGATTTCTTCAATCCGCTTAACAAATTCCGGTTCCGGAGGCTGTCCGAGGAGTGGACTTATGGTGTCCTTGGCTGCACTGAATCCTGCATAAAAGACAAAGGCCGCAACCAATAGACCACACCATCCGTCAGCCTGAATATCTGTCAGGCTTGCAAGCAGTGTTGTCAGAAGTACCACAACCGTTGCAATACTGTCGCTGATACTGTCCTTGGCTGTCGCCATCATGGCGGCGCTGTCAATCTTCCTGCTCACACTCCGGTTATACAGATACATATATACCTTCACGCAGATTGAGAGGATCAGGATTATCAGAACAAGCGGGCCGGCTTCCACCGCTTCCGGATGCAGAATTTTATCGATGGAGGACTTAAACAATTCAAATGCCATGATCAAAATAATGATCGATACCAGAAGTCCTGATATATATTCAATTCTGCCATGGCCAAAAGGATGGTCACTGTCCGGTTTCTGCCCTGCCATCTTAAAACCAAACAATGTAATCACCGATGATCCGGCATCAGAAAGGTTGTTAAAAGCATCCGCCGTTATGGCTATGGAGCCCGACAACTGTCCCGCCAGGAATTTCACCAGAAAGAGAAAAATGTTCAGCCCGATTCCCAATGCACCGCACAGCATCCCGTATGCCTGACGAACCACCGGATTCTTTACATCTCCACTATTTTTAATAAAAATTCTTGATAAAATGCTAATCATGTCTGTTCACCTCAATAAAATCGCTTAACAAGTATTTTATTCTATTTCTCTTATATTTACAATTATTTTTCA